>WOUS01000025.1 GCA_009772985.1 Anaerolineaceae bacterium
CCAGCTTCCGTTTTGTCCGCTTTGTTTTGGCGGGTTGTTGAGTGGCAATGTGGGCATGGAATCATATCCCTATTTTAGCCCACCTTTTTAGCCACTCCCCATTTTTCCGGGGCAGGGTGATCCTCTTTAAACGCGGCCTCCCATGATCATCCGCTTCGAAGATACTGGGCCATCCATGAAAAACAAAAACGCGCCAGAAACTGGCGCGTTTTCAAAACCCGACTGTCTACGGATCAGGCACATCCCTCGTTCCAAGCCCCCATTTTTTATCCTGGAGGGGAGTCAGGCGTCCTGTTACTTGAGCGCCCAGATCCAGGTGTTGTCGAAGGTGCAGGTGGTTTCGTTGCTATCCTGCATGCCAGAGAAGGCAAAGTAGCCTTCGGAGAGTTTCCTGCTGTCGTCGAAGTACCTTCCCTGCCGGATCCCGTTGATGTAGACGGTGAACTCGTTATCGTCTGCCACGATGAGGAACTGGTTGGTGGCTCCGTCGTTGAGGTCGAGGGCATCGGAGTATTTGACCTCTCCAGTCACAGTGAAAACCCACCGGTCGTATTTGTGGTATTCGATAGCCCAGGCGGGCAGGCCGGACAGCCGCAGGAACAGGAATTGGTATTGCGCTCCAGCATCGAAATTGCTGTCCGAGCGGAACCAGATGCCGCAGATGGGCCAAGAGTTGGTGTCCCAGGTGACGTCGGTCTGGATCACGAAATCGGACGCGCGGATGTCTGTTGCAAAGGGTTTGAACTCTGCATCCGGGCCGGTGAGCGTGATGGCGATCGGCTGGTCCTGGTCCCAGAGCAGGTGACCGGCGTCGGTGGGGATATTGTATTGCGCCAGGATGGCCTTGATCTCGTTCTCGCGCACCGCGGCCGTCTGGGTGGCCTGCGCGGACCGGGTGGCGGCGGCGTCGGGCGTTGGCGATGGGATCGCCGTTGGCGGCGGAGGGGCGGTTGGCTGTGTCTGGGGCGGCGCTGATGTGACCGTTGTGGTCGTTTCGCAGGCCAGACCGATCATGAAGACGAGAGCGCCAAGCGCCAGGAAGGGAAAAAGGACACGGATTTTCATTGTATTCTCCTCTCAATAAGATATGGATTTACATTAGACAGTATAGCATGGGAAATAAAAAAGCGCACCAGTTTTCTGGCGCGTTCTTCAGGGGAGATGGCGGGAATCGAAACATCCCCCCTGCGCCCCCTTCGGGGATGCTTCGCGAGAGACCCCGTCCGAACGAAAAACGCGCCCGGTCAAGAGCGCGTTCTTCAGTGGAGATGGCGGGAATCGAACCCGCGTCCGAAAGACTCGACCCGCGGAAATCTACGAGCGTAGCCGGTGGTTCTTGTCGCCGCAGGTCCTCCCGCCGGCAAAATGGACCTGCAAGCCAGCCGCTCGGACCCGAAGGCCCTCTTTCACGCAGTCAGCGGCATCGTGCGCGGCACTCCGCCTTTGTGACGCCCAATCCCTTCACCGGGCGGAGTACGGGATGGGTGGACGCGGCCTCTCGAGGAGACCGGCCGTTTACTCCTGCTGCTTACGCAGCGAGGGGCATAGCGGCGTAGGAAGTGCGATTGGCACTTGATTGTTTGCGCTGGTTTAACGAGTTCGGCGCCACTCGGCTCGCATTCCGGGACCAGCCTCTTCCGTCGAAGCCTGTCATCCCCGGAGATCGGGGACACGTCCCCGGTGAGCGAGAATTATAACATGATATACTCGGCCTGAAACTTCCCAGACCCGGAGGGGTTATGGTATTCAACCCCCTCCGGAAAGGTGACCCAATTGCCGGAGAAAAAAGAAGAAGAAGTCCTGGCGCGCGCTTCGCAGGGTGACCGGGAGGCCTTTGGCGAGTTATACGAGCAGTACGTCACGCGGATTTTTAACTACGTGTACTACCGCACCGGGAACGTGCACGACGCCGAAGACCTGACCGCCCGTGTCTTCCACCGCGCCCTGCACCACATCCACAACTATACCGACCGCGGCCTGCCGTTCTCGGCCTGGTTGTACCGCATCGCGCACAACCTGATCGCCAACTGGCACCGCGATCGCAGCCGCCACCAGGAGATCCCTCTCGACGACGCCTCGCACCTGCACTACAAGGGCGAGCCTCCGGAATCCGCCCTGGTGCTGACCCAGGAGAGGGAAGCCCTGCTCCGCCTGATCCGCCACCTGCCCTCGGAACGGCAGCACCTGCTCATCCTGAAATTCGTCGAGCATATGTCCAATGCGGAGATTGGCGCGATCATGGGCCGCAGCGAAGGCGCCGTGAAAAGCCTCTACCACCGTACCCTTTTGGCGTTACGGGACGAACTGGAAGGCTCCGGCTTGCAAGGGTTCGAGTAAGGAGAGTGTGCGATGGGAGCAGCAAAACGATTCGTTGACGCTTCGAAAGCGACTTACGCCTCGGTGGAAAACCGGCTGGCGGGCGTATTCAAGCCGGTCCCGCCGCGCCAGGAATTCGTGCGCGGCCTCGGCCGCCAGATCAAAATCCACCCGCCGGCGATTGCCCGCCGGCTGACCGACACCCACCTGATCCTCATCATGCTGGCAAGCATGTTCTCGCTCGTGGCGTTGATCGCCGTGGGAGTGCGCGCCGTGCTGACCTTTTTCGGCGGGCGCCGCCGGACCCCCCGGCAGGCCTGACTCACACTGGGTATCACCGAAGCGTGATGCCCAGTTTTTTTGCCATTTCATCATTGGACGGTTCCACCAGCGCCGAGCCGTCGGGCCAGACCAGGGTCGGCACGCTGCGATAGCCGCCGGCGATGCCCTCCACCACGCGGGCAGCCGCTTCGTCGGCCTCGATGTCCACCCAGCAGTAGGGGATGCGGTGCTGGTCGAGAAGCAGGCGGGCGCGCCGCGAACCTCCGCACCAGGCGGTTCCGTAGAGAACGATTTCAGATTCGGTCATGGTTTTTGCCCAGGCTTTCACAGAGTTTGTGCGCCTCGGCGATGAGGTCCGCTTCGACGGGGAGGGCGAACTCCGCGGTGACGCGCAGGGTCAGGTGGGACGCGGCAGCCGCGGGGCCTCTTTTGATTTTTGTTTTTGGATGTACCTCAGGCTGGCCTGTAAGCCGCATTCTGTCCAGCAGTTGGATTCCGGTTTACGCCCGAAGGTGTCATCCCGGCCCGCGTGCCTGGGCGGTCATCTCTCTGGGCGGCCTACCCGGGACTGATGACGACGCGAGCAGCGTCTCGTCCCTGCGTGGCCTTGCTCCCGGCGGGGGTTGCCTGGCCGTCCGCATTGCTGCGGACGCCGGTGGTCTCTTACACCGCCTTTTCACCCTCGCCCTTGCGGGCAGTCTGTTTCTGTGGCCCGATCCGGCAGGTTTCCCCGCCCCGGGTCTCCCCGGCGCCGTGCTCTGTGGAGTGCGGACTTTCCTCGACCTCGCGCCGAAGCGCGGGACCGCGACCGTCCGGCCAGCCTGAGGCATTTTCATCATACCTGTTCTTGTGATGTGCGTCAACCGCTTGCGGGGATAATTTGAGTATAATCAGTCAGAGTGACCAGTTCCATCCACCATTTTTATTCGTGAGGAGAACCCCATGTCAAAAACCATTGATAACTTGAAAACCGCTTTTGCCGGCGAGTCGCAGGCCAACCGGAAATACCTGGCGTTTGCCAAAAAGGCTGCAGAGGATGGATTCCCCCAGATCGCCAAACTCTTCCGCGCCGCGGCCCACGCCGAGACGGTCCATGCCCTCAACCACTTCCGGGCAATGGACGGCGTCCAGTCCACGGCCGAGAACCTGCAGGCCGCCATCAGCGGGGAGAATTACGAAGTGGTCAGCATGTACCCGCCCATGCTGGCCGAAGCGGAAACCGAAGGCAACCAGCGCGCCGCCCGTTCCTTCGGCTGGGCGCTGGAAGTGGAGAAGATCCACGAAGCGCTGTATCGCCAGGCCGCCGAAGTATTCGGCCAGGGCAAGGACCTGCCGGAGGGCGATTACTACGTCTGCCCGGTCTGCGGATATACCCACGAAGGCAAAATGACCGACAACTGCCCGGTGTGCGGCGTACCGGCCGAGAAGTTCGAGAAGGTCGCGTAATCGTTTTTCTGCCCGGCATCAGGACACGGAGATTTTAAAGTCTCTGTGTCTTTCTTGTGGACGGGAAGGCGGAAACGCGCACGGCGTGAATTTATTTGCGTTGGGCCAAGCCTTAAAAACCCGCTTCTATTAACTGGACAGATTCCCCGCCGTGCTGTAAAATATCCCGCCGTGCAAATGCAAGGAAATTTTTTGGAGGAAGTAAGTTGGCTAATATCAAGTCTCAAATCAAACGTAACCGGCAGAATGACAAGCGCCGCCTGCGCAACCGCGCCTATCGCGGCCAGGCCCGCATCGCGGTCAGAGAAGCCCGCGTCGCGATGGACGCTTCTGCGCCTGAATCGAAAGAACAACTCCTGAAGGCCGTCAGCGCGCTGGATAAGGCCGCGGAAAAGGGCGTGATCCACAAGAACAACGCCGCCCGCCGCAAGAGCCGCCTGATGAAACAGTTCGCGAAGATGGGACCGGTCCAGGCCGCACCTGCGCAGGTGAAACCCGTTGCCGAGGCGGTACCCGCCGCCACATCGTCCCCGAAGGGGAAGAAAGCAGCCCCGCGCAAACGGGCAGCCGTCAAGGCGGAGCCGAAGGCCGAAGCGAAACCGAAAGCGGAACCCAAGAAGACCGCCGCCAAGAAAACCGAAAAGAAAACCGAAACAAAGAAGACGACCACGCGTAAGACCACCGCGAAGAAATAGTCCTGAGTTCGCGGCTTGCAAAAACCTTGAGCGGGAGCGCCCGGAACGATGGGCCTCCCGCTTTTGTGGTTATTGGAGACCCTAAAGGTCTGCCAGACCTTTAGGGTTTGGAATGATACCCCCTACGGGGGTGATATAATTTCGCCGGAGATGGTAGGACAAGTCTGAGACTTGTCTTACACACAAACAGACATGTTTCTTACCGAACAACAAACCATCGAAGCGAAGATCAAAATCTTCTGCGCGGCGAACGACATCCCGCTCGCCGCGCTGGACTGGAAGCCGATTCCCTACAGCGGGGAGTGGGGCATCAGCACGTCATTCTTTGCCACCGCGGCCGCCGAGGCGCGCGCCGGGAAAAAGATAGTCGTGCCGCAGCGCGCCCAGGAAATCGCGGAACAGGCTGCCGGTCCGGTGAGCGACGTGCCGGGCATCAGCCGCGTCGAAGCGGTGAAGGGTTATCTCAATCTGTATTTTGCCACATCCGAATATACCCGCCGCGTGGTGGATACCGTCCTGGAACAGAAAACCGGTTTCGGGGCCGGACCTCGGACCGGGTCGCGCGTCATGCTGGAGTTTTCCCACCCGAACACGCACAAGGCTTTCCACGTCGGCCACCTGCGCGGCACGATCCTGGGCGACGCCATTTGCCGCATCCTGGAGTTCGCCGGGAACGACGTAGTGCGCGCCAATTATCCCGGCGACATGGGCCTGCACGTCATCAAGTGGCTGTGGGGCTACCTGAAGTTCCACAATGGCGAGCAGCCCGCGGCGGACATCACCAAATGGATGGGCGAAGTCTACGCCGAAGCGACCCGCCGCCTGGAAGAAAATCCCGACCTCGAAGCCGAGGTGCGCGCCGTCTACGCCCGCTGGGACCAGCGTGACCCCGAAGTGGCGGCTCTCTGGGAGCGGACGCGCGAATGGTCGCTGGAAGGCTTCCGCCAGATGTACGCCGCCCTCGATGTGCGCTTCGATGTCTATTATTTCAACAGCCAGGAAGAAAAGCCGGGCAAGGAAATTGTGGAAGAACTCGTCCGGCGCGGCATCGCC
Source organism: Anaerolineaceae bacterium (assembly GCA_009772985.1). Lineage (GTDB taxonomy): Bacteria > Chloroflexota > Anaerolineae > Anaerolineales > Villigracilaceae > UBA877. The sequence continues at coordinate 5,793 of WOUS01000025.1, forward strand.
ACAGACGAACGTCCGCAGGGTGGGGCAGTGATCGTCAAGATTGACGAGGCGCTCGGCCTGGCGAAGGAACTGTTCCGCACGGCGGTCATCCTGCGTTCGGACGGGACGGCGCTCTACGCCACCGAAGACCTGGCATTGGTGAAGCATAAGTTCGCGGATTATCCCGATTTGGAAAAGTCACTCTATCTGGTGGACGTGCGCCAGTCGCTGCATTTTACGCAGGTATTCAAGATTTTGGAAATCGCCGGATACGAGCAGGCGCAGAAGTGCGGACACATCTCTTATGAACTGGTGACCCTGCCCGGCAACGTGGTCATGTCGTCGCGTGAAGGGACGGTGGTGCTGTTGGAAGACCTGCTGCGTGAGGCCACCTCCCGGGCGAAGGAAGAAGCGCACAAGAAGAACCAGGCCCTGACCGAGGAGCAGCTCGAAGTGGTGGCAAAAGCCGTCGGGTTGGGCGCGCTCAAGTATCCGATCCTGGCGCGCGAGAACACCCGCCTGGTCACATTCGACTGGCAGACGGCGCTGGATTTCAACGGCCAGGCCGCGCCGTATATCCAGTACGCGCACGTGCGCTGCAACTCGATCCTGAAACGTTCGCAGGTTTCCACGTTTGAACGTTTGAACGTTGCGTTCGATTACGATCTCGCACCGGCGGAAATCCAGTTGATTGACATGATCTCGCGCTTCCCGTCCGAGGTCCAGCGCGCCGCGGCGGACTACAAGCCGCTCATCATTGCCAGCAGCGCCTATGATATTGCCAAGGCGTTTGCCAGTTTCTACGACGCCTGCCCGGTTGTGCAGGCCAGTCCCGAGGTCCGGGAAGCGCGCCTGCGTCTCGTCACCGCGACGAAGATTGTTCTTGCCAATGCGCTTCAGTTGTTGGGCATCGAAGCGCCGGAAGTTATGTAACACTTTGACACGTTGACACGTTCACACGTTTTCACGTTAGCATGTTGAAACGTGCAAACGTGAAAACGTGCAAACTTGAAAACGTATCAACAGGAGAAAACCTATGCCAATTCGTACCCTCATCATGGGCGCCGCCGGGCGCGACTTCCACAACTTCAATGTTGCCTTCCGCGGCAACAAGGATTATGAAGTGGTGGCTTTCACTGCGACCCAGATCCCCGACATCGAAGGCCGCACCTATCCCGCCGCCCTGGCTGGGAAACAATATCCGAAAGGCATCCCGATCCATGCCGAGACCGACCTGCTGAAACTCATCAAAGATCTCAAGGTCGAGCAGGTGATCTTTGCCTATAGCGACGTTCCGCACGAAGTGGTCATGCACAAGGCTTCGATGGTGCTGGCCGCCGGCGCGGACTTCCGCCTGATGGGCGAGAAACTCACCCAGGTCAAGTCCACCAAGCCGGTTGTCTCCATCTGCGCGGTGCGCACCGGTTCGGGCAAGAGCCAGACCACCCGCCGCGTGGCCGCCATCCTCATCAGCATGGGCTACAAAGTGGCCGCCATCCGCCATCCCATGCCCTACGGCGACCTGGTCAAGCAGGAAGTCCAGCGCTTCGCCACCTACGCCGACCTCGACAAGCACGAGTGCACCATCGAGGAGCGCGAGGAATACGAACCGCACATTGACAACGGCGTCATCGTCTATGCGGGCGTGGACTACGAGAAGATCCTGCGCGCCGCCGAGAAGGAAGTGGACATCGTTTTGTGGGACGGCGGCAACAACGACTTCTCGTTCTACGTCTCGGACCTGAAGATCGTTGTGGCCGACCCGCACCGCCCCGGCCATGAGAGCATGTACCATCCCGGCGAAGTCAACAGCCGCGACGCGGACGTGATCGTCATCAACAAGGTGGACACCGCCGACCCGCAGGCGGTCATCAAGGTGCGCGAGAACCTGCGCTCCCTGAACCCCAAAGCGACTGTCATCGAAGCCGCCTCCCCGCTGTTCGTGGACAATCCGTCCGCCATTTTGGGGAAACGCGTGCTGGTCATCGAAGACGGCCCGACCCTGACCCACGGCGAGATGGCCTACGGCGCGGGTTACGTGGCTGCCAAACGCTTCGGCGCGAAAGAGATCGTGGACCCGCGCCCGTTCGCGGTCAAGTCCATTGCCGCGACGTATGTCAAATACCCGAAGACCGGTCCCATCCTGCCGGCCATGGGCTACGGCGAAGCGCAGACGCGCGACCTGGAAGCCACCATCAACGCATCTGATGTAGATTTAGTCGTCATCGGCACGCCGATTGACCTGACGCGCATCATCAAGATCAACAAGCCCAGCCAGCGCGTGCGCTACGAACTGCAGGAGATCGGCCAGCCGACGCTGGAGGATATTTTGAAGAAGAAGTTTGGGAAGGCCAGCAAGAAGAAGTAGTGTAGCCAGACTTCTGAAGTCTTATAGACTTCGGAAGTCTTTTTTTGCGACCGCGCGCATTCCGGCGCGGCGCGCTGGAACGAAAAGAGATTTGCCCGCAAAAATGCTTGCTGTATCCGGGTATTCCCTGTAAAATGGTACTGAATTCACAACATCGTACAGTCGGACACATCCTGACATTCTGTCAAAGCGGTTAATCTTTTCTAACATCGCTTTTTCCTGTCAGGCATATCCGTCTGGCGGGATTATTTTTTCGGGAGGCAGTATGAAATTACCACTCATCCAACGTAATGCAAGGCTGGCGCTTTCCATCGCGCTGCTGGCGGTTGTTCTCCTTGCCCTGCCAGGCGCGGCCCTGGCCGCCGAAGGCGACACCACCCGCGTCTCGGTCGATTCGGGCGGAGCGCAGGGAAACAATGCTTCATATTCCCCCTCCATCTCTGCCGACGGGCGCTACGTGGCGTTTACGTCTAACGCCAGCAACCTGGTGGCCGGGGATACGAACGGGTCTGAGGATGTCTTCGTGCACGACCGCACGACCGGCGCGACGACGCGCGTCTCGGTCAATTCGGGCGGAGTGCAGGGAAACAGAGATTCATCTTCCCCCTCCATCTCTTCCGATGGGCGCTACGTGGCGTTCTACTCCTACGCCAGCAACCTGGTGGGCGGGGATACGAACGGGGTGTCGGACATCTTCGTGCACGACCGCACGACCGGCGCGACGACGCGCCTCTCGGTCGATTCGGGCGGAGTGCAGGGGAACAGCGATTCATATTCCCCCTCCATCTCTTCCGACGGGCGCTACGTGGCGTTCTACTCCGACGCCAGCAACCTGGTGGGCGGGGATACGAACGGGGCGTATGATGTCTTCGTGCACGACCGCACGACCGGCGCGACGGCGCGCGTCTCGGTGGACTCGGGCGGAGTGCAGGCGAACGGCGGTTCATATTCCCCCTCCATCTCTTCCGACGGGCGCTACGTGGCGTTCGAGTCCATCGCCAGCAACCTGGTGGGCGGGGATACGAACGGGTTTGAGGACATCTTCGTGCACGACCGCACGACCGGCGCGACGACGCGCGTCTCGGTCGATTCGGGCGGGGCGCAGGGAATCAATGATTCATATGCCCCCTCCATCTCTTCCGATGGGCGCTACGTGGCGTTCGAGTCCTTCGCCAGCAACCTGGTGGCCGGGGATACGAACGTGGTGCCGGACATCTTCGTGCACGACCGCACGACCGGCGTGACGGCGCGCCTCTCGGTCGATTCGAGTGGAGTGCAGGGGAACAGCGATTCATATTCCCCCTCCATCTCCTCCGACGGGCGCTACGTGGCGTTCAAGTCCTACGCCAGCAACATGGTGGGCGGGGATACGAACGGGTCTGAGGATGTCTTCGTGCATGACCGCACGACCGGCGCGACGACGCGCCTCTCGGTCGATTCGAGTGGAGTGCAGGGGAACAATAATTCATATTACCCCTCCATCTCCTCCGACGGGCGCTACGTGGCGTTTACGTCTAACGCCAGCAACCTGGTGGCCGGGGATACGAATGGAACAGCGGACATCTTCTTGCATGAGCCGGATTACACCTCTCCGACGGTGGTCTTTGGGACCGGGTCCGTCCCGCCCTCTGACGGGGCCAACCTGACCGCCGGCCCATCCACGCTGCTGGTGCAGTTCAGCGAAAACGTTCTGGGTGACGGCAGCCAACATTCCGCCAGATCGTTATGGAACTACCTGTTGCTGCGCCCGGGCCCGAACGGTGTCTTCGATACGGATGTCACTTCGCCGGGCATCTGCGATAGTGACCATGTTATTGGACCCGATGATGAATGGATCGAAATCAGCGGCATAACGTACGATGCGGTCACGTTCACCGCCACGCTCACTATTTACTCGGCTTATGCGCCTCTGGCAAACGGACAGTACCGCCTGTACGTCTGCGGTATGGCCTCCATCTGGGATTTGAGCGGCAACCCGCTCAATGGCGGGACGAATACGGCGGTCAACTTCACGGTCGGAGCTGGCGCGCCCGCCCCGGCCCTGCCCGCCACCGGCTTCGCCCCGGACCGGGTATCTGCCCTCCCGCCCCAGGCCGTATCCTACGCCGCCAGCGACCTGCGGCTGGAGATCCCGCGCCTGGGCGTGCAAATGGACATCGTCGGCATCCCGCAGGCCAACGGCAGTTGGGATGTCTCCTGGCTCGGTCGGAATGCCGGCTGGCTGCAAGGGACCGCCTTCCCGACCTGGAGCGGCAACTCGGTCATCACCGGGCATGTCTGGAACGCCGACAATTCCGCCGGGCCGTTCGTCTACCTGAACACGCTGTGGTACGGCGACCGGGTCATCGTCCATGCCTGGGGGCAGCAATACGTCTACGAAGTGCGGAGCGTGACCCAGGTCCGGCCTGACTCGACCGTGGCGGCCTTCCAGCACAAGGATACGCCGTGGCTGACGTTGACCACCTGCCGCTCCTGGGATGCGGACACGAGCACCTATCGCTACCGCGTCATCGTCCAGGCGGCGCTGGTGAGCGTCAAGTAATCTCTTGCAGGAGCTCGGCCAGCCAACGCTGGAGGATATTTTGAAGAAGAAGTTTGGGAAGAAGAAATAATCAAGCGAGTCAAAGCCAGGTTCCCAATTGGGAGCCTGGTTTCTTTCTTCCGGCAAAATGTATTCGCAGGGAGTGGCTAAAAAGGTGGGCTAAAATAGGGATATGATTCCATGCCCACATTGCCACTCAACAACCCGCCAAAACAAAGCGGACAAAACGGAAGCTGG
>WOUS01000001.1 GCA_009772985.1 Anaerolineaceae bacterium
TCGGCAGCTCCAAGGATTCGGTTTCGTGGTGGAAACCTAATTTACTCGGTTTTGCTCGCCGATCAACACCTTTTTACGAAACTGTCAGGTGGCTAGATTCAACATAGAAAATACCTTCAAAGCAAAAGGAATTTTCACTGAATTTCTTTTGGCTTTTGTTCTTTTTTCAATTGTAGGAATTGCTGTATTAAAACCCTATTTACATAAAAGATCAACCAAAAAGCCCAAGGACAATCTTACAAAAAAATAAAAACATGCCCCATCCTTAATCAGGACGGGACATGTTTGAATGTTATTAATTTGGAACTTCACGATTGTGGAACAGACTAAATCCAATGGAATATTTTGCCAATCACATAAGGTATAGCAATAATGGGGGTTAAGAGAGCCCAAAGTGTCACATCAATGACAACATAAACGAATCTCCACAGGAGATCGAAAAGAAATGTCAGGGCTGGCAAAATACTAACGAGGAGCCCAATCAGCAGGTAAATTAGCACTAACATGCCCAAAGCTGCTGGCTGATAGGTAATGGCAGCTGCAAAAGAACTGTTAATTGCAAGAAGGCCATATAAAACGAACGATAATATTAAATCAGTCGTTGGGCTGGCAGCCAACATACCAAGGGAGATTAATCTTTGAACTGCAAGAGCGATCATTACTACAACCGCAAACAATGTCACCAGTACCGATAGCCCTTTAAACATCTTCTTTTGTGCGTCAGTCAATTCTTCAGTCTCAATTAATTCACCTTTACCAGACATTTCAATGAGTATCCACACTCCCACTACCGCCGCCAATAATGCGCCGCCTAGAATCGCAAGATCCAATCTTTGTAGGAGGGAAGGTAAATCAGGCGAAACCAAGCCCATAAGTACTAATGTATTCGCGATGGTGACTGCATCTGCAAACAAGAAGAAGATAAAAAAGGCTAAAGCTAGAATATAGCCTAAAGCTCTTAGGGGAGATCCTTCTTTGAAAATACGGTCTCCTACCTCTGTAAACCATTTTTTCAATCTCAATACTATTGGCGAGTCCGTCGTTGGCTCTGGAGCGGCTCTTGTTATAACATTTCGCTGAGCCAAATTTTCAAGAAGTTCTCTTGGGTATAGTTTCGGATTTTTGGGGTCATCATCTTTCTTAAAGACCCAAGGCTTGGTAATCAATTTGTTGATACGGGACAGAAGATCTCTCCATCTGCCAATCCAGACGAGATCAACGACCAACCAAATTATTGCAAAGATCCCGAAGTACTGCCAATTAGCAAGATCGTATAGAAATTGCAACATGTCTACCTCCCGATCGCTTGAATTAGGTTAATTTCAACACGTTCTCCGTTCAAATAGACTCTCTCGTCCAAATTTACTCCAAGGCCTGGAAACTCAGAATCCCAATACGTTTGCAATTGTGCACAGTCTGGTTGATTAATGTCGCGACAATCGGGCATAATTACATAAACCTTACTCACATAATTTAAGTTAATATATAAATTGTCTGGGTTATGTTTGCCCCAAGTATGTAAATCGTCAATAATAATCAGTATACAATCAGCGTAATTCCCGCAATATGTTTCTAGGTCTTGTGTGGCAAAGGATAATCCCCAATATAGTCCCCCATTATACAACTCATCGGTTCTTCCTCTGCTCACCTCGGCATTCTTAATGTCGCCTGCGACTGCAGTCCCTATGCGATTGACCTCGTTGCTATCTATTTGTTCCCACGCTGTAGCTGTTGCTGCAATAATATTATTCCATAAATCTTTCTGGCAATTATAAATGGCATTGTTCGCCGTCTCGGTGGCAGGTTTTGCAGTATTATGTACTTGAATAGCTTTTTTGGTTGCAACACCTCCATAGCCAATTTCAGGGGTAGTTGTAGGAGGAAGAGGTGTTAATGTCGCAAAAGGCGATGGTACTGCATACAGTTCAGGAGGGGTGATATATGAATTAAGCCTCAAGACTCTCGCATCGTTAAATGAATCATAGCCAAGCTGAAAAACTGAAACGAGGTCACTTGACCCCATTAGATCAGGAATAATTCTACTTACAAATAGAGGAATGTCGGTGATCTTGTCCCCATTTTCCATTTCCAGCGATTGATCACCAATTGACCAAGGATCATATAAAATCACGATCATTCTTGAAGTAGTTCTATATCCGTCTGGAGTGGAAAGTTGAATATTGGATGGACACGTCGCCGTTGCAGATGGACGTGGTGTCCAAGTCGCAACTCCGTTTATCGGGCCATTTCCTCCACAAGAGCCCAGCAAGAAAAGAAATAAAAACGAGCCTATAAATGGCACAATAAGAGCAATTAATTTCCTAGGCGGTCTCCGATGTCTGCTCCCCAGTGATCTCATGATATCCACACTCCCAGATTAAATTTTCATAATAATAGCACAAAACATACAAAAAGCAAGTGGTTGGCCGAGTCTGTTTTTGCGGGGCTGTACCACCACAAACCAACAGCCGGACAGGATCTCTCCTGCCCGGCTGTTGCTCAAATCAACTTCCTCTCAATCTGAATACGTCTGATAACACTCGTAGTAGATGCTCCCCGGCGTGAGCACCTTCGCCGGGTAGTCGCTGTCCGAAATCCGGTACCCCGACAGTTGGGAGTTCACATTCCGCCGCGCCTGTTGCAGCGCCTGCTCCGCCAGCCAGCCGGAGAGCGTGAACGCGCGCCAGTCCGTGTCGCCGTCGCCGGAATTGCGGTACTGCCAGCAGACCAGCGCCGCGCCGACGGCGTCGAGCGTATAGCCGGGCAGCGACTCGTCCGTGTAGGCCGCGGCCAGCGCCGGGACCGCGTCCGTGGAGAGCGAGGCCAGGTACGGCACATCCAGCCCTTCCCCATCCGCCGCCCGCGCAATGTTCTGCCGGACGATGAAGCCGTCCACGTTGAGCAGGGTCAAGGTCAAGGCGAAGCCGACCGAGGCCAGCATGGCCGCCAGCGCGAAGAAGCGTTCTTTGCGCAAAATGTCCAGCACGGCCACCGCCGCCAGCAGGATGCCGAGCCAGATCATGAAGACGTGCGGATACGTCCGCATCCGGGAAAATCCGTACGCCGCCTCGTAGAGCGACAGCCGCTGGAAAGCCGAGAAAAGCATCACGCCCACCAGCGCCACGAGCAGCACGCCCAGCCCCGAGAAAGTCCAGCGCTGCGCGGCGGTCTCGCGCTTCGTCACCGCGCTCAGGCTCAGGAACATCAGCAGGCTGAAGACCGCCACCATCACCAGTTCGCCGAAGCCGCGCCGGGCGTACTCCGAGAATGTGTACCCCTCCACGCTGATGTTCGCCTGCCCGCCGAAGAAATAGCGGAACTGGACGAACACGAAGGCCAGGAACAGCAGGTTCACCGCGCCCAGCACCACCGCCGCCTCGGTGAACCCGAGGAACGCTGGCGCGAGCGGCTTGTCCTCGCCAATCAGGCTCTCGTCCCGGCTCTTCTGCGCGGCGTGGAGGAACAGCCCCGCCAGCATGTACGCGCCAATCAGGATGTAGATCAGGCGGAAGATGTACTCCGGCAATTTTTCCAGCCGGAACATTTTTATGAACTCATCCAGCCGCTCGGCAAAGATCAAATCGGCGGACGACAGCAACGCGGCGAATACGGCGACGATGGGCAGCGCGATCAGCAGTCCGCGCAGCACGGCCCACGTCCGCTTCCACCCGGACCGGGGCGCGGGCGCGGCCGGGTCGGGCGATTCACCTTCCTGCTTCTTCCGCTCCGTCAGGAAGATGATCGGACGCGCGATCAAACTTCCCATCATCTTGAAGAAATTGACGACGTAATCGGACAGGCTGTATTTCAGCCAGCGCCCGCCCAGGTACGTCTGGACGAGGATGCCCATCAGCGTCAGCGTGAAGGCGTAGGCCAGGAACAGGCTCATCGGCTCCCGCCGGACGAAGGTCATCGCCGCGAAGAACAGGATGGGCGCGAGCAGGAGCAGCGACTTCCACGCGGGCTTGATCCCATTCAATGCCAGCACGAGGAATCCGCCCCCCAGGCAGAGAACCGCGTAGACGGCGAAATTGATCCCCGGCGTGTGCTTCCAGAACAGGAAGTCGAACAGCCAGCCCAATACGAGCGCCGTGATCCAGAGCAAGTTCGTGCGTTTCATGCGCACCTCCTCCAAAAGTTTTGCAAAGGATAACCCTGCGCCGCTTGCCGGAACTCTCAAAAAGTGTCAGAGAGTCTCTGGTTTTTTAGTTTGAACCGCGAAGTCGCGAAGATTTTTCATTACCCGCGAAGGAACTCTTCGCGACCCCAAGAATTCTTCGCGTGCGCCGGCCCCCGTTCTTTGGGGGTCGTACCTTCGCGGTGAATCTTTTTTCATTGCGGCTGCCAACCGCACATGCTATACTAACACAACTCGAACACTCCAAACCCTTGCGAAGGTTCGAGCCTGAATGAGTTTACGCCCGAAAGACAACCTTCGCAAGGCTGACACAAGGAACATCCATGCGACCCGACCCCCGCACCCTCGCCCCCTTCTTCCAGCCGAAAGGCGTAGCCGTCATCGGCGCGAGCAGCGACCCGTCCAAACTCGGATACGGCATCGTCGAAAATCTCGTCCATCCGCGCTACGGATTCCCCGGCCCGGTCTATCCCGTCAACCCGAAGGCCGAGGAAATTCTGGAAAGGAAATGCTACGCCAGCATCCTCGCCGTCCCCGACCCGGTGGACCTGGCCGCCATCCTCATCCCGGCCGCGGCCGTCCCTTCCACGCTCGAAGATTGCGGCAAACGCGGGATCAAGGCCGCGGTCATCCTCTCGGGCGGATTCCGCGAGATCGGGCCGGAGGGCGCGGAACGCGAACGCGTCAGCCTGGAGATCGCCCGCCGTTACGGGATGCGGCTCATCGGTCCGAACGGCATCGGCGTGATTGACATGCACACGCCGCTCAACACCACCTTCGTCCGCGAGATGACCGGGCGCGGCGACATTGATTTCGTCTCACAATCCGGCGCGCTGTGCGGCGGCATCATTGACTGGGCGCAGGCGCGCCGTCTCGACTTCAGCCGCTTCCTGAGCATCGGCAACAAAGTGGACGTGGACGAGACCGACCTGCTCCACTACCTCGCCGAGGACGACCGCAGCCGGGTCATCGCGCTGTATCTCGAAGACGTGCGCGACGGCGCGGCGTTCGTGGACGCGGCCCGTCACGCCTGCGCGCACAAGTTCGTGCTGGCGCTCAAGGCCGGGCGCACCCAAAGCGGACAGGCCGCCACCGCCTCGCACACCGGCGCGCTGGCCGGGGCGCACGCCGCCTTCCGCGCCGCCTGCAAACAGACCGGCATCCTCGAACTCGACAGCATGAGCAGCCTGCTCAACGCCTCGCTGGCGCTGGCCTCCCAGCCCCTGCCGCGCGGCGGCCGCATCGCCATCCTGACCAACGCCGGCGGCCCCTCCGCCCTGGCTGCCGACGCCCTCAACCCCGCCGGTCTCACGCTGGCGCGCACCGGCCCCGAGACCCAGTCCGCGCTGCGCGGCCTGCTCCACCCGGAAGCCTGCGTGAGCGCCCCGGTGGACATGCTCGGCGGCGCGAACGAGAGCCACTACCGCCGCGCCCTCGAAGCGCTGCTCGACGACCCCGCCAACGACGGCGTCATCGTCATCCACGTGCCAACCCGCGTCCAGGACCCGGCGCTCGTGATCGCTTCCATCGCCGCGGCCCTGCGCGAGAAAAAGCCCGCCACATCGTCCCCGAAGGGGAAACCCGTGCTGGCCTGCCTGTTCGGCCAGGCCAGCCTCGATGACGCCTTCGCCGCCGCCGACGCCGCCCGCCTGCCCGTTTATCGTTTCCCCGAGGAAGCCGTGGAAGCCCTGCGCGTGATGCGCCAGCGCGCCCGCTGGCTGGAAACGGAACACCCGCTCCCGGTCCGGCCTGCGGATGTGAACCCGGCCCGGGCGCGGGACCTGTTGTCTGCCGCGCGTCGAACCGGCCTCTCCGCCCTCGACGCCGCCGCCGGCCGCGCATTGCTCGAAGCGTACGGCATCCAGACGCCAAAAGACATGCTGGCAACCTCCGCCGACGAAGCCGCAAAATTCGCCAAAACCATCGGCTTCCCGGTGGCGCTCAAACTCGCCTCCCCCGACATTCTGCACAAGACGGACGTGGGCGGCGTGCTGCTGAATGTGCCGGACGAAGCCGCGGCGCGGCAGGGCTGGCAGGCCATCGTCACGCGCGCCCGCGCCGCACATCCAAAAGCGGACATCCGCGGCGTGCAGGTCCAGCAGATGGTGGCGGGCGGACAGGAGGTCATCGTCGGCGTGAAGCGCGACCCGGCCTTCGGTCCGCTGGTCATGTTCGGGCTGGGCGGCGTGTACGTGGAGGCGCTGGCCGACGTCAGTTTCCGGCTCGCGCCGCTCTCGCGGCAGGACGCCGAGGAGATGATCGGCGAGGTGCGCTCGGCGAAACTGCTGGACGGTCTGCGCGGCGCTCCCCCCGCCGACCGGTCCGCGCTGGTGGAGACAATCGTCCGCATCGGGCAACTTGCCGCCGACTGCCCCGACATCGCCGAACTGGACGTGAATCCGCTGATGGTGCTGCCCGCCGGCGCGCTGGCCGCGGACGTGAGGATCATTCTCCAGTAGGACAAGTCTGTAGGACAAGTCTATAGACTTGTCCCACGACTTGTCACGCCATTGACATCCGATTTAATTTGTGTGATACTCACTTTGCCAGGGGGCAACCGCCAACCCGCCATCCTTACAGAAGAGGAGGTGGTGCCCAAAATGGATAGTAGTCTGAAACGCAGCGCTGTGGCATCCCTCCTCGCTCTGAAGTAAGTTTCTCAGCGAAAGATGCCACAGCGCGAACAGGAAGACCGCCTGAACAAGGCGGCCTTCCGCTTTTAACCCCCACCCGGCCTCCGACCACCCTCCCCCATCCGAAGTTCAGGATGGGGGAGGGCCGGGGAGGGGGTTGGGGTTATTCATCCCCAAACGAAATCCCAATTCCTCGCGCCGTGCGGACGGCGTCGCCGTCCACGTCCACGCGCTTGGGGACCGCCAGCGCCTCGCTCAACGGGATGTCAATCACCTGCGCGTTGCGGAGCGCGACCATGCGGCCAAATCCGCCTGCCGCCGCCGTGCGGACCGCGGCCGCGCCGTAGCGCGTGGCCAGCCAGCGGTCGAAGGCCGTCGGGCTGCCGCCGCGCTGGATGTGTCCCAGCACGGTGACGCGCGACTCGAAACCCTGTGAATCAACATACTGCGCCACATCCTGCCCGATGCCTCCCAGCCGCGCCACGTAAACCGCGTCCCCGCCGCGCGAGAAGACCTGCCGCCCGCCCGCCGGTTTGGCTCCCTCCGAGACGGCGATCAGACTAAAGTGGGAGCCGCGCTCCACCCGCTGGCGCACCTTTTGGATGACCGCCTCGAATTTGAAGGGAATCTCCGGGATCAGGATCACGTCCGCGCCGCCGGACACGCCGGAGTGCAGGGCAATGAAACCGGCGTCGCGGCCCATCAGTTCCAGCACCATGACGCGGTGATGCGACTCAGCCGTGGTGTGCAGGCGGTCAAGCGCTTCGGTGGCGATCATCAGGGCAGTGTCGAAACCGAAGGTGATCTCCGTCCCGCCCACATCGTTGTCAATCGTCTTTGGCACGCCGACGACCGGCACGCCCCGCTCGCACAATTCCATGGACACGCGCAGGGTCCCGTCGCCGCCGATGACGACGACCGCGTCCAGTTTGAGTTTCTTGATGGCCGCCACGAGGTCGCCGGAAATGTCCAGCACGACTTCCTTCCCGCCGCGCATCACCTTCCGGGCGAACGGGTTGCCGCGGTTGGCGGTGCCCAGGATGGTTCCGCCGCGCGGCAGGATGCCGCGCACCGCCGCCAGGTCCAGGGGGAAGACGCCGCCCTGGGCGAGGAATCCGTCGTACCCGTCCCGGACCCCGAACACGTCACAGCCGAAATCGTTGACGGCCGTCTTGACGACCGCCCGGATGACCGCGTTCAGGCCGGGCGCGTCGCCGCCGCCGGTCAGGACAGCAATCCGTTTCATGGGACCTCCTCGAGAAAAATGAACTGCGAAGAATGCAAGAAACTCCGTTTGTGTGTCGCTGCGAGCGTTCTTCCCTGCACCGAACGCAGGACGGTGTGCGAAGCAGTCTCCCGGATGGCGGGGGGTTGCTTCGTCGCGCAGGCCGCTCCTCCCCAAAGTACGGGGACGATGTCGCAACGACACCCAACCTGGATCTTTTACGGCATCTTGTGGGTGAACCGCCAGCCATCGGCGGTCTGCTCGACCACGGAGCGCAGGCCGACCACCTCGAACCAGGTCGCGCCGGGCTTGAACGGGAACGGTGTGCCGTCGGCCCAGGCCAGCGAGACGACTTCGTTGGGGCTGCGCCGCCACTGCACCTGGTAAATCTGCCCGTCACGGAAGGCGTAGCCCGCGCCGCTCCCGCTGAACTGGATGTCCATGACTTCCGGGCTGACGTTGTAATACTCGTTGAGCACGAACAGGACAACCACATTGTCGAAGGCCAGGGTCTTCCCGTTCAGGCGGTCGGTCTGCAGGGTGTACTGCTCGCTCTGGCCGCCGTTCTCGTCGTTGGCAATGTCGGCGTAACGCAGGTATTTCCCGCTGGCCGGATCGTAGTCCCAGCGGCAGTAGATCGCGCCGGAATAGCGGACGGTCACGCTCCCGCCCGGCTGGCTCCCCGCCGGCGCTTCGATGCGGAAGGTCATGCCGTCCAGGTTCTGGCGTCCGTTCTCCACGTTCTTAGTCGCCATATAGGCGCTCAAGGCCGCCGTGTCCACCACCAGGTAGTTGTAGCCGTTCGGGTCGTAACGGCGCAGCGGCGCATAGGGGCCTTCCATCACCAGCCGTTCGTAAAACTCCGCACGGAACAGGCGGTTCAGCACCTTCTCGTAAGCCGAGCCGAAGGCAAACACCGCCTTGTAGCCGCGCACCACGTGAGCGTCGAAGAAGCGCGCCGAGCGGATGGGTCCGACCGTGTCGGCATTGTTCCCGTAGAACAGGGCAATGAAACGCGTGGAGCCTTCCTCGGTGTAATACTCGAACACGATGTCGGCCAGCGACAGCCCCCACTGCGGGCGGACCGAGCGCGGCAGGTTGGAAATCTTGACCGCCAGCGGACGCCGCTCCAGCAGCGACGGGTCGGCCGCCTCCAGCCCGGTCAGCGGGTTCACATCCATGGGGAAGTTGGAGGGGCCGCGCCCCTCCGGCGGGTAGGACGGGGTGGCCGTCGGCGCGGGGGTCGGCGTCTCGGTCGGGGGCGGGACCGGCGTCACGGTGGCGGTCGGGGTGGGGGTGGGAGTTGCAGCCGCCGGTCCGAAACCGGCGCAGGCAGTCAGAACAGCGATGAACAGCAAAGACAGAGCAACGAAGTTCTTTTTCATTCGTATCATCCTTTGGATGCAATCATATCGCATTTTTCCATTTTCTTGCATTTCGCCCAAATACCCTTATAATTGCCCGATGTCAACGTCCCCCCCGCGCACCAAATCCATCTTCAAAATTTTCGTCATCCTGGCCGCCGTGCTGGTCATCACCGGCTGGCTGGTGGAAACGCCTCCCGGCCTGTTCGGCAAAGCGGACGCCATCGGCTACGCCGTCTGCCACCGCATTGACGAACGCTCGCTCCAAATCGGGACCCGCCAACTGCCCCTGTGCGCCCGCTGCACCGGCATGTACCTGGGCGCGGTGACCGGCATCGTCTTCCAGATGGTGATTGGACGAAAGCGGTGCAAACTCCCGCACTGGAGCGTGATCGCCGCCCTGGGAGCGCTGACCGTCGCGTTCGGCGTGGACGGCGCCAACTCGTACCTGTACCTGATCAAAAGCGTCTCGCCAGGCGCGCTGGCGAACATCCCCAACATTTACGTTCCGAACAACCTCCTGCGTATCCTGACCGGCTCCGGGATGGGGCTGGCGATGGCGCTCATGCTCCTGCCGGCCTTCAACCAGACCGTCTGGGCGGACGCGGAGGACAAGACGAGTTTCCCCAGCCTGAAGCCGTTCGCCTTGCTGCTGGGCATCACGCTCGCCCTCGACCTGCTCACGCTGACGGAAAGCCCGATCGTGCTCTACCCGGCGGCGTTCATCAGCACGGTCGGCGTGCTGGCCCTGCTGACGATGGTGTACACGATGGTCTGGGTGATGCTCATGCGGCAGGATAACGCCTTCACTAGTTATTCCCAGATGTGGCTGCCGCTCCTGGCCGGCCTGACCATCGCCTTGATCCAGATCGCGGGCATCGACACGCTGCGCTTCTGGCTGACCGGCACATGGGGAGCCTTCCCCCTGGCCGGCAAGTAACATGACAATCCGCAGATGAAGCAGATTGCGCAGATTGAGAATGAAAAAATCTGCGTAATCTGCGAAATCTGCGGATGCAGAAGTTGTTAAATACAGGAGGTCCCAATGGATGCTTTGTTCGGAATCATGACTGCCTTCGGGCTGTCGGCCAGCGCCGGGCTGAACGCCTACATCCCGCTGCTGGTGGTGGGCGTCATCGCCCACTACACCGACTGGATCAAACTCGACGCGCCCTACGACCTGCTCGCCAACCCGTGGATTCTCATCCTCCTCAGCATCCTGCTCATCATCGAGATGCTGGCGGATAAGATCCCGGCGGTGAACCACGTCAACGACATCATCCAGACCGTCATCCGGCCCGTGGCAGGCGCGATCGTGTTCGCCGCCGCCGCGCACGTCGTCACCGACATCAATCCGCTGCTGGCGCTGGCGTGCGGACTGGTCATCGGCGGGAGCGTGCATGTCGTCAAATCAGGGGCAGTGCGGCCGGCCATCACCGCCACCACCGGCGGGGCGGGCAACGTCCCGGTCAGCATTCTCGAAGACGTGGTTGCCACGCTGGTCTCGATCCTCTCCATCGTCCTGCCCATCCTGGTGGGCGTGTTCCTGGTTCTGTTCGCCGTACTGATCTTCCTGTGGCTGCGAAATCGCGCCAAAAAGAAGCGTTCGGCGTATAATTAGCAAATTCATATTCTAAAAGGAGAAGTTATGTCTGACTATACCCCCACCCCCTACACGCCAGCCCCCGCCGGTCCCAAAACCAGCACGATGGCGATCATCAGCCTGGTCGGCGGCATCACCGGCATCACCGTCCTGCCCCTGCTCGGCTCGCTGGCCGGGATCATCTTCGGCCACATCGCCAAGAGCGAGATCAAGAAGAGCGGCGGCATGCTCACCGGCGACGGCATGGCAACGGCTGGCCTCATCATGGGCTACGCGGAAATCGGCCTGGGTCTTTGCGTGATCTGCGCATATGTGCTCTTCATGATCTTCGCCGTCACCAGCTACGGCTACTACTAAACCGTGACCGAAGCAGCGGGGGCGCCCGTATCGTCACCGCAGCCGACCAACCCTTGGGTGGTCGCCATCGTCATCATCATGATGGTGTGCTGCTCCTGCTTTGGGGCCGTGGGCCTGCTGCTCGCCTTTATCGGACCCATCCTGAATGAACTGGGAATGATCTAGGCCTGGTTGAGCCGCCCCCGGCGTCTTGAAGACGCCGGGGGTTTTATTTTTGCGCAAACCGCCTCAGGCCAGGCACTCCACCGCAGAGACCGGCACGCGCAGCCGGATGCGCGCACCAACCTGCGGCGCTTCGGGGAGATGGAAAACCAGTCCGTTCTCCAGCGTGACGCGATAATACGATTTTTGGAACAGGACATCCGCCACGCGCCCGCGCAGATTCCCATCCGCTGCGATGCTGACCCCGGATGGGCGCAGCAGTAAATTGACTTTCTCCCCAACCTGATGCGCATGCCCGCAATCCAGCCCGAAAACGCCGGCCTGGATTTTAACGTTCAACCTTCCAACGTTCAACGTGACAACGCCCTCAACGATATTCCCCAGCCCGAGGAAGCGCGCCGCCCACGCCGAACCGGGCGCGCGCCAGACCTCGGCGGGAGTCCCGTCGCGGACGATGCGCCCGGTGTGCAGGAGCAGGAGCCGGTCCGCGACGGCGGAGGCCTCCTCCTGGTCGTGCGTGACGTAAATGGCTGGGACGCCGGCCGCGTGCAGGATGCGGCGCAGTTCGTCGAGCAGTTCCTCTTTCAGGGTGCGGTCGAGGGCGCCGAGCGGTTCGTCGAACATCAGCAGGCGCGGACCGGGGGCCAGCGCCCGCGCCAGCGCCACGCGCTGCTGTTCGCCGCCTGAAAGGTCGGTGACGCGGCGGGAGGCAAAGGAGGCAAGGTTCACCTGCTCCAGCGAGTCAGCGACACGCGCGTTGATTTCGGCCTGCGGGAGATTCTGCATCTTCAGGCCAAAGGCCACGTTCCCGGCCACGGTCAGGTGCGGGAAGAGGGCGTAATCCTGGAAGACCAGGCCGAAGTTGCGGCGGTGCACCGGGAGCGAGGCCAAATCTTCGCCATCCCAGCAGACCTGTCCCTGCTCGGGCATCTCCAGCCCGGCAATGATGCGCAGCAGGGTGGACTTGCCGCTGCCCGACGCGCCGAGCAGGCAGACGGTCTCGCCCGCCGCGACGGTGAAGGAAATGCCGGTGAGGAGCGGCTGGCCTTCGTAGGATTTGTGAATATCAAGCAGTTCGAGCATTGCAATCCTTCCGGGAAAAACGTAAAGCGTAAAGAATGCTCATTACGTTTTACGTTTTACGTTTTAGAACTCTCCCGCGCCGGGGAAACGCAGTTTCTCGATGAGCAGAATCCCCGCGCCGCAGACGAGCATCAGGACGGTCGCCATCGCCATCGCCTGGCCGTAGTTCAGTCCGCCGGGCTGGGAGAGGAAGCGGTAGATCGCCACCGGCAGGGTCGGGTACTCCGGCCGCGAGACGAGCGCGGTGGCGCCGAACTCGCCCAGCGAGACAGTGAAGGCGAACACCGCCGCGGCCAGCGTGGCGCGCCGGACGATGGGCCAATCCACGGCGAACCAGGCGCGGACGGGCGAGGCGCCGAGCGAACCGGCGGCCTGCCGCAGCCGGTCGGGGATGGAGGCCAGGGCAGGCTGCAGGCTGCGGATGACGAACGGCAGGGCGATGAGCGTGTGCGCCAGCGGGACCATCCACGGGGAGGCCAGCATCCGGCCGAACGAGACGATGAATCCCAGGCCGAGGGTCACGGCCGAGGCACCAAGCGGCAGCATCAGGAACGGGTCGAGGATGCGTTCGAGGCGGCGCGGACGGGCGAGGGCCGCGGCGGCGGGAAAGCCGAGCGCCAGCGACAGGATCACGGTCAACGCGGCGTAGCCGAGCGAGTTCCCCAAGGCGCGAACCGGCGGAACATAGAACAGCGACCCGGTCCGGTTGACGAACAGTTCGGTGTAGTAGTTCGCCGTCAGCCCATAATGAATCTGGCCGCGCTGGCCGAGGTCGGCTTCGAGGCGGGCGACGGAGCGAAAGGGTAGGGAGGCGAGCGGCAAAAAGTAAAACGCAAAAAGTAAAACGCAAAAAGAGGAGACGAAGAGGCGCTGACTCCAGGCGCGGGCGCGGCGCAGGTTGGAGACGGCGGGGCGCGGCGCGGACGCGGCGGCGCGGGGCACGAGGCGGCTGTACAGGATGGAGAACACCAGCGTGCACAGGAGTTGGATGAGCGAGAGCCAGGCCGCCAGCGGCAGGTTGAAGAACCGGACGGCCTGCAGGTAGGTTTCCACTTCGAGGGTGGCGAAGCGTGAGCCGCCGAGCAGGAGCACAACGCCGAAACTGGTGAAGTCGAACAGGAAGACCAGCAGCGCCGCCGCCAGCAGGGACGGGCGCAGCAGCGGCAGGGTCACGCGCCAGAAGAGGCGGGGCGGGTCCGCGCCGAGGGAACGGGCGGCCTGGTCGAGGCGCGGGTCGAGGTGGGCGAGGGCGTTGCCGGCCATGCGGACGACGATGGTGGTGTTGTAAAAAACGTGGGCGAGCAGGATGGCGCCGAGCGTCCCGACAAAGATGACCGGCGGCGACTCGAGGCCGAAGAGGCGCATCAGGGCCAGGTTGAGCCAGCCGCGCGGTCCCAGCCAGGCGTTGAACCCGGCGGCCACGACCACGGTCGGGAGCATGAACGGGATGGCCGTCAGCGTGCGCAGGAAGGCTTTGCCGCGGAAGTCGAAGCGGGCGAAGAGGAAGGCGGCGGGCAGGCCGAGAGCAAGGGTGAGCAGGGTGGAGAGAAAGGCCTGGTAAAAAGTAAAGCGTAAAACGGAAAACGTAAGGGCGAAGTTATCGGCGGTGAGGGCGGAGAGGTCGAGGCTGAGGGCAAGGATACGCGCGATGGGGTAGAAAAAGAAGACGCCGAGGAAGGCGGAGACTCCCAGCCAGGGGGCAAGGCGAATCAGCGAATCAACGATTCGACGATTCGGCGAATCAGCGGAACTGCGATTCGGCGGATTACCGGGTCGCTGATTCGCTGACTCGCTGACTCGTTCATTCGCTGACTCGTTCACTCGCTGACTCGCCGATTCGCTGATTCGCTGACTCGCTTCGTCACCTCAGCACCGCGTCCGTCCAATCGGCGATCCAGCGGTCGCGGTTGGCGGCGATGATTGCCGAGTCGAGCGCGGCGGGCTGGTCCGCCAGCGGCGCCCACTGGACGAAAACGTCCGGCAGTTGCGCGTCCGGGTTGACCGGGTACATGAACATTTGCAGCGGAATATCCTGCTGGAATTGCACGCCGAGCATGAAGTCCACGAACTTCTCGGCCAGGGCGCGGTTCGGCGTCCCTTTCAGGATGCCGACGAACTCGATCTGGCGGAAGCAAGCGCCGGGTCCGAGGACGGCGGCGGTGGGAGCGGCGTCCACGGGCGGGTCGGCGTAGAACACTTCCGCGGCCGGGCTGGAGGCGTAGGAAAGCACCAGCGGCTGCGGTCCGCGCCCCGACGAGCCGGAGAAGTTGACGTAGTAGGCCGCGTTCCAGTCGTCTGCCACGACCAGGCCGTTGGCGCGCAGGGACCGCCAGTAGTCGAGGTAGCCGGGATCGCCGAATTTGGCAACCGTCGCCAGCAGGAATGCCAGGCCGGGCGAGGAGGTGGCTGGATTCTCGACGACCAGCAGGCCGTTGTATTCGGGCTTGAGCAAATCTTCGAGCGTCCCCGGGACCGGGAGGCTGTGCGCCGCGAACCAGGCCTTGTCGTAGTTCAGGCAGACGTCGCCGTAGTCCACCGGCAGGAGCTGATGGGTGGCGTCGAGTTGGAACTCATCCGGGACGTTCGCCAGCAGGGGCGAGTCGTACGGCTCGAAAATCCCGGCCTCGAGAGCGCGGGAGAGGAAGGTGTTGTCCACGCCGTAGAAAACGTCGGCCAGCGGCGCGTTTTGGGCGAGGATGGCTTTGTTGAGCGCTTCGCCCGCATCGCCGGATTTCAGGAAGACCACCTTGACGCTGTTGGCTTGCTCGAAGGCGGCGACTACGTCCGCGCTGACGGCGAAGGAGTCGTGGGTCATGACGGTCAGGGTGACGGGCCTGGGGAAGCAGGCAGTAAGCAGTGAGGCGGTAAGCAGAAGAGCGATAAGCAGAAAACGTTTCATGGGAACCTCCGTTCAGTATTCAGTATTCAGTGTTCAGTGTTCAGTGTTCAGTCGGCGGTGGACGACGAGGAGCAGGCCTGACTCGATGGACACGGACGCGGAGCCGCCGAGCATTTCGTTGCTGATGCCGCGCGTCTTTTCAGGGGTGAGCGTTTCGCCGCGCAGGGGCCAGCGCAGGCCGTCGGTGACGATGCCGGTGACCGGTCTGCCCCAGGGGAGCAGGGAAACGATGTCGCCTGGTGAGCCTTCGACCCGAGTCCGGCCGCGCACGAACCAGGCCGCCTCCACTCCATCATCAAGCCGGACGTCAAGCGCGGCGAGCCGGGGATCGGTCAGCAGGGCGAGGTTGGCGAGGGTCTGGTCGAGGCGTCCGCCCAGCGCGCCGGCGATGACGATCTCGTCCGCCCCCTGTTCGACGGCGTACGCCAGGGCCAGTTCGAGGTCGGTCTCGTTTTTGTCGGGCGGATACGCGACGAGCCGGACCTGGCGCTCGTCTGCCCAGCGCCGGTCGTCCGCGGTCAGCGAGTCGAGGTCGCCGATAATTGCGGAGGGGACGAGGCCGAGGGCGCGCAGGCGGCGCGTCCCGCCGTCGGCGGCGAGCAGCAGGTCGCCGGGCTGGATCAAACGGCGGACAGGTTCAAGGCCTGCCCCGAGCGCAGTCGAGGGGTCCGGGAGCGAACCGTTGGCGAAGATGATGGCGCGGGATGGCATAAGGAGTTTCCTGTGCGCGGGGGTTGCTTCGCCTGGAAGAGCGCCAGGCTCGCAACGACACGCCTGAAACAAAAATCCTCCGCCTGGGGAGGATGGTTGGATGAAAACTATGGTCCCTCCGCCGGTATGATCCGGATCAGGTTCTGCGGGTCGAGCGTTTACGCTCCTCTCAGCCTGTCTTACAGGCTCCCCGTTCAATTGTCGCCGCCAGTATACGGCTGGGCGGGCGGGATGTCAAGGCAAAATCTCAGCGCACGCGGCGCTTCCACTCTTCCTTCAAGCGCAATTCTTCCGGGTCGGCGCCCGATTCGAGCGCCAGGAAGTCGGCCATCAGGCGGTTGAACGGCTGGCTTTCGTCGAGCATCGGGAAGTGGCCGGACTGTTCGAGGGGCACCAGGTGCATCCGTTCCGGCTTGGTCTCGATCCATTGCTCGGACGGGGCGCTGACAGCCGGGTCGTTCATCCCATGCACCATCAGGCAGGGGATCTGGAGCTGGCTCATAATGGCGGTGAAATCGAAATTGGTCAAACCGTTCATGGAAACGGTGATCGCCTGCGGGTCGGTCTTGGGAGTGTCGGTGCGGACGGCTTCGGCGAGCGGGTCGCGGCCGGCCAGCCAGTCGGCCAGGTCGGCGGGCGAGGCGGGGGAGCGCAGGCGGGCAGCGACATCTGTGATGGCCAGCGGGACGCTGACGACCATCATGCGGTCCACCTGGGCGGGGAACTTGCGGGCGAACAGGATGGAGGTCAACGCGCCGAGGCCGTGGGCAACGATGGCGATCTTGCCGGTGCGCGCGCCGGCGGCTTCATCCTTGATGATCAGGCCCATCTTGAGCAGGAAATTGTCGAGCATGACAGCCTGCTTGTCGAGGGCATAGTAAAGCGGGTCGTGAGCGGTATCGCCGAAGCCCCACAGGTCGAGCGCATAGCAGCGGTAGGACACGGCCGCGGTCTGCATGGCCGGGACCCAGTACCGCCACGTTCCGACCCAGCCGTGCAGGAAGATGACCGGACGTCCGCGTCCGAGCACTTCGTAATGCACGATGCCTTCTTCGAGGATGACTGCGCTCATACCGTTCCGGTTTAATGTCTGTGCTGCGTCAAAATCGCCTGGATGCGGGTGGTCAACTGGTCGGGAGCAAAAGGTTTCAAAAGGTATTCGACCGCGCCGGCGCTCAGGCCGGCCTGGATTTCATTATCCTGTCCTTTCGCCGAGAGGAACATAATTGGAATGTCCTTCGTTTTCTTGTTTTCTTTTATTTTGGCGCAGGCTTCGTAGCCGGTCATGCGCGGCATGCGCACGTCGAGCAGGATCAGGTCGGGGATTTCCTGCAAGGCCAGGGTCACGGCTTCCTCGCCATTACTGGCCGCGACTACTTCGTACCCGGCAAAACGGAGGGTGAAGGTGATTAGATCCCGGATGTCGCGTTCGTCTTCTGCAATCAGTATTTTCGCCATAAATCACTCCTCAACCTCATAGTTGGGCAGGGTGAACGAGAACGTGCTTCCCTCGCCCGGCATACCCATGCTTTCCATCCATATCTTGCCCTTGTGCATGTTGACCAACTGGCGGACGATGGCCAGCCCCAGACCGGTTCCCGGGGTCGCCAGCACGAGCGGATCCTCGCCCCGGTAGAACCGCTCGAAGATGCGGTCCTGGTCGGCCAGCGGGATGCCGATGCCGGTATCCTTCACGTCCACCTGCACGGCGCTGTCCACGGGCTGGATGTGGATGGTGATCTGCCCGTTGGCCGGGGTGTAGTGATAGGCATTGTCCACCAGGTTGGTCAGCACCTGGCGGACGCGTTCCAGGTCGCCGTTCACGCGCGGCAGATCGGGCGGGGCGTCGAGGGTCAGGCCGATCGGCTTGTTCTCTTCCTGCGAACGGCGCAGCAGGTCGGTGATCACGTCGTCGGCGATCTCGCGCAGATCGAGCGCCTGCAGGGAGAGCGAGACGCGCCCGGCCTCGATGCGGGAAATGTCGAGCAGGTCGTTCACCAGGATGCTCAACCGATCGGTGTTGGCGCGGACGATGTCCAGGAAGTGGTTCTGGTTCTCGTTCAGCGCGCCGGCTGCGCCCATCAGCAGGATATCCACGTAGCCTTTGATGGAAGTCATCGGCGTGCGCAATTCGTGGCTGACCGTGGCCACGAATTCAGACTTGAGCCGGTCCACTTCGACCTCATGCGTGATGTCGCGGAAGATGGAGACCGTGCCCAGGAACTCGTCCTTCCAGATGACCGGCGACAGGTGGACCAGCACCACCTTGCCGGTTTCGAGGGTAAGTTGTTCGGCGTAGGTGTCGCCGGGCTGGTGGCTGGCCGGGTTGTTCGACCAGGAGCGGATGGTCAGCATCCAGGTCTGAGCCGCCTTGCCGAACAGGCCGACGAAACTGTCCAGCGTCTGGCCGAGGACCTGTCCCGATTTCAGGCCGAGGATGCGTTCGGCCGACAGGTTCAGGAAGTTGATCACGTTGCCGGAATCGGTGACCAGCACGCCGTCGGCCACGGCTTCGAGGATGGCCTGCTGGCGGCTGGCCTCCACCTGCTGGCTGCGCAGCATCGAACCGAGACGTTCGGCCTGGTCGCGGATCAACTCGTACAACTGGGCGTTGTTGATGGCCACGGCCACCTGGCTGCCGATGGCCTGCACCAGGTTCATCTGTTCCGGCGTGAAGTAGTCGGTCTGGCGGTGGAAGACCATGATGGCGCCGATGACTTCCTCGCCGACCATCAGCGGGGCGGCCACCACGCTGCGATGCAGGGGCGAACTGAGCGGCAGTTTGACCCAGCGCTTGTCCTTGCGGACGTCCGGGATGCGCACCGCCTGGCGGTTCTTGATCACCCAGCCGGCCAGTCCTTCGCCGACCTTGAGCGGGGTGGGTTTCGTGCTCTCCGTCATGACCGGGGTGACGTAGCCGTAGCCGGCGCGGTAGTGGATCGTGCCGTCCTGCTGGTTCAGCATGAGGATGCTGCCCTGCTCGGCGCCGATGGCGTCGTTCAGCAGCGCCAGGGTGCGGTTGAGGGCGCGGTCGAGGTCGAGGCTGGCCGAGACCTCGGTCAGGATGCGCAGGAGAGTTTCGGTGCTGCGCTGTTCCCGCTGGAGTTCGGCGGTGCGCTCGACCACGCGCTGTTCCAGTTCCTCGTTCAGGCGGCTGGTCTCGGCGAAGAGCCGTCCGTTCTGGATGGCGACCGCGGCCTGGTTCGCCAGGGTGCCGAGGATCTGCTGCTCTTCCGTGCCGTACATGTTCGGCTGGTAACTCTGCGCCGAGAGCATGCCGATGATCTTGCCAGCCATGGTGATGGGAACGGCCACGATGGAGCGCGGCTGGCCCTCGCCAAACGTCTGCCCGCCGAGGGCCTCCACCTGCTCCATATCGGAGATGAGCAGCGGCTCGCCGCTGGCAATGACGCGTCCGCTCAGCCCCTCGCCGAGCGGGATGTGGACGTTCGGGGAGCGCCCGCCCGGGTCCATTAGGTAAGCGCCTTCGATGTCGCCCTGCTGTTCGTCGAGCAGGGCGATGACGAACGATTCGGCCGGCATCAACTGGCTGGCGGCGCGGTGGATGGCGGCGTAGATCTCCTCCGGGTCGAGGCTGAGGCCGATCTCGTAGGAGGCGCGGTTGATGATGGTCAGTTGCTCAGCGCGCGAGACCGTGGCCTGGTAGAGGCGGGCATTTTCGAGGGCAATGGCCGCCTGGTTGGCGATGGTGCGCGCCAGTTCGATCTCGGTGGCGGAGAAGCGGACTTCCTCCGCCGTGTGGACGAACATCAGGGCGCGCAGGTTGGCGCCGCCCACGAGCGGCAGGACCAGCAGGGAGGCCGTCCCCTCGAGAAAACCGGCGAGCGGCTGGAGGTCCGGTTCGGTGGCGACGTTGGCGGCGCTGAAGACACCCAGCGACTCGCGCAGCCGGTCGAAGAGCGGGACGGCGGGCATCGGCCGGGGCTGGGTCTCGCCGCCGGCGGCGGGGACGGTCATCCGCTCCACGGCCGCGCCGAACCGGTCGAAGGTCACGACCGAGACGCGCGCCGCTACCAGGGCCGAGCGCAATTCCTCGGCGGTCAGGT
This sequence comes from Anaerolineaceae bacterium, assembly GCA_009772985.1. Classification (GTDB taxonomy): domain Bacteria; phylum Chloroflexota; class Anaerolineae; order Anaerolineales; family Villigracilaceae; genus UBA877. Next base: position 20,243 of record WOUS01000001.1, read on the forward strand.
GCAGGATCTGCTCTTCGTTCAGCGAACCGCTCAGGCTGGCAGAAAGACGGTTGAGCAGCGCCAGCCTTTGCGAACGCTGGTCGAGTTCGGCGGCGCGGCGGACGCTCTCTTCGTACAAGCGGGCGTTGTCGAGCGAGACGGCGGACTGGCTGGCGAAGGTGGTGATGAGCTGCGAGTGCTCGACGGTGTAGAAGTGCGCCTCGGCTTTTTCGAGGGCGATTACGCCGGTCACTTCGCCCTTGGAGACGAGCGGGATGCCCATCCAGGCCAGGCGGTCAGGCTCCACCAGCGCGGGGAAGCGCGGGTCGGTGCGCACGTCGCCGACGATGATGGCCTGCATGGAGCCGATCATTTCCTTGAGCAGCGCCGAGTCTTCCACGGCCACCGTCAGGCCGATGCGCTCCTCGTCGTCGCCAAAGCCGCGCGCCGCCGCCGCCGAGAGGCGGTCTTCCTGGCGCAGCCACAGAATAGCGGTGTCATATGGCAGGATGGAGCGCAGCTGGTCGAGCAGGCCGGCGATCAACTGTCCCGATTGCAGGCTGGCGGTCATGGTGGTGGCGACGTTGGTGATGGCCTGCAACTGGGAGGCGCGTTCCTGCGAGGCCTGCACCAGGCGGACGTTCTCGAGGGCCAGCGCCACCTGCTGGGTCAGCGAAAGCAGGAGCGCCTCGTCTTCGGCAGAGAAGGCCGCGGCGGTGTTGAAGTTGTCCAGCACCAGCACGCCCAGCGCCTGTTCGGCGGTCTGGATGGGGATGAGCAGGCTGGAGACGGGCAGGCGCCCGGCGGTGGCTTCGCGGTAGCGGAGCAGATGCTCGGCGGGCAGGTTGTAGTCGCGGGCGAAGTTGACCTCGTCCACGCGGCGGGGCTGGCGGGACTCGAAGACCCGTCCGGGCAGGGCCTCGCCGGGGCGGTAGAGGATATCCTTCAGGCTTTCGACATTGGCATAATTGGCCGCCACTTTCAGGACCAGGGCGGCCTGCTGCTCGTCCCAGGCCAGCACCGCGCCGGCGTGGGCGGCGGTCACCACGCGCAGGGCGCTGTCGAGCAGGGCTTTGATGACGTTATCCGGGTCGAGACCGCTCAACTGGCGGCTGAAGTCGAGCAGCAGGTTGACCTCACGCAGGCGCCGGCGGGTCTCGGTGAGCAGGCTGATGTTCTGGAGGATGATGGAGACCTGGCGGGAGATCTGGAAGTAAACCTGCCGGTCTTCGTCGGTCAACGCCGGCATCGGCTCAGGGCTGAGCGCCAGGACGCCGGCCACCGGTTTGCCCTCCACCAGGATGGGGAGGCAAATGAAGCCCTTGGCGTGCAGGCTGGCAAGCAGCGGCGTGTCGCGCCAGGCGTCGTCCTGTTCGAGGTTCATCACCAGCAGCGTCTCGCCGGTCTGCAGGCTGGCGCGGAGCGGGTTGCGCTGGCCGAAGAGGGCCTCGGGACTGGTACCGCGCGGCACGTTCCCCAGCACGTGCAGCAGGTGCGGACCTTCGGGCGTGTTCTCGGCCACGATGGAAACGCTCATCTCCAGGCGGGTGAGCATCTCGCGGCCGAGCGCCAGCAGCGCCGACGGGCTGTCCACCTGGCGGTTGATGATCTCGGTCAGTTCGAGGCCGGCGCGGATGCGGCGGGCGCGGCGCTCGAGGTTGCGGATGGCGATCATCTGCTCCAGGTCCTTGTGGAGCAGGACGGGCAGGTGGCTCTGGCTGACCGACAGCAGTTGTTCCTGCCGTTCCAGGCTGGTCTTGAGCGTCTCCGACTGGCTGCGGAAGGCGGTCAGGAGGCGGCTGGACTGGATGACGAGCGCCGCCTGGGCGGCAAACACTTCCACCGTTTCCAGCGCGACCCGGTCCGGGCGCAGGCCGTCGCGCGGCGCGTCCAGGCTGATGAGGCCGACAGGATTCCCCTCGGAGTCGTGCAGCGGGTAGAGCAGCGTGTCCTCCGGATGCCAGGCATCCGGCGCCTGGCTGGAGGTATCTGGCAGCAGGGTGACCAGTTCGACTTCCGAGGAAACCACCGGCGTCTTGTCGAACGGAATGAAATACCCCTGGCCGACCTTGAACTCGTCGCGCAGCAACTGGCCGAGACCCGACCAGGGCTGCTGGCGAGCTTTGAGCATGTTGAGCGTTTCGATGGGCATGCCCACGCCCGCCACCCGGCGCTGGATCTGGGTCTCGGATTCCACGATGCTGACCAGCACCACCTGGAAAGGTGTGGCTTCCTGGATTCCGTACGCCAGCGTCTCGAGCGACTCCTCCAGCGGTTTTTCGATCCCCAGCACGCTGGAAGTCTCGAACAGTTTGGTCATGGCGTCTGAGCGGCGGCGCAGCAGTTCGTTGCGCTGGGTCTGCTCGCGGTAGCGTTGGTAGTTGCCGAGCGCGATGGCCGCCTGCACCGCCAGGGACTGCGTGATCTCGATGGCAGTCCCGTCGAAACAGCCGGGTTCGGCGGCGTGCAAGTGGATCAACCCCGAGGTTTTTTCCTGGTAGGAGATCGGCGCCACCAGTTCGGAAAGCACTCCCTCGTGGGCGGGCTGGTACCCTTGCGGGTCGGGATGGTTTACTATCCGCGGTTTGCCATCCTGCAAGACCGCCTGCTCGACCGGGGAAAGGCCGCCGGTGGGCGCGTCGCCGGTGAAAGCGATGATCGCCGGCTCGCCTTCGGGCTGCGTCTCGAAGAACAGGATCGCGCCGCAGGAGGCGCGCGTCGTCTGCAGGGCCTCGTTGTGAACCACCTGGAGCAGGCGGTTCAGGTCGAGGGTGCTGCTCAATTCCCGGCTGATGCGGGTCAGGGAGGAGAGGTGCTCGATGCGGCGGCGCAGGGTCTCGTCAGTCTGGCCGCTGAGCAGGCTGCTCTCCACCGCCGAGGCCAGCTGCCCGGCGGCGGTGGCCATTACCTGCAAGTCATAACTGTCAAAGAAGTCCTTTTTCCGGCTGCCGATCATCATCTCGCCGAGGCCGCGCTCATGCACCACCAGCGGCACCAGGATGGATGATTCCATCCTGAGCGTCTCAACCATGGGGCGGTACACCGGCAGGATACGTTGATCCTCCGAGAGGTGGGTCGAGAGGAACGAACGGCGGCTCCCGGTGACTGTGGATGGGAACTGGGCGTTGTCCACGAACAGGCGGGAGAGCGGAGCGGTCTCTTCGGCAGAGACCCCCCAGAGCGAGGCAGTGTGCAGGCTGAGCGCGCCCTGCACCTCGTCGAGCAGGAAGACGGCGGCCGCGTCGGCCTGCATCAGGCGTCCCAGTTCCTGGAGGGCGTAACGAAGGATCTCGTCCAGCGTGGCGGAGGAACCCGCCAGGCTGGAGATCCGCCGCAGGGACTCCGAGCGCTGGGCGCGCCGGCGGCTCTCGCGGACAAGCGTGAAATTGTCAATGATCGGGGCAGACTGGTTGGCGATAATGCTCAACAGGCGCAGCTCGTCGGGGGTGAAGCCTGCCCCGGCCTGGCGGTGGTTGCAGGCCTGCAAATACCCCAGCGGGCGTCCCGCCGAGACGAGCGGCATAAGCACACCGTCACGCAGGCTGGCCGCCTGGGCATAATCGTGGAAGCCAAGCACACCCCAGGATTCATCCTCGGCGGCATCTTCGGTGATGAGCGGCTCCTGCCGCAGGAACATCTCCTCCGCCGGGCTGCCCGGTGGGAGCGCCAGCGTGTACAACTCCACGAACTGGGAGGGCAGGCCGATGAACGGGACCTGCGCTTCCAAGGAATGACGGTTTTCGTTGAAGAGGAAGAAACCGATGATGCCGACATCAAACAACGGGGCAACGGCCTGGATGAGCCGGGCAAACAGTTCCTGCGGTTCGTTCGTCAGGCCGATGGCCTGGGTCAGTTTCGCCAGGCCGCTCAGTTCCGCCGTCTGCCGCTGCTGCGCTTCGAGCATGAACGCGTTGCGCAGGGCCACAGCCGCCTGCCCGGCCAGCAGCTGCAAAATGTCGAGATCCTCCGGCGCAAAGGCATCCGCCGTCTTCAGGCCGACCTCCAGCGTGCCGACCAGGTCCTCGCCCGCCAAGAGCGGGACGCCCATGTACGAGCGCATCGGCGTCGTTTCGCCTCCGGCGGAGGCCGGCAGGCCGGTATAGGTCTGGGTATCGGGGATCAGCAGGGGGCGGCGTTGCTCGATGATGGCTTTGGCATATCCCGCCGGGGGACGCGGCATCCCCTTCTCGACGCGGCGCTCGGACCCGGGTCCGGCGCCGAAGCGGAAGGAGGTCAGCAGTTCCTCCACCGCGTTCCACATCTGGATCTCCAGCATGTCCGCCGGCAGGATGCGTTCCACGTTCTCCAGGATGGCCTGCGCGGCCGCCCTGACCCCCTGGTTGACCGAAACCGTCTGGCTGAAATCGGTCAAGATGCGGAGCGCCGGGCCGGCCACATCCCCCCGCCCCTCCGCCGCCAGCCCAGCCGGCAACTCGGGGCGCTGCAGCGATACCAGCAGGCCGGGGAAAGCGCCCGGGATCTGGTACGAAACTCCCTCCAGCGGGCGGCCGTTCAAGGAAAAGCGCGCCTGCCCCTCGGCGGCGCACAGTTTCAGGAAATCTTCGCCGGGACGGATGCGGCGCGCCAGCAGTTCGATGTTCGGCTGTTCCCCTTCGCGCAGTTCGAACCAATCGCGCACGGTGGCGTTGGCGTAATCAATCCGCCCGCCGGATTGTACGACCAGCACGGCATGGTGGTGGGTCGAAAGGCCGGCGGCCTGCGGGGGATTCGAGACAGGGATGGACGCCGGCCGCTGGCGTGGGACGATAAAGCGCAGCACAATCCAGGCCAGCGCGCCGAAAACGACCGCGACCAGGACCAAAACGAGACCGATAGACACCAATTGCGCTGGCATGACCGGGAACGGTTATCCTTTGAGCGCGGCTCCCGGAGCATCCTGCCTGCGGACTTCGGCAGCCATTTCGGTGATCTCGCGGATGTCGGAGAACGACTGCTGCCTGGGAGAAACCACGCCGACAGAGAGGGCCATCAACGGGGCTTTCTCCTGGCCTTCCGGCCGCGGAACCATGATGTAGCCCTGCTGCCGGTCCATGAAATTGTAGTGGCTCAGGATCTCCTCGGCAAAGCGTTCCTTCAACCGCTGGCGGATCTTCTCCGCCGCGCCTTCCGTGGTGATGACGACGAAGTTGGCGCCCCCGGCGTGACCGATGAAATCGTTGGGTGTGCCGATCTCGTCCACCACTTCGGTCAACAGCATGGCCGCGAAGCGCAGCGCGTCATCCCCGGCGACAAATCCGTACACATCGTTGAACTTGTCGAAGAAGTTGACGCGGATGTCCATGTATGCCCAGCCTTCCTGCCGGATGAACTGGCGCAGCTGCTCCTCGATCAGCCGCCCCGCGGGGAGACCGGAACGCGGGTCGGTGAGGGCTTCGCGCTCCGCCCGGCGGATGGCGCCCATGACGCGCAGTTTCAACTCTTCGATATCGAACGGCTTGGTGATGTAATCGTCCGCGCCCAGTTCCAGGCCTTGCAGTTTGTCGCTGCGTTCGTCCTTCTGGGTCAGGAAAATCACCGGGATGTGGCTGGTGCGCGTACTGGTGCGCAGCGTGCGGCAGACCTCGTACCCGTCGATATCCGGGAGCATGATGTCCAGCACGATCAGGTGAGGCAGCGCATGGCGCGTCTTTTCCAACGCGTCCGAGCCGCGCGCGGCCACATCCACATCGTAGCCCAGCCCGCTGAAATAGATCTTCAGCATGTTGGAGATGTCGTTATCGTCTTCAACCACCAAAAGGCGTGATTTTCCCATAGGGCCTCCCGATCAATTGCGTCTCCGCGCCTGTTGGGCGCGCTTGCGTATGGATTCGATTTGTGCGGCAGTCACCTCGCGCTCGAACGAGCGGAAACCGCTCAGCCGGAAACCGTGCTTTTCGGCGATGGCGGTGATTTCTTCCACGCGCTGGCGGGTGATGTGTTTGCCCAAAGTATAATCCTCGAAGCGGCCTTCCAGCGCCAGGGCCATCGTCTCAGCCATGCAGGCATAGGCGCTGCCAGGTGGAAAGCCAAAGTTAAAATGGAAATCAACGGGGCCGGGAACTTCGACCATGCCGCCGTCAATCACTAATATATCATCTCTAACTGCCGCCACCATTGCAGATACGTCGCGGGGGCGGGCCACGTCGCAAATTACGCTGCCCGGCCGGAGATGTTCGGGCCGGATGACATCGTGGACCGCGCTGGTGACGGTCAGGATCAGCTGGACATCGGACAACGCGTCCATGCTGGCGCTGGTGCGGAGTTCGGCGCGTGCCCGGACCCCGATCCTGCCGCGCAATTCCTCGAGCGGCTCCTCCCGGCGGGCTATGAGGACCAGTTCGGCCACCTCGTCCGCCAGCAGTTCGGCGCAGACCTGGCCGATGGAGCCGGTTGCCCCGACCACCGCGGCGGAGGCCTCCCCAAGCGGGATATCCATCAGCCGCGCCGCCTCCCGGATGGCCTGCACCGCCATGGCGACCGTATACGAATCGCCCGTGGTGACCGGGATGTCGAGCGCCCGGGCGATGGTCACGCCCGCGTCCCCGACCACCGAAGTGAACGCGCCCAGGCCGAGCATCTGCGCGCCGAGTCTCTCGGCCAGGCGTCCTGTCTGGATAATCTTACGATAAACTGTCCGTTCTGGCAACTCCAACATGCGGCGCGGCGTGTACGGACAGGCAACAAACCAGCCCCGAACTTCCTTGCCCGTCGCCCGGGAGGTGACGCCGTTGATCTCGGAAATGTAGACGGGCGGGAAAAATGTGGAGAAGAAGTCAATCTGCCGTTCGGTGAGATGGCGGCCTAAGAACGGGTACTTCCGGCTGACATCCCGCTTGGGATCAATCGGGTGGATGATGAATGCAAAGGTGTCCACGCGGTTACCATTTGAGGTCCGCCTCGCCGCGCTGGCGGGGATACAGACGCGGGTGCTTGGAGGCGTCCCGCAGCCGGTGGTGGTCGCTGTCTTCGTAGGCCACGTCGTGGTCAATGATGCGCCGGTCTTTGGAGGCGAAAATCACCACGTCCGATTCGATCATGCGCGCCGGGAAGATGATGATGCCCGATCCGAGACGGCAGTTGTGCCCCACACAACAGCCCAGCACGGGCCGGTTGGCGTTGGTCAGTTTGTTGTGGCCGTCGCGGGCGCGGATGGGTGCCGGGATGAGGTTGTAATCTGTGAAGGTGTTGCCGGCGCCGATGAACGTGTTGCGCCCGATGACGCACATTTGCAGGCAGGTATTTTGCGCCACCATGCCGTGCTCCATGATGGTGGTCATAAAGAGCGAGGCGCGGAACGGCAGGAAGGTGCCGTCGCCGACCACCGAGAGCATCAACTGGCAGTCCTGCGAGATGTTGACGTTGCTGCCGATGATGCAGTTCTCGATGATCGAACCGGCGTTGATGGTCACGTTGTCGCCGATGGTGGTCGGGCCGTGGATGACGGCAGTCGGGTCAATGACGCAATTTTTGCCAATCTTGACCAGTTCCGAGCATTCCAGCAACTGCCGGCCCTCGTAGACCGCCTTCGCCAGCACGCGCAGTTTGAAGGCCAGGTCCCGGCCCAGGCGGTCTTCGAAGCGCGCCCCGCGCGCGAACAGGCCAAAGACGCCGTCGGCGATGAAGACATGCACCCACGAGTCGATGGCGATCATTGCCCGCAGCGGCACCTGGTAGAGCAGGTCGCCGCTCTCGGTGGCCATGTAGGTCGGGACGTGGTAATAGCCGATCTCGCGGGCTTGCATATCAATGACCAGGTCCTCCACTGCCGTGGTGGGGCCGTTGGGGTAATACCACAGGTCGGCGTAATACAGCCTCCCGGCGGGAGTGTAGGATGTGGAGAGCGGCAGGGCATGTTCGCGGAATGCCGCGTCTTCCAGGGAAAAGGCGGCGCGCACCGCGCGGTTGCGTTTGCGCGCGGCGGTGATGAATGCTTCGATGTAATGCCGGTCGAAGTACAGGTTGTCGCGGTAGACGATCATCGGTTCGCGCGAGACCGGCAGCGGCGCGCCGGGCGCGAGTTCCAGTTCGCCGGTCACGTAAGGGGCCAGCAGGTCGCGCTGGTTCAGCCAGAGCGGTTTGTTCTGGATGCGCAGGTCGCGCGCCGGTTCGTTGAACGGCGGGATGAGACGGGGGGCAGGCAGGATGATCTTAAGCATAGGCGGTCAGTTGATGGGCGTCTGTTCTATCACTATTGTACACGCAGAATCGCCGCACGCAATACAACTGGTCTCTTCCACCAGGAAATACTTCCCTCCGCTGATCCAGTACAGGGCTTCCTGCAGCAGGCCGACGGCAAGGTGGCAGCAGGGCGAATCCGTTTTCCGTTCCCAGCAGAGCGGACAGCGCGCGATGTGCCAGTGAATGAATTTCTCGTCCGTTTCGAGGCGGACACGCTGGTCGGTGCCGAGGTTGAACAGGCCGGCAAAAGCCTCACTCCCGACCTTCAACTTGGCCGGCAGGGGGAGCAGGCGGAACGCCAGGTCGGTCAGTCCCAGGCCGGGGCCGAACTCCCGCAGGCCGTACTTGAAGCAGGCGCGGCCCGTCTGCAGGGCCAGGCCGCGGCCGCCGCGCGGTCCGTAGGCGTCTTCGAGGGCGCCCTGCATCCGGCTGATGTGCTCAAAGGGGAGACTCAGATCCTGGTTATGAGGAGGGTAGTGACCGATGTAATCCGGCAGGGAGGCCAGGTTCAGGACCGCGTTCACCCCATTGCGGCCCAGCACTTCTTCCAGCGCCAAAAGGATGATCCGTCCCATGCGGTTCGGGTAGAAATAGGTCGGGGCGGGCGCTTTCATCCGTTGTTCGTCTCTTCATCGAGGAATGTCTTGAGTTTCCGGGCGAACGGCTCCGGCTCGTCCAGCATGATGAAGTGACCGGCTTTCGGGAAGCGCTCGATGCGGGCAAGCGGGATGCCCTCCTTCATCGGCTGCCATTGCCTGGGATGGACGACGTTATCGCGGTCGCCGAACATGCCCATCGCGGGGGCTTTGACCTTCGAGAGGAAAGGCCGCAGGTCGGTGCGGCGCAGGGAGGCAATACTGAGCAGGAAGGATTCCACCGTTGTCCGGGAGAGGTCTTTATCCATCATTGCCGGGAAACGCGCATCCCGGCAAATGAAAGGCGAGGCGGCCCGCATCCCCAGCCGGAAGGCCCACATCATGTTGAACAGGATGACGGCGATCGGTTTGCGTCCGGCCATCTTCAACGGCCAGGCCAGCGAGGAGCCGACGATTGGGGAACCGACCACGACCACTTTGCTGACGCGCTGGGGATATTGAATGGCGACCGACAGGCTGACGGTCCCGCCCATGCTATGGCCCACCAGCGGGGCGCGCTCGATGCCGAGGCGGTCCATGAACTGGTCCACCAGGCCGACAAAATCCTGTATGGCGTAACTTTCGCGTTTCTTGCCTGATTCGCCAAACCCCCAGAAATCCAGCGCGTAGGTCCGGTAATAGCGGCCCAGGTAGGCCATGGTCTCCTGCCACAAGCCCCAGGAGCCCAGCCAGCCATGCAACAGAATGGCCGGGCGTCCGCGCCCATAGACCTCGTAATGCACGATTCCCTGGTCAGTTGTAATGGAGGACACAGCGGCAGTTCTGTGGAGAGACTATTTCTCTCCATTCTCCATTTCAGCGAGGATACTGTAGAGCAGTTCCAGCAGGACGGCCTTGACGGTATCCCGGTCGGTGGCGGTGCAGGGCAGGAATTTGACCTTCGGGTCGAGGCGCAGGGCATGGCGCATGTCGTCAATCTCCCAGGCATCCTTCCTGTCCTGCTTGTTGGCGGCGACCACGTAGGGGGTGGGGGCGTAGGCGCGGAACGTTTCGAGGATGGAGCGCGCTTCGCGGAAGGTTTCGGGGCGGGTGCTGTCCACAATGACGATGAAGCCCAGCATCCCCTCCGACAGGATCTCCCACATGAAGTCAAAGCGCTTCTGCCCGGGAGTGCCAAACAGGTACAGGACCAGGTCCTCGTCCACGGTGATGCGGCCAAAATCCATGGCGACCGTGGTGGCTTCCTTGACCGTCTTCTCCGCGCTCGTGGAAATCTTCCGCTCGGTGGAGACAACGTCAATTTCGCTGACGGACTTGATGAATTCCGTCTTGCCTGCATTGAAAGGACCGGTGACAACCATTTTAACCGTTTGCATGATGGCCATCCTCGAAAAAATTATAGCGAACGAATCCGATTAATCAGCCGGTTAACCAGCGATTTTTGTTCTTCTTTATCTTCCGTCGGGAAGATACGCACTGAAGAAGTGGGAGGCGTGAAACCCTCCGGGCGGCAGATCTCCACCAGCCCGGCCTGGAGCAGCCCGTAGACGATGCGGCGGATCTCCAGTTCGTTCATTTTCGTGGCGCTGGAGATCTGGCGGATGGTGTTGCGCGGGTTGATGTAAGAGACGACCCGCCATTCCTCCACGCTTAAGTTGATGTTGCGCAGGTCCGCGCCGGGGCGGGCGGTGAATTTGAGCGCCATGTCCAGGCTGGGGATCTCGTCCTGCAGCTGCTCCCACTCGCGCATCTGCCGCGAACCTTCGATGATCAGGTTCTCGAGGTCCAGGCGGATGTTGATGCGGTCGTCGGGGGGCAGCATTTCGTTCTCGAACCGGAAGACTCCCTCCACCCAGGTGAACAGGCGGTGGACCACGTCGGTGAAATACTGCTGGAGGTTGACCAGGATGTCTTCCTGCGAGACATACCCGGCGTTGATGAGCAGCAGGCCGAGTTCCTTGTCTGAGATCTGGCCGTCGCGCTGCTGGATGGCCTTGAACTGGCCGGTGTTGATCTTGCGGGATTTATACAGGATGGAGGCCAGCCCGCTGTCCTCCTGGCCGATGCGCGCGTAAGCCAGTTTGCCTTCACGGAAAGCAATCTGTGCATTTTCACCGGGACCTTCAACGACAAGCGTCCCGGTCTTGCGGGCCAGGTTGATGAGGTTCAGGATTTGGGTGATCGTAAAATCGCGCAGGTTGCCCCGGAGAGCCATGTCGGTCCTCGTACCTATTTCTTTCGGGGATGTAAAACGTAAAATGATTATACATGGATGGACGCCATGCGTCAAAGGGCAGTCGCCATCAAATCCGCAGGTAACATCCATCAACACATCGTGGGAAAAGTGGAACTTTAACTCCAGCGCTTTCGCCTGCGGTGTATGCTAACAAAACGCTCCCCGAGGCCGGGGAGCGTCGCATTGGATAACGCGTCCGCTTAAGGCAAACCTGCCCGGCGCGAGGGCCGGTCTGGCCGGGATATGCTCATCAGCGGAACGAATTTCATGCGGGAATGATCCTTTCCTACTTGCTGTTTTCGTCGTCGGTGGCCCTGATCTCTTTCATCTCGCCGGTGGCGATGAACACCGTCCGCTCGCAGATGTTGGTGACGCGGTCGGCGACGCGTTCGAGGTTGTGGGCCACCCACAGGAGCCAGTTGGCGCGCTCGATGGTCTTGGCGTCCTGGATGACGAACATCATCAACTCGTGATAGACCTGGGTGTAGAGGTTGTCCACCTCGTCGTCTTCGAGCGGGATGGCCCGGGCGGCGTCCGCGTCTTCGTTGATGAAGGCGGTCAGGGCGCGGTGGAGCATATCGGCGCCCTTCTGCGCCATGCGCGGGATGTCAATCAGCGGCTTGAGCAGGGGCTGTTCGCCCATGCGGATGTTGATGGTGGCGATGCCTTTGGCGTAGTCGCCCATGCGCTCCAGTTCCCCCGAGACCTCGAGGATGGACGCCAGCAGGCGCAGGTCGTGCGCCATCGGCTGCTGGGTGGCAATGGCGACCATGACCTGCTCCTCGATGGCGTAGCGCCTGGCATTGACCTGGAGGTCAATCTCATAGATGCGGCGGGAGGCGTCAATATCGCGCTTCTTGAGCGCCTCCACCGAACCGACAATCTGCTGTTCGACCATGCTGCCCAGAACGAGCAGTTCATCTTTCAATTGCTGGATTTCTGTTTCGAAGGTTTTGCGCATCGGGGGCCTCGCTTCTTTCGAGTGTCTGTTAATTATAACCATTTTCCGCCTCCCGAACTACCCGAACCGCCCGGTGACGTAATCTTCGGTGCGCTTGTCGGAGGGGCGGGTGAAGATCTTGTTGGTGGCTTCGAACTCGATGACCGTGCCGGCGCGTGTCTCGCCGGTGAGCATCATCATGGCTGTATAGTCCGAGACGCGCGCTGCCTGCTGCATGTTGTGCGTCACAATGACGATGGTGTATTTCTGTTTGAGTTCCTGCATGAGTTCTTCAATTTTGAGCGTGGCAATCGGGTCGAGCGCCGAGGCGGGTTCATCCATCAGGATCACTTCCGGCTTGACGGCAATCGCACGCGCGATGCACAAGCGCTGCTGCTGTCCGCCGGAGAGCGACAGGCCGGACTGTTTGAGGATGTCCTTGACCTCGTCCCACAGCGCGGCCTGGCGCAGGGACGACTCGACCAGTTCGTCCATATCCCCTTTGAAGCCGTGGATGCGGGCTGCCCAGGCAACGTTCTCGTAGATGGATTTCGGGAACGGGTTGGCCTTCTGGAAGACCATCCCGATGCGGTAGCGGACCTCAACCGGGTCGACGTTTTTCTCGTAGAGGTTCTGTCCCTCGAACAACACTTCGCCGTGGATGTGCGTGTCAGGGACGAGTTCGTTCATGCGGTTGAACGCCCGCAGGAGCGTGGATTTTCCGCACCCCGAGGGGCCGATGATGGCAGTGATCTTGTGGCGCGGGATGTTGATATTGACGTCCGTCACGGCCATGAAGTTGCCGTAGAAGATGCTTAGGCTGCGGGTTTCGAAAACGGAATTAGTTTCTGTCATGATTACTCCAATATGTTCGGACTCCGAAATCTCCAGATTTCTGAATTTTTATATCCGACGTCTGGAGACATCGGACTCCTAAAATTAATACTTGCGTGCAAAACGGTTGCGCAATACGATGGCGGCTGCGTTCAGGCTGAGGAGCATGGCGAGCAGGACGACGATGGCCGATGCCGCCAGGTGACGCCACTCAGCCTGCGGACGGGCTGTCCACTGGTAAATCTGGATGGGCAGGGTGGTGAACTTCGAGAACGGCCCGGAGGGGTCGATGCTGATGGCTGTGGAGGCGCCGATCACCACCAGCGGCGCGGTCTCACCGATGGCGCGGCTGACGGCCAGGATGGTGCCGGTCAGAATGCCGGGGATGGCGTTTGGCAAAACGTGGAACCAGACCGTCTGCCACTTCGTTGCGCCCAGTCCGTAACTGGCCTTGCGCAGGGATTGCGGGACGGAGCGGATGGCCTCCTGGGAGTTGATGATGATGACCGGGAGCACGAGCAGGCCCAGGGTCAGGCCCGCCGAAAGGATGGTGCGTCCGTTGGCGGTGGTCGGGTCAACCAGTCCGAAGAGCGCGCCGCTGGTCATTTTTTCCATCAGGCGGACGAAGATCGCCAGCCCAAGGATGCCGTAAATGATGGACGGCACGCCCGCCAGGTTGTTGATGTTGGTGCGGATGAGACGGTTGAGCCAGTTATCGGCGGCGTATTCTTCGAGGTAGATGGCCGCCCCCACGCCCATCGGGAAGGCGAACAGGATGGTGATGAAGATCGTCCACAGGGAGCCAAAGATGGCCGTGCGGATGCCCGCCGTAACCGCCTCGCTGGACTGCGGACGGGAAACAAAGTCAGTCGTCAGCCAGGAGATGAAAATCAGTTTATCGCCGGGATATTGTCCGGCGGCGTAGGTGCGGATCTCGCCGCTGCGTGTGACCGATTGCCACAGCGACCAGGTTTCCTGAACATCGTACTTGACGAGGCGTTCGATGACGATCCCGTACACTTCGGCCCGCGAACGGTCGGCGAACGGTTTCTCGTTTTCGAGTTTGTTGTAGGCCCCGCGCGAGAGTTCGTTCTGAAGCAGGGACACCAGCTGGCCTTTGGTCTGGTCTTCGAGCGCGACACCGTCCACGGCAAAGGTAGCGGGATCGGTCTTGGCATGCAGGACAACGAACCCGAACGAACTGTCGAGGATGTTGAGCAGGAGCGCCGTCAACGCCAGGATGCCGATCACGGTCGAGGAAAGGAAGACCAGTTGCCAGGTCCGCCCGGCGCGGTTGCGGGATGGGAGATTGGAGAGCAGAGAACTGCTCTCTGTTCTCTTTTTTCTGTTCTCTGTGTTTTTCATTCGTACACCTCGCGGAAACGGCGTACAAATCGTTGGCTGATGATGTTCAGGGTCAGGGTCATGAAGAACAGCATGAGACCGATGGCGAAGATGCTGTTGTAGTCAATCGAGTCGTAACTCAGGTCGCCGCCCGAAATGCGGACGATGTGCCCCGTCATGGTCTCGGCGGCCTTGAACGGGTTGAGGGTGAAGTTGGGACCAGCGCCTGCCGCCACGGCCACGATCATCGTCTCGCCGATGGCGCGGCTGATGCCCAGGATGACCGCCGCGGCGATGCCCGAAAGCGCCGCCGGGAGCACGATCTTGATTGCCACTTCGAGTTTGGTGGCGCCCAGTCCGTAGGCGGCTTCCCGCAGGGAGCGCGGCACGGCGTTCAGGGCGTCTTCGCTGATGGAAGCGATCAGCGGCAGGATCAGGATGCCCATCACCAGCCCGGCGGAACCGGTGTTGTAGATGTCCACGATCCCGCTGCCGAAAATGGTGCGCAGCAGCGGCGTGACGAAGGTCAGCGCAAAATACCCGTAAACGATGGTCGGGATGCCTGCCAGGATTTCGAGCGCCGGTTTGAGCGTGTTGCGCGTTTTCTTGCTGGCGTACTCGGAAAGATAAATTGCTGCCGCCAGCCCGAGCGGGATGGCGATCAGCATGGCGATGGCGGTCGTGACCAGCGTGGCGCTGACCAACGGCAGGATGCCAAACTCGTTGATGTGCGGCTGCCATTGCGTTCCGGTCAGGAACTTCCAGATATTCACTTCCGGCAGGCGGAAGAACAACCAGGCTTCCTTGCCCAGTTCGTAGACAATTCCCAGCGTGGTAAAGATCGAGAAAAAACCGGCAAAAAACAATAAGGACTGGATAACATTCTCGCCCGGCCGCTTCCGCCGTTTCAGATTCATGGCGGGGCGTTCGGGACCTGGAGCCTGGTTCAAACCATTGACGTTTTTCTTTGCCATAGCAATACTCATTCAAGCGTGTGCCTTCCCCCCTCTTGAGGAGGGGGGAAGGTCATGAGAGGTAGGAAGCTCGAACTTCCTTTTGTATTACTTGCCGACGGCGGTGCGCCAGATGTTGAGGGCTTCGTCGAGGGCAGCCTGGCTGGCGGGGAAATAACCGACATCCAGGATCTCGTTGTTGACATTGGTCAGGTAGAAGTAGATGAATGCGGCTACCTGGGGTTTCTCCTGCATGATCTGGGCCGTCGAGTAGATGTACAACGGGCGGGAGATCGGGTAGGAGTTGTCTTCGGCGGTCTGGGCATTCGGAGCAACGCTTTCCACGGAGAGCACGGTCAGTTTGTCGGCATTTTCCTGGTAGTAAGCGAAGCCGAAGAAACCGATGGCATACGGGCTGCCTTCCACACCCTGCACCAGAACGTTGTCGTCTTCGGACATCTGCAGGTTTTTGGCGGCCAGGATGGCGGCCTCGCCCAGGGCAATGTCGGCTTTCCCGTCAGCATTCTTGTTGGCCGGCGCCATGATGGCTTCCACGAAGTAGTCGAAGGTGCCGGAGTCGGTGCCGGGGATGAAGCGCTGGATGGGTTCGGCGGGCCACTCGGGGCGCACGTCCGACCACTTCTCGGCGGTGGAGAAAATCAGGGCCAGTTCGACTTTGGTCACATCGGTGACGAAAGTATTGTCCTTGCTGACGACGATGGCCAGGGCGTCGGTGCCAACGCGGAATTGCAGGGGTTCGCGGCCAATGGCCTGGCAGGCCTCGACTTCACTGGTCTTGATGGCACGCGAAGCATTGGCGATGTCGGTCTCACCGTTGACACAGAAGCGCTCGAAACCGGCGCCGGAGCCGATGCTGTCGATGGTGATGGAACCGGTGTAGCCTTCTTCGCTGAAGCGCTGCGACATGCGCTCGGAGAGCGGGAAGACGGTGGAGGAACCGGCGGAGACAATGTCACCCGTCACGTTCTCGGGCAGGTACATCGCCATCGGGTCCACAGTGGGGATGATGGTGGGAGCGGTGGTCGGATCGAGGACCGGTTCGGCGACCGGAGTGGAAGCGGGGCCGCAGGCGCTCAACACGAGCACGGCAGCCATCAGGACGAACAGGGAAACACTTAAATTTTTACGCATTTTTTCTTTTCTCCTTTTGATTTTTTCTACGCTGCCAGTTTATCAGGCCGTGTTTAATGCCCGGAGAACAATTGTTTAACGTTTGGTTAAAGTTGCCCCGGACAAGTCTACAGACTTGTCCCACTTAAACATTTTCGGCCAGGGAGCGATCCCTAGCCGAAATTCGTAAGTCGGATTGAAAATCCGACAGCCGGACTGCCGACCGGCCGGATTGCCAATCCGACCTGCCTCCATCCTTCTGTCAGAACAACGGGATCGTGAAGAAAAACGCGCTCCCCCGCCCCTCCACGCTCTCCACCCAAATTTTGCCGCCGTGCGCCTCGACGATGTGGCGGGCAATCGAAAGCCCCAGCCCGGTCCCGCCGCCGGAGCGCGCCCGGTCCGACTTGTAGAAACGCTCGAAGACGCGCTCCAGGTCATCCTCCGGAATGCCCGCGCCGGTATCCTTCACCGCGAACCGGACGAACTCGCCATCATTTTCCGCGGACAAAATAACCGCCCCGCCCGGACCCGTGAACTTGACCGCGTTGTGGATGAGGTTGACCAGCACCTGTTCCAGCCGCGCCGTATCCCCCCGGACCGTGGACAGGCCCGCGGCGGCCTCCACCGTCAGTTCTAGCCCGGCGCGCTCGGCCTGCATCCGCATCCGCTCGGCCGCCGAGTGGAGCAGCCTGGCCGGGTCCACCGCGGCCAGTTCGAGCGGCACCTGCCCCGACTCAATGCGGGTCAGTTCGAGCAGTTCCTGCGCCATCTGGGTCAGGGCGTCCACCTCGATTTCGATGCGCCCCAGGAAGCGCGGCGCGGCTTGCGGGTCGTCCAGCGCGCCGTCGCGCAGGGTCTCGGTCAGCGCCTTGAGGGAGGCCAGCGGGGTGCGCAGTTCGTGGGAAATGTTCGAGATGAAATCGCGGCGCACGGTCTCGAGGCGGCGGACGCGGGTCAGGTCTTGCACGAGCAGGAGCGAGCCGCCGGTTTGGCGGTCGGGCAGGGCAAAGAGTTGCAGGAACTGGCGGCGGGCAGGCAGTTCCACCGTCTCGCTCTGCGCTTCGCCGGTTTCGCAGCAGCGCTGCCAGGCTTCCACCAACTGGTACTGGCGCAGCACTTCGGCCACCCTCCGCCCGGCTTGCGCGCCAAAGATGCGCCCGGCGGCCGGGTTCATGAATGTGACCTGGCCGTCGGCGTCGGCGATCAGCACGCCGTCGGTCATCTGTTCGAGCACGGAGGCCAGTTTGGCGCGCTCGGCCTCCACCGACGATAGTTGGGTATTGAACGCGGCCGACAGCCCGTTGACGGCATTGGAGAATTCTTCGAGTCCGGGGACATCCGCCGGCAGGTCCGTCCCCTCGGCGGCGCGGCGGATGGTGACGGCGTAAGCGTCCAGCCGGCGGTGCAGGCGGAGATAACGCCAGGCCACCCAGCCAAGCGCCAGCAAAGCAACGATCAAGCCAGCCAAAAGGAGGTAGTTCATCCTTCGAACCGGTAGCCCCCGCCGCGCACGGTGACGATGCGCTCCGGGCTGGCGGCGTCCTTCTCGATCTTCTGCCGCAGCCAGCGCACATGGACATCCACCGTGCGGCTGTCGCCGATGTAGTCCCAACCCCAGACACGCTCGAGGATGAATTCGCGCGAGAGCATCTGGCCCTTGTGTTCGGCGAAGAAGACCAGCAGGTTGTACTCCTGCGGTTTGAGCGGGACGACCTGCCCCTCCTGCGTGACCTCGCGCCGGGTCTGGTCAATGGACAGAGTTCCGAAAGTTAGGACTTTATGCAGTTCTTCGGTCTCCGTTGTTTTGATCTTTCCCATTTCTTCACGGATGATCTGCGCGCGGCGCAACTGCGCCTTGACGCGCGCCAGTAGTTCGCGCATGGAGAACGGCTTGGTCAGGTAATCGTCCGCGCCGACCTCCAGCCCGACGACGCGGTCGATCTCGTCGTCGCGGGCGGTCAGCATCAGGATGGGGACGGTCATTTCCTTGCGCAGGATCTTGCAGACCTCGAACCCGTCCAGACCGGGGAGCATGATGTCGAGCACGATCAGGTCGGGAGTCCGGGCACGCGCCGCTTCGAGGGCAAGACGCCCGTCGCCGACGGCTTGCACGTCATAGCCCTGTTTCTCCAGGTTGTAGACCAGCGTCTCCTGGAGGGATGGTTCGTCTTCAACGACGAGGATTTTTTCTGGCATATCAATCTCAACCGGGCGGACGCTATCTGCCCCTACCCGAACCGTCCCTCCACATAATCCTCGGTACGCTTTACTTTCGGATGCGTGAAGAGTTCCTTACCGATGTTGCACTCCACCAGTTCGCCTTGCAATTCGAAGGTTTTGCGCATCGGGGACCTCGCTTTTTTCGATTGTGCGTTGATTATAATCTTTTTTCTACCGTGCATTTACGGGTAGTCTCCCCGGGGAGTGCGTTTTTCGAAATCATCCGTAAAATTGAACCGCGAAGCGACGACCCCCAATCCCCCAAAATGCGGGGGACAGGCGAACGGGGGCAGGCGATCGCGAAGAAACCTTTATGGGCGCGAAGGAATCCTCTTCGCAATTTTCGGAAAACTTCGCGGCCGCCTGTCCCCGCACTTCGGGGACCGCTTCCTCGCGGTGAGAAATCGAACTGCACTCAATAGGGAGACCATCCATTTACGCGCGAGGCTCAAAATAGAATGCCGCTAACGACGCGCTCATCGAGCCGGGCGCGGGAATTTATCCGCCATTTGCAGGAACACTTCCACAACACCCGGATCGAAGTGGCTGCCGGCGCCGGCCCGGATATGCTCGATGGCCTTCTCCTCCGGCCAGGCCTGGCGGTAGGGACGGTCGGAGGTCAGCGCGTCGTACACGTCCACCACGGCGAAGATGCGCGCCGCCAGCGGGATCTGCTCGCCTTTCAGGCCGCGCGGGTAGCCGGAGCCGTCCCATTTTTCGTGATGGCCGTAGGGGATATCCAGCGCCGGGCGCAGGTAGGCTACCGGCGAAAGCATATCGAAAGCGAACTGCGGATGCTGGCGCATGATGACCCACTCGTCATCAGTCAGCGCGCCAGGCTCGAGCAGGATGGCGTCCGGGATGCCCATCTTGCCCATATCGTGCAGCAGGGCGCCGCGCCGGACATGCACCATTTGTTCATCGCCGATGCCCATCGCCTGCGCCATTTGCATGGTGATCGCGGTGACGCGCTGGGTGTGGCTTTCGGTCTCTTTATCGCGCAAATCCATCGCCCGCGACCAGCCCTCGATGGTGGCGTCGTAAGCCATGACCAGTTCGACATTGGAGTGTTGCAAGTTGGAGAACAGGTTGGCGTTATCCACGGCAATGGCGACCTGCCCGGCCAGGGTTTCGAGGAAGTTCAGCCATTCATCGTCCGATGCGCGGTGGGTACGCAGGAACACTTCCAGCACGCCCTTGACCTGCCCCTTGGTGACGAGCGGCGTGCCGTGGTAGCAATCGAAATCCTCCCCGGCCAGCAGATCGGCGCGTACGAAATCCTTGAAATTTGATTGCAGTTCATGCGCGCTGACCGTGCACTGTTCCAGCGCGGCGCGGCCGGCATGGCCTTCGCCCAGGCGCAGGCGGGATTTTTCGATCCCTTTTCCGTGAAAGCCCAGGCCGGCAGAATATTCCAGCGTCTGGGTATACGGGTTGAGCAGCAGGACACAGGCGGCATCCACGTTCAGTTGGTTCACAATTTGTTCGAGCGCCACGCTCAATGTCAGGCGCAGATCGAGACTGCCGCTGATGGTCTGGTCAATGGCGCGCAGGGACTGGATGTTCCGCAGACGGCGTTCGGTCTCCGCAAGCAGCCGGGCGTTGATGATCGCCTGGGCGGCCTGGGCAGCCAGCCCTTTGAGCAGGGCCAATTCGTCTGCGCTGAACTGGCGCTCCTGACCCAGGGTGTTGATATTCAACAGGCCGATGAGTTGATGATCCCGGAACATGGTTGCGGCTATATGCGCGCGCACGCCCAATTCGGCGTACAGATCAGCGCCGGGCAGGTTGGGAATGGCCTGCACGTCTGGAATGATGAGCAGCGACTCGGCTGTACTGGCGAACGACTCATACAGGGCGCGCGGGATGACCGGCAGGCGTTCGGCGGCGGCTTCCGGCAGGCCGGCCGTGCGCGCCGGGTGGAGCGTGGCGGCCTGTTCGTCGTGCAGGTAAACGGAGACAACGGGAACGTCCAGGGCACGGCGGGTTTCCTCGCAAACCGCGTCCAGTACGGCGTCGAGATCGAGCCGGGCGTTGAGGCGGGCGGCGGTGCGCGCCAGGGCTTCGGCGCGGGCGGCATTCCGGTGGATTTGCTCTTCGGCCCACTTGCGCTCGGTGATGTCGCGGGCATTGACGACGATCCCGTTCACCGCCGGGTTATCCAGCAGGTTGGCGCCGATCACTTCCATCGTGCGAAACGAACCATCCTTGTGCCGGACGCGAAATTCCGATGCCCGCTCCGCCAAGCCGGGGGTTTGCACGCGAATGGCAATCGCTTCCAGCGCGGCGGGCAGGTCATCGGGGTGGACGAAGTCGGTGATGCCCGTACCAGCGATTTCATCCGGCTTGAAGCCCAGGATGCGCCCGATCGAAGGGCTGACATAATTGGCGCTGCTATCCGGGTTCAGCACGATGATCAGGTCGTTGGCGTTCTCGATCAGGGCGCGGAAACGCTCCTCGCTATTTTGCAGCGCCGCCTTCGTCTGCAGGCGCTCGATGGTCACCGATAACTGCCTGGCGATCGCGCCAAATCTTTCCAATTCCGATTCCGCAAATGGGACGCTGCGCGATGTCTCCAACAGGCCAATGGTCTCTCCCTTTAGGACCAGGGGAACAGCCAACACTGAACGGCTGCCCAGCAGCGAGTAGATTGCGGGGACGAAGGATTGCAGCGCCTTGCTTTCGGTGAACTCGGCCATCAACTGCTGAATGGCGGCCGGATCGTTGATGACCTGCGGCGCGCCCGCCTGCAGCATCTTTCGATACAGACTCCCATGCTTCAGGGAGATTCTAGCGAGCGGCAGGTCTCTGCCAATCAATTTCTCGATTTTGCTGACCAGGGCCGGGGGCAGATTGACGCTCTGCAATTCCAAATATTTTCCATCAGCGCTGAGAAGATAGATCGCCGCCCCGCGGCAGTTCAAGACGCGACCGCTTTCCTGCGCCATTAGCTGAACGATACTCTGGAATGGGTCACCCCGAATGACGGCTTCGTTCAGGGCATTGATCAATGCCATATCATCCACGTGTTCGCGTAACTCCGCGGTGCGCTCGCGAACTTTATCCTCCAGGATCACATTTTGATTTTGCAGTTGCAGGTGCAGGGAACGGGTGTTTAAAAGATTCCCGATGCGCAGGATCACTTCAGCGGCATCAAAAGGTTTGGTGAGAAAGTCCATTGCCCCGCTGGAGAGGGCGCGCCTTTTGGCTTCGGGAGCAATGTCGGCAGTCAGCACCAGGATGGGGAAGTATCCGCCCTCGGGGATGAGCGGTTTGAGCGCCTGCATGACGGCAAAGCCGTCCATGTGCGGCATCATCAGGTCGAGCAGGAGCAGGTCGGGCTGCCATTTCTGGAAGGTCGGGATGACCAGGCGCGGGTCGGTGAGGCTCTTGAATTGTCCATAGCCCTGCTTTTTCAACAATTTTTCCAGCACGGCGAGGTTTGATTCCTGATCGTCAACGATAAGGATTTTGGCATTCTTGAGTTGTTCCTCAGACATAATCGTTTACTCCTTGATCGGTTGCAAAAACACGATCAGATATCTTTGCTGCCCAGTATCTCGCCAATCATTTTGAGAAATTCCTTCACGTCAATCGGTTTGGTCAGATAAGCATTGGCCCCGGCGGCGAGCATTTTTTCGATCTGTCTCTGCGTGGCATCCGCGCTCATGACAACGACCGGAATATCCTTCGTCTCCGGTTCAGCGCGCAGCCACTGCAGCACATCGCTGCCGTGAATATCGGGCAGGTGCAGGTCGAGCAGGATCAAGGCGGGCTTGTGCTGGCGAGCAAGGGTCATGGCCAGCCGCCCCTGCATGGCGCTGATCAGTTCCACGTCCGCCGACAGATGCGCCAGGATTTTTTCGATCAACTGGATGTTGGAGAGGTTGTCCTCCACATACAACACCAGCCCCTTCTTTAAACCGGAGTTGGAATTAAGATAATCGTCCACTTCAGCCATGACAATCGCCTCCTTCTGATTTGAGGTCAGTTGCAGGTCGAGCCAGAAGGTGCTGCCTTCGCCGACCACGCTCTGCGCGCCGATGCGTCCGCCCATGGCTTCGACCAATCCCTTGCTGAGCGCCAGCCCGAGACCGGTGCCTTCCACCAAGCCTGGGTCGAGTTCGAGGCGGTCGAATGCCACGAAGAGCCGTTCCATTTTTTCGGGCGGGATGCCGTTGCCTGTATCTTTGACTGCCAGATGCAGATACCCGTCTACCAGCAGGCTGGCGGTGACATGGATCTGTCCGCCCTCGCAGTTGTATTTGACCGCGTTGGAGAGCAGGTTGAGCAGGACCTGTTTGAGACGCTGGCGGTCGGCGGTGATGAAGACATCCCGCGAGGAGGGCACTTTGATCTGGATCGAAATGCCGCGTTTCTCGGCCAGCGGACGGATCAGGTCGGCGGCGCTTTCGATGGCTTCGTCCAATTGGACCGGCTCCGGCGAGATTTGGATATGCCCGGCTTCGATGCGGGCGATATCCAGCACTTCGTTGATCAGGTCGAGCAGGTGGCGGCCCGATTTGAGGATTTGCCCAAGACTGTCGGTCTGGTCGGGGGTCAGTTCGTCCATCTCCAGCAGTTGGGCAAAGCCGAGAATGGCGTTGAGCGGTGTGCGCAGTTCGTGCGACATGCGCGAGAGGAATTCGGATTTTGCCTGATTGGCGCGCTCGGCGGTCTCGCGCGCGAGGCGTTCTTCTTCCATCTTCATGCGTTCGGTGATGTCACGGATGTTGCACTGGATGACCTTCTTATCGTCAATTTGATATACGTGACTGACGAACTCGACATTGATCAGATTTCCTGCGGCAGTCTCCAGCGGTAAATTTTCGTACTGGATAAATTCCTTCTGTTGCAGTTCCGTGAAATTCGATTTGTTCGCGGCAATATCTTTGAAGAACCCAATCTCCCAAATTCTTTTTCCAAGAAATTGTTCGCGCGAATAACCCAGCATCTCAATCAGGAACGGATTCACATCCACAACCATCCCGGTTTCATGGTCAAGAATTAAAATGCCGTCTCGCGCCGCCTCAAAGAGCCGACGAAAGCGGGATTCCGAAGCGCTCAGTACTGCTTCCGCGCGCTTGCGCTCGGTGACGTCCATCGAAATGCCGATGACGCCCATGACCTCGCCCGTCTCGTTAATGAACGGAATCTTGGATGTGTTTATCCATCGGGCTCCAGTCTCGGTATTCCAAGGTTCGTCAATGTTTAACTTCGACTGGCGACTCCGTATCACTTGCAGATCGTCTTCAAAATAGGCTTGCGCCTCTTCCCTGGAGTGCAGGTCAAAAAGGTTGGCGCCTTCCAACTGCTTTTTCGACATATTGTAGGCGTCACTCATATACTTGTTTACCCGAATAAAATGATTGTTGGTGTCCTTATAGAAGACCAAACCGGGAATACTGTCTATGATGATCTCCAGCTCGGTTGATAGTAACAGGAGTTGTTCAGATTTCTTGCGGACATCTATCTCCGCTTGTTTGCGCTCGGTGATGTCCATCAGGTTGCCGATCATTTGATCGGAATGGAGCGCCGCGCTCATCAGGATGTTGCGCGGCTGGCCGTCGCGGGTCAGCAACACGGTCTCGAAGGTTTCCACTTTGCCGTCGCGTTGCATTCTTTCGAGGAAGGTTTGGCGGTCTTGCGGGTCTCGGTAACGCGCCAGCGCGCCTCCGCGCATCAACTCCTCGGGCGAATCAAAACCCAATACGCGTGCCAGCGTCTCGTTGACATACAGGATTTCGCCTTTCAGCGTGGTGCGATAAACCCCAAACAGGGCAGAGTCAGCCAGGTCGCGGAAGTTGCGCTCGGAGGCGGTCAGTTCTGCGGTGCGCTTGATCACGCGCTTTTCCAAATCTGCGTTTGCCTGTTGGAGCGCGGCGTCCGTTTTGTTGAGCAGGCGCGCCGTGGACAAAATCATGATGACGAAAATAGCCGTGTTCGCAATAACCATTAACGAAGTGCCAAACGGGGTATCGTACAGCCCGGCCTGTTCGCCCAAGAGCCGCATCCAGCCGAGCGCTGCAGGAACAATGAAGGCAATGAGCAGAAGGCGGCGCGCCAAAAGACCACCCATGCCAGGGCTGCTAATGTTCGCCATCAGCCCGTTAGTGGGACGGGCAAAAAGAATGGACAGGCACAGGATGGTAAACGCCGCCGCCGTATTGACCGCCATGGGTGTGTAGTTGAAGAAGCCGTACAGCACCCTCACTCCGTAGGCGTAGCCCAGCAATCCCAGCATGGCGATGACGCCGGCTGGAATAATGAAGACTTGGGCAGGGTAATGACCTGCGCGCGTTTCCCAATCCAGAAACAGCAAGCCGAAGCCGATCAGAAGAAAATTCAAGGCGGTATTCGGCGCCATGCGTCCGGGGTGCGAGGTGCCGACAGCCCCCGCCGACTCCTTGAACAACAATTGGTCAATGCCGAGATTCCAGCCGAAGAGATATTCGCTGAGCGTGAGCAGACCGATCAAAGCCACGATGACGGCGCAAGCCTGTTTCAGGCGTTGGATACGCCGGTCAGTCGTGTTGCTCAACGCCAGCCACAACGATGCGCCCGCCAGCAGAAAACAAACCGCGGTGTTGGCTTTCATCGTGACCGCGCCCGGCAGGAGGCTCTTCAGTACGGTAATATCGAAGATCCAGCCCATGAGCGCCAGACAGCCGACGAGAATGACCGCCGCGCTTCCAACTCGCGCGAAGAACCTGAAGCGAGCATTAGGATGAGCGATGGATGGGATGCGCATTGCTTAATCCTCCTTTGGCGCTTTCGTGCTGATCGAGCGCTGGGCTGATTCCGCGCCGGTTAGCAAGGCGAGGGGATCGTCCAGTTTGCCCGCAATGAGCAGGATCAGGATGGCAAAGCCTACAGCCATTTGTTTTTCGAGGGAGCGTTTCATGGAATACATTCCCCTTTCTGTCAGCCGTTTACGGAATCAACCGGTTGAAACCTTCACTGCGCAATGTTCGTCCGGCCCTGTCAGGGCGGCAATATTTTCGCGGTGAAATTTCGCGCCCCTGTTTACCCCACACATTTCGGGGGAGAGAGAAAAAACAGACCAAAGAACTCCCATTGTTGCTTCTCCCTGATAAACCTGCTTGACTATACAATTTTATACGCCGGAAAGTAAAATTTCAATGGTTCTTAAGGTTTATGAAATTTTCGCCGCTTTCAATCATAGAGTTATAATGCCTCCCTTCCCATTTCAACGTCATTACATATCTTGTGCGCTTGATCAAACCCGCCATCCTCTGCCCCCACTTTCAAAAATGTCTCCATCTGCCGGGCGCTGGTTATCCAAACCGCCCTTCGACATAATCCTCGGTACGCTTCTGCTTCGGGTGAGTGAATAATTCCTTGCCTTCGGCAGCCTCCACCAGTTCGCCTTGCAGGAAGAAAGCGGCAAAGTCTGCGGTGCGCGCCGCCTGCTGGACCGAGTGCGGGACGAGCAGGATGGTGTAATCCTTCTTGAGTTCCTGCAACGCGGCTTCCACCTTGCCGGTCGAGATGGGGTCGAGGCCGGAGGTGGGTTCATCCATCAAAATAACTTCGGGCTGGTTGGCGAGGACGCGCGCCAGGCACAGCCGCTGCTGCTGTCCGCCGGAGAGGGCGATGGCCGGATCGTCGAGGCGGTCGCGCACCTCGTCCCACAGGGCGGCCAGTTTCAGACCGCGCTCGGCCGCCTCGTCCAGCCGCGACTTGCGCTTCTCGCCCGCCAGCTCCAGGCCGTAGGTCAGGTTGCCGCGGATGGTCAGCGGCAGGACGACGGGACGGGCGAACACCATCCCGACCTTGCGGCGCAGGGCAATGACGTCCGTCTGCGGGTCGAGGATGTCCTCGCCGTCGAGCAGGATCCTGCCCGCAACAGTCTGGACCTCGGTCAGGTCGTTCAACCGGTTCAGGCAGCGCAGCAGGGACGACTTGCCGCCGCCCGCCGGTCCGAACAGCACCGAGATGGCGTTGGCGGGGATGTTCAGGGAAATATCGCGCAGGGATTCGGTCCCGTCCGCATATTGCAAGTTCAAATTTTCAATGACGATTTTGTCTACCATTGCCGTTTCGCCCTCGCCCGCGAGCGGATAACCGTTGCAATAATGTTCATCCCCAGCACGAACGCGATCAGCACCAGCGCCGTGCCGTATTGGATCTGGAACGGCATTTCGGGCACCTGCGTGGAAATGACGAACAGGTGATAGGGCAGCGCCATGGTCGCGTCGAGCGGCGTGCCGGGCAGGCGCGGCAGGAAGAAGGCCGCCCCGGTGAACAAGATCGGCGCGGTCTCCCCGGCGGCGCGCTCCAGGCCGAGGATGACGCCGGTCAGGATGCCGGGCAGCGCCTGCGGCAGGACGATCTTGCGGATGGTCTGCCAGCGCGTCCCGCCCAGCGAAATGCTCACGGTGCGGAACGCCTGCGGGACGGCGCGCAGCGCCTCCTCCGAGGCGCTGATGATGACCGGCAGGGTCATAATCGAGAGCGTCAGCGAGGCGGCCAGGATGCTGGTGCCAAATTCGAGGAAGAGAACGAACAGGCCGAGGCCGAACAGTCCGTACACCACCGAGGGGATGCCGGCCAGGTTGATGATGGCAATGCGGATGAGGCGCGTCAGCCAGTTGTCGCGGGCGTACTCCGAGAGGTAGATGGCGGCGGCGATGCCGAGCGGGACCGAGAAGACGGCGGTGCCCAGCGTGAGATAGAACGTGCCGACGATGGCCGGCAAGATGCCGCCGGCGCGCATCCCGTCGCGCGGCATGGCCGTGAGGAACTCCCACGAGATGGCCGGCGCGCCCTCCTTGACAACATAGGCGATTACCACCAGGATGGGGACAACGGTCACGAGCGCCACCAGGGTCAGGAGCGAGAAGCCGAGGCGCTGGACGAGGTCACGGTTGGAGAAAGATGCCCGTTTCATGACAACACCCTCTCCGCCCGCTTCTTCGACTTGAACACCACCGACGAAGCGGTAACGTTGACAACCAGCGAGATGAGGAACAGCACCAGCCCGATAAAGAACAGCACGTGGTAATGGACGCTTCCGTTCGCCACCTCGCCCATCTCGGCGGCGATGGTGGCCGTCATCGTGCGGACGGGATGGAAGAGCGAGGTCAGCGCGATGGCGAGAACGGGCGCGTTGCCGGTGACCATCATCACGGCCATCGTCTCGCCGATGGTGCGCCCGACGCCGAGCATGATCGCCGTCAGCACGCCGGAACGGGCGGCGGGCAGGGTCACGCGCCAGATGGTCTGCCAGCGCGTGGCGCCCATGGCCCAGGCGCCTTCGCGGTAACTGTACGGCACCGCGTCCAGCGCGTCTTCGGCAATCGAGACGATGGTCGGGACGGCGATCCCGCCCAGGAGCAGCGCGCCGGCCAAAGCGGTCAGACCCGTTGGCAGGTCCAGGAAGACGCGCAGGTACGGCGAGAGGACGAGGATGCCGAGGAAACCCAGCACCACCGAGGGCAATCCGCCCAGCAGTTCCACCAGCGGCTTGAGGATTTCGCGCAGCCAGCGCGGGGCGATCTCCGACATGAAGACGGCCGTCCCGATGCCGAAGGGAATGGCGATAAGCATCGCGCCGAGGGTGACGATGAGCGAGCCGGTAATGAGCGGCAGGATGCCAAAATGGGACTCGATCGGATACCAGCGGACGGCGAACAGGTCGCCGAGTTTGACCTCGGTCAGCGCGGGCAAGCCTTCACGCAGGAGGAAAAAGAAGATGAGCGCAACAAACAGGATGGCCGAATAGCCGGAGGCCTTGATGAGCCGCGGGATGAAGAATTCCTGCCAGTTGAGTTTCTTTTGCGCCATAAAAACCTATGGGGCGTCCGCCAGGATTGGCACGAAGCCGAGTTCGGCCACGATTGCCTGGGCTTCGGAAGACAGGATCCAATCGAGGTAGTCTTTCACCGCGCCGGCGGGCTGCCCGGCGGTATACATGTAGAGGTCACGCGCCACCGGATAACTCTTGTCGTTGACGGTGCTGATGCCCGGCAGCACGTACGGGCCGCCCTCCGCTTCAGCGACGGCGATGATCTTCAAGTCGTCCGGCACGTAGCCCAGCCCGTCGTAGCCGATGGCGTTCGGGTTCTGGCGCACCTCGTTGATGATGCCCTCCGACGACGGCAGGAGCAGCGTATCCATCGAGAAGAGCGTGGTATTGGTCTTGTCGCCCAGCCGGATGACCGTCTCCAGGAAATAGACGTGCGTGCCGGAATTGGTCTCGCGCGACAGGCGCACGATGGGACGGTCCTCGCCGCCGACTTCGGTCCAGTTGTTGATCTTGCCGCTGTAAATATCGGACAGTTGCCGGAGCGTCAACCGGCTGACCGGGTTATCGGGATGGACGATGACGGCGATGGCGTCACGGGCCACGATGAACTCGACCGGTTCGACGCCGTTGGCGCGCGCCTGG
This sequence comes from Anaerolineaceae bacterium, assembly GCA_009772985.1. Lineage (GTDB taxonomy): Bacteria > Chloroflexota > Anaerolineae > Anaerolineales > Villigracilaceae > UBA877. The sequence continues at coordinate 49,071 of WOUS01000001.1, forward strand.
TCGAGTTCCTCCTGCTTTATTTGACGGGAGGCGTTGGCGATATCCACCGTCCCGTTGATGAGCGCGGCAAGCCCGGTGCCGGACCCGCCGCCTGTCACCGAAATGCGGACATCCGGGCGCGCCCCCTGGTACGTCTCGGCCCAGGCCAGCGCCAGGTTGACAATGGTGTCGGAGCCTTTATTCTCGATGTATGCCGTTGTCTGGGGTTGGGAAGAGGACTGACCGGAGCCGCCCCCTGCGGGGACTGCGCATGCGGTCAGCAGGATGACCAGCAGGGAAATGATGATTCGCGCGTATCGCATCGGATGAATTATAGCCGATAGTGTCATCGCGAGGAGGCCTGAAAAGCCGAGGGAGGGCTAATTTTGTGGGCTTGCTCAAAGATTTACCACAGAGCGCGCAGTCCCCTTCGGGGATGATAAGAACACGGAGAAAAAACTTTAAAATCTCTGTGGACTCTGCGATCTCTGTGGTGAAGAATTTTTAGCCCATCGTTTTAGCCACTCCCCGGAGGAGTTGCTGGAGCAGTTGCGGAAGAGGGGATTCGAGATTGGCAAATAAGCCGCGCTTGCGTGATTGCCCGGAGTATAATCGTCAGGTATGGATGCCACTGCCCGCTCCCCGTATGTCTGGGACTATAACGTCAGCGAAGCCCAGTTCCTCGAAATCCTGGCAGGCCGCCGCACGCTGGGAAGGCTCGACCAGGATTGGGCGGCGCGCCGCCTGATCGAGTACGCGCCCTACGAGGAGATCGTCCGGCTGATCGGTTTCCCGCGGCTGGTCAGGGAGTGGCCGCGCTGGCGCGGCGGCATCCGCTCGAAGAGTCGCAAGCGCGGGCTGGATTTCCTGGTCAGGTGGTTGCCGGAGAAGCACCCGGAGGTTTGCCGTGAATAACGATTTCTATTTCGACAAATTCTATCCCTTCCAGGATCGCGCGCTCGCGGTGATCCACTCGGTCGGGACCGGATTCTACCTGACCGGCGGGACCGCCGCTTCGCGCGGCTACCTGCATCATCGCTTCTCGGATGACCTGGATTTCTTCGTCAACGATGACGAACATTTCGGGCTGTGGGCGGAACGCATCATCAAAGCCGTGACCGAGGGACAGGACTGGCGCTGCAAAGTATTCATGAAAGAAGAACGCTTTGTTCGCTTCACGCTGGACCAGGAGGAGATTTCGCTGAAACTGGAGTTTGTTAACGATGTGCCTGCCCGCGTGGGAGAGGTCACGATCCATCCCGTGCTTGGCAGGCTGGATACCGCCGCGAACATCCTGGCGAACAAAGTGACCGCCGCAATTGACCGCGCCGCTCCCAAAGACCTGGCGGACATCTGGGGCTTTTGCTGCAAGATGGATCTCTCCCTGCAGGATGCCATCACCGGCGCGCAGGGCAAGGCCATCGGCATCTTCCCCGCCGACTTGGCGCGCGTGCTATGCTCTGCCTCCCGCGCGGACTGGGAAGCCGTCCGCTGGATGGACGCCCCGCCTCCGGATGTGTTCCTCTCGCAATTGAATGAACTGGGCGAGAAGTTACTTTTGCTTTAGGTTGTGCCAAGCACATCTCGCGCGAGTGGGGCCAGTGGTACGAGTCGCCGGAGGAATTGCTGGAGCAGTTGAGGAAGAGGGGGATCAAAATCAAAGGAGAATGACCCCAATCGGCCACGCTGAGGCGCGGCCGATTTCTTACCCACCTCTAACAACCCCATGCTATAATCCCTCTCCGAAAGGTTCAAACCATGCTCCAGAAATTCGTCAAAACCTTCGGGGGCGACCCCAACAAAAAAGAGATCGAAAAAACGACCGAGATCGTAGCGCAGGTCAACGCGCTCGAAGCGGACTTCGAGAAACTGTCCGATGATGAACTGCGCGCCAAAACGGACGTTTTCCGCGCGCACATTTCCGCGGCCGTGCCCCCCCCTGCGCCCCCCCCATAATCCTCCCCGAAGCCTTCGCCGCCGTGCGCGAAGCCGCCAAACGGACCATCGGCCAGCGTCCCTACGACGTGCAACTCATCGGCGGGACGATCCTCCACCAGGGCAGGATCGCCGAGATGCGTACCGGCGAAGGCAAGACGCTCGTCGCCACGCTCCCGCTCTATCTCAATGCGCTGACCGGCCGTGGGGTCCATCTCGTCACCGTCAACGATTACCTCGCCCGGCGCGACGCGCGCTGGATGGGCGCCATCTACAACTTCCTCGGCCTGACCGTCGGCATCCTGCAAATGGCCGCCGTCACCGAGAACGGCAAGAAGGCTTTCCTCTACGACCCCGAACGCGAGCACACCCGCGAAGACCAGTCCCAGATGCGCATGGTGGACCGGGTGGAGGCCTACGCCGCAGACATCACCTACGGCACCAACGCCGAGTTCGGCTTCGACTACCTGCGCGACAACATGACCATGCGCCTCGAGGACCGCGTCCAGCGCGGCCACCACTACGCCATCGTGGACGAAGTGGACAACGTGCTGATTGACGAAGCGCGCACCCCGCTCATCATTTCCGGCCCGGCCTCCGGCGACGTGGAATGGTACGGCAAGATGGCCGCCCTCGTCCGCCAGTTGAAGGCCGAGGATTACGAAGTCAACGAGAAAGACCGCTCCGTCACCATGACCGAGATCGGCACCGCGCACGTCGAGCAGTTGCTCGGCCAGCCCCTGCGCGACCCCGACCGCCCCGAAGATGTGACTCCCGAACAGGCGCACCTGCTTGGCTTTCTGGAGCAGTCCCTGCGCGCCCAGCACCTGTTCAAACGCAACAAGGATTACCTCGTCCAGGGCGGCAAGGTCGTCATCGTGGACGAGTTCACCGGGCGGCTCATGCCGGGCCGCCGCTGGAGCGACGGCCTGCACCAGGCCGTGGAAGCCAAGGAAGGCGTCAAGGTGGAGCCGGAGAACGTCACCTACGCCACCATCACGCTCCAGAACTACTTCCGCATGTACAAAAAACTGGCCGGCATGACCGGCACGGCGCTGACCGAAGCGGAGGAGTTCGACAAGATCTACAAACTCGCCGTCCTGCCCATCCCGACCAACCTGGAGTACCAGGCCTTCGGTCCGGACGCGCCGCTGACGGAAGTCAAAGCGAAGGACGAAGAAGGCTACGAGTACACGTATTTCGCCAGAAGGGAAGATGCGGAGAAAAACATCGTCTTCTGGCGGCGCAAGGATTTCCCAGACGCCATCTACCGCACCGTCGAAGCCAAACTGCGCGCCATTGTCCGCGAGATCGTGCGCGAGCACGTGCGCGGACGCCCGATGCTGGTCGGCACGACCTCGGTCGAGAGTTCGGAACGCCTGTCCAACCGCCTGCGCGCCGAACCGGTGCGCCGCCTGATGCAGGTCCTGCTCATCCGCCACGCCTGGATGGAAGCCAACGACCGCGTCGAGGACGGGCGCATCATCCCGGACCTGCAGCAGTTCAGCCAGCCGCTCGACGGCCTGCGCCCCGAGGACATGCGCCCGATGGCCAAAGAACTCGGCCTCTCCCTCAACCCGGAAGACCCGGCCAACCTGGCGCGCCTGCGCGAGATCCTGCGGCTGGAAGAAGCAGATGAAGCCCGGCTGAAATCGGCGCTGCAAGGGGGCGTGTCGCACCAGGTGCTGAACGCCCGCAAGCATACCGAAGAATCCATGGTCATCGCCGGGGCCGGCGCGTTCGGCGCGGTGACCATTGCCACCAACATGGCCGGCCGCGGCGTGGACATCAAACTCGGCGGCGACCTGGCCGACGAGATCACCAGCGCCGTCAACCGCGTCCTGCGCAAGGCCGGCGTGCGCGACCCCTACGACCTGACCGACGCCGAGCGCCGCCTCGCCCTGCAAAAAGTGGACCCCGCGCAGTACAGCATCTACGAAGCCGAAGTCCGGCACTTCTTCCAGCACTTCGAGGACATGGCGCGCGTGCGCGAACTCGGCGGCTTGTACGTCATCGGCTCGGAGCGCCACGAAGCCCGGCGCATTGACAACCAGTTACGCGGCCGCGCCGCCCGCCAGGGCGACCCCGGCGCCTCCCGTTTCTACCTCTCGCTCGAAGACGACCTGATGCGCATCTTCGGCGGCGAGCAGGTGAAAAACGTAATGGAGCGCTTCAGCATTGACGAGGATTACCCGCTCCAGGCGCGCATGGTCAGCAACATGATCGAGGGGTCCCAGCACCGCGTGGAGGGCGCCAACTTCGACGTTCGCAAGCACACGCTCGAATACGACGACGTGCTCAACGCCCAGCGCATGAGAATCTACTCCCAGCGCAACCGCGTCTTCGAGAAAGAGGACCTGTTCGAGGACGTGGACGAACTCCTGCGCGCCGAAGTCAGCCGCCGTGCGCAGGAGGCTGTCGAGACCGAGGAACCCTGGCGCCTGCTGGCCTGGCTGGACCAGATCCAGCCGCCTATCCAGGCCGGGGACGAAGTCTTCCCATCGTTCACTTACCAACTTCTTTTGGATGAACTAGGCGAAACGAAATCGGACCTCGCGCCTGCTCTGCGCGATTTGGCTGCGCGCGCCCTCGAGGCGGAACACGGCCGCTTCCTGACCTGGGCGCTGGAGCAACTCGATCACGCCGACGAAGCCATCGAAACCCAGACCCGCGAACGGACCGACGACCTGGATACCTTCCTCGACGGCCTGCGCGACCGCGACGAGACCGACACCCGCCGCCCGCAGGAAATCGCCGACGAACTGGCCTCCCTCCTGCGCATCCCGCTGCGCCTGACTCCTGACCAGTCCCGCCTCCTGCTGGACGATCCGCAGGCGCTCAACGAACCGCTGCGCGAGGCCATCTCCGCCGCGCTGAACGCCGTGACAATCAGCCGCCTGGCCGCGGCCATCGAATTCCGTTTTGGTGAGCCGCTCGGCCTGAACCCCGCCGAGTTGCAGCAACCGGGCTGGGACGAAGCCTCCGCCCAAATTGATGAACGCATCCGCGCCGCGCTGGAGGAGCGCCGCGAGCGCCTGCTCGGCGCGGACGGGCAGATCGTCCGCGACCTGGATGCCGCGCTGGAACGCGTCAGCGGCGAAGACGATCAGGCGAAACTGCGCCTGCTGATGCAGATGGCGCAAGGATCGCGGGCGTATTTCGACGCCAAGACCCACCGCCAGATGCGGCAAGTCTTTACCCGCCTGCACTATACTTATTTTGCCGCGGAATTGCTGAAGAACGAGGCCGCCGACTCGCTCGAAGGACGCGTACTCGGACATCTCCAGCAGGCACAGGAAGCCCAGCGCCGCGCCTGGCAGGAGGCCGAATCCGCCCGCCTGAACATCCCTGCCGGAAGCCCCGAGGCCGGGGAATCCGGGAGGCGCATCCAGAACCAGATCTACCGCCAGGCGCTGCTAGGCGCCATCACCGAACTGTGGGTGGACTACCTGACGCGGGTCGAGGGCCTGCGCGTTGCCATCGGGCTGGAAGCCTATGCCCAGCGCGATCCGCTGGTACAATATAAGAGTCAGGCTTCGGAGATGTTCCAGAACCTGCTGACCGAGATCCGTTCGGCGGTCATCAGCCGCATCTTCCTCTACCGGCCGCGCATCAGCGCGGCGCAGGAGGAAACGGCCGGGAGCGGGCGCCGCGCCGAACAGGCCGCAGGTCCCGCCCCGGCCGCGGACCAGCCGCAGGCGTCCGGGAAGAAGCGCAAACGTCATCGCCATTAGCCTGTTATGAATCATATGGTGACTATTCTTAGCGATCAATTCCACGCATTGCCCAAGGTCGAACTCCACCGCCACCTGGAAGGGTCGCTGCGGCTGGCGACGATGCTGGATATTGCGCGCGCCCACCAGATCACCGTCCCCATCAACATCACCCGCCTGAGCCAGCTGGTGCAGGTGCAGAACGGGGAGCCGTTCACCTACCAGAATTTCCTGGCGAAGTTCGCCACCCTGCGCATGTTCTACCGCTCGCCGGAGGTCATCCACCGCGTGACGCGTGAGGCGGTGGAGGACGCCGCCCGCGACAACGTCCGCTACCTGGAGATGCGTTTCACGCCGGTGGCCTTGAGCCGCGCCGAGCGCTTCCCGATGGACGAGGTGATCGAGTGGGTTTGTGAAAGTTCCCAGGCCGCGGCGAAGGAGTTCGGCATCATGGTGCGGCTGATCGCTTCGGTCAACCGCCACGAGGACCCGGCCCTGGCCGAGCAGGTGGCCTGGCTGGCGGCAAGCCGCGTCCGGCACTGCATCGTGGGGATGGACCTGGCCGGGAACGAGGCCGAGTTCAACGGCCAGCCGTTCATCGGCATCTTCCGCGAGGCCCAGCAGTCCGGCCTGCGGCTGACGGTCCATGCCGGGGAATGGGCCGGGGCGGAGAGCGTGCGCGAGGCGCTGGTGGACCTGAATGCGGAGCGCATCGGCCACGGCGTGCGCGTCCTTGAGGATGATATGGTGGTCGCCATCGCCCGCGAGCGCAGGACGGCCTTCGAGGTGTGCGTGACCAGCAACTACCAGACCGGGGTCGTGTCTTCGCTCCCGGCCCACCCGCTGATGAAGATGGTGGAGAAGGGGTTGAACGTGACGCTCGATACCGATGACCCGAGCATCTCGCAGATCACCCTGAGCGACGAATACCGGCAGGCCTGCAACGGCCTGGGCATGAGCCTGTCCACCCTCAAGCAGTGCATCCTGGCTTCGGCGCAGGCATCCTTCCTGCCGGATCAGGAACGCGAGAAACTGGTTTCTCAAATCAAAAACGAATTGAAAGTTTAGGGTCTCTGGGAATCGCCGTGATAGACCAGCACATGTAGGACAAATTGCCAATTTGTCCCACAGCAGACCACCAAATATAGTGGCGCGTCACGGCAACTTAATTCCACCACGCAGACCCAACCCCAAAGGGCAGGGCAAGAGAGCAGCCAGGGCGCTCCCTGGCGCCTTTTGTGTTTCTTGCCCTCACCCCTGCGCCCCTCTCCCAAAATTGGGAGAGGGGATGGGGGTGAGGGCAAAATCGCCAAAGGAGTTCGTCATGCGAGAAGATTACTTTAATGCGCGCGCTATCCTGAAAGTGGGGAAAAAGGAATTTGTCTTCTATCGCCTCGAGGCGCTGGAAGAGATTTATCGCATCGAACTCAACCGGCTGCCCTTCTCGATCCGCATCCTGCTCGAGGCCGCGCTGCGTCAGTGCAACGGGAAGGAAATCACCCAGCAGGATGTGGAAAATATTGCCAGATGGACCCCCACTCCTCCCGCTCGGGGGGCTGGGGGAAGCCGCCCCGGCATCCCCTTCCTGCCCGCCCGCGTGGTGATGCAGGATTTCACCGGCGTGCCGGCTATCGTGGATCTGGCCGCCATGCGCGCCGCGATGGCGCGTCTCGGCGGCGACCCGCAACGCATCAATCCGCTCGTTCCGGTGGACCTGGTGGTGGACCACTCGGTGCAGGTGGACTTCTTTGCCGCCGCCGACGCCCTCCAGCGCAACGCCGAGATCGAGTTCCAGCGCAACCGCGAGCGCTACGAGTTCCTCAAGTGGGGGCAGAAGGCCTTCTCCAATTTCCGCGTCGTCCCGCCGATGACCGGTATCGTGCACCAGGTCAACCTGGAATATCTTGCAAATGTGGTGATGACAAAACCTTGCGAAGGTTCCGAACCTTCGCAAGGTTCGCTGGCCTTCCCCGACACGCTGGTCGGCACCGACTCGCACACAACGATGGTCAATGGCCTGGGCGTGCTGGGCTGGGGCGTGGGCGGCATCGAAGCCGAAGCCGTCATGCTCGGCCAGCCGATGGATATGCTCCTGCCCGACGTGATCGGTTTCAAACTGCACGGCAAACTCCAGGACGGCGTCACCGCCACCGACCTCGTCCTGACCGTCACGCAGATGCTGCGCAGGAAGGGCGTGGTGGACAAGTTCGTCGAGTTCTTCGGCCCCGGCCTCGACAGCATGTCGCTGCCCGACCGCGCCACCATCGCCAACATGGCCCCCGAATACGGCGCGACCATCGGCTTCTTCCCGGTGGATGCCGAAACCCTGCGTTACCTGGAACTGACCGGCCGGAGCGAAGAACAGATCGCGCTGACCGAGGCCTACTGCCGCGCTCAGGGCTTGTTCCGCGACCCGTCCACGCCCGAGCCGGAATTCACCGATACGCTCGAACTGGACCTCGGGTCTGTTGTGCCATCCCTGGCCGGCCCCAAGCGTCCGCAGGACCGCGTGGCGCTCAGCGACATGCAGAAATCCTTCCGCCTCGCGCTGACCGCGCCGGTCAAGGAGCGCGGCTACGAATTGAAACCCGCTGATCTGGCGAAACAGGCCATGGTCGGCGCGAACGGCGGATCGTACACCATCGGCCACGGCGCGGTGGTTATCGCCGCCATCACCTCCTGCACGAACACCTCCAACCCGTCCGTGATGATCGCGGCGGGACTGGTGGCGAAGAAAGCGCTCAAACGTGGGCTGTCTGTCCGGCCGCAGGTCAAGACCAGTTTGGCGCCCGGCTCGCGCGTGGTGACCGAATACCTGAAAGCCGCGGGCTTGCTCGAACCGCTGGCCAAACTGGGCTTCAACGTGGTGGCCTATGGCTGCACCACCTGCATCGGCAATTCCGGCCCGCTGCCGAACGAAGTGGCGAAGGCAGTTTCCGGGTCCGAACTCGTAGCGGCGGCGGTCATCTCCGGCAACCGCAATTTCGAGGGGCGCGTCCACCCGCTGGTCAAGGCCAACTTCCTGGCCTCCCCGCCGCTGGTCGTGGCCTATGCCCTGGCCGGGACGGTGGACATTAACCTGAATACCGAGCCGCTCGGAACGGGCGCGGACGGCCAGCCGGTTTTCCTGCGCGACATCTGGCCGACGGCGCAGGAAGTGGCCGAGGCGGCCGCCGCCAGCGTGAAGTCCGAAATGTTCCGGGAGAAATACGCCGACGCGTTCACCGGGTCCGAAATGTGGCGCGGCATCCCCGTGACCGAGGGCGACCTCTATGCCTGGGACGAGGCCTCGACCTACATCCATCACCCGCCGTACTTTCAGGGGTTAAGCCTCGACATGCCGCGCGTGACCGACATCCGCGGGGCGCGCCTGCTGGGACTGTTCGGCGATTCGATCACCACCGACCACATTTCTCCAGCAGGCAACATTGCCGCGGATTCTCCGGCGGGCAGGTTCCTGCAGGAGCGCGGCGTGCCGCCGCGGGATTTCAACCAGTACGGCACGCGGCGCGGCAACGACCTGGTGATGGCGCGCGGCACGTTCGCCAACATCCGCCTGAAGAACCTGCTGGCCGCGCCGAAGGAAGGCAACTGGACGAAGTTCTTTGGGACGACGGACGACGAACGACGAACGACCGAGGAAATGCCGATCTACGATGCCGCCATGCTTTATAAACAGGCTGGCATCCCTACGATCATCATTGCCGGGAAGGAATACGGCACCGGCTCCAGCCGTGACTGGGCGGCCAAGGGTCCGCTGCTGCAAGGCGTGAAGGCGGTCATCGCCGAATCGTTCGAACGCATCCACCGCTCCAACCTGGTCGGGATGGGCATCCTGCCGCTGAAGTTCGCCGACGGGCAGAATGCTGAATCGCTCGGCCTGGACGGCTCGGAAGTCTACGATATCTTGGGCTTGAGCGATGGCATGACGCCGCGCAGTGCGGTCACCGTCCGGGCGCACAAGCGCGACGGCAGTGTGGTGGAGTTCGCCGTTACCGCCCTGCTGAACACGGAAGTGGAAGTAAATTATTACCGCAACGGCGGCATCCTGCATACGGTGCTGAGGAATCTGGTCAGGTAATGGGCGGAATTCGGCGGCAGGCATCGAGGGGGCTTTCGGCCACGGAATGAACGAAAGGGCAGTATAATTTACCCATGTCCGCGACGCAAATGCCCGTCTCGCCGAAAAAAGTCGCTGCTTTCTGCAAACGCTGGAAGGTGGCTGAGTTCGCGTTGTTCGGTTCTGCGGTCAGGGATGATTTCTCTTCAAAAAGCGACATTGACGCTCTTGTTTCTTTCGCGCCTCAAAGCAATTGGAGCCTGTTCGATCATATCCGCATGAAACAGGAATTGAAGGAAATCTTTGGCCGCGAGGTGGATCTGATTACCCGCCGGGCGCTGGAACAAAGCCACAATGCCCTGTTGCGCTCGGAGATTTTGAATACGGCGAGAGTGTTGTATTCGGAACGCGAGGCGGCGAATGTCGAAGCATCGGGATGATATCGTCCTGAAAGATGTCGTCAACGCTGCGCAACTCATCACGTCATTTGTCGCCGGCTTCGAACGGGACGCGTTCATTGACGATTGGAAAACCCGCTCGGCGGTTTTATACCAACTGACCGTGATCGGCGAGGCAGTCAAACGATTATCGGACGAATTCCGCTCACAACATTCACATATCCCCTGGGCGCTCATGGCGGGAATGCGCGACCATCTCGTGCATGCGTATGATCTTGTGGATTGGGATGAGGTCTGGAAAACAGCGACAAAGGATATTCCTGACCTGTTGGAAAAAATCGAGCAACCGCCAGGATAGGTCAGGCGGGAGATCGAATGATCACGCCGCATAGGATTGAATCCCCATCAACGAGGCCGGTCTTGCGCCGGTCTCGTTTTTTAATTCCAAAAGAGGTGACGAACCGGTTGCCTTCTGTTAGGGGATTGATAGGCAGAAAGCCCGTAAAAAATGTATCTTCTCACCAGTTGTGTGTTCTAACCAGCGCACATAAAGGAGATAACTTTTATCATGTTTTCCAGAATTCTTTACCTGGTTGGCCGCATCGTGATCACCGCCTACGTGCGCCTGATGCTCAAGATGGACGTTCGCTGGCACGAGAAAATGCCGGACGGCCCGGTGCTCTACGCCGCCAACCATCCCAGCACCACGGACCCGATCTTCATCCACACCCTCACGCGCAAGCCGATGAGCATCATGATTCACAATCGGGTGTTCACCATCCCATTTCTTGGCGCTTACATGAAAAAGATGGGACACGTCCGCGTCATCCCCGGACAGGGCGAACAGGTGCTGGAAGAGGCGCGCCGCACCCTGGCATCGGGCCGCTCGGTGGTCATCTTTCCCGAAGGCCTGATCAGCCCGGTGGACGGGTTCCACGAACCTCGCAGCGGCGTGGCCCGGCTGGCGCTCCAGTGCAAGGTCCCGGTCGTCCCGTTGGGAATCTATCTCCCGGAAAAGAACTGCAAGCGCGTCTCCGCCACGTTCGAGGGCGAACCGGACCTCATCACCTGGTACCTGCACGGCCCGTATGCCATCACCGTCGGGAAAGCCCTGCGCTTTTTCGGCGATGCGAACGACAAGCCGCTGGTCAAGACCATCGCCGAAAACGTCATGGGGCACATCCGCGCCCTGGTCTCCGAAAGCCGCCAGCGCGTGATCGCATAACTACGCCGGGAAAAACAATCCGCAGATTGCGCCGAAAGAAATCTGCGTAATCTGCGGATACCCTCGCCAAAACACGGAGCGGACTTACGTCCGCTCCTGTTTTTTTGCCAGCACCGCCAGCCCCGCCAGTCTGCGGAACGCCTCCTTCGCCAGCGGCTTGAACAGCGGGACCCTTGCCAGCGGGACAAGGCTCCCCCGGCCCGAAGCCGCCAGCCGGAAGCAGATGATGTCATCCTCGATGAGTTCCGCTGAAAAATGCTTTCGGAAGGAACGCAAAATATCGGAACGCTTGCGGTAGAACGTGAACCGGTCCAGCCACGGCAGGAAGGTGTCCACGAACTTTTCCGGCGGTTTGTTCGCCTTGAACTTGCCCATCCCAAGCCGCCGCAGCGCCAGCATGTACGGACGCCGCAGCCGCGCGGTCTTCGGGAACCAGTGGATGAACGGGATGCCGCAGTGCCCCTCACGCATCACGTCGCGGGACGGGAACAGGTGCAGGGTCACGCCGCCCGGTTTGAGCACCCGGTCAATTTCGTCCAGCACAGCCTCCAGGTCCGGGACGTGTTCGAGCACCTGGTTGCTGACCACCACGTCGAAAAAGTTGTCGGGGAAATCCAGCCGCCCGTCGTGAATTTCCCGGATGGCCGAGCCGAGCAGCCCGCTGGCCTGCGCGTCCGCCCGCCTGTCGCCGCCCTCGTAGAACGCCTCCGCCCCGAAGATCTCCAGCCCGCGCGCCCGCCCGGCGATGACCGTCTCGCCCTTGCCGCAGCCGTAGTCCAGCACGGTGAATGATCCCTGCGCTCTGGTTTTTCTCTGCCGTTCGCAGAAATCGAGCAGGTACTGGTGGTTGACGTGCATGGCGGCTTACTTGCGCGCCTTCCGCCGGTACACCAGCCAGAACAGGAGAAAGAGCGCGGCGATCACGAACAGCGGCGCGGACAGCCACCCGAATTCGTTCCACCGCCAGGCAAACCAGCCGCCCAGCAGCAGGAACACGATCCCGCCGGCCAGTTCCGACCTCCCGGCGATCAGCAGCGCCAGGATGAACAGGATGGACGGGAGCAGGTGCATGAATAATCCCACTACGAGTTCCCAGCCGGTCAGCCCCATGCTGAAAATGTCCAGCGCGAACATGCTGATGAAAATGATGTACAGAATGGTCAGGATGCGCGCCGACCAGAGCAAAAGCGCTTTCGGAAGATTTTTCATCGCAGCCTCCGCTCATAAGTATAGCACGACTGTCAAGCCCGGGGACTTTGAAGTACAATCACGTGAATTCCTGCACGAACGGAGGAACCATGCGACGCTGGAACGGCTGGGGCGACGAAGCCACAAATTACCCGCTGCCCGACTCCGCCGCCCGCTACCTGGCAGGCCTGGTCGGCGACGGCCCGCGGCTGGAGGACGCCTCGCTCGATGAAGTTCTCGGCTCCATCCGGACTCCTCGCCTGCCAGCCCACCCCGGCATCTCCACCGACGAAAAAGATCGCCTGCTCCACGCCCGCGGCCAGTCCCTGCCGGATTGGGTCGCGCTGCGCTCCGGGCGCATCGGCGCTTTCCCCGACGGGGTGGCCTACCCGGCTTCGGACGAGGATGTGCGCGCCCTGCTCGACTACGCCAAACGGGCCGGGGCAAAGGTCATCCCCTACGGCGGCGGGACGAGCGTGGTCGGCCACATCAATCCCCTCCCCGGCGACGCGCCTGTCCTGACGATGGACCTGTCGCGCATGAACCGCCTGCTGGCCTTCGACGAAGCCTCGCGCCTCGCCACGTTCGAGGCCGGCGCGGCCGGACCGGAGATCGAGAAACAACTCAATGCCCGCGGCTTCACCCTCGGGCATTTTCCCCAATCCTTCGAACTCTCCACCCTCGGCGGCTGGATCGTCACCCGCTCCAGCGGACAGCAATCCCTCCACTATGGGCGCATCGAGAACCTGTTCGCCGGGGGCCGCGTGGAGACGCCCGCCGGCGCGCTGGACCTGCCGCCGCACCCCGCCTCCGCGGCCGGCCCGGACCTGCGGCAGATCCTGCTCGGCTCGGAGGGACGCCTGGGCGTGGTGACCCGCGCAACGGTCCGGGTGCGGCCCGTGCCAGTGTACGAAAAATTCCTCGGCTTCTTTTTCCACGACTGGGAGGCGGGCGCCGAAGCCGTCCGCGCCATCGTCCAGGCGGGACTGCCGGTCTCGATGCTGCGCATGAGCAACGCCCTGGAGACGTCCACCACGCTGGCGCTGGCCGGGAAAGCGGACTTGGTCAAACTGGCGGACCGCGGCCTGCGCCTGCTGCGTTACGGCGACGGGCGTTCCCTGCTGGTGATGGGCGTCACCGACGAGACCGGGAACCGGTCGCTCGTCTGGGACATCGAGGGCGAGGCCGGGCGGATCATCCGCGCGCACGGCGGCCTGCCAACCGGGACGTTCATCGGCAAAATGTGGAGGAAGTCGCGCTTCCACGCACCCTACCTGCGCAACACGCTTTGGGAGCGCGGCTACGCCCTCGACACGCTGGAGACCGCCGTCCCGTGGTCGCAGGTGTCGGCGACTGCCGAGGAAACGCAGAAAGTGATTCGCGAGGGGTTGGCAAATATTGGCGAGCGCGTGCTGGTCTTTGCCCACCTCTCCCACGTCTACAACGATGGGGCCAGCATCTACGTCACCTATCTTTTCCGCCGGGCGGCAGACCCTTCGGCTTCGCTCGGGGCAAGTCCCGACGAGACCCTGCGCCGCTGGCATCTGCTGAAGGACGCCGCCAGCCGCGTCATCGTGGCGCACGGCGGGACCATTTCGCACCAGCACGGCGTGGGCTTCGACCACCTCCGTTACCTGCCCGCGGAAAAAGGCGCGCTGGGAATAGATATGCTCAAGTCTGTCTGCCGCCAACTCGACCCGGACGGGATGATGAATCCCGGCAAACTGCTGGAAAAGTAGAGGCCCTCATCGTGCTAAACGTCAAGATACTCAGCATCCAATACCCCGAGCGCTACGTCGTCCGGCGGATGGTGGCGATGGCGTTCCAGGAATTGCAGTCCGGGCACCCCGGCCTGGAGATGAACATCACCGAGATCGGCGATCCTGGGCAGATTTGCAAGTACGCGTTCGTCATCGTCCTGCCGACGCTGGTCATCAACGAGAAAGTGGTCTGCACCGGGCGCTTCCCGACGAAAGAGGAAGTTGCCGCCTGGCTGCGGGAGGCAGTGTAGGGCAAATTGCCAATTTGCCCCGCGTAGAGCGAATTGCTAATTCGCCTGTGGAGCAAATTGCTAATTCGCCCGTGGAGCAAATTGCCGATTCGCCGCGCGTAGGGCAAATTTCCAATTTACCCCGCGTAGAGCAAATTGGCAATTTGCTCTACGCACGGAGGAAACCATGTGGACTCAAGGCTGGCGTGACCGGGTCTGGTCGCAACTCGACGGGGAATTCGACCTCATCGTCATCGGCGGGGGCATCACCGGCGCGGGCATTCTGCGCGAAGCCGCGCGCGCCGGGCTGAAGGCGGTCCTGTTCGAGCAGGGCGATTTCGCCTCCGGCACCTCCAGCCGCTCCTCCAAACTCGTCCACGGCGGGCTGCGCTACCTCAGGAACGCAAAGATTAAACTGACCTCCGAGTCCGTCCACGAGCGCGACCATTTGCTCAAGGAAGGCCGCGGCCTCGTCACGCCCCTGCCGTTCGTGATGGCGAATTTCCGCGGCGACAAGATCCCCGGCTGGGTCTTCGGCGTCGGCCTGACGATGTACGACCTGCTGGCGCTCAAGTGGAACCACTCCGCCTACGATCCCGCCGGACTGCGCGGCCTCGTCCCGCAACTCTCCGCGCCCGACATCGCCTCCGGTTTCCGTTATTTCGACGCGCAGACCGACGACGCGCGCCTCGTCCTGCGCGTGATGCAGGAGGCGGCGGCTGACGGTGCGCTGGCGTTGAATTATGCCCGCGTGGACGGATTGCTGAAAACGAAGGGCCGCGTCGCGGGCGTTGCCGTGCGGGACCTCGCGCCTGGTTCCGCCAGAACAGCCGAGGTGCGCGGCCGGGCCGTCATCAGCGCGACCGGCGCGTGGGCCGACGAAGTGCGCGCCCAGGCCGGAGGCGCCGCCCTGAGCCTGCCGAAGGGTCCGCATCGGCTGCGGGTGCTGCGCGGCAGTCATCTCTTCTTCCCCTGGTCGAAACTTCCGCTGACGCGCGCCGTCACGTTTCTGCATCCCAAAGACGGGCGGCCGGTTTTTATCTATCCGTGGGAGGGCGTGACGCTGGTCGGCACGACCGATGTGGATCACGAGGCCGCCCCGTCCACCGACCTGCGCATCGGCGCGGCCGAGGCCGAATACCTGATGGACGCGGTCAGGCGCGTCTTCCCCGCCCTCGGGCTGACGCTGGCCGACGCGCAGTCCACGCTGGCGGGCATCCGCGCGGTGGTGGACACGGGCAAGTCCGACCCGTCGAAGGAGTCGCGCGAGTTCGTGCTGTGGAACGAGTCTGGGCTGCTGACGGTGAGCGGCGGCAAACTGACCACCTTCCGGCTGATGGCGCACACTGCGCTGCGGGCGGTGCGGCTGGCCCTGCCCGAGCATCCCGTCCCGCGCCGGACGATGCGCGTGCTCGATCCGCTCCCGCCGGAGACGACCCTCTGCGACCTGCCCGGCGACCCTTCGGCAGGCTCAGGGCAAGGCCTGCGCCTGCGTCTGCTCGGTCGCTACGGCGCGCAGGCCTGCCACCTAGTGGATGCCGCGCACGCGGACGAGATGACAGCCATCGGTCCCAGCCCGTCGCTGTGGGCGGAATTGCGCTGGGCTGCGCGGACGGAAGGCGTTGTCCATCTGGACGACCTGCTGGCGCGCCGTCTGCGGCTGAACATCAACCTGCCCGGCGGCGGCATGAGCGAGATGGGGAAAATCAGGGCCATCGTCCAGACCGAGTTGGGATGGGATGATGCGCGCTGGGCAAAGGAAGAAGCCGCGTACCGCGAGTTGTGGAAGAGGTATTATTCGCCCGCCTGAAAAATTGGAATACCCGGTTCCTGACAAAACAGGCTCTCTGGGATTCAGTGGGGTACGGTACACGGATTGCACGGAATGACGGATTTTTACGGAAAAGACAAAAAAACGTGTTTCTCCGTGTTGTCCGTCTCATCCGTGTCCAAAGAGGAATTTACCCCCACTAAAAGCAAAGAGCCACAAAACAATTCGGGGCGGCCCGCGAGAGCCGCCCCGATACGTTTAAGGGAAACAGGTAACGGGTCCGGTTAGACCCAGCCGCGCAGCTGCATGGCCTTGGCCACACGGTCAATCGCGACCATGTAGGCCGCGTCGCGCATGTAGGCTTTCTGCTTGATGGACATGCCCAGCACAGCGTGGAAGGCGACGGTCATCTTCTGGTCGAGTTTCTGCAGGACTTCTTCCTTCGGCCAGTAGAAGTTGGCGTCGTTCTGGACCGACTCGAAGTACGAGCAGGTCACGCCGCCGGCGTTGCACAGGAAGTCGGGGATGTCGAAGATGTTGTTCTTGACGAAATACTCATCCGCTTCGGGCGTGCAGGGACCGTTGGCGCCTTCGGCGATGATCTTGACACGCTTGGAGATCTTGCCGACGTTCTCGGCATTGACCTGACCGGCGAGCGCGCCGGGCATAAGCACATCGGCTTCCTTGCTGATCCAGGCGTCGCCGTCCTCGACCTTGTAACCGGCGGCAATGGCCTTGGCCTTGTCAATGGTTCCGTACTGGTCAACAATGGTCAACAGGAAGTGCGGATCAATGCCGCCGTCCTTGCTGTAGGTGTAGGCGCACTTGTCGTTGCGGTCCCAGCAGGAGACGCAGGCGACGGTTCCGCCCAGCATCTCGATGAAGCCAATCGCGGCGTACTGGGTCACGTTGCCGAAGCCCTGCATGGCCGCCACGGATTTCTTCGGGTCCATTTTCAGGTGCTTCATCGCCTCGCGCACGGTGTAGATGACGCCGTAGCCGGTGGCCTCGGTGCGGCCTTCCGAACCGCCGCCGCCCAGGGGCTTGCCGGTGAACACACCGGGGGTGTACTGGCCGACCAGTTTGGAGTACTCGTCCATCATCCAGCCCATCATCTGCGGGGTGGTGCCAACGTCCGGCGCGGGGACATCCTGGCGCGGGCCGATGTTCTTCCACATCTTCTGCACCCAGCCGCGGCACAGGCGTTCTTTTTCGCCCACGGAGAGCGTGGCGGGATCCACGATGATGCCGCCCTTGCCGCCGCCCAGCGGGATGTCGGCCACGGCGCATTTCCAGGTCATCCAGGTCGCCAGGGCGCGCACCATGTCGAAGGTCTCAGCCTGGTGGAAGCGGATGCCGCCCTTGTTGGGGCCGCGCGCGTCGTTGTGCTGGACGCGGAAGCCCTGGAACACGCGGATCGAGCCGTCGTCCATACGGACGGGGATGCGGAACGAATATTCGCGCATCGGCCAGCGCAGCACCTCGGCCACCTGCGGGTCGAGTTTGAGCAGTTTCGCCACGTGGTCGAACTGCTTCTGCGCCATTTCGAATTCGTTGAACTTTTCAGCCATTTTTTCTCTCCTGAACGGGGTTTTGGATTCGGTGAAAATATACGCGGGCGCCCCGGAACGGTGCCCGCTTTATGATGCGTTTATGGCGAACAGATCAAGCATGGATATTTCCACCAGAAAAGGATGCCGCCTAAAGGTACACGATTCCAGGCAGGGCGTCAATATGACGAAATCCACCCGCCCGGCGGCTCCTATCGTGAGTTTTATCACAATGGGAAAGCGGCCTGCCGGGCCGCCGCAGCGTTCCGGACCGTCCTCCTGCTACCGTTTGCCAGTCTCGTCGTCGCCCGGGTCCAGTTCGATGTGCACTCTTTGCGGGTCGAGCGAGATCCACAGCAGCAGAACGTGCCCATCCTCGGTCTGGACCGAGCGCGCCGCCACGATGGGAGCCTTTTCCTCCAGCCCCAGATCGTTGCGGAAATGCAAATGGATCGGTTCGCGGACATTCCAGCGCCGGTAACAGCGCTCCACCAGCGCCGGCCCGTTGAACGTTCGCAGGCGGGTGAGCATCGTCAGCGGCAGGTGCGGACCCTCGCCGAGACTGACAGCCCATCCGTCCTGGACGGGTTCGAATACGGGCGGCGGACCTTCGATGATGGTGATTTTGTCGTCCATGAGTAAACCTTTTGCGGCTGGATGATACCATAAAGCCATTTATAATTCGAGGCATGGGCAACAAACTTACCCCCAAGATCATCCTCGAAGGCACGCGCCTGACCTTCAAGATCGAAGTCGCCTTTGCCCTCAACGAGCATCCGCGCCTTTTTCCTTCTCCCTTTCTACTTTTCACTCCTCTTTCGGCGGCGCGGCGGGACCGTAGTCCAGCACCTCGCGGACGCTGGTGCCAGGCTCGGGCGAGCCGACGATGCCCTTCTCGAACATGGTGTCCACCAGGCGGGCGGCGCGGGTGTAGCCGACGCGCATGCGGCGTTGCAGCATCGAGACCGAGCAGCGCCCCTCGCGCCGGCACAGGTCAATCGCCTCGTTCAGGAGCGGGTCGCCCTGGATGGCGGTGATGTCCTCGAACATCGGCACTTGCTTGCCCCCGAAGTCCGGGGGCCTCAGCGGCACGCCCTGCGGGATAGACGCGGCGGACAGGCCCGGGGTCCCGGCGGCGGCGTAGGGACTGCCGGCCGCCCCGGCCTGCGTCTTCCAGAAATCCACCAGACGGGTGATCTCCGTATCCGAGACGAAGACGCCTTGCAGGCGCACCGGCGCGGGGGCGTCGGGGGCCTGGAAGAGCATGTCGCCGCGCCCGAGCAGGCGCTCCGCGCCGGGCTGGTCGAGGATGACGCGGCTGTCGGTGTTGGAGGCCACGGCGAAGGCGATGCGCGCCGGGAAGTTGGCTTTGATCAGGCCGGTCACCACGTCCACGGACGGGCGCTGGGTGGCGAGGATCATATGGATGCCGGTGGCGCGCGCCAGTTGGGCCAGGCGGGTGATGGTGCGCTCGGTCTCGTCGGGGGCGATCATCATCAGGTCGGCCAGTTCGTCAATGATGATGACCAGGTGCGGCAGTTTCTTTCCGCCCTGCGAAGCCATGCGGGTGTTGTAGTCCTGGATGTTGCGCGTCCCGGCTTCGGCGAACTTGTGGTAGCGGTTGTCCATCTCGCGGGTCATCCATTGCAGCGCGCCAATCACGCGCTCGATCTCCACCACCACCGGCGAGAGGAGGTGCGGCACGCCGTTGTAGCCGGTCAGTTCCACGCGCTTGGGGTCCACCAGGATGAGCCGCAGATCGTCGGGCGTGTTGTGGAGCAGGAAACAACTCAGGATGGAGTTGACGCACACCGACTTGCCCGAGCCGGTCGTCCCGGCGATGAGCAGGTGCGGCATCGAGTCCAGGTTGGCGACCTTGGGATGCCCGGCTACGTCCTTGCCGAGGGCAAAGCGCAGCGCCGCTTTGTTGCGGGTGAAGACCTCGCTCTCGACCACCTCGCGCAGCGCCACCAGCGTCATCTCGTCGTTCGGCACCTCGATGCCCACGTAGCCGCGGCCGGGAACGGGAGCCTGGATGCGGATGCGCGGCGCGGCCAGCGCCAGGGCCAGGTCGTCGGACAGCGAGGCGATCTTGCCGACGCGTACGCGCGTCTGCCCGGTGCGGCTCTCGACGAAGAGCGGCTCCACGCCGAACATGGTCACAGCCGGGCCGCGGCTGATCTCGACCACCTGGCTGGGCGCGCCGAACGAGGCCAGCGTCTCCTCGATGAGGCGGGCGCGCTTCTGCACGAACTCCTCGTTGATCTTGGGCGCCTGCGGCTGCTCGAGGATGTCGCCGCTCTTCGGCAATATCCACGACATGACCGGCGCGGCCGGGACGTTGGTCTTGACCGTCACGCCGGGCGGCAGGGTGGACGTGGCGGATGCGGCCGCCGCGCCAGGCCGGATGACGGTCACGCGCCGGATCGGGGTGAAATTCTCAGGCGGATTCTCCGGCTCGGGAGGCACGCGGCCCCCCGGACCGGTTGCCTGCTTCCGGATGGGCTGGTTCAGTTTTTCCCGCAGTTTGACGATCAGCGGAGCGGCCCACTGGAACATTTCCTGCATCGAAATATCGAGTGTCATCGCCAGCGCGATGAGCAGCCAGGCGATCACCACGATGACCGCCCCCGGCACGTCTATGGCGGTGACGAGCGCGCCCGCGAGCGCCGCGCCGATTACGCCGCCGCGCTGCGCCAATCCATGGAAGGCCGCCAGCAGGCCGATGAACAACATGCTGATGCCGACGATGCGCTCGATATTAAGTTCCGGCAGGCGCTCCACGTTGCGCGCCACCAGCCACGCGCCGAGGACGACCAGCCCCACCGGCAGGATGTAGACGCCCCAGCCGAACAGTTTTTCCAGGCCGCTGATCCAGGCGCCGGTCAGGCCGCCGTTGCTGGCCGAGAACAGGCTGAAAATGGTCAGCAGGCCGACAATGGCCATGATCGCGCCGACGATGTCCATCTTGCGCTCGGCGGAGATGTTCCCGAAGAGCGAGGTTGGCGGGGCCGGATCGCGCCGCGCGGACGAACGCGCCGGCTGGTACGAACGCGTGGTAGTCCCGGTTCTGGCACGGGGCGTGGAACGACGCGCCGGGCTGGAGGTCCGGGAGGAACCGGAGCGGCTCTTCGAGCGCGAAGAAGATTTGCGGGAGGATTTTTTCGAGCGGGTGATTGGCATGGCAAAATAATTATAGCACAAATGGTCTAAACCCCGCCCGCCCGCCCCCACCCGGCCCTCCCCCATTTTCTTTTGGAAAATGGGAGAGGCGGCGCGTAGCGCCGGAGGGGGCAGGGTATAATTGCCGCAATGTACGAAATCATCTTCCTCGGCACCTCGGCCTCGGCCCCCTCCGCCAAGCGCGGGCTGGCGGCGCAAGTCGTCAAGCACGACGAGTTCCGCTTCCTGATTGATTGCGGCGAAGGCACCCAGCGCCAGATCCTGCAATCGGGCATCGGGTTCAAACACCTGAACAACATCCTCATCACCCACGGCCACCTCGACCACATCCTTGGGCTGGGCGGGCTGATGTCCACGTTCATGCGCTGGGAGGCCATCGAAGAACTCAACATCTACGGCGGCAAGTGGGCGCTCGACCGCATCCACGACCTGGTCTTCGGCGTGGTGCTGCGCGGGGCGAAGCCGCCGATGACCATCAACCTGCACGCGGTCAAGCCGGGCGTTTTCTTCGAGGCGGAAGGGTTCACCCTCTCGGCCTTCCCGGTCTTCCACCGCGGCTCCGACTCGCTCGGCTTCAAATTCGAGGAACGCCCCCACCATCCGTTCCTGCCCGAAAAAGCGGAAGCGCTCGGCGTTCCGGCGGGACCCGTGCGCCGCGACCTGGTGGACGGGAAAACCGTCAAACTGGACGACGGGCGGACGGTGAAGCCGGAGGATGTGCTCGGTCCGCTCCGGCCCGGGGTGCGCATGGTGCACGTCGGCGATGCGGGCCGGACCGAGGACCTGGTCGCCGCCTGCCAGGATGTGGACGCGCTCGTGATCGAGTCCACCTACCTCGAGGCAGAGGCCGACCTGGCGAAGCAGTTCTCGCACCTGACCGCAAAGATGGCCGCTGAACTGGCAGTGAAGGCGAACGTGAAGCAGCTCATCCTGACCCATCTCTCGCGCCGTTACCGCGAGAAGGACGTGCTGGCCGAGGCCCGCAGTGTCTTTCCCAACGTCAGGGTGGCGCGCGACTTCGACACTTTCAAAATCAAACAAGGGTAGGTCGGATTGCCAATCCGACCTACGCGATAAACCAGAAGGACAGAAATGGACGATAAGAAATTCACCATCGGCATTCTCACTTCCGGCGGCGACTCGCCGGGGATGAACCCCTGCATCCGCGCCGCCGTGCGCGCCGCGGCGGAGAACAACGCCCAGGTCATCGGCGTGATGAACGGCTACGAAGGACTCATCAACGGCGAGTTCCGTCCGCTCGGCGCGCGCGACGTGGGCGGCATCCTCCAGCGCGGCGGCACCATCCTCCAGACGCGCCGTTCGGAGCGTTTCCTCGAGAAACACTTCCAGCGCGAAGCCATCCGCAACATGAACGGCGCCGGCATGGACGGGTTGATCGTCATCGGCGGCGAAGGCTCGCTTAGGGGCGCGCACGCCCTGGCCGAACAGGGCGTCAAGGTCATCGGCCTGCCCGGCAGCATAGACAACGACATCTGGGGCACCGACATCGCCATCGGCGTGGACACGGCCATGAACACCATCATGGACGCGGTGGACAAACTGCGCGACACCGCCTCCTCGCACGGGCGCGCCTTCCTGGTCGAGACGATGGGACGCGGCAGCGGCTACCTGGCCGTCATGGCCGGCATCGTCACCGGCGCGGAAATGATCCTCATCCCCGAAGTGCCGGTGACGGTCAAGGAGGTTGCCAAATCTGTGGACGACGCCTACACGCGCGGCAAGACCCACGCCATCATCATCGTCGCCGAAGGCGCCAGCGTCAAGATCGCCGACCTGGCCAAAGCCCTCGACGACATGGACGTCGGTTTCAGCACACGCGTCACCATCCTCGGCCACATCCAGCGCGGCGGCTCGCCCACCGCCTACGAGCGCATGTTGGCCTCCCGGCTCGGCGTCCGGGCGGTGGAGGCCATCCTGGCCGGCGAGACCGACATGATGGTCGGCGTGCAGGGACGCGATCTCGCCCTCGTCCCGCTGACCGAGGTGACGGGCCGCACCCGCCCGGTCCGCCCGGAATATATCGAGATGGCCCACACCCTGGCCCGCTGACCCATGCCCCGTTACGAACTGGACCTCAACCCTGTCACCCACGTCACCGCTGACGCCATCGGCCAGCCCGGTCAGCGCGTCTTCTACCTCCAGGCCTGGCGCGAGTCGGACCCGCAGCCGGTCACGGTCATCATCGAGAAAGTCCAGTTGCAGGCGCTGGCGCTCGGCATCGAGCAGATGCTCGCCGAAGTCGCCCGCCAGACGCCGGGACTTGTCCTCCCGCCGGTGGACTACGACGCGGAGAAGATGCGCATCCACCCGCCCGTGGACCCGGCCTTCCGCGCCGGGGAACTCGGCCTCGGCTACAACGCCGACCACGACCAGATCGTGATCTTCACCCGCGAGATCGCTGTCGAGGGCGAGGAGGAAGACCAGGCCGCCATCGTCCGCTTCTGGTGCAGCCGGAAGCAGGCGCGCCAACTGGCCGCGTGGGGAACGGAGGTCATCCATCGCGGGCGGCCCATTTGCCCGCAGTGCGGGCAGCCGATGGAGCCGGAAGGGCATTTTTGTCCCAAGAAGAATGGGCACAAAAAGAAGTGAACAGTGTACAGTGAACAGTGTTCAGTGAATGGCAAATTAAGACAAACCCTGGAGAACGGAGAAATTTCTCTCCAGGGTCAGTTTATCCTCGGCTCCAACTACACCTTCCTCGTCACGGTTCACCACGCAGGGCAGGAAATTCCCGCCGTCTACAAGCCGATGCGCGGCGAGCGGCCGCTCTGGGACTTCCCCGAAGCGTCGCTGGCGGGACGCGAGGCGGCCGCCTACCTCGTCAGCCAGGCGCTCGGCTGGGGCCTCGTCCCGCTGACGGTCCTGCGCGACGGGCCGCTCGGTCCCGGCTCGCTCCAGCAGTTCATCGAGTACGATCCCAACGTCCACTACTTCACCTTCCCGCCTGCCGACCGCCTGCGCCTGCGCCCGGTCGCCCTGTTCGACCTGCTGGTCAACAACGCCGACCGCAAGGGCAGCCACGTGCTGTTCGAAAAGCGCACCCGCCGCCTCTTCGCCATTGACCACGGCCTGTGCTTCCACGCCGAGGACAAACTGCGGACGGTGATCTGGGATTTCGCCGGGGAAGCCGTCCCGCCCGAACTGCTCGCCGCGCTGGAAACGTTCCGGGGCGCGCTGGACCTCGGCCTGCCCGCCGCCCTCCAGCCTTATCTCCAGCCGGACGAGATTGCCGCCCTCCACGCCCGCGCCGGCGCGTTGCTTGCCAATCCGATTTTCCCGCATCCGCCGGAAGACCGGCGCTCGTTCCCTTATCCACCCTTGTAAGGCGAAATTAATTTCGCCCTACCATCAAGGAGAAAAACCATGTCCCATTACCGCCTCGCTCTCCTCGGCTTCGGCAACGTCGGGCGCGCCTTTGCTCGTTTGTTGCTTCGCAAGGAGGCCGAACTCGAATCGGACTACGGCATCAATTTCATCGTGACCGGCATCGCCACCGGCCGCCACGGCATTGCCATGGACCCGGACGGCCTCGACCTCGGCCAAGCCCTGGCGCTGGTCGAGAGCGGAGGGGCGCTTGCGACGATTTCCAAATTGCCGATTACCGATACCCTCGACTTCGTCAATTCCGTCCCCGCCGACGTTCTGTTCGAGAATTCCCCGGTCAACCACGAGAACGGCGAACCGGCCGCCAGTTACCTGCGCATCGCGCTGGAGCGCGGCATGCACGCCGTCACCGCCAACAAGGGGCCGGTCGTCCATGCCTACCGCGAGTTGACCGACCTGGCCGCGAAGATGAAGCGCAAATTTTATTTCGAGTCCACCGTGATGGACGGCGCGCCGATCTTCTCGCTGTTCCGCTCCGCCCTGCCCGCCGCAAAGGTGACGTCCTTCCGCGGCATCCTGAACTCGACCACCAATCTCATCCTGGGGCGCATGGAGAACGGCGAGTCGTTCGAGGATGCCGTCAAATATTGCCAGCAGATCGGCCTGGCCGAGACCGATCCCGCCGCCGACGTGGACGGCTGGGACGCGGCTGTCAAGGTGGCCGCGCTCGTCACCGTGCTGATGGGAATCCCACTCACACCGCAGGAGGTGGAGCGGGCAGGCATCCGTGCCATCACGCCGGAGAAGATCGCCGCGGCCAAAGCCGAGGGAAAACGCTGGAAACTGGTCTGCACCGCCGAAAGGGAGGGAGAGAAAGTGAAAGGCCGCGTTGCCCCCGAACTGGTGGATGCATCTTCGCCGCTCTACCACGTGGACGGCTCGTCGTCCATCGTGAAGTTCTGCACGGATACGCTCTCCAGCCTGTCCATCGTGGAACAGGATCCCGGTCCGGAGACGACCGCCTACGGCCTGCTGGCGGATTTCATCAACGCGGCGAGAGAGTAACCGCGGGATGATAGAAAAAGGTCAAGGACTTGTGGGTAGCAGCCGTAAAAACGTCTCCACCACCTGCGGGTCGAAGTGCAGGCCAGACTGTTCCCGGATGTACTGAAGCGCCTTATCGGCCGGCCAGCCCTTTCGATAGGGACGGTCTGACCGCAGGGCATCCCACACATCCACTACGGCGAAGATGCGCGCCGCCAGCGGGATTTGCTCGCCTTTCAACCCGCGCGGGTAACCGGTACCGTCCCATTTTTCGTGATGGCAGTAGGGGATATCCAGCGCCGGGCGCAGGTAGGCGATGGGAGAAATCATCTCGCAGGCAAAATCCGGGTGCTGGCGCATGATGCGCCATTCTTCATCGGTGAGCGGTCCGGCCTTGAGCAGGACGCTGTCTGGCACGCCCATCTTGCCGATGTCGTGCAGCAGCGCGCCGCGGCGGATATGGATGCTTCCCTTTTCCGGCACGCCCATTTCACGCGCCAAATTCATAGTCATCTCGGCCACCCGCTGGGTGTGCCCTTCGGTTTCCTTGTCGCGCAGGTCGAGGGCTTTCGACCAGCCTTCGATGGTAGCATCATAAGCCACCGCAAGGTCCATATGAGCGACTTGCAGGCCATCGAATAGTTGGGTGTTGTCTATGGCAATGGCGGCTTGTCCGCCCAGTATTTCCAGGAATTCCAGCCAATCAGGATCCGGTTCGAGGCGGGAACGGTGAAGGATTTCCAACACGCCCTTGACCTGCCCTTTGGCGACGAGCGGAATCCCGTAGTAGGAGACGAAGCCCTCGCCGGCCGTGAGGCTGGCCCTGGTAAATGGCGGATTGGCCGTTGACAGGTCCGGGATGCTGATCGGGCGGCGTTCGAGGGCAATCCGGCCGGCATAATCCTCTCCCAGCCGCAGGCTCAGGCGGGTGATGCTGCTGCCGCGAAAGCCGTGCCCGGCGGCATAGGCGAGCGTTTGCGTGCCCGGTTTGAGCAGGAGGATAACGGCGGCATCCACGCCCAATTGCGCGACCACCTGTTGGAGCAGGATGTTCAGCGTAACACGGATGTCGAAACTTCCGGCGATGGAGATATCAATTGTGTGCAGGGCGTTCAAGCGCTGGATATGCTGCTTGATCTTTTCCTCCGCCAGTTTGCGCTCGGTGATATCGCGCGCCACCCAGACCGTGCTGTCTTCGGTCAGCGGGGTAACAAACACCGAGAACCAGACGGGACGATCGTTGATCGTCAATTCGTATTCGATATGATCCGTCTGGCCGGTTTTCAGCACTTTGCGGATCACCTTTTGGAATTCTTCTGCTTTTTCAGCCGGGAAAACATCCTTCAACGCTCGGCCCAGCAATTCTTCCGGCGGTTTATACAGGAGCGCGGGATTGGTCGGCGCGATCTTGCGATACACCCCCTCCCGGTCAATCACCAGCACCACGTCGTGCATGGAAGCGAACAGGGCGCGCAGTTCGGATTCGGAGGCGGCCAGTTTCTCCTGCGCTTCCTTGCGTTCAGTGATATCGCGCAGGATGGCAGTGAAGTATTTCTGCCTATTGACCGTGTAATGGGAAATGGAAATTTCGCTCGGGAAGAGCGTGCCATCTGCCCGCTGGCAGGTGAGCATGAAGCCTGGACTGCGCATCATCCGCTTGGATTGTCCAGTGGCGCCGAACTTGCGGACGAAATCTGCGTGTTCCTTGCGCCCCTCTTCTGGAATGAAGCGCTCCAGCGGCTGCCCAAGGGCTTCGGCTGCCGGGCAGCGGAAGATCTGTTCGGCGGCCGGGTTGAAGGCGCTGATGCGCTGTTCTTCGTCAACGGTGATGATGGCGTTCAGGGTGGTGTTGATCACGCCGGCCAGTTGCGCTTCGCTCTTGCGCAGGGCTTTTTCGGCCATGAAGCGCTCGGTGACATCGCGTGCCATGCCGCGCACCACGGGTTCGTCCACGCCCTCGGTGCGCAGGGTGTTGTTGTACTCCCAGACGCGCTTTTCGCCAGACCCGGTCAGCACCTGCAGCAGGCCGCGGGCAGCGCCTTTTTTCTTTATTTCCCGCAGGTAAGCGGCGAAGGCTTTTTTTCTCTCCGGGGCGAGGATGTCGCGGATATTCCGGCCAATCATTACATCCAATGGGTATCCAATAGCCTTGCTGGCCGCCAGGTTCGCCGAGAGGATCCGGCCCTGTAAATCGTGGGTGCAGACCAGGTCCTGGCTGTTTTCGACGATATCGCGGTAGCGGTCTTCGCTCAACTCCAGCGACTCTTCGGCCCGCTTGCGCTCGGTGATATCGCGGTTGACAGCCACGAAACCGATGGATTTGCCCTGTTGGTCCTTGATCAGCGAAACGGTGGAGAGGGACGGAAAACGCGAACCATCGCGGCGGTTCTGGGTCACCTCGCCCTTCCAGAAGCCCTTCTCGGTCACTTCTTTGATCACCGCCTCGCGCGTGGTGGCGAGATACCCGTTCTGGATGAAATCGCGCAGCGGATGACCGATCACCTCGGCGGCTTTCCAGCCGTATTGGGTTTCGGCGGCCGGATTCCAACTCAGAATGCTGTACTGCATGTCCGTGCCGATGATGGCATCCGAAGCGCTGGCGACCAGGCTGGCCTGGAAGGTGATCTGGGCGGTCTGCTCGGCCACGCGCGTGACCATTTCCGCCGCCCAGGCACGCGTTTCCTGGTACAGCCGCACGTTCTCCAGCGCGATGGCGGTCTGGTTGGCAAAGGCGGTGATGGCCGGCACATCCGCCTCCGTCAGGTGGGCGCCGGTGACGCCCAGCAAACCGAAGACCTCCCCGCCGGCGAGGAGGGGGGCGTAGATGGATTGCTCACTGCCCAGCAGGGAAAGCAGGCGGCCAATCAGTGGGCGCAGGCGTGCAGGCAGCGCCTGTGTTGTAAGTTCAGCGCTCGATTCGACGAAAGTGGGGGGGCGCGTGGCGACAAGACGCTGGTAGATGCCGTCCGTCACCATTGGAATGCGGTAGTCACGCGCCGAGAGGCCGGCCAATTTTTCGGCCGCGCTCAGCAAGCGCGAATCAAAGGAAAGATAGGAAACGATCAGGTGCGTCTTGTCACCGGCCAGGGTAAAAACCATCGCCTGGAAGCCAAGTTCGACCATTTCAGCGCCCATCGTACGGTAAATTTCGTCCGGTGTGTGAGCGCGCTGTACGGCTTGCGCGGACTGGCTGAGCGCAAGCAATAAACGCTGGCCGCGTCCGGTTTCACCCCTCAACGGGGCCGCGTTTTTACTGCGCTTCACGGCTGGATTTGCCTTCGATTTCTGGACGCCGGCGGCAGACATGTTCACCGTTCCTGTTCCGGTTGGCCGGTTTCCTTGACGACGCGCTGGATCGTAGTCACCAGTTCGGCCCCCATGCTGCCTTTGGCGACGAATCCATCCGCGCCGGCGGCCAGCGCGGCCGGCTGGTAAGCCTCTTGATTCATCATCGTCAGGGCGATGATCTTGGCTTGCGGCGTGATCTTTTGCAGTTTGGGGATGGTTTCCAGCCCGGAGAGGCCGGGCATGTTCAGGTCGAGCAGGATGACGTCCGGCTTGAGTTTCTCCGCCTGCACCAGGGCTTCCCGGCCATTGTGGGCGGCGCCAACGACGGTCAGTTCAACCTGCAATTGCAGGAATTCCCGAGTAATCCCCAAAAACATGGGGTTGTCATCTACCAGCAGGATGCGAATTGTGTTCATGCGACCTCCGAGGAATAGGGCTGCGATGAATACCTTTGATATTCAGGCTAATGATAGCAATGAGCGGCGCGAAGGTCTATTCGGTTGTGTACTGTATTTGAGATGGGGATGTACGGTATTGCAAAGACCCTGTTCAAGAATTCGCAGGGCGGATTTCTAATCCGCCATGATGGCCCGGCCTTTGGCGTGGCGGGATAGCCCCCTACGGGGATGCTTCGCGAAATCCCGCCCTACTCCGCTAAAAGTCCTCGTTTCAAGGCATAGCGGATCAGTTCGGTCTGGCTCTTCAGGCTCAACTTTTTCATCAGGTTGGCGCGGTGCATTTCCGCGGTGCGCGGGCTGAGCGAGAGCCGCCCGGCGATCTGCGGGGCGCTCAACCCTTCAGCGGCCATTCCCAGCACCTCGCGTTCGCGGGCGGTCAGGCTCTCGTACAGATCGAGGCGGGTCGCCTGCGCCTTTTGAGTATAGGCCTGGATGGCGCGCTCATCCAGCGGGGGGCTGAGGTACAGGCCTCCCTCGATGACGCGCCGCACGGCATGCACCAGGTCGCTGGAGGTGGCCTTTTTCAACACGTAAGCCGAGGCGCCAGCCTGCAATGCCTCGACCACGTAGGCTTCGCTGTCGTACATGGACAAGACGATAACTTTCACCTTCGGCCAGCGGCGGCGGACCTGCTGGGCGACCTCCAGCCCGCTCAGGCCGGGCATCATCACGTCCACGATGAGGATATCGGGGCGCAGTCCTTCGGCCAGCCGCAGCGCTTCGGACCCGTCGCCGGCCTCGCCGACCACTTGCAGGTCCGGCTCGGATTCGAGCAACATGCGCAGCCCCTGGCGGACGAGGGCGTGGTCATCGGCAAGCAGGAGGGTGGTCATTGCGGTTGACAGAAGAATGACGGCTTATGCGTATTCGTATACCGGTACTTGCATAACGCGGGCAGGTTGTTTTCGCTTCCAGACCATTTTCTGCAAACGCTCGACAGTGTCGGGGGCAAATAACTGCTCGCCGGTTTCCACATTTACCCGCGCAGGGACATTCTCGACAACAATAAGCTGTCCTTCCATCTCAATGGTGTAAGTGACTCCACGTTCCACCAATTTCTCTTTCCATTGATATTCTTTCATCTCACTTATCTCCTCGCTCGAAACTCGATCCAGTCCTCCGGATCGGGTTCATACAGGGTAATGATCTTCACCAGTTGGCGGGAGGGATAACTGCATTGGATGTGCAGCGGCCTCTCCGCCTGTGTGAAACCGAGCGCCAGACAACTCGGACCGAACTTGTCTTTTGGGTAATCTTCGATCTTTTCGCAATTCGCGATTGCCTCGCGTAATTCTTGCACGCTGATCTGGCGCAGGATACTTTGATCAGCAGCATGTTTCGAGAACTCGAACCGCCCTGTTTGGATTTTGGCGCGGATTTAATCTACGAGAAGGAGGGTAATCATCTTTTCTTCGCGTCATTATACTCTTTTCCGCGTCCACTTCAGCGCCGCTATCTGTCATTCGCCATCCGCCTCACTGATCACTGATTACTGCTCTCCTCCCTTAATGGAATCTTCACCTCCAGCCGCGTGCCCTGACCGGCGGCCGAGACGACCGTGAACTCTCCGCCCAGCAGGCGGACGCGCTCGCGCATCCCGGCCAGGCCGCGCCCTTTAGCCAGGGAAGCCGCCGGGTCGAAGCCGCGCCCCTCGTCGGCGATGCTGATCTTCATTTCCCCGCCGCCGGCAGTGAGCCGCAGCGCGGCGCGCTCGACTCCCGCGTGACGGGCGATGTTGGTCAGCGATTCCTGCACGATGCGGTACCCGGCTGTTTCGATCTCTTTGGAAAAACGCGCTGCCTCGATGCCGGCGTGCTTGAAATCAACCTGGATATTGGTCTGCCTGGTGTAGCGGTCAAGGTGCCACAGGATGGCCGGCAGCAGGCCGAGGTCATCCAGCATGGGCGGGCGCAGTTCGAGGGTCAGGCGGCTGACGCGCTCGATCAGTTCGCTGAGCAGGGATTGCGCCTGTTGCAGTTTGGCGGAAGCCGATTCGGGCGGCAGGCGCGGCGCCATCTCCAGGATGATCTTCAATCCGGTCAACGCCTGGCCGATCTCGTCGTGCAGTTCGCGGCCAATGGCGCGGCGCTCCTCCTCCTGCACCTCGACCAGGCGGCGGGAGAGGGACTGCAACTGGAGGACATTTTCCTGCACCTGTTCGAGCAGCCGCGCCCGGGCGATCGCCAGCGCGATCTGACCGGCAGCCTGTTCGCCGCGGGCGATCTCGTCGGGTGTGAATTGATGCAGCCGCTCGAACTCGATCAACGCCGCGCCCAGTTTCTGCTTTCCGGCGATGAGCGGCAGTCCGATCATGGAGCGCGCCGGGAACTGCTCGGCGATGCGTTTGCTGATGTACGGCGTGTCGAAGGCGTCCTCGACCACCAGGGCGTGACCGGCCTCCATCACCGAGGCGGTCAACGTCTTCTCGCCGGGCTGGGGCCGCATGGCGGGGTAGGTCGCGCGGAACGCCCCAAACGCCGCGGCCGGAATGGTCTTCTGCTGCGCCTCGTCCCAGAGCGTGATGTAGCAGCCATCCGCGTCCAGCATTTCTCCCAGCCGGTCGGCCAGGGTTTGCAGCATGGCGGGCAGGTTTTTTTCGCGCAGCGAGGCCTGGGTGATGCCGTTCAGCAGTTCCATGTGATGGGCGCGCCGCTGGCTCTCCCCGAACAGGCGGGCGTTTTCCAGCGCGGCAGCCGCCTGGGCGGCAAAGGCGTGGAAGAAATCCACCCGTTCGGCTGAGAAGAAGCCCAGCTGATCGCTGTAGAGGCTCAGCACGCCGATGGACCGATTGCCGCTGACCATTGGGAAGGCGCCGCTGGTGACGAATCCCTCGGCCAGCGCCATCGCGCGCCAGGGCGCGAAGTCCGGCGTGACGTTCAAGTCCGGGTTGACCACCGGCTGGCGGCTGCGGATGGCGCGTCCGGCCGGGCCTTGGCCTTGCGGCGTATCGTCCCAGCGGATGACCGCCTTTGCCGGGTACTCGATGCGCCCGGGGTGATGGGTCAGGCTGCGCGTCGAGCCGTCGGGTTCGGCTCGCAGCAGCCAGGCCAGTTTCACGCCGAAGTCCTTGACACAGGTACGTGCGACGCGCGCCGCGACCTTTTCCAGGTCCAGGCTTTCGGCGAGTTGGCGCGCCCCGCTGTAGAGTGTGTTGAGCATCTCCAGTTTACGTTTGTTCTCCTCGAACAGCCGGGCGTTTTCCAGCGCGATGGAAACCTGGCTGGTGAGCGTCTCCAGGAATTCAGCCTGGGGTTCGAAATCGCGATCAGAATCGGAAGCCAGCCCAACAACGCCGATGATCTCTGTTCCGCTGCGCAAGGGTAAAGCGGCAAAGGAGCGGAACCCCGCCTTTTTACACTCCTCCCAGGTACAGCGCATGTCGGTAAAGATATCGCGGGAATAGAGCGGTTTGCCCAATGAAACCGCCAGCCCGCACATACATTCCCCTACGCGGTGGTTGGGGATCGCTCCCAGACGCTTGGCGGCTTTCTTCGGCGCGATGCCTTTGAGGATCAATTTATCGCCCTCGCGCAGGAAGAGGAAGGCCAGGTCGGGATGGACGGCTTCCAGCATCCCTTTCACCGCCGCGGCCGAGGTCTCTTCCAGCGAAAGCGTGGCGCTGACCGCATTCCCCAGGGCGTTGAGGGCGGCCAGTTGTTTCATGCGCTGGCGGGTTTCTTCGAGCAGGCGGGCATTCTGGATGGCGATGGCTGCTTGATTGGCGAAGGCTTGCAGGCGGGCGGCGTGAGCATCGTTATAGAATCCTGGCGTCATATTTCCGGCGGTCAGGAAGCCGGTAACCGTTCCCTCCCGGTTGCGGATCGGCGCGCCGAGGTAGGATTTTAATTTTTCCAAGCCGGGCAGCACCACCCAGCCAGGAAATTTTTCCGTTTCGGGGATTGCCAATGCCTGCCCGCTCTCCAGCATCATGCGCAGGGTGGCAAAATCCTTCAGCGGGAATGACAAGGCTGTCACCGCCTGGGGTGTAAAACCGATCTTTTTATAGCCGCGGCCGCGCAGTACGCGCCCCACCTGGCCTTCGAGCAGGGTAAAATCCACCGTATCGTAAGGGATGACCCGTCCGACATTTTCCAGGATGCGCTCGATTACTTCGTCTAGATTCAGGGTACTATTCAGCGCAGCGGCGGTATCGCGCAGGGCTTCGGCCAGTTGGCGCTGCTCGCGCTCGGCCTCCTCCATCTGCTTGCGCTCGGTGATGTTGAGGGCCGTGCCGCGAAGTCCGATAAGTTGCCCTTTCTCATCGAACCAGCGTTCGCCGCGCGCCAGCAGCCATCTTCTTGAACCGTCTTCCCGCACCCGTTCCAATTCGATTTCATAGGGCGCGCCGGTTTGCATGGTTATTTCCACAGCCTTTCTCATCCGTTCCATACTGTCGGGCGTATAAAGTTTGTCCTGTTCCGCCAGACTGGGGACGGGTTTATCAGGATCAACTTCCAGGATGGCACAGAGTTCTTTCGACCACATCGGCGTATCGGTCGCGGCAATCCAATCCCAACTGCCGAGGTGGGCGATACGCTGGGCTTCTTCCAGGTGCGCCTCGCTTCTGCGTAACGCCTCCTCCGCCCGCTTGCGCTCGGTGATGTCGCGCACCACGCTCTGAATGTGCAGGGAGCTGCCATCCGCATCCCGCACCAGTTCCACGTTGATCTCCGCCGGGAAGACCTCGCCTGATTTTTTCTTGAAGAGACGTTCATAAAGGGGAACATGCTCGCCTGCCACCAAGCGTTTGATTATGCGGCTACTTTCCGCCATCTCTGCCGAAGTCTCATTGACGGATAATTTTTGTAATTCATCCAGGGTGTACCCCAGCATATCTGCGGCGCGCTGGTTGGCGTCGATGTGTCTTCCCTGCAAATCCAGAATGAATATGGCATCGTGTGTTTGCTCGAAGATGGAACGGTAACGCAATTCCGCTTCGCGCAAGGTATTTTCTGCCTGCTTGCGCTCGGTGATATCTTCCACTGACGACCAGATAAAGCGTTGGTTGTCTTTCTCGATGATCAATCCCTGCAAGCGCACCGGCACGCGCCGCCCGTCTTTGTGGATATATTCCTTTTCATAAGGTCCGTAGCGTCCTGTTTTTTCCAGACTCTCCAATTGCAGGGCTTCCTGGTCGGCGTATTCCTTCGGCGTAATATCCCAATACGTCAGCGTAAGAGTTTCCTTCACCGTCCGCCCGAGGATGCGCACGTAGGCCGGGTTCACGTCCACCAGCGACCCGTCCATGCGGCACAATGCCAGTCCAATCGGGGAGCTATCGAACAACATGCGGTTGTACTGTTCGCTTTCGCGCAGGGCTTCATTCGCTTGTTTATGTTTGGCGATGGATACGGTCAGCGAGGCTGTCTGTTCCTGAACCGCCAATGTGAGACGCGCTTGACGATTTGTGATTAAGTAAGCCAGGCTGGTTGCCAATGCGATGATGAGCAGCCCGGTCCATTGAAAGATACGTAGAGAATTTCGAATGGATGCGGTCCATCCATCCGGGGGCATGGCCGCCAGTTCCCATTCGCCATCCGGCAGAACAATAGTATAGATGACCGGGTTATCTGAGAAAACATCCTCGGACCCAGTTAGAATTTGCCCGGATGAATCTTTGAGCGCCAGCCTGATATGCGGCTGAGGATTGGCAAGCCCGCCGGCTTCCAGAAGAGGGGGCATGTCGAGAACGATCACTGCTATCCCCAATAAAGTGTCTCCCCGGTAGATTGCCAGTCGCGCTACCATCCCCAAACCACCCTGGCGTAATTCGTAGGGTCCGCTGATCGCGATCTGGTGCGTCTGTATCGTCCGCTGAATGTCGGCGCGAACATCTGGACGATCATCGTTGATCAGGTCATCCAGTGTGCGCCCGATTGTGGCTTCATTCCCTTCAATCGGATAAACAAGGACAGCGCCTTCTTTTGGAAATATCTGGATGGCGCGGATGTCTGGTTTCCCGGCACATAATCCGCTGGCAAACGGCGTGAACTTGCTTCGCAATTCCGCGTCGGTTGGAGAGATTTTCACAAAAGCGGCTAACCCTTCGAGTAAAGTAAAACGCCGGTTGAGCACAGAAGATAGCGCATTTTCATAAGGGATTAAATTATCTTCAATTTGAGAACGCTGGTTGGTGAGTAAATCTGTTTGATACCACTGATTGGCTTGCCGCCAAACGAACAGAGACACTGCCAGAACGATTGCTGCGCTGACAACCGCCCAACGACGCGGACTGGATGTAAATTTATTTTGAATAGTTTGTTTAGAGTGGGTTTTCATAATGGTACTGCCTCCAGTCTGCTGTGACCGCCGGGTTGACATAACGGATGACCCCGTCCGCATTCAGGGCGGCAACCACATCCGAAACCTTTTCGATGCTGCCGCCGAAATGGTTTCTGTTTGCTTTATTCATCGCGTACCTCTGGTACAAGAAAAAGAATGAATGACTGTCCTGCCCCCCATTATAGAGCAAATTGGCTGGGATTGCTGAGAGCAGCGGCCCAGACTGTACAAAATTATGATGCCTTGTCAACGCCTTTGCCTGGAGTTCGGGCAGAAATTCGGACAACCCTTCTTCGGCGGCGGATTTCGCAGATTCTCGCGGAAAGGCAAGAAAAATCCTGGTTCTACCGGAATTTGTGGTGATGCGTTGGTTAGACACTCCATCCACGAATTCTGCACGAATAAACGAATAGGAACCCGTACATTCGAGTATTCGTTGACCACCCAAACCACAAAATCCATCAGAATCAGGAAAAATCCGCGTAATCCGCGCTAATCCGTTGCTAAAAGTTCCTGGTTAAGTCCGGGGATCAGCCCTGCTCAATAAATAAAACAGGAGGCCGGGGAGCGCTCCCTGGCCTCCTGCCTGACCGGGGCGAGGCTACATGCACTCGCCGAGGTCGCAAAGATTATTGCCATTGAAATCCTGGTAGTGGCGGCATTGGCCGGGATAGGAACAGCGCTTGTCACAGCGGACGATGCAGGCGCTGACGGTCGGCGCGGTGTAAGGAACTGTCGGCGTTGCCTCGACCGTCGCCGTTGCGGTCGGGACCGGGGTCGAGGCCGGGACCGTGACGGCTGCGTTCCCGGTGGCGGTCGCGTTTTGGGAAACCGCGGTCGGGGCCGCGTCCTGCGTGGGAAGCGCCTCGGTCGGGACTGCCGTATCCGCCGCAGCGGCGGAAGCCTGCGCGTTCTGGCTGTCGTCCAGCGTGAAGGCAAAGGCCGCCAGCGACGCTGCGCCGACGATGCCCATCAGTTTCAGGAAATCACGCCGGCTCATCGCATTCGACACGACTGCCGGGACCGGTTTGGTCAGGGGGAGCAATTTTACTTCCGGGGCGGCCGCCGCCGGCCGGAAGCCGAACTGCCGCGCCACGCGCACGATCC
This sequence comes from Anaerolineaceae bacterium, assembly GCA_009772985.1. Classification (GTDB taxonomy): domain Bacteria; phylum Chloroflexota; class Anaerolineae; order Anaerolineales; family Villigracilaceae; genus UBA877. The sequence goes on from WOUS01000001.1 coordinate 85,587, forward strand.
AGCGGCCATGCAGCCCGATCTTCAGCGCCACCAACCCCAGCGTCACCAGAGAAATGGTAACGTGAAAATCCTTCACCGAGACGTAATTCGTCAGCGGCAGGTCCAGCCAGGTCGAGATCACCAGCCCGGTCACCAGGATCAGGTAGAAACCGAGCATGATCGAAACGTCGAGCAGGTAATAGGTCCGCGCCTGCCCCGAGGTCTTCCCGAAGAAGCGCATCGTCACCGCCGTCACCCAGTCCCAGTGCAACACGAGGTGGTAAACGGCCAGCAGTCCGCCGAAAACGCCGATCCACTGGTGCAGGGACAGGCCGGTTAGTTGGAGGATAAACGAGACGAAAAAGCCGGTAAACAGCAGTACGTCGAGGATCCAATTCGATTTTTGTCGGTTCGTTTTCATTCGTCACCTGTGACGATCACTGCCATCATATCGTGTGAATGTAAATGTTTTGTAAATGGTTTTTGAAGATTTTATGTGGATTGGGTGGGGTAAAATAATGCCTGTCATGCCCGCCATCTACCTGGCCCTCGGCTCCAACCTCGGCAACCGGACCGCCAACCTGCGGGCGGCCCTGGCTGCCCTGCCTCCGTCCATCTTCGTCCGTCAATCGTCTCCCATTTACGAGACGCCGCCCTGGGGACTGGCCGACCAGCCCGCCTTCCTGAACATGGTCCTGCGCGGCGAAACGGACCTGGAGCCTGCCGCGCTCCTCCGGCATCTCAAACGCCTCGAAACGGATCTGGGCCGCGTCCCGGCCGTCCGCTGGGGGCCGCGGCTGATTGACCTCGACATCCTCTTCTACGACGACCTGATCCTCGACCTGCCCGGCCTGACCCTCCCCCACCCGCGCCTGCACGAACGCGCCTTCGTCCTCGTCCCGCTGGCGGACCTGGCGCCGGACCTCGTCCATCCGGTTTTGGGCAAAACGGTGAAGGCATTACTGACGGAGTGCAACTCGACAGGCATCAAAAGATTTGACCGCCGGGAGCGCTGGCCGTCCTGCGCCTGGCCGGGAGGGGATCAACCATCGGACACGGATGACACGGACATTGCGGAAGAATCCGTCCTTTCCGCGCAATCCGTCCCCAAAACAGTTTTCCTTTCCGGTTATAATCATCCCAAGAGGAGATGCACCATGACCGAAATCAAACCGCTTTACTGGAAACCCGAACCCGGCATCGGCTACACCGTCACCCGCCGCCCGGACGGAGGCATGGCGATCACGTTCACGGACCTCTCGGACGCCACCATCAAGCACTGGCACGACTTCGCCCTCGAGCACCTGCTCAGCGCCGACCGCCTGACGCGCAACATGTACGACCTGCGCCAGATCAAGGAAATCCCCGAGAAAGCCATCCGCACGGCGATGGAAGTGAACAGCGACCCAACGGCGCGCTACATCCGCCTGGCGGTGGTGGTCAGGGACGACAATCTGGCGAACGCCATCCGCGAGATTTATTATTCCTCCTCGGCGGAGACCTCGGCCGCCATCAAAATTTTCACCGACCTCGAAGCCGCCGAAGCCTGGCTCGCCCGTCCGCTCGACCAGATGGCGTAATTTGTAGGGGCGACGCACATCGTACCCGTGAGGGTATGTGCCGCCCCTACGGGTATTGGGATGAAACCTCTCACCATCGGCAGCCGCGCCTTCACGTGGGGCGAACGCACTTACGTGATGGGCATCCTCAACGTCACCCCCGACAGTTTTTCGGGGGATGGCCTCCTCGCCCCTCTCCCCCTGTCCGACAGGACGGGGGGAGAGGGGGAAGGGGTGAGGGGGGTGGCCCGCCAATTCCTCGCCTCCGGTGCGGACATTCTCGACGTGGGCGGCGAGTCCACCCGCCCCGGCTCGCAGCCGGTCAGCGCGGACGAGGAACTGGCCCGCGTCCTTCCGGTCATCCGCTCCATCGCTGCTGAATTCCCCGAAGCCGTCATCTCGATTGACACCTGCAAAGCCGCCGTCGCAGACGCGGCCCTGAAAGCCGGGGCGCGCCTCGTCAACGACGTGTGGGGCCTGCGCGCCGACCCGGACCTGGCGGCGGTGGCGGCGCGTCACAACACGCCGGTCATTTTGATGCACAACCGCTCCAAGCCGGCCAGCGTCGAGGTGCGCGAACGGCTTGGGAGCGCGTATCTCGCCGCGGAATATACAGACCTGCTCGAAGACGTGAAACGCGACCTGATGGACTCGGTCGCCATCGCCCGCCGCGCCGGCATCCCTGACGAGCGCATCCTGCTGGACCCGGGCATCGGCTTCGGCAAAACGGTGGAGCAAAACCTCGAACTCATCCGCCGCCTCGACGAGATCCGCGCCCTCGGCTTCCCCGTGCTGCTCGGCCCGTCGCGCAAATCGTTCATCGGCTACACCCTCGACCTGCCGCCCGATCAGCGCCTCGAAGGCACCGCCGCCGCCGTCGCTGTCGGCATCACGCGCGGCGCGGACATCGTCCGCGTCCACGATGTGCAGGCCATGGTGCGCGTGGCGCGCATGACGGACGCGATTGTCCGCCGCGAACCGTAATCCCTTTTGTTTTTGCTTTTTGGTTTTCTCTGACCCATGCCCTCCCCTCTCACCATCATCCGCCAGCGGCGTCACCGCCGCGACCGCTCCCGCCGCAGCGCCGAAAGCCGCACCGGACGGGTCGTCTTTGTCGTCGGCTTCGTGCTCAGCGCGCTGCTCGTGCTGGGACTGGTGGCCGGGGCGCTGGCGTATGCCGATTTAACGCGCGGCCTGCCCCCGGTCCGGGAGATGACCGTGCTGCTGAATCCGGCGGACGGCCTGCTGCTCCAGCCGACGCGCCTCTACGACCGGACCGGCACGCGCCTGCTGGCCGTCATCGCCCCGACCGATTCCGCCCGGACCTACATCCCCTACGACCAAATCCCGCAGTCCCTGATCAACGCCACGCTCGTCCTGGCCGACCCGAATTTCTGGCAGCACGGCGGTTACGTGATGGACGGCTGGCGCGACCCGGCGTCGCACCCCACCCTGGCCCAGCGTCTCGCCTCGGACCTGTTGCTGTGGGACGAGCCGCTCTCGCCGCGCCGCGCCCTGCGCGAACGCCTGCTGGCCGCGCAGCTGACCGCCGAATTTGGCCGCGAGAAAATCATCGAGTGGTACCTGAACAGCGCCGACTACGGGAACGATGCCTACGGCGCGGAGGCCGCGGCGCAACTCTACTTCGGCAAATCCGTCACGCAACTCGATCTGGGCGAGTCCGCCCTGCTGGCCGCCGTCAGCCAGGCCCCGGCGCTGAACCCGTTCGACGCGCCCGAAGCCGCCGAGGAACTTCGCTTGCAGGCTTTGCAGGCCATGCTCGACCAGGGGCTGATTTCTCCCGCCGATGCCGCCCAGGCCGCGGCGGAGAGACCCTCACTCCTGCCCCCCTCTCCCATTTTTGGGAGAGGGGCCGGGGGTGAGGGCTTCGTCAACCTGGCGCTCGACCAACTCGGCCAGCGCTTCGACCCGCAGCGCGTCCGCCGCGGCGGGCTGACGGTCGTCACCACGCTCGACTACGATCTCCAACTCCAGGCCGACTGCGCGGTGAAGAATTACCTCGCCGGACTGGCCGGGGAAACCGATCCCCTCCCCGCCGCCGACGGCTCGGATTGCGAAGCGGCGCGCCTCCTGCCGTCCCTGCCCGCCGGGACGAGCCTGCCGGACGCCTCCGCCAGCGTCATCGTGACCGACCCGCGCAGCGGACAGGTGCTGGCCGCGGTCGGCGACGTGCGCGGCGGGCAGGCCCCCGAAGTGCGGGGGCAGGCCGGCGCGTACCTCCAGTCGCATCCCGCCGGGACGCTGCTCACCCCGTTCCTCTACCTGACCGGCTTCACGCGCGGCCTCAGCCCGGCCACCCTCGGCTGGGACATTCCCGGCGGCCTGGCCAACTTCGACGGGCAGTACCGCGGCCCGCTCCGGCTGCGCACCGCCCTCGTCAACGACTACCTCCCGCCCGCCGGAGCCGTGCTCGACCAGATGGGCGCGGAAAGCGTCGGGCGCATCGCCGCCCCGTTCGGGCTGACCATCCCGCCCGGCGCGGACATTCTCCGGGACGACATCTCCGTCTCGCCGCTTGACGCCGCGGCCGCCTACGGCGTTTTCGCCAATCAGGGCACGCTGGCCGGGCAGGCGCTCTCCGGCGAAGCCATCCGCCCGGCGACGGTGCTGAAAGTGACCGGCGTGGACGGCGCGCTCTGGGCCGACTGGACGACGCCGCGCGTGCAGGCAGTCGTCAGCCCGCAACTGGCTTACCTGATGACGGACGTGCTCGCCGACGCCTCCGCCCGCTGGCCGACGCTGGGACAATCGAACCCGCTGACGCTCGACCGCCCCGCCGCGGCGAAAGCGGCGCGCAGCCTCGACCTGTCCGCCGCGTGGACGGCCGGGTACACGCCTCAGCGCGTGACGGTGGCCTACGTTGGCGCGGGTGCGGAAACTGATTCCGTGTCCCCGCTGCTCGCCGCGGACCTGTGGCACGCGGTGATGGCGTACGCCGTCCGCAATCTGCCCGCGGAAAATTGGACCGTCCCGGCGGGCGTGACGACGGTCCTCGTCTGCGACCCGTCCGGCCTGCTGCCCACCGACGCCTGCCCGAACGTGGTCGGCGAGGTGTTCCTGGCGGGCAACGAACCGGTCCAGGCCGACACGCTGTACCAATCCTTTGAGGTGGACATCGAGACCGGCCTGCTGGCAACGGTCTTCACCCCGCCCGAACTGATTCAGGCGCGCACGTACATGGTCGTGCCGCCCGAGGCGCGGACGTGGGCCGAGGCGGCGGGCATCCCGGTCCCGCCCGCGGAGTATGACGCCATCCAGACGCCGGTCATCCTGCCGGACGTACACATCACCGCCCCGCTGCTGTTCGCGCAGGTGGGCGGGACGGTCGAGATCCGCGGCTCCGCCTCCGGCGCGGACTTCGCCTCCTACCGGCTGGAGTTCGGCCAGGGGCTTAATCCGCAAGCCTGGACGCAGATCGGCACCGACAGCGCCACCGCCGTGACCGAGGGCGCGCTCGGCTCGTGGGACACCTCCGGCCTGGAGGGGCTGTACGCCCTGCGCCTGCTCGTGGTGCGCACGGACCGGAGGGTGGAGCAGGCCGTGGTGGTGGTGACGATCACGCAGCCGTAAAAGAAATCCAATGAAAAAGCCGCGAAGGATTCGGCAAGTTCCTTCGCGGCTTTTTTGCTTCATAATTGATTTTCATCCGCTTACTTTACTGCTTCGAAACTCCAGCCGAGGCCAGTTCTTCACGGATCGCCATCCGCATGGCAGCGACAAACTCTCCGCGTTGATTCTGCATGTAGGCGCGCAAAGCATCATTGATAAGGGTCTGGTAATTCCCGCCGCCGCTCTTGTTCACCTCTTCGCGGAACCAATTCAAAACATCGGTATCAACGCGGATCGTGATGCGCGTCTTCCTCGCGGAGGACGGCACGATGGGACCGCGTTTGGCGCGGCTGAAATCATATTCGGGTTTCGTTTCACTGACTTTCATAGGTTTTCCTCTCGTTTTCTGTTGCTTTCCTGGCAGAGATGATGCGAATGTCGTTATTCCGAAACGTGAACACTACAACCAGGAGACGCCCCAGGAAATCCCTGCCTACAGCAACGAGCCTTTCTTCGCCATAGTCGGCAGAATCTTCCTGCCACAAAGCAAACTCGTCTTCGAAAACGCCGACCGCATCGGCGAACTCAATACCGTGCTTTTTCAAATTGCCGGCGGCCTTGCGGGGATCCCATTGATAGGTCACGGTTGGATTGTATGCACAAACGGCATACGCGTCAAGGCGTTAAGTCGTAAACCAAAAACGCCCGGCGAGGGCGTTTTTGGTTAGGATACTTGGGATTTTTAGCATCGCGCTTGGTCGATTGATGTTTTTGTCGTATTTGCTAGAAGAAATCTGAGCTCTTCAAGATTAGTCGCAACTGGAGGCATCGTGAATCTGTTTTCAACTGTGCCGTATGTTTGAATATCGTTTTTCCCAATCCTGATTCCATCCCGGCCTACAGTACAGATGTGTAAATGATCGCTGATGCCTTGAACAGGAAACTTCTTCAACTCATTCGAAATCGACATCATGAGTCCTAGTGCCGCGCCATCTCGGCTACCTACCTGAAGTTGGAATAGATCAAAATCATCATCAAGTTTGTGAAGGGCATTCATATAATTATTTACTTTGCTTCCAGAACCGATAGAAACAATCTGAGCGGGATGTGCAATTTTTGGTTCGAACTCTGGCGCAGAGAATCGATATACATAGCACTTTGCCCAAGGAGCGTCACCATCGTTTTCTGTAGGGTGTGCAGAAAGAAGCAATAACTGTAAACCAAGGCGCCGCTCAACTTCAGGAAATGCTCTAAATAGTTCTTTTGTGTCTTGTGGTAAGTTTTCTGCAAAGACTTGTGGTATCCAGGCCATACCCTGTTGGGGAGGTCGCAGTGCTGCACTAAGTTGATTAATAACTTCGAAACCAATTCGAACAGATCCAGCAAATCCAATGGCAAGGTGCGGTCCAATATTATATATTTTCTGAAGACAATCGCGTTCTGTGCCATCACTTAATGTCACTCGTACATCTGACAGGCCAACTGCATAACCAAAAGGTCCGGCACGTCCAATTACCCAAGTCATAGTTCCTTCCTTGCTCCGATGCTCCTTGCTCGGCGAGGGACTCCTGTCCCCGCCGAAATGTGACCGCAGGTCTCCGGTTGGTTGAGACTTTCGGTCACAGGCCTGTTGTGGTCAAGAGACCACGACACAGCGATCACCCCTGCCTCATCCACCGCTTGACCGCCTCGTGCGGATGCTGATGCTCGGCCATCAAATCCAGCAGGCGGGACGGGTCGGCGTGGCACAGCAGGGAGCGGCGGTGTTCGGGGAAGAGGAATTTCTCAGCCTCGGCGCGGTCGAGCATTTGCAGGAGCGGGTCGTAGTAGCCGCCCACGTTCAGCAGTCCCACCGGTTTCTCGTGGACGCCGATCTGCGCCCAGGTGAGGGTCTCGAAGAGTTCGTCCAGCGTGCCGAAGCCGCCGGGCAGGGCGATGTAACCGTCGGACAGTTCGTACATGCGCCGCTTGCGCTCGTGGATGGTGGGCGCGACCTCCAGCCGCGTCAGGCCGGGATGCGCGAGCGCCGGGGTGTTCATGCTCTCGACGATGACGCCGGTCACCTCGCCGCCGCCTTCCAGCGCGCCGTCGGCGACCGCGCCCATCAGCCCGGTCCGCCCGCCGCCGTAGACGAGCGCCAGTCCGCGCCGGGCGAGGGTCAGGCCGGTTAAACGCGCGGCAGATAAAAAGTCCGGGGAGATGCCGTCGGCGGAGCCGCAGTAAACGCAAATGGATTTCATGGTGTCCTTATATTGCATATTTTGTGTTGCACATACTCTGTGCTGTGTCGCTGCGAGGAGGGTCGAGTAGGACGAAGTCCGTACCGAGACCCGACGAAGCAGTCTCCCGACCGGCGAGGGGATTGCTTCGCCGCCTCGGTCTTGATACGCTCCGCTACTCGACCATCGGCGGCTCGCAATGACACAGGCGGTAATTTTCGGCCAAGTATACCGTCAGCGGGAGAAATCCGGCAGGTTAGAGTTCGATAAGACCTGCCTCCCCACGCTTGACCGGCGCGCCGCCGGGGGTCTAGAATTGACGCAGAAATGGAGCCGCCATGAAAAAACGATTTGCCCTCGGTACGTTCGCCGCAGTCCTGGCAATGACGCTGCTGGCCTGCCAGTTGACCAGCCTGATCCCGACTCAGTCCGTCGAGACGCCGCAGCCGACGCTGGCGCCGCTGCCCTCCGGGACCGTGGACCTGGTCAGCGAGGAGAGCCGGCTGATGGCGCTCTACGCGCAGGTCTCGCCGGGCGTGGTCGCCATCCGCGCCTACGCGTCGAGCGGGACCGGCAGCCTGGGTTCCGGCTGGGTCTACTCGGCCGACGGCTACATCGTCACCAACCACCACGTGGTGGCAGGCGCGGACACGGTGGAGGTGGACTTCCCCTCCGGCTACAAAACCTACGGGACGGTCGTGGGGGCGGACGCGCACTCGGACCTGGCCGTGATCCGGGTCGAGGTCCCGCCCGCGGAACTGCATCCGCTCACGCTGGGCGACTCGAGCACGCTCCGGCCGGGGCAGATGGTGGTCGCCATCGGCAACCCGTTCGGCCTGAACGGCACGATGACGACCGGCATCGTCTCGGCGGTGGGGCGCGCCATCACGTCGGACGTGCAGGCTTCCGGCGGCGGCTACTACTCGTCGGCCGACATCATCCAGACCGACGCGGCGCTCAACCCGGGCAACTCGGGCGGGCCGCTGCTGAACCTGGACGGGGAAGTGGTGGGCGTCAATAGTTCCATTCGCACCACCGGCTACACCGACACGGGCGAGCCGGTCAACTCGGGCATCGGGTTCGCCATCTCCATCAACATCGTCAAGCGGGTGGTTCCCAGCCTGATCGAGAAGGGCAGGTTCGACTATCCTTATCTCGGCATCGGCACCACCGACAACCTCCTGCTGGCGGATATCGAAGCCCTCGGCCTGCAGAGCAACACCGGCATCTACGTGACGGGCGTGGTCGTGGGCGGACCGGCGGAGCAGGCCGGCGTCCGCGCCGCCTCGCAGACCATCAGTTCCAGCGGACTGAAAGCCGGCGGCGACCTGATCATCGCCGTGGACGGGACTCCCGTCCAGTGGTTCGACGACCTGATGCGTTATCTCATCCTGAACAAGGAGCCGGGCGATGCCATCGTGCTGACCGTCCTGCGCGGCAGCGAGCAGGTGGATTTGACGCTGGTGTTGGGGACGAGGCCGTAAACCAAAAAAAGAAAAACACAAAGCAAAAGGGCGGTCCCTGAATGGAAGGCCGCCCTTCTTGTTGATAGAGAGAGTCGGAGCGCAAAGTCCGCTTCAGCGGACTTCGTATGCCAGCCGGGGGATTCATCCCCGGCCTTACGCGAACCGTTCCTCTTTCCACACGTCCGCATCGTTGTGATAGCCCGCCTTCTCCCAGAACCCCAGCCGGTCGCGGGACATGAACTCCAGCCCGCGCAGCCACTTGGCGCCCTTCCAGAGATACGGCGTCTTGACGTCCGCGCGGCCGGGGATGGCGCCGACCACCCCGCGCAACGGATAGCCGTGGTCGGGCGAAATCGGCTCGCCGTTGAAATGCGTTGCCAGCAGGAAGTTGTCTTGCAGCGCCACCTCCAGCGGCAGGTTGACGGTGAAGCCGTACTCGGCGTGCTGCATGACGAACGCCGCGGCCGGCTTCGGCGTGACCAGCCCGGAGTCCACCAGCGCCCGCACCGACACGCCTTCCCAGAGCGCGTCGAACTTGCTCCAGCGCGTCACGCAGTGCAGGTCCATTGTCACTTGGGTGCGCGGCAGTTGGTTGAACTCGTCCCACGTCCAGCGCTTCTCTTTCTCGACCTCGCCCCAGACGCGGAAATCCCAGGTTGCTGGGTTGAAGGGCGGCACCGGCCCGTAATGCAGCACCGGGAACTTGAGCGTCAGCGCCTGCCCCGGCGGGAGCCGGTCTTCGCCCCGGACGAGGTCTTCTTCCTGTTTTCGATCCTTGCCTTCGTGATTGAACATATCCGACTACTCCTGTCCAAAAATTATATCATGGCGGACAAACATGCTTTGGACACGGATGGCACGGAAAAATTCATGTTCAAAGGTTCCCCTCCGCTCCCGCCGGATTTGCAATCCGGCGGCTGGATTGCAAATCCAGCCGAAGCATGGGTGAACAGTTTCTCCTTACGGTATAATCCTCCTCATGCGACGCGACATTTACGCCCATCTCATCTATGCCCGCCAGAAACCGCTCATCGGCAAACTGGCCTATTTCCTGCTCAAACTGCTCGGCGCCGAGATCCCCGTCACCACGAAGATCGGGAAGGATTTCCTGCTCCTGCACGGCGGATACGGCGTGGCGCTCCACCCGACCGCCGTCTTTGGGGACCGGGTGCGGGTCTACCCCGGCGCGACCGTCGGCCGCGCCGACGTGCACATCCCCATCGAGAAATCCAAATTCAAGGGATTGCTCGTGGAAGACGATGTCATCATCGGCACCGGCGCGAAAGTCCTGTGCAGCGACGGCATCCTGCGCGTCGGGCGCGGGACGATTGTCGGCGCCAACGCGGTCCTGCTCCGTTCCACCGGCGAGTACGAAATCTGGGCCGGCGTCCCGGCGAAGTGCATCGGGAAGCGGAAAGAATATTAACCGCAGAGTTCGCAGAGAGCGCGGAGAGGAGAAAAATGGGAGAGAAAGAACGGTTGAACGAGATTACGGAAGCGATCATCGGGGCGGCAATCGAGGTGCATCGCCACCTCGGCCCCGGCCTTCTGGAATCTGCTTACGAGGCCTGCACGGCTTTCGAAATTGTGGAACGCGGATACGAAGTCGAAACGCAGAAGCCGCTGCCGGTGGTTTACAAAGGCATTCACCTGGATTGCGGCTACCGTCTGGACTTGCACGTGGCGAAATCTGTTATTGTCGAAGTCAAGTCTGTAGATGCGCTCAACTCGGTCCACGAGGCGCAACTCCTCTCGTACTTGAAGCTTTCCGGCTGCAAAGTCGGCTTGCTCATCAATTTCAACGTAAAATACCTCAAGAACGGAATTCGCCGCCTCGTCAACAACTTTCCCGACTCTTAAATTTTTCTCTCCGCGTTCTCCGCGCTCTCTGCGGTTAAAAAAAAATATGCCAAGAATCTGCCTCATCCCCAACGTCCACGGCGTGGGCGGACTGGTCTCCTTCCAGGCGAAACTGGCCGCCAGTCTGGAAAGCCGCGGCATCGAAATCTGCCGCGACCTGGCCGAGGCGTACGACGCCGTGCTCGTCACCGGCGGGACGCGCGACCTGCCCGGCCTGTGGCGGGCGCGCCGGCGCGGCGTCCGCGTGGTGCAGCGGCTGGACGGCATCAACTGGGTCCACCGCCAGCGGCGCGGGAACTTGCGCCACTTCCTGCGCGCCGAATACGGCAACCGCATCCTCGCCCTGATCCGCCAGCAGTTCGCCACGCACATCGTCTACCAGTCCGCGTTCGTGCGCGACTGGTGGCAGGACTGGTTCGGCGCGGCGCGCCGCCCGTCCGTCGTCATCCACAACGGCGTGGATTTGAACGTGTACACACCGGACGGTCCGCAGGCGCGGCCCGCCGACCGGTTCCGGATGCTAGTGGTAGAAGGCAGCCTGGCCGGAAGCCTGACAACCGGGCTGGACCTGGCCGTCGAACTGGCAGAACAATTATCAGGTCTGGCGCGCCTCCCGCTGGACCTGCGAGTGGTCGGAAAAGTGGACGCGCACCGACAGGCCGGAACCCAGCAGCGCAGTCCCGTCCCGCTCGAATTTACCGGCGTGGTGCCGCGCGAGCGCATCCCCGAACTGGACCGCTCGGCGCACCTGCTTTTTTCTGCCGAGATCAACGCCCCTTGCCCGAACTCGGTCATCGAGGCGATGGCGTGCGGACTGCCCGTGGCCGCCTTCCAGACCGGCGCCCTGCCCGAACTGGTGACCGGCGATGCGGGCCGTCTCGTCCCGTATGGCGGCGACCCGTGGAAACTGGAGCGGCCCGACATCCCCGCCCTCGCTTCGGCGGCGGCGGAAATCCTCGCCGACCCGCAGCGCTTCCGCCGCGCCGCGCGCCAGCGCGCCGAAGAATCTTTCGGCCTCGACCGCATGGTCGAGCGGTATCTGGATGTCTTGCTCGGTTGATGATTGTCCACAGATTGCACAGATTAAAAAATCTGCGAAATCTGCGTAATCTGTGGAAAAAAGAATCTTCATGGATACCCCAACCTTCCCCGGAAAACTCGCCATCCAGCAGCGCGTGCTGACCACGTACCGCGCCGCCTTTTTCGACGCCCTGGCCCGATCCTGCGCGGGCGGACTGTCGGTCTGCGCCGGCCTGCCGCGCCCCGAAGAATCCATTGCCACCACAGATACGTTGCACGTTGCACGTTACACGTTTGCACGAAATATCCATTTCTTGCGCGGCCCGCTCTACCTCTGCCACCAGCGCGGACTCCTCGCCTGGCTCTCTGGCTGGAACCCCGACGCCCTCATCGTGGAGGCCAACCCGCGCTACCTGTCCACGCCCGCCGCGGTGCGCTGGATGAAGCGGCGCGGCCGCCCGGTCATCGGCTGGGGATTGGGCGCACCCCCCTCCAGCTCCCCCCATTTTTGGGGAAAATGGGGGGAGAGCCAGAGGTGGGCCTTCCTCCGCCAATTCGACGCGCTGCTGACCTACTCCCGCCGCGGCGCGGACGAGTATGCCGCCCTCGGCTTCCCGACCGATAAAATTTTCGTCGCCCCGAACGCGGCCGCCCCGCGCCCGGCGTCCCCGCTTCCTTCCCGCCCGCCAGCCTTTACCGGGAAACCGTCCATCCTGTTCGTCGGACGCCTGCAAGCGCGCAAGCGCGTGGACGATCTGCTGCGCGCCTGCGCGGCGCTGCCGGTCCAGCCGCGGCTGGTCATCGTTGGCGACGGGCCGGAGCGCGCCGCGCTCGAAGCATTGGCGCGGACCGTTTACCCGTCCGCGGAATTCGTCGGCGCGAAACACGGACCGGAACTCGCCCCGTATTTTTCCGCCGCGGACCTGTTCGTCCTGCCCGGCACGGGCGGACTGGCGGTGCAGGAGGCCATTTCGTACGGCCTGCCGGTCATCATGGGCGCGGGCGACGGGACGAACGACGACCTGGTCAGGCCGGGCAATGGCTGGCAGGTTCCCGATAACGATTTGGAAGCCTTGACCGGGACAATCAAACAGGCGCTTGCGGATGCGAAGCGCCTGCGGACGATGGGAGCCGAGTCCTACCGCATCGTGGCGGAGGAGATCAATTTGGAGAAGATGGTGGGGGTGTTTGTGGAGGCGGTGAAGAGGGTAAAGTTGTGACAACGAGGCGGCGAAGCACATCGTATCGTACCCGTAAGGGTATTGCAAGGAAAAGAAAAAAACAGCCGCGAAAGGGGAGACTCTCGCAGCTGTTTTCATAACTGATCGCTAGTTTTTAATCAATCTCCCCTTCATCCCTTGACACTGAGGTTAATCGGTAGGCGCTGTCCTTTGCACATCTGCCAATCGTGCTTTGTATCGTTTCAGTCTGTCGCTTAATTCTTCTCTAAGCTTCAATGTTCCGCTGATTGAGTCTTCATACAGGATTAACCTTTGACCTAAAAAGTCAAATGGGACTTTGTCGCCTTGACAAATAAGTATTACATCACGCCCTAAAACATCTGCTAACCCAATTTCGTAAGTTACATTTGGATTTGCACCAGATAAGTCTGCAATCATAATCCCAGAACCTGTAACCCCTCGCCAAATATCATAAGGGATAAATCTGCCATCCATTGTCTTCGCGATAATAAATTCTATGCCAACTTCTTGACAGATCTCACTGAGAATTTTTTCCAAACCTGCTGACCAACGTTCCGAATAAGGCATTATCACAAAACACCGAGAGTAATTTATTGATTTTTCGGCGTTTCCTAAAAAGTCAGCAGGCTTAATATCCAGAGGCGATTCTTGAGAATAGTTAATTGTATTTACCTGGCCTTGCTGGGCAGATAGTTGTTGCAAAACAGATAAATCTGAGCGAAGACTCTTTAGTTCACTCATAACGTTATCGAGAGTAATTTCTTCTGGCTTCTTGCTTTCAATTTCTAAGGAAGAAACAACCCCTGAAAAACGAGAAACGGAAGCTGCAACAAGGGATGCAAGGTTTTCGGGATTTCGAAAATAGGCAACTACGTGATTAGTTGAAAGCGTTCGCTTAAATGATTGTAAAGCTTGCTTATTTTCACCTGTTTCTATGTATTTCGGTGGCCAAGGCACATCATCATCTAAGATAAAGACAAGAGTTGGTTTCTTTAATATTTGAGCCTCCCTGTACTCGCTCTCGGTAATACTCATATTGCTTTTGGGTGGTATGTAGCCATATCGATGAGCAATTATGAAAATGGCTATATCCGAAGATGCAAGTGCTTCTAAACAAGTTTCAAGAGGGGGTGCTTCTGATGCGCCAAACGATTCCATTGCAATTGCTTTAATCCCCAACCTATTTAAAACTTGCATTACAGATGCTCGATAATCTTGTAAATCCGCGAATGTAGATGAGATATAAACACTTATTCGTGTCGACATATGATTTCCTCGATTATTCGAAACGCCTAACAGGGGTTATCCCCTTTGGGGACTTTACGGCGGCAGTATAACGGCTTATGGGCAGTGAAAGATTAAAATGCTGAAAATATTATAGCACTCCTCCCAGCCTACTGCACATACCACGCCGCCACGTAGCCCGTCGCGCCACCTGGCTCTTTCACCTTCAGCCACTGGCCGTTCACGCCCACCTTCCCCGCCGCGGGTTCGAGCAGGGTCAGCGTCGTGCCGGTTGCCAGGATCTTGAGCGTATTCGACGACGCATTCGGCGCCTCGCGCAGACGCAGTCCCGCCGGGCCGACCGCGGCCGCGACCGTAACGGTCTGCGCGGCAGCCGGGACCGCTGCGCCTGCCTGCACGAACCAGGCCGCCACATAGCCGGTGAGACCGCGGCCGTCGCGCACGTTCAGCCACTTCCCCTGCACGCCGACCTTCGCCAGCGCCTGTTCCGCCGCTTCGACGACGGTCAGCGCCGCGCCCGCCGGTTCGAGGGCGAGCAGGTTCCCGGTCATATCTGGCTGGGAGCGCAGGCGCAGTCCGCTCGAACCGACGCTCTGCATCACGGTCACGGTCAGGGCGGGCGCGGCTGGCGTCGTCGGTGTTGTTGGCGTGGTCGGGGTCGCCGGCGTTGTTGGCGTGGACGGGGTTGCCGGCGTGGCGGGCGTGGACGTGCCGGTGCTTTCCACGTACCAGGCCGCCACGTAGCCGGTCAGGTTGGCGGGGTCGCGCACTTGCAGCCACTGGTTCTGCTGGCCGATCTTCGGCAGCGCGACCGCGTCCGGTTCGAGACAGCGGAGGTAGGCCCCGGTTTTCTCGGTGGCGAGGATGGAGGCCGAGGTGGCGGGCGCAGCGCGCAGGTTCAGTCCGCTCGCCAGCGAATACGGGACGCGCACGTACAGCCCGTCGGCGGGCGGGGCGGCGGGGCTGGTCCCGGCGGCATCGTACCAGACCGCGGCGGTGATGACCTGTGCCGCCGAGCGTCCGAATCCGTAGCGGCCGGAGAGGGTGACGGGCAGGCTGTCGGGCGGGTTGGGCCAGGGGTCGAGCAGCAGGTAGTCGGTCCCCTGCCGGGCGTAGAGCAGCACCCAGTGGTTCTGCAAGCCGGCCGACGGCGAACGGTCCACCTGGACGACGACCGGTTTGCCGGCGGCGAGGGCGGCGTCGATGCCGGTCAGGGAGGCCGGCTGGTCGGTCCACAGGTTGATGCTGCGGTAGACGATGCCGGGGAAGGCGCGCGTCAACGCGCCCCAGACGATCATCCCGCCGACGAAGCCGACGCCGGAGCCCATGGCGGTCAGTTTGGCGTTCAGGGTGGCGGGCGTCTCGGTGAAGCCGTAACCGTTGACCAGCATGGCGAGACAGGCCAGGGCGCAGCCGTCGGCGCCGATGGTGATGGTGTTATCGAAGCCGAGTTGCTGGTTTTTCCAGCGCAGGTCTTGCTGGGAAAGGGGGGTGGGGGTGAAGGCCATGGGACACCTCGATTTGAAAGGAAAGCCGGTGAAGGGAACGACATGGTCATTATAAGAAATATCGCCCCCTCTGCGCAAGTGGCAAAACTGGAGTTCAGACAGATGGTCTGGCAAATACTTTTTGCAGCGGATTTCCGCGGATCACGCGGATTTTTCTCTTCTCCCTCCGCGAGAATCCGCGTAATCCGCGGCTAAAGAACTGGCAGTCAGCGCTCGCATCCGAAGGTTGGGTAAAAGATTCTCTACCGTACATTTTGGTAATGGGACGCGGATAAACGCGGATGGACGCGGATTGTTCGGAAAAACCCTTGAAAAGAATCGGTTTTGTCCGCGTTTTCCGCGCTCGTCCGCGTCCCGCACAGGGTTTGTACGGTAGAGAAGTAAAAGAAAAACTCCCGGCGTTTTCAAAACACCGGGAGTTTCGATGCTCTTATGCGGTTATCCAAAAAAACCTGCAGGGACGGCTCCCACGCCGTCCCGCCAGGGCATGGGAGCCTGGCTACTTCAAATTTCCCGTCACCAGCGCGGCCTTTAATTCACCGATGGCTTTGGTGATCTGGATCTCGCGCGGGCAGGCCAGGGTGCAGTTGAAAACGGTGTGACAGCGCGAAACGCCCATGATTTCGTTGACGATCTTGAGGCGCTCGGCGGCGGCCTGGTCGCGGCTGTCGAAGATGAAGCGGTGGGCGTTGACGAAGGCGGCCGGGCCGATGTACTCGTCGCTGGCCCAGAAGGACGGGCAGGAGGTGGTGCAGCAGGCGCACAGGATGCACTTGGTGGTGTCGTCGAAACGTTCGCGGTCCTCCTGGCTCTGGAGGCGTTCCTTCTCCGGCTCCGGGTCGTTGTTGATGAACCAGGGCATGACCTTTTTGTAGTTGTCGAAGAACGGCTCCATGTCCACGATCAGGTCCTTGATGACGCGCAGGCCGAGGATGGGTTCGACCGTGATCTTCGCGCCGGTGTCGCGCACCAGCGTTTTGCAGGCCAGGCGGTTAAACCCGTTGATGCGCATCGCATCGGACCCGCAGATGCCGTGCGCGCACGAGCGGCGGAAGGAGAGCGTCCCGTCCTGGTAGCCCTTCACCTTCTCGAGCAGGTCGAGGACGCGGTCGGTCTCGATGCCCTCAAGTTTGTATGTCTTGTAGGAGGGCTTCTTGTCTTTTTCGGGATTATAGCGGAAGACTTTGATTGTGATTTCCATAACGGCGCCTCATCTCTGGGTGTCGTTGCGAGGAGGGCGTTCTGCGCCCGACAAAGCAATCTCCCGGTTTGCGAGGGGATTGCTTCGCCGCCCTCCCTTCGGTCGGAACGGCGGCTCGCAACGACACAGGTTTAGTACGTTCTTACCTTCGGCTCGTATTTGGTCATGACGACCGGCTTGTATTTCAACTCGATGCGGCCTTTTTCGTCCACGTGGGCCATCGTGTGCTTGAGCCAGTTCTTGTCGTCGCGGTCGGGGTAGTCTTCGCGGGAATGGCCGCCCCGGCTCTCGGTCCGGGCGAGGGCCGAGACGGTGGTCACCTCGGCCAGGTCGAGCAGGTTGCCCAGTTCCCAGACGTTCATCATTTCCATGTTGAAGATGGCGCCGGTATCGGTCACGCTGACGTGCTTGAAGCGGGCCTGGAGTCCGCGCACCACTTTCAGCGCGTTCTCCATGCCCTTGCCGGAGCGGAAGATGCCCATGTCGTCGAACATGACCTTCTTCATGGCCACGGCGATGTCGAAGGCGTTCTCCTTGCCGTCGGCCTTGCGGATGCGGTCGAACTGCGCGCGGACCGGCGCGGCCGGGTCGGCAGGCAGGGGCTGGAGGTCGGCCTTTTTTGCGAATTCGGCGGCGCGCAGGCCGGCGTGTTTGCCGAAGACCACCAGGTCGAGCAGGGAATTGGTGCCGAGCCGGTTCGCCCCGTGGACCGAGACGCAGGCCACCTCGCCCGCCGCGTACAGGCCGGGGACGATGGTGTTCTTCTCGTCGGCGATGGCCTCGCCGTATTTGTTGGTCGGGATGCCGCCCATGGCGTAGTGCGCCGTCGGCTGGATGGGCATGGGCTGGGTGATCGGGTCCACGCCGAGGTAGACGCGGCAGAAGTCCACGATGTCGGGCAGTTTCGCCAAAATCTGCTCGCCGGTAACCGCCAGCGGCGTGCCGTCCAGGTTCTTGCGTCCGTCCAGCGCGGCGAATTTGTTGACCTGCTCCGGGCGCACGTCGAGGTAGACGTAGTTCTGGCCGTTGACGCCGTTGCCGTCGCGGATCTCCAGGTAGATGGCCCGCGAGATGACGTCGCGCGAGGCCAGGTCTTTCACGTTGGGCGCGTACTTCTCCATGAAGCGCTCGCCCTTGCCGTTGATGAGGATGCCGCCCTCGCCGCGCACGCCCTCGGTGATGAGGATGCCGAGTTTGTAGATGCCGGTCGGGTGGAACTGGAAGAATTCCATGTCCTCCAGCGGCAGTCCGTGGCGCATGGTGATGGCGGGGCCGTCGCCGGTGAAGGCGTAGGCGTTGGAGGTGATCTCCCAGATGCGCCCGTGCCCGCCGGTGGCGAAGATGACCGCCTTGGCGTGGAAGACGTGCAGTTCGCCGGTGGCCAGTTCGACCGCCACCACGCCGGCGGCTTTGCCGCCCGCCATGATCAGGTCCACGACCTGGAACTCGTCGTAGAAGGTGACGTTGTTCTTGAGGCACTGCTGGTAGAGGGTCTGGAGGATCATGTGCCCGGTGCGGTCGGCGGTGTGGCAGGCGCGCCGGACCGGCTTGCCGGTCACGTTGTTCGTGTGTCCGCCAAACGGACGCTGGGAGATCTTCCCGTCCGGCGTCCGGTCGAAGGGCAGGCCCATGTGTTCGAGTTCGTAGATGGCCTGGACGGCCTCCTCGCACATGAACTCAATGGCATCCTGGTCGCCGAGGTAGTCGGAGCCTTTGACCGTGTCGTAGGTATGCCATTCGGGGTGATCTTCCTCCTGGCTGGCGAGCGCCGCGCCGATGCCGCCCTGGGCGGTGCCGGTATGCGAACGGGTCGGGTACAGTTTGCTGATGACGGCGGTTTTGGCGGTCTTCGAGGCGTACAGCCCCGCCATCAGGCCCGCGCCGCCCGCACCGACAACCAGGACTTCAATTTGGTGTGTATTCATGTCATCGCTCCTATGAAGTCCAAAGGATGTAGACGCCGACGGCGATCATCGCCACGGTCAACAGGGCGACGAGGATGCGCAGCGCGCGGCGCAGCCAGCGGATGGTGAGGTAATCCTCGATGACGCTGAGCAGGCCGTGCAGTCCGTGCGAGGCGGCGAAGAAGATGAACACCGAGCCGGTGATCTTCCAGAACAGCGTGGACCAGGGCGCCAGGTCCGGGATGTTGGTGTTCAGCACGTGGGTCGGGCTGGGCATGAACGTCCAGCGGATGAGGTCCGCCAGGTTCATCTGGGTGCGCGCCCCCAGGAGGAGCGCCCCGACCAGTCCGATGAACGCGCACAGGTACATGGCCAGCGCCGAGAAGCGGGTGAAGGCCCACATGAAGGTTTCGAAATCGAAGCCGCGTTTGGCACGGGATACGGTTCTGGTTTTGGCAGCCATGGTTAACCTCCCAATGCCGTGCGGACGATGACCAGCACCGCGATGGCGTAGATGGGCAGGAACACCGCCCATTCCACCCAGATGGCTTCGCGCTGGTGCTCGATGAGTTTCGGCCACAGGTCAAGGATGACGATGCGCAGTCCGTTGACAGCGTGGAACAGGGCGCAGAAGAAGATGAAGATCTGGAAAATCCAGTGTTCGTAAATGGTATTGAGGAACACGCCCACGGTCCCGCCCGCGTACGAGGACAGGATGTGTGTCGCCACAAAAATGACGATCCCCAGGCCGCCGATGCGATGCAGGATGTAGGTCAGCATCGGTCCCTTGCCCTGGTAGCGCAAGCCATCTTTCAGGCTGACATTCCTTTTCAGGCCCATCTATGCCTCCTTGCACGACAGGATAGCGTTCGAGATATGGTCTATTATCCCATCCTCGTTTCCTTCCATAAAAGTGACAATACTCATGGTTTATTCGTTCCAGACTTCCTCATACCGAAGGCGGAATCTTCCTTATAATCATAGTGTTTGGTAATTGTTTACCCATGCTTCGGCTGGATTTGTAATCCAGCCGCCGAACCGCCGGATTTGCAATCCGGCGGGAGCGTGGAGTACTGATAACTGCAATCCATCTCCCTTCCGATAAGGAGGTTCGCATGGCAGGTTCCCATCATATCAGCCGCCGCGACTTCATCAAACTGATGACATTTGGCGCAGGCGGGGTCATCGCGGCAGGCATTGGCCTGCCGGCGATTGATTATCTCATTGATCCCGCCCTCAGGAAAAACGCGGCCGAGGCCTGGATTCCGCTCGGGCCGCTGGAAAATTTTGTAATTGGCAAGCCGACGCTGGTCAACTTCACCCGCAGCAAGGTCAATGGCTGGGAGCGGACTGCCAACAGTTACGGCGTCTTCGTTGTCCGCAAGTCGGAGACCGAGGTGATCGTCTTCTCCAACATCTGCACGCATCTCGGCTGCCGGGTCAACTGGAGCGAGACCGCCGGCGGGTACCTCTGCCCGTGCCACGACGCCGAGTTCGGACCGGACGGCGGCATCGTGCGCGGACCCCAGCCTCGTCCGCTCGACCGGTACGAGGGGGACACTCTCAAGGTCGAAGAGGGTGTTGTCAGCATCCTCTTCACAGAAGGCTAGCGGCTATGTGGAAAAAACTCTTTGCCTGGCTGGATGAACGCCTCGGCCTGAACGACCTGTACAAGGCCACCCTCGACCGCCCGGAGCCGAAGGGCAACTGGTGGAACACGCTCGGCTCGGCCAGCCTGTTCCTGTTCCTGCTCCAGGGCGCCACCGGCATCTTCCTGACCGTCTACTACACCCCCTCGCCCGACCACGCCTACGACAGCATCATCTATATCATGAACGAGGTGGCCTTCGGCTGGCTCATCCGCGGCATCCACCACTGGGGCTCCACGCTGATGGTGATCGTGGTCTTCGTCCACATGCTGCGGGTCTTCATCACCGCCTCGTACAAGTATCCGCGCGAACTGACCTGGATCGTCGGCTGCGGCCTGCTGCTCTGCACCCTGGGGATGGGCTTTACCGGCTACCTGCTGCCCTGGAACCAGCGCGCCTACTGGGCCACCACGGTGGCCACCGAGATCGCCGGGGCGGTGCCGTTCATCGGAGACTTCATCACCAAAGTCCTGCGCGGCGGAACCGACCTCAGCGCGCTGACCCTCAGCCGATTCTTCTCCGCCCACATCTGGATGCTCCCGGCCATGCTGGTCGGGCTGATCGGCATCCATCTCTTCCTCATCATCAAACACGGCGAATCTGCCTTCCCGGATCAGGACGATTAGGAGCGCGGCCATGAACGAAGAACACAAGAAAACTGTTCACGAAAAATACCAGCGCGCCCTGCAAAAAGGCGAACGCTTCTGGCCCGACAGCATCTACAAGGACCTGGTCGTCTCCTTTGCCATCTTCGTTATCCTGGTCCTGCTGGCAGCGTTCATCGGCGTGCCGGGCGAGCCCAAGGCCGACCCAAGCGACTCCTCCTACGTTCCCAAGCCGGAGTGGTACTTCCTGTTCCTGTTCAAGTTCCTGGCCATGTACGGGCAACTGCCCGTGATCGGCAAGATCGAGTGGATCGCCGCCATCCTCATCCCGGTCATCGTGCTGGGATGGCTGTTCCTGCTGCCCCTGCTGGACAAGAATCCGAAGCGGCACTACTCGCGCCGCATCCTGGCGATCACCATCATGGCCGTCTTCGTGGTCAGCATGGTCGTGCTGACCCTGCTGGCCGGCATCCCGATGGTGCCCGACGAGGCCGGGCGGATGACTCCCATCATCGTGCAACTCCTGGCGGGACTGTTCATCCCGGCCGCCGCCTACGTGCTGCTCGTCGTCTTCTCCCTGCTCCGCCGCAAGATCGGACCGGCGGCCGGCCGGCTCCAGGTCTGGACTGCCGCCGCCGGCTCGTCCGCCATGCTGGTGCTGATGGTGGTCGTGTTGATCGTCTGGCCCGCCCCGGCCGCCGCGGAGATGGAAGTGGCCGGTACCCTGCCCGAGCAGATCCTCGCCGGCCAGGACCTGTACTCGGTCTACTGCACCGAATGTCACGGCGACGACGGCACGGTGACTATCGTCCAGGGCGTGAGCGACACGCTGGACGGGACGGTGATGAGTCCCATCAACAGCCAGGATGTGATGTACACGTTCACCGACGAGACGCTTGCCAACATCATCACCTACGGCCAGCAGAATCTGGGCATGCCGCCCTTCAGCAAGGCTTTCGGCGGCGAACTGGGACCGAGCGAGGTCGGTTACATCGTCACCTACATGCGCTACAGTTGGGACGACCGCATGGAGATCCCGGCGGGAGCAGTCTCGTCCATCCCGGAACTCCAGCCCGGCGAAGCGCCATCCTGGGACGTGCACATCCAGCCGCTGGTCAAGCGCTACTGCCAATCCTGTCACCGGGCCGGCAAGGACAACAACAATTACCTGACCACCTCCTACGATGAAATGCTGACCACCGGCGACAACGCCCCGGTCTTCACCGCCGGAGACCCCGACAGCCTGCTGCTGCAACTCATCACCGGCCACGAGGCGACCGACCCGAAGACCGGCGAGACCATCCGCCAGATGCCGGTCAACAAACTGCTGAATCAGAAATATATCGACATGCTCACGCTCTGGATCATGAACGGCATGCCCCGCACCGCCGAGGACGCGGCCGCGCTGTTCGTCGTGCCGAACCCGTAAAAAAACGAAAAACAAAAAGCAAAAGCGAAAGGGCCGCCTCGCAAACGAGATGACCCTTTTTGTTTTTTGCATTTTGCTTTTTTTATTCCATGTGCTTGATGATCGCGTCGCCGAACTCGGAGCACTTGACCTCGGTCGCACCTTCCATCAGGCGGGCGAAGTCGTAGGTGACGGTTTTGGCGGCCACCGCGCCTTCCATGCCTTTGACGATCAGGTCGGCGGCCTCGTTCCAGCCCAGGTAGCGGAACATCATCTCGCCGGAGAGGATGACCGAGCCGGGGTTGACCTTGTCCAGGTCGGCGTATTTCGGCGCGGTGCCATGCGTGGCCTCGAAAATGGCGTGACCCGTCACGTAGTTGATGTTCGCGCCGGGGGCGATGCCGATCCCGCCCACCTGCGCGGCCAAAGCGTCCGAGAGGTAATCGCCGTTCAGGTTCAGGGTGGCGATCACGTCGTAGTCGCGCGGACGGATGAGGGTGAATTGCAGGCTCACGTCGGCGATGGAATCTTTGATGAGCAGCATCTTCTTCCACTTGCCGTCGCCGTGGGTGTCCCATAGTTTCAGCGCTTCCTCGACCTCGCACTGGATGTCATTCTGCTGGTCAGGAGACATCATCTCGAAGCCGGGATCAATCATCCGGGCGTTTTCCTCGACCGTCAGGCCGGGTTTGGCTTCCTTGTTGCCCAGGATCCAGGTCTCGCGCTCGGTGACGATCTGGCCGCGGAACTCGCGTTTCGCCAGCGCGTAGCCCCAGTCCTTGAACGCGCCTTCGGTGAACTTCATGATGTTGCCCTTGTGGACGAAGTTCACGCTCTTGCGCTTGTTCTCCAGCGACCACTGGAGAGCGGCGCGCACCAGCCGCTCGGTCCCCTCCACCGAAACGGGTTTGATGCCGATGCCCGCCGTCTCCGGGAAGCGCATCTTGGCGTATTCCTTCGGGAAGGCATCCTTGAACAACTTCTTGAATTTCACGTTGTCTTCCGTGCCGTTGGCGAACTCGATGCCGGTATAAATGTCCTCGGTATTCTCGCGGAAGATGACCATGTCCACGTACTCGGGATGTTTCACCGGCGAAGGCACGCCGTTGTAGTAGCGCACCGGGCGCTGGCAGACGTACAGGTCCAGCAGTTTGCGCAGGGCCACGTTCAGCGAGCGGATACCGCCGCCGATGGGCGTGGTCAGCGGGCCTTTGATGCCCACCAGGAATTCCTTGAAGGCTTCCACAGTTTCATCGGGCAGCCAGGCATTGAACATCTTGAACGATTTCTCGCCCGCGTAGACTTCCATCCAGTGGACCTTGCGCTTGCCGCCGTAGGCCTTCTCCACCGCCGCATCGAACACGCGCACGGAGGCCCGCCAGATATCGCGCCCGGTCCCGTCTCCTTCCACGAACGGAATGATCGGCTCGTCCGGGACCTGGAGCCTGCCACCCTTGATCGTGATCTTCTCCCCGCCCGCGGGGACCTTGACCTGCTTGGTTGCCATACCTTGCTCTCCTTTGGGATAATTTCGACCGGATTATATCAAATCGTGCTTAAGGTTAGATGACAGTCGCCCGGATTTGTCGCGCCTCAAACCTTGACAAAATTTCCGCCCTGCCTATAATTCCGCCCGATATGGTCACATTCCTTCATTTGCGAGATTCCCTGTTCAAACCTGCCGGATTGACCGTTTCCTTCGTCCTTTAGAGAGCCGTTTATCGGCTCTCTTTTTTTATGTCCGCCCTCACCCCCGGCCCCTCTCCCACAAAGCGGGAGAGGGGAGTAGGAGAACTTGATGATAAAACTCCCCGGATTGATTGACCCGCACGTCCACATGCGCGAACCCGGCCAGACCCACAAAGAAGACTGGGACAGCGGCACATCCGCCGCGCTGGCCGGGGGCGTGACGATGGTGCTGGCGATGCCCAACACCAAACCGCCCATCTTCGACGCCTCCACCCTGGACTTGGCGCTGGGCGCGGCAAAAGAGAAAGCCCGCTGTGACTACGCCCAGTTCCTCGGCGCGGGGCCGGATAATATTGATTGGGGCAGGCACAAGGCACTGCCCCTACAGGCTGCTGGTTTGAAGATGTATCTCGATCAGACCTTCGGCGAACTGCGCCTGGACTCGATGACTCTCTGGCAATCCCATTTCCAGAACTGGCCGAAGAACCTGCCCATCGTGGCGCACTCCGAAAGCCGCAGCATGGCAGCGGTTATCCTGATGGCGGCGATCTATGACCGGCCTGTCCACATCGCGCACATCTCGTTGAAAGAGGAAGTCTTGCTTATCAAGGCGGCGAAAGAGCGCGGGATCAAGGTGACGTGCGAGGTCACACCGCATCATCTTTTTCTCACCGAAGAAGATATTTCCGCCATTGGTGGGGCAAGTCTAAGACTTGCCCCTACAGGTGCGACTGGTCGCGGCGAAGTCAGGCCAAGACTTGCCGCGAAAGAAGATGTCGAGGCCCTCTGGCAAAATCTCGATGTGATTGATTGCTTCGCCACCGACCATGCCCCGCACACCCTGGCCGAAAAGGACAGCGAAACTCCTCCGCCCGGTTTCCCCGGTGTGGAAACCCTGCTGCCGCTATTGCTCACCGCTATCCACGAGGGCCGATTAACTATTAACGATGTTCTATCCCGAATGGTCACCAACCCGCGCCGTATCTTCTCCCTGCCCGAACAGCCTGAAACATGGATTGAAGTTGATGAAAAGGCCGAATACGAGCTCCGAGCCGCGAATATGCACTCCCGCTGTGGCTGGACGCCGTTCGAGGGCTGGCAGGTGAAAGGACGCGTAACGCGAGTTGTGCTACGTGGACGCGAAGCGTTCAAGGATGGGAAGATTCTCGTCGAGGCGGGGTATGGGAGAAATGTGAGGGCGCAGAAAAATGTAGAGAGCACAGAAGTTTCATTCCGTGCTCTCAGGATGATAAAGTGAAATTGTTCGAGCGCCTGTTATTTCTCGGTTAGCGCCCCGGAGGTATACTTGTGCAGCACACTCGAGATCAAGGTCTGGTACGGGATGCCCTCGCGCAAGGCGCGCTTTTGCAAATCGAGCAGGTCTTTTTCTGAAATGCGGATATTGATGCGCTGATCCTTTCGGAAGGTGGCGCGGGCGTAGACACGATATTGTTCTTTCTGCTCTTTGACATTCTTTGCCGACTGCCACTCATCTTGTTCGTAAGACGCCAGCAGTTCGAGTTCGTCCGGTTGGAGTTTCAGGTCGCTCATTTTTCACTTCCTTTCAGATACTTCTTTGTTGCTTTGCGGCTCGGAATAATGGTTTTCAGGAATACTTCGCTATCGGTCTCGACAAATGGAACAAGGTATGCGTAATCATCCACTTGCACCACAAAGATCTTTTGTCCTTTATACTTTTCCTGGTTGGGATGTTCCAGCACGTCAAGCAAACATCCCATCTCAATATAAAAGGCTATCTCTTCAAAAGAGACCAGCCTTTCGGCCTTCAACAGCGCGTTCTTTTCGTCGTTCCACGAAAAGGTTTTCATGCTCAAATTATAGCCAATTGTGTGCCTTTTGGCAACAGTCTCCGGGTCGCGCGTGTCCGCCCGGAAAAGGCTCGAAGAAAAATGTGATTAAACGGGATCCGCTTCCGGTCTGGTACCGAGTCCCGATTTTCAAATAACGAATAGCAAAGGAGTATCTTATGACCATCAGCAAACACAACCTGTCCCACCTGCCCCTGGGCGACCACAAGAACGCACCCTGGTATGGCAAGGATATCATCTCGGTCAAGCAGTTCGGCCGCGAAGATTTGGAGTACATTTTCGCCGTGTCGCACGAGATGCACGACATGGTTGACCACATCGGCACCTTCGACCTGCTCAAAGGCAAGATCCTGGCCAACCTGTTCTACGAACCGTCCACCCGCACCTCGTCGTCGTTCACCGCCGCGATGGAACGGCTGGGCGGCTCGGTCATCCCGATCAACGAGGTGAAGTACTCGTCGGTCTCGAAGGGCGAGAGTCTGGCGGACACTGTCCGCACGCTGGAGTGCTACGCCGACGTGATCGTGTTGCGCCATCCCGAGGTCGGGTCGGCGGCCATCGCCGCCAAGGCCGCCCGCAAGCCGGTCATCAACGCCGGTGACGGCATCGGCGAACATCCCACTCAGGCCCTGCTGGATGCCTTCACCATCCGCGAGGAGATCGGCCATTTAGATAGTCTGACCGTCACCCTGCTCGGCGACCTGAAGCACGGGCGCACCGTCCATTCGCTGGCGCGGCTGCTCTCGCTCTACAAGGTCAAACTGAACTACGTCGCGCCCGACATCCTGCGCATGCCCGCCGAACTGATCGAGGAACTCAACGCCAAGGGGATTGAGCAGACAGAATACACCAACCTCGACGCCTGCCTGCCCCAGACCGACGTGCTGTACGTCACGCGTGTCCAGAAGGAGCGCTTCGCCGACGAGGCCGTCTACGAGTCGGTCAAGGGGGCTTACGTGATCGACCCAAAGGTCATGAAAGCCGCCAAGGAGCGCATGATCGTCATGCACCCGCTGCCGCGCGTCGGCGAGATCAGCCCTGAGTTCGACGACGATCCGCGCGCCGCCTACTTCCGCCAGATGGAGTACGGTTTATACGTTAGAATGGCGTTGCTCGCGATGGTGCTCGGAAAAGCGTAAGCAAAAAAACTGGCGTTTTGGTACGGGAGGCTTGCCAATGTTTACTGAAGATTATCTGATGCGCATCATCAGTCAAGCCATCGCTGCCCTGATGAACGCGATCGGATTACGGAAAGCCGGCAAGTACGCGGAAGCCAGCCAGTCAGTCGAACAGGCTATCGAACAGTTGACCGCCCTGCCCGCAAACGTAGTCGACCAGATGGAGGATGCCGCCCTGCTATCCGTGCTGACGGCCAATGGGCAGTTGGATATCGGTCGGTTGGCGATCCTGGCGGACCTCTATCAGGAGCAAGGCGAAATCCTTTTCGGGCTTGACCAACCAGCTCAAGGGCTGATCGCTTTCGAGCGCGCCCTGCGATTCATTCTGGAAGTGACCCTGGCAGAGGATGCCAATCTGTCCACCGAAAATATTGGCAAGGTCGAAGTACTGGTCAAACGATCGAAAGGAGCCGCCCTCCCGGTCGAGACGCAACTGGCGCTTTCTGATTATTATCAGCGCTTGCTCGAAAAGGATGACCAGAATCTTACCGCGGCAGGCACTTCCCGCAAGCAGGTCAGCCAGATGCTTGCCAGGTTGCAAGATCAAATCAACTCCTCTACGAACACGATAGGTGACTGACTCAAGATGGAAACCTTTTTCTCTTTTCTCACCAAACGCGTGGACGACTGCTCGTCCCTCCTGTGCGTGGGACTCGACCCGCACCCGTCGGATTTGTCAGCACCCACCGCCGATGCCGCCCGGACCTTTTGCCTGCGTCTCGTCAAAGCGACCGCGTCCTACGCCGCGGCATTCAAGCCCAACGCCGCCTTCTTCGAACTCTACGGACCCGAGGGCTGGGCCGCGTTGAAGGATGTCATTGCTGCCGTGCAGGACGAGTCCGACCGGCTGGGTTCGATGATCCCGGTCATTCTCGACGCCAAACGGGGTGACATCGCCTCGACTGCCGAAGCCTATGCCAAATCCGCGTTCGAGCACCTCGGCGTCCATGCCATCACGCTCAACCCGTACCTCGGCAAGGATTCCATCGCCCCGTTCCTGGCGTACAAAGAGAAGGGCGTGTTCCTGCTGTGCAAGACGAGCAATCCGGGGGCGGCGGATTTGCAGGATGTGAATGTCGTAGGGGCAGGGCTTGTCCCTGCCCAGGCCGGGCGACCACAAGGGTCGCCCCTACACGTCCACGTCGCCCACCTCGCCCAAACCTGGAACACCGGGGACAACATCGGCCTCGTTGTCGGCGCGACCCAGCCCGAAGCGCTGACCCGCGTCCGGTCCGCGGCGCCCGACCTGTGGTTCCTCGTCCCGGGCGTCGGCGCTCAGGGCGGTGACCTGGAAACCGCGCTCAAAGCCGGTTTACGGTCGGACGGGAAAGGAATGCTCATCAATGTCTCCCGCGGCATCTCGCGAGCGAAAGATCCCGCCAAAGCCGCCGCGCAATTGCGGGATGAGATGGTAAACATTCAGTACCAGATGAGCAGAGAAAAGAGAGCAGAGAGCAGTAAAGCCGCCACTACTCTCTCTTCCCCGTTCTCTACTCTCGCCGACGATCTTCTGTCGGCTGGCTGCATCAAGTTCGGCGAGTTCACCCTTAAATCCGGGCTGAAATCGCCCCTCTACATTGACCTGCGCCAACTCGTTTCTCATCCCTCGTTACTCGCTACCGTTGCTGAAGCCTATCTTCCTATCTTGCAGAAACTGGAATTTTCACGCATTGCCGGTCTGCCATATGCCGCCATCCCGATCGCGACCGCCATCAGTCTGGCTAGGGATTACCCGATGATCTACCCGCGCAAGGAAGTTAAGGATTACGGAACGAAGGCCGAGATCGAGGGCGAATACCACGCCGGGGAGACGGTTGTCGTGATTGACGACCTGGCCACCACCGGCGGGAGCAAGTTCGAAGCCATCGAAAAACTGACCGCGGCCGGGCTGAAGGTCAAGGATGTGGTTGTGCTGATTGACCGCCAGTCCGGGGCGAAGGAGGCGCTGGAGCGGGCGGGATACACCCTCCATGCTGTATTGACGATTAGCGAGTTGCTGGATTACTGGGAAAAGACCGGGAAGGTTGAACAAAGTAAAATCGAAGAGACACTTCGATTTTTGGAGAAAAGCAAATGAGCGAAAAACACACCTTTCGCGCGATTATCGAAAACCCCGGTGGGGGCGGGGCGTTCGTGCGCATCCCCTTCGATGTGGAACAGGCCTTCGGCAAAAAGCGTGTTCCCGTCAGCGCCGCCATTGACGGCGAGCCGTATCGCGGCGCCCTCGTCCGCATGGGCGAACCCTGCCACATCCTGGGCGTGCTCAAGGAGATTCGCCAGAAGATCGGCAAAGACTTCGGCGATGAGGTCGAGGTCACGCTGGAGGAGGATACCGAGCCGCGCCTGGTCGAAGTGCCGGAGGATTTTCAGCAGGCGCTGGATCAGAATTTGCATGCAAAGGCGGCCTTCGAGAAACTGTCGTACACGCACCGGAAGGAACACGTGACCGCCATCCTGGAAGCGAAACGGGAGGAAACCCGCCGCAGCCGGATTACGAAAGCAGTCGAAATGTTGGAAAAAGGCAAACAGGAGCGCTAACGCGTTGTCAACAAAATGTCTCGAATCCTCCCCACTCTTCATCGTTGGGCAAGTTGGAAACTGGTTGCCATCCTGGCGGCGCTCTACCTGGCCTTCAATTTTTTCATCCTGCCTGCCATGTCCGTCCCCGGCGAACCGCCCCTGCCCATCCTGGACTTGAAATTCTGGTACACGCCGCAGGAGGCGTATCAGGCCATCTCGCTTTACAGCCCGCAGGCGCGGCAGGCGTCCGTGGTGATGCACCTGACCATTGACGTTGTGTATCCGCTTGTTTATGGCCTGCTTCTCAGCCTGCTGCTGGTTCTGGTCTTTCGGCACGCTGCGCCGCAGCACAGCCAGTTGCCTCTTCTCCCCTGGCGGGCTGTTATCGCGGATTACCTTGAAAACCTGGGACTGGCTGCCATGTTCCTGCTTTATCCGTCTCAATTTTCCCTCCTTTCCTGGGCAACCGCCATTTTCACTGCCCTTAAGTGGATTCAAGTCGGATTCTCTGTCCTGGCGCTTTTCGCCGGCATCCTGCTCCTGGTATTGGGGAGATTGAAGCGCCGTGTATAAAAATCTCCGCCCCCTCCTTTTCAAACTGGACCCCGAAACCGCCCACGGCCTGACCTTGAACCTGGTGCGGCTGGCGGGCATTTTTTCCCCCGCGCGCTGGTTCCTGCAAGCGCTGTTCGCCGCGCCGAAGAAACCGGTGGAAGCCTTCGGGCTGAAATTCAAGAACCCGGTCGGGCTGGCGGCGGGATACGACAAGGACGGCGTCGCCATCCGCGGGCTGGCCGCGCTGGGGTTCGGACACATCGAGATTGGCACAGTCACGCCGCTGCCCCAGCCGGGCAACCCGAAGCCGCGCATCTTCCGGCTGGTCGAGGACGAGGCGATCATCAACCGGATGGGGTTTCCGGGAGAAGGCGCAGCCGATGTGGCGAAAAGACTGTCGGCGGTCCGCCGCAAGCGGGTTCGGTGCATCGTCGGGATGAATCTGGGCAAGAACAAACAGACCTCTAATGACGAGGCCGTTTTCGATTACCTGGCTTTGCTGCAAAATTTCGCGCCGCTGGCGGATTATCTCGCCATCAACGTCAGTTCGCCCAACACGGTCGGCCTGCGCCGTTTGCAGGGACGCGAGGCGCTGGAAAACCTGCTGACCCAACTGGCGCACCAGCGCCGGTTTGAGCAGAGCAGACTGGAGAAGCATATCCCCCTGCTCGTCAAACTCGCCCCCGACCTGAGCGACGAGGAACTCGACGACGCGTTGGATGTCATCCTGCGCGCCGGCATGGACGGCGTCATCGCCACGAACACCACCCTCGCGCGCGACGGGCTGCGGTCCACGCGGCAGGGCGAGACCGGCGGTTTAAGCGGACGCCCGCTCACGGTCCGCAGTGAAGCGGCGCTGGAGAAGGTGGTGAGACGGCTCGACGGGCGCATCCCCGTCGTCAGCGTGGGCGGAATTATGTCCCCCGCGGATGCCAAACGCCGCCTCGACATGGGGGCGGCGCTGGTGCAGGTTTATACCGGGCTGGTGTACGCCGGGCCGGGGCTGGTCAAAAAAATCGTTCGAACATTGTAAGGATGAGAGCATCCCAAATTGCTGGCGGGACGCTCCAAGGTCCGGGATGACGCGGGTATAATCAACCGCATAACATCATTCCGATCAAGGAGGTACGTCAGTGGACTTGCCAAAACACGCGTATTTTCAGGGGAAAATTGTCCCCTACTCCGAGGCGAAGGTTGGGGTCGCCACGCACGCCCTTAACTACGGCACGGCCGTATTCGGCGGCATGCGCGGCTACTGGAACGAAGAGAAGAAAACGCTCTTCGTTTTCCGTCCCCATGACCATTTCCGCCGCTTCCTGAATTCGGCCCGTTTGCTGTGCATGGATCTCGATTTCACACCGGAGAGCCTGACCGGGATCCTGCTCGACCTGCTGCACCAGGACGGCTACCGGCAGGACATCTACATCCGCCCGCTGGCCTACAAGGCGGACGAGGTGGTTGGGGTGCGCCTGCATGACCTGCAAGACGAACTGACCATCTTCGCCATGCCGTTCGGGCAGTACGTCAAGAACGACACCAACGCCCACGTGACGGTCTCCTCGTGGCGGCGGATTGACGACAATGCCATCCCGGCGCGCGGCAAGATCAGCGGCGCGTACGTCAACTCGGCGCTGATCAAAACGGACGCGGCCCGCTCCGGCTTTGATGAGGCGCTGGTGCTGACCCAGGACGGTCACATCACCGAGGGCAGCGCGATGAACGTCTTCATCATGCGCGACGGCGCGCTCATCACCCCGCCGGTCACGGAGAACATCCTCGAGGGCATCACCCGCCGCTCGGTCATCGAACTGGCGAAGAACGAACTCGGGCTGACGGTGATCGAACGCCCGATTGACCGCACCGAGGTCTACATCTGCGACGAACTGCTCATGACGGGGACCGCAGCGCAGATCACCGTTGTGACGAAAGTGGACCACCGCCCGGTCGGGACCGGGAGCATGGGGCCGGTCGGGGAGGCGCTGCGAAAAATGTTCGGCGAAGCGGTGCGCGGGAACAATCCCAAGTACGCACACTGGAACCTGGCTGTGTGACGGCTTCTCCAGCCTCGATTTTGAGCAAATTTGGATGGGATACACAAAAGGGCGCGAAAGCGTCCTTTTTGGATTATACTTTGGGTATCCGAAGACACGAATCTTCTCGAAAGGAGGTGAAAACCATGCTGTTCCATCCACGCGAAAAAGGCCAGGGGCTTGTCGAGTACGCTTTTATTCTTGTGCTGGTCGCCATCGTCGTTATCGCTGTCCTGACGCTCATGGGCCCCATTGTCGGAAATATGTTCAGCAAGGTAAATTCCAACCTGGACTGATAACCAACTGAACAGATAACCAAAAGGCTTCCCGCCATCAGGCGGGAAGCCGCTTTCTTATTGGATCAACTCCAGCAGCCCATCCGGGTAGACCGGCGGCCGGCCTCGACCGAACTCGTCCAGCCGCTTCCAGACGGCCTTGAACGGCATGCCAAATTCATCCCCCTGAATGACATCCTTTTGATATAGCGAACGGTCGGACAGACGCCCGTCATAGACGAGGACGATTTCGTGCCCGCGCAGGCCTTCGCAGGTGAAGATGTTTTCCAGCGTTCCGAGATAGCGGACCTCGAGCAGGTCCGCGCCGATCTCCTCGCGGAACTCGCGCCGGACCGTGTCCTCGCCGCGCTCGCCGAACTCGATCGTCCCTCCCAGCGGACGGTAGAAGGTCTGGCCTTTCTTGCTGTCGCGGCCCTCGGCTGCAAGGATGCGGTCCCCGTCGCGGCAGACGCAGATGGCGATGGCGCGGATTTTTTCTTCTCTCATAAGCGTGCCTGCATGGACCACGGCCCCGTCCACGTGACGGTGACGGGCAAAACCTTGCCGTGCAAGTCATCTTCGGATTCAACAAAGACCAGTTTGTTGGTCGGGGTGCGGCCGCGCCAGCGTCCCTTCACTTTTTCTTCGAAGAGGATTTCCACTTTTTGGCCCAATAATCCGGCATTGATTTCACCGACAATCTTCTCCTGCAGATTCTCCAGCACGCGGAAGCGGCGCATCTTCTCTTCTGCCGGAACATCGTCCGCCATATTGCGCTCCGACACGGTCCCCGGGCGGGGCGAGTAGCGCGCCAGGTGGGCCGAGTCCAGGCGCAGGTCGTCGAGCACGCGGTGCGTCTCCATGAACTGCGCCTCCGTCTCGCCGGGGAAGCCGACGATGATGTCGGTGGCAATCGAACTGCCGGGGATGTGCGCCCGGATCTTTTCGACAATCTTCCGGTAATCGGCCTGGGTGTAGCCGCGCCGCATATTCTTCAGGACTTCGTCATCGCCCGCCTGGATGGGAATTTCGATGTGCGGCATGACCTTGGGCAGACTGGCGACGGCGTCCATCAACTCGTCGGTGAAATAGTTCGGATGCGAGGTCAGGAAACGGATGCGCTCCAGACCGTCAACCTGGTCCAGCAGTTTGAGCAAACCCGCCAGGCTGGGACCGTCGGGGATGTCCTTGCCGTAGCGGTCCACGATCTGACCGAGCAGGGTCACTTCTTTTACGCCCTGCGCGGCGAGGGCGCGCACCTCGGTCAGGATCTCCGCAGCCGGGCGCGAACGTTCCGCCCCGCGCTTGGATGGGATGACGCAATACGTGCAGGCGTGCGAACAGCCCAACACCACCGGCACGTGCGCCGAGACGAGCCGGCCGCGCTCGCGCTCGGGGAGGAGAATCTCCCCATCCATAACGGCGGACAGGTTCGAGGTCCGGGCGGATTCGTGCGCCCGCGCCTCGCCCTGGGTCAGGAACGCGACCAACGGGCCGGGGTCGGAGGGCGGCGAAAACACGTCCACGTAGGGGAAGCGGGCGCGCAGTTTCTCGTCGTTCCGGATCCCGACCAGGCAGCCCATCAGGTTGACCACCAGCCCGGGATTTTTGGCTTTGAGCGGCTTGATGGAACTCAGGCGGCCATAGGCCTTGTCTTCGGCGGACTGGCGCACGACGCAGGTGTTGAGGACGATGACATCGGCGTCCTCGGCGGTACCGGTAAATTCGTAGCCGAGGCGTTCGAGCGCCGAGCCGACCCGCTGAGAGTCGGCCACGTTCATCTGGCAGCCTTCGGTCCAAACGTGGTATTTCCTGTTCATAGCCCGCAAATTATACCAAGTCTGTCCGATTGTGTCATTGTGAGTGGAGGAGATTGCTTCGGCTTCGCCCTCGCAATGACATTCAGTTATGGTAAAATCGCCTCCGCTTGGAGGGATGGCCGAGCGGTTGAAGGCAACGGTCTTGAAAACCGTCGTGGCGCAAGTCACCGTGGGTTCGAATCCCACTCCCTCCGCTCGGTGTGAACGTTACAGGTTTTCACGTTGGCGCGTTGACAGGTTTATGTTCGACCTGTGAACATGGCAACGTGCAAACGTGCAAACGTAATTCCGGGGAGGTGCCAGAGAGGCCGATTGGGCTCGCCTGCTAAGTGAGTACTGGGGCCAAAACCTCAGTCGCGGGTTCGAATCCCGCCCTCCCCGCCTTGAGACGCTCTCCTTTTGAGAGCGTCTCAATTCTTCTCCGGCGACTGATGTTCGGACTTAAGTTCGGGCAGATGGTCTGGCAAACACTTTTGCAGCAGATTTGCGCGGATTCTCTCTTCTTCCTCCGCGAAAATCCGCGTAATCCGCGGCAAAAGAACTGGTTATCCGAATTCATGTCCGAAGGTCAAATGCAGCGGTTGACGGCTCGCGCCAGCCGTGCTATTATCCATACGCTTTATTCTTTATTTTTTATTTCAAAGGAGTTATTGTATGAGCATTGATTTCGTTGTCCGTTTGATCGGAATGGTGATCTTCGCCATCCTGGGCGCTTACTGGGGGAACTCACTCGGCCAATACAGCAGTGATCAGGAAGTCCTTTACACGTTGACCATCGGCCTGGTTGGGGCGTTGTTCGGCCTGGTGCTGACGCCGCTCCTGACCACGCGGCCGATGCGCGCCCTGAAATCCCTGCTCGGGCAGCTGTCGGCCGAGGTGCTTATTTCTGCCCTGCTGGGACTGGTGGCCGGACTGCTGGTGGCGGCACTGCTGGCATTCCCGCTGTCGTTGCTGCCCTCCCCGTTCGGCGCCGTGCTGCCGTTCCTGGGCGTGCTCGTTTTCGTCTATTTCGGCATCTCCATCTTCGTGATGCGCCAGTCGGACCTGGCCAACATTCTCGGCAGCCTCACCTCCCGCCGCGAGGAAGGCGCTCCCGGCAACGGGTCGCGCTCGAGCCGCACCGTCCTGCTGGACACCAGCGTCATCATTGACGGGCGCGTGGCCGACATTGCCAAGACCGGCTTCCTGCCCGGCACGCTGCTCATCCCGCGCTTCGTGCTGAACGAGTTGCAGTACATCGCCGATTCTTCGGACGGACTGCGCCGCCAGCGCGGCCGGCGCGGCATGGAAGTGCTGTCCGAATTGCAGAAGGCCTCGGCGGTCGTTGTCCGCATCAGCGACATTGACGTGGAGGACGTCCGCGAGGTGGATGATAAACTCGTCATCCTGGCGCGGCAGTTGAAGTGTCCGATCCTGACCAACGATTTCAACCTGAACCGCATCGCCGAACTGCAAGGCGTCTCCATCCTGAATATCAACGAACTGGCGAACGCGGTTAAATCGGTGGTCCTGCCCGGTGAGATGATGGGCGTCAACGTCATCCAGGAAGGCAAGGAAATCGGCCAGGGCGTCGGCTACATGGACGATGGGACGATGGTCGTGGTGGAGAACGGGAGCAAATTCCTGAACAAGGAGATCACCGTCACCGTGACCAAGGTCCTGCAGACCGCTGCCGGAAGGATGATCTTCGCCAAGCCGGAAGACAGGTAAAAGCAAAAAGCAAGAAGGCGCGAAGTGAGAAGGCGATGCTCTGCTTTCTCACTTTTTTCTTTTTACTGCCCTGTGCTGGTTTATAATAGCCGCATCATTTTCAAGGAGAACCCCATGTTACGCGTCTACAACACCCTCACCCGCAAGACCGAAGACTTCCAGACCCTCGAACCCGGCAAGGTCAGGATGTACGTCTGCGGCGTGACCGTCTACAACGACGCGCACGTGGGCCACGCCATGTCGGCGCTGGTGTTCGATGTCATCCGCCGCTATCTGGAATACCGCGGCTACAACGTCAAGCATGTGATGAACTTCACCGACGTGGACGACAAGATCATCAACCGCGCCAACCAGTTGGGCGAGGACCCGCTCCGGCTGGCCCAGCGCTACATTGACGACTACCGCCAGAACCTGACCGACCTGAACGTTTTGCCGGCCACGTCCAACCCGCGCGCCACCCAGACGATGACCGAGATCCTGTCCATGATCCGGGGACTCATCGAAAAGGGCTACGCCTACCCCGCCCCGAATGGCGACGTGTACTTCCGCGTCACCAAAGACGCGGATTACGGCAAACTCTCCGGGCGCAGGATCGAAGACATGCAGGCCGGGGCGCGCATCGAGGTCGAAGAACTGAAAGAACACCCGATGGACTTCGCCCTGTGGAAAGCCGCCAAACCCGGCGAACCCGCCTGGGACAGCCCGTGGGGCAAAGGCCGCCCCGGCTGGCACATCGAGTGCTCGGCCATGAACCTGGCCGAGTTCGGCGAACAGATCGACATCCACGGCGGCGGCAACGACCTGGTCTTCCCGCACCACGAGAACGAGATCGCCCAGAGCGAGTGCTTCACCGGCAAGCCCTTCTCGCGTTATTGGATGCACAACGGCATGTTACAACTTGGCGGCGAGAAAATGTCCAAGTCGCTCGGCAACATCGTCAGCATCAAGGAATTCCTCTCCAGGCGTGAAGCCGATGTAATGCGGATGCTCGTCCTGAACGGCTCCTACCGCGCCCCGCTGATGTTCAACGAAGAGACGCTCGACTCCGCCGAGAAGGGACTGGAGCGGCTCAAATCGGGACTTCGGCCTGCCGCGCCATCCGCCAGCGGACTCTCCACCGAGGCCGCCTCCGCGCTCGCCACACTGTCTGAGGCGACCCAGCAAGCCTTCACCGATTCGATGGACAACGACTTCAACTCGTCCGGCGCGCTGGCCGCGCTCTTCGAGTTGGTGCGCGCCATCAACACCGCCCGCGACGCGGGCGCCAAAGACGAACAACTGGCCCCCGCCCGGTCCACCCTGCGGACGCTGGCGGGCGTGCTCGGCCTGCGCCTGGCGGAGAAAAAATCCAGCGGCGACGCGGACCGGTTCGTGGACCTGCTGGTCGAGGTCCGCACCGAGGCGCGCAAGCAGAAGAACTGGGCCATGTCGGATTTGATTCGTGACCGGCTGAAAGAACTCGGCGTCGTCATCGAAGATGGGAAAGACGGTACAATCTGGCATTGGTAATGATGTAGGGGCGGATCTTGTGTCTGCCTTTTTGCTGCAAAAACTTCCGGGCTTTTCTCCCGGAAGTTTTTCTTTCCAAACGCGCAATCTATTTTGAAAGTTCTTTGTCCATCATTGCCAGGAATGCCATGACCACCACCGGATCGAAGCGGGTCTCCGATTCCGAAATGATCTGCTGGCGCGCCTCGGCTTTTGTCAAGGCGGGGTGATAAGAGCGGGCGGAGGTGAGCGCGTCCCAGGCATCCACCACGGCGAAGATGCGCGCCGCCAGCGGGATCTGCTCCCCTTGCAGGCCGCGCGGGTAACCGGAGCCGTCCCATTTTTCGTGGCAGCAGTAGGGAATGTCGAGCGCGGGGCGCAGGTATTCCATCGGCGAAAGCAGGTCATAGGCATGTTTCGGCTGCAATCGCATGATGGCCTGTTCCGCCTCCGTAAGCGGACCGGGTTTGAGCAGGATGGAGTCGGGGATGCCGAGTTTGCCCAGGTCGTGCAGCAGCGCGCCGCGCCGGAGATGGACCAGGTCCGGCTCGTTCATGCCCATCTGCCGCGCCAGGTTCACGGTCCGCTCTGCGACCCGCAGGGAGTGTCCGTCCGTCTCCTGGTCGCGCATGTCCATCGCGCGCGACCAGCCTTCGATGATGCTGTCGTAGGCGCGCGTCATTTCCACGTTCGAGCGCTGCAGGTTGTTGAACAAACTGGAATCTTCGATGGCAATGGCGATGTGCCCGGCGATCATGTTCAGGAACTCCGCCTCTCCCTCGGTGAATGCCGCCGGGGCGCGGTGGTAGACTTCGAGGACGCCCTTGATCTCGCCTTTCATCAGCAGCGGGACGGCATGGTAACTCACAAACCCTTCCCGGGCGGAATCGGCGGAATGGACCAGCGCGCCAAGGTTCGCACCGGAGGCCTGGACCGCCTGCCGTTCCAGGACGGCCTTCCCGGCATAGCCCTGCCCGATGCGCTGGGGGGAATGCTGGAGGTGGGGATGGCGGAAGCCCAGGCCGGCCGCGAACTCGAGGGAATTGTTGAGCGGGTTGAACAGGAGCACATCGGCCGCGTCGACCTTCAACTGGTTGACGATCTCGCGCAGCACCACCGATAGGGTGATTTTGATATCGAAACTGGACATGATGGCAGCGTCCACGGAACGCAGGGCTGCCAGGCGGTTCAATTGCCTTTGCAGCCGTTCCACCACCCCTCTGTGTTCGGTGACATCCCGGATCACCACCGTGACCTGCGAATCCTGGGCCAGGACGAAACGCGCCTCGAACCAGCGTTCTCCGCGCGGGATCTCCAGTTTGTATTTGACAATGGTGATCCGGCCAGTGCTGGTTGTTTCTGCGATGGCTTTCCGGACCTCCTCCCCGATGTTCCCGGGAAGGATGTCCTGCATCTTTTTCCCCAGGAATTGCTCCGGCGGCATGTAGAGCAGGGCCGGGTCTCCGGCGCGGTGGTCGAGGATGACGCCATCCTGGTCGAGGTGGAACAGGAGGTCCGGGAAGGCGCGAAAAATTGCATCCAGGTGGTTTTCTGCTTTTCCGGTATCTTTCGCGGAGGCTGCAGTCATGTTCTGTTTCTGGGAAATGGGTTTTTGGTTCAAGGTTTCAACGTTGTCTGTGGCGGTCCGGAGGACGCGGGCGCGGGGCGCGGTGATTTCCCTTGATCACCGCGCCCCCTGTCTCCGCGCCATCCGGCATCAACCGCTCAATGCCCGAATAATTCCGAGGCCTCGGCGGCGTGAGTTACAAAGGGATGTGTGCGCTGGCCCAGGGTCTGGGAGATGTGCCAGGCAAGGCTTTCCAGCGAGTCGGCTCCAATGGACAAGACCAGGTTGCGCTCTTCGGCGGTCAGCAGGAAGGATTCCTCCCGGTAACCGGTCTGGATGGCGCGTTCCGGGTCTTCGAGCAACAGGCGGCAGAACGACGGGCTGACCGTTGCCGCGGCAAGCAGGCGGCAAATCTCCAGGTGTTCGTCCTGCACATCCTGCAGGATCAGGGAGACCGGCAAGGTTTGTAATTTGGTATCCAGCATCTAGCGTCCTTTGCTTGCTTTGTTGAAGTTGAACCCTCCGGCGGCCATCAGCCAGAATGCGCCGGCTGCCACGAACACGTCCCCGAGGCTGAACGCGACCTGGTACGGGAACCATACCGGGGGCAGGAGCCGGTCGGAGAGGAGCGCCAGGCGGGTGTCCTCCAGCGGGAGCAGGATGTCCTTCCAGCCGAAGCGGCTGCTGGCCCAGTCGTCCAACATGCCGGGCGGCACGAGGCGGCTGGCGGTCTCCGGGCTGATGGGCATGAATCCGCCGTTGAGCGCCATCACCAGCAGGTTGGCAACCAGCCCGACAGCCAGCACGGCGATGCCGGGCACGCGGCGGTTCAGCCAGCAGAAGACCAGGAAGAGCGCCTGCGAGAGGAGCAATCCGGCGGCGGCCCACTCATCGGAAAGGAGACCGCGCGTGGGGAGGAAATAAATGGCAAGGTACTGTGGAACGAATGCGACGACTGCCAGCCAGGCGAAGCGCAGCGCCGGGACCTCCCAACGGGACCGCCGCCAGCGGGCGGCCAGCAGCCCCGTCAGCAGTCCCGCCGGCAGGGCGGCGAGGAGGATCACCTGCCGACCGGCACCGCGCTGTCATCCGGTGCGCCGACGCCAAGCACCATCAGGGCCAGCGCAGCCACAACCACGGCCAGCTGGACGTAGCGGCGGTCGATCTTCTGGAGTGCAACAGCGAATTGAGTGAGTTTAGCCTTCATGAGACACCTTCCTTTTCTTGGTAGAGTGCTTATAGAATACAGGGAGGCAGGCTTCAAAAAAGGCTTCAAAAAAGGCGTCAGTTGGCCGTCAAGTGAAAGGGAAATCCCCCAGCAATTCTCAATATGTCATTGCGAGGGCGAAGCCCGCAGCAATCTCCTCGCCAAAACAGGGAGATTGCTTCGACGGGAGAACGCCGTCTCGCAATGACACTATCCACATTGAGAATTGCCGGAAATCCCCCGTTAAAATTCATTTCCCCTCGCTTCAGGAGGGGAAATGAATTCGGCAAGTTAAAAAAACAGCAATTTCAGGAGGTCAATTCCCGATACAGCGCCTCGGTTTCCGCGGAAAGGCTCATCCCCAGGCCCATTTCCATCGCGTGACGGCAGGCCTGGTACTGGCGTGAAACCGCGGCCTGGTCCCCCTGGCGGGCGTAGACGCGCATCGCCAGCCGGTGGGCTTCCTCGAGATATGGGTCAATCGCCAGGGCGCGCTGGCAGGTTTTAATGGCGCTGTCCTTGTCGCCGCGCTGGAGGTGCAATCCCGCCAGCGCGAGCAGGGCCGGGAGCAGGGCCTGCCGCAGGCGTTCGCGCTCCGGCTCGATCCACTCCCCATCCATATCCTCCAGGAACGGCCCGCGTGCCAGTTCCGCCGCCTCGGCAACCAGGCGGATCTTTTCCGCGTTGTCGGCCGAGCGGCCGACGCGGCGCAGGCAATCCTCGAAGACCTCCACATCGTACTCGTAATCCATCCCGGCATTGAAACGGTAGCGTTCCCCGTCGAACAGGATCGCCTCCGCGCCCAGCGCGCTGCGCAAACGGTAGAGGTCGTTCTTGAAGCGCTGTCGCACCCGGGCGGGAGACTCGTCCGGCCAGAACTGCGCGCAGATCTGTTCCTTCGTCACGGCGTCCGGCGTGTTCAGCAGGAAGAAGAACAGTTCCCGCACCGAGCGGGTCTTCCAGCGCTCGTTCGTCACCACCTGCCCGCCGACGCGCACCTGCCCGCGGCCGAAGGCACGGATGACCAGCCGCGGCGACGGGAGCGGGACGGCGCTGGTCATGCGGCGCAAGTGTTTGCGCAGGCGGGGGAGTCTGGCCTGCGTTGGGGCGGCGGCCTCCAGCAGGCGCTTCAACACGGACCGTTGGCCTGCCTCCGCCTCCACAGCCTCGAGCCGCTCCCGGACCTGGTGCGCGGTCATCCCCAGCGAGTGGAGCGAGGCCCCGCGCGTGATCAGTTCTTCGACCGCGTCGAGGCAGGCGCGCGCCGCATCCCTGTCGCCGGAGGCGGCGCAGGCCGCCGCCAGCCAGAGCCGCGTCCAGCCGGTCTCCAGCACCAGGCCTCCGGTCTCGAAGTGCGCCAGTGCGGCCTGCAGGCGGGAAACAGCCCCGGCGGGATCGCCGGTGGCCAGGTCGAGGCGGCCGTGTTCGAGTTCATAGAGTCCCTGTTCATAATTGGAAGCGCGGGAACTGGCTTCGGCGCGGGCATCCTCGAGAAGCGTGCGCGCCCGGTCAAAGGTCCCGGCAAGCCGGGCGAGGCCGGCGCGCGCCAGCAGGGCGTAATAGAGCAGGAAGTGGTCGTTGTACTGCCGGGCAAACG
This sequence comes from Anaerolineaceae bacterium, assembly GCA_009772985.1. Taxonomy (GTDB): domain Bacteria; phylum Chloroflexota; class Anaerolineae; order Anaerolineales; family Villigracilaceae; genus UBA877. The sequence continues at coordinate 127,447 of WOUS01000001.1, forward strand.
TCTCCACTTTTTCGAAGGCCTGGGCGGATGCTTCGTGGTCGCCGATCTCGATGTAGAGGTCGCCCAGGCTGGCAAGGATGAGCGCCTCGTTGCGCAGGTACCCGCTGCGGCGGGCAGACTTCAGCCCTTCCTCGAAATATTGGACGGCGGTTTCGTATTCCCCGAGCGAGTGGTATAGCACGCCCAGGCTGTTTCCCAATCCCGCCTGCATGGGTAGGTGGCCCTGCTCCTTGCAGAGGATATGGGCTTTTTCGTAGGTCTCGCAGGCGGCGCTGGTCTGGCCGACCGCCCGGAGCGCCATGCCCAGGTCGGATAGGGCGATGGGGATGCTGCGCGCCGCGTCCACCCGGCGGTAGAGGCTCAGGGATCGTTCCAGCCAGTCGAGTGCCTGGAACGGTTGTCCCAGCCGGAGGAGGCCACAGCCTTTCAGTCGCATGGCCTCGGCGTGGTTCGCCAGCATTTCGTCCGAATCTGCCGGGATTTGCAGGGTTTCCTCCGCGTCGGACAGGGAGGCCGCGTAATCGCCCAGCAGGCGCTGCGCCGCTGCTCTTCGGACGAGCGCCAGTGCCAGCCCGGGAGTGTCACTGCGAATGCGGAAGGCGGAGACGGCCTCGTCGAACAGGGGCAGGGACTGGCCGGCTTTCCCGCGCACGAGCAGGGTGACTCCGCGCAAAGAGAGCAGGCCGGGGCGCTGGCTGATGAGCGCCTCGGGCAGGCTCTCCAGCCAGTTGCCGAGGGTGATGAATTTGCCTTCCTGGATGAGCGGCGTGCCGGCGCGCTCCACCAGCCCGGCCAGGGATTCCGTCTCGCCGTTCTGGCGGTAGATGTGGAAGGCGCGCTCCCAGTCGCCATTTTCCTCGCTGACCCCGGCCAGCCGGGACAGGATGGCCTGCGCCGTCTGCGGGCTTCTGGCTTCCACGCGCGCCTGGAGGAAATCCCGGAACAGTTGGTGGTAGCGCAGCCATTTGTTATCCGGCCCGACGGAGAGGACGAACAGGTTGCCGCGGCGCACGGTATCCAGCATGGATTGCCATTCGCCGACCCCGAGGACGGCATCGCACAGGGCCGCGTCGAATTCCTCCAGCAGGGAGGTTTGCAGGAGGAATTCCTGCACGGCGGGCGGCTGGGGGGCGAAGACCTGCTGGTCGAAGTAGGCGTCCAGGTCCACGCCGGAGGCGCGGGCGGCGCGCGTCAGGTCCGGCGCGCCGGGGGCGGTCCCGGCCAGGAGCAGGCCGGTGATCCAGCCCTCGGTCCGGTGCGCCAGCGCGTCCACTTCCTCGTCGCCCAGTTCCACCCCGTAATTCTTTTGGCACAGCCGGCGGATCTCCTCCGGGCGGAAGGCCAGTTCCTCCGGGTCGAAGCCGCCGACCTGCTGGCGGGCCACCAGCGCAGGCAGGTCGGCCAGGGCGGGCAGGCGGCGCGAGGAAAGCGCCACGTGGCAGTTTTCCCCGGCCAGTTGGAGGAAGCGGCTGACGAACCCGCGGATCTCCGGCACGTTGTCCACGAACTGGTAGTCGTCGAGGACGATGACGAAGTGCTCGTCAATGCGCTCGTAGATTTCGTTGACGAGCGTGACGATCAGGTTCTCGGCGCCGTCTTCGAACGAGGCCAGGTGGCGCAGGGCGGCGTTGGACTGGTTGCCGAATTTTGGGAAACGGTGGGCGATGGAGGCGATGAAGTAGGAGAGGAAGCGCTGCGGCTCCCGGTCGAGGGCGTCGAGCGCCAGCCAGCAGAACGGCAGCGCGCTGCTGCGGGCCATGTCCACGAGCAGGGAGGTCTTGCCGTATCCCGCCGGGGCGGTCACAAGCACGAGACGCTTGTCGAGCAGGGCGTCGAGCAGGTCCAGCAGGCGGGCGCGGTGGAGCATCTCCGGGCGCAGGGCCGGGACCGTGATCTTGGTGGCGCTGACAGGAAATGCTCCGTTCATGGCGTCTCTCCATTCCATCCGCCATCAATTGTACTCCCTTCCCGCCGGTTGTATTGCCTGTCTTGTCTTGCGGTATACTCGTAGAAACCACGCCGATCGAGGAAATTATGAAACAACTTCTCCAGAACATGAAAACCGGCAAGACCACCATCGAAGACATTCCCGCGCCCACGCCGCGCGCCGGGCAGGCGCTTGTGAAAGTGGCCGCCTCGCTCGTCTCGGCCGGCACCGAACGCATGGTGGTGGAATTCGCCGAAAAGTCGCTGGTCGGCAAGGCCCGCTCCCGCCCGGACCTCGTCCGCCAGGTGGTGGACAAGATGAAACGCGAAGGCGTCGCGCCGACCATCCGGGCGGCTTTCAACCGTCTCGACCAGCCGATGGCGCTCGGCTATTCCTCGGCAGGCACGATTGTTTCATTGGGTGACGGGATGGAAGGTTTCAAGGTCGGCCAACGCGTGGCCTGCGCGGGCGGCAATTACGCCGTCCACGCCGAGTACAACGTCATCCCGCGCGCCCTGCTCACGCCGCTGCCCGATTCTGTGGATTTCGAGTCCGCCGCCTTCACCACCCTCGGCGCGATTGCCCTGCACGGTTTCCGCCTGGCCGAGCCGCAGATTGGCGAAAACGTGGCGATCATCGGGATGGGTCTGCTGGGATTATTGGCGGGACAGATGGCGGCCGCGGCCGGGTGCCGTGTGCTGGGCATTGATACCAATCCGCAGCGGGTGGCGCTCGCCGCCTCTCTCGGACTCCAAGCCTGCCTCCGCGACCAGGCCGTGGACTCTGCCCAATCATTTACCGTTAACCGCGGCTTCGACGCGGTGCTCATCTGCGCCGACACTTCGTCCAACGACCCGGTCGAACTGGCGGCGGTCATCGCCCGCGACCGGGCGCGCATCGTCGCCACCGGCGCGGTCGGGCTGACCTTCCCGCGCAAGATCTACTACGAAAAGGAACTGTCGTTCGTCAACTCGCGCTCGTACGGACCGGGACGCTACGATCCGGCCTACGAGGAGAACGGACGCGACTATCCCATCGGCTACGTCCGCTGGACGGAGGGGCGCAACTTCGAGGCGGTGGTTGGAATGTTGGCAAGCGGCCAGTTGCAGGTTCAGCCACTCATCAGCCATCGCTTCCCCATCGAGCAAGCGCCGGAAGCGTATGAAGTGATTACGGGGAAGAGGAAACAGCCGTTTCTTGGTGTTTTGCTGACATACCCCGTTGACACGTTGACAGGTTCGCAGGTTGTCAGGTTTAACGTGCAAACCGTCAAACGTGACAACGTGGTGACGTTGGGCGTGCTTGGGGCGGGCCTGTTTGCGAACGCAACGCTGCTCCCGGCCATCAAAAAAGCGGGCGGCATCGAACTGGTCGGCATCGCCTCCGCGGGCGGACTGCATGCCCAGGATACTGCCCGGAAATTTGGCTTTTCTTACGCCACGTCGAGCGATGACGAAATCCTGAACGACCCGAACATCAACACCATCGCCATCCTGACTCGTCACGATTCGCACGCTGATTTGGTGGTCAAGGCGTTGCAGGCGGGGAAGCATGTGTTTGTCGAGAAACCTCTTGCCATCACCACCGGGCAACTTGACACGATTCAGGACGCCCTTTTACGTTTTACGGATCACGTTTTACTGGTCGGCTTCAACCGCCGCTTCGCTCCCCTCGCCCAGACTCTTTCCTCATTTCTCGGTTCTCGTACCGAGCCTCTGCACATGCACTACCGCGTCAACGCCGGATACATTCCCCTCAACCACTGGGTGCATGACCCGGCCCAGGGCGGCGGACGGATCATCGGCGAGGGCTGTCACTTCGTGGACTTCCTGACCTTCCTGGCCGGGGCCGCGCCGGTCAGCGTGAGCGCGCACGCCCTGCCCGATAACGGCAAATACCGCGAGGACAACGTCTCGATGACCTTCACCTTCCCGGACGGCTCGCTCGGTGTGGTGGACTATCTCGCCAACGGCGACAAGTCCTTCCCCAAGGAACGCGTCGAAGTCTTCTGCGGCGGGCGGATTGCCGTGCTGGACGATTTCCGCACGCTGGAGATGGTGCGTGACGGACGCCGGACGACGGTCAAGAAGGCGCAGGATAAAGGCTGGCGCGGCGAGTGGGCCGCGTTCGCGAAGTCCATCCGCGAGGGCGGACAGCCGCCCATCCCGTACGAGCAACTGGTCGGCGTGACGAAGGGCGCGTTCGCGGCAGTGGAGTCCACCCGGCAGGGCGGTGCGCAGGAACCTATTGTGTAAGACCGAAACGGTTGCGCTTCGCAATAAAAAAAGGTAAGATAAAGTCATGCCCGCCAAGATCCAGCGCTTGATGAAGGAACTCAAAAAGGGACTGGCCGAATTGTATGGCAACCGGCTGAAAGAAGCCATACTATTCGGCTCTTATGCGCGTGGGGATTACGATGAGAGTTCGGACCTCGATGTGATGATCGTGCTGGAAGATTATCGAAGTTATTGGGAAGAACTGGTAAGGACGAGTCAATTGGTCAGCGACCAGTCGCTGGACTGCGGCATCACCATCAGTCTCACGATTGTCAAGGAAGAACAGTGGCGCAGCGCCGATATACCAGTGCTGCGCAACGTGCGCGCCGAAGGGATCGCCGCATGAAAGAGTCAACCGATCAGTTATTGGCGCGTGCGGTGGATGCCATTGAAGCGGCTGAAATCCTGCTCACGAACGGCAAGGCCGAAATCGCTGCCGGGCGGGCCTACTACGCAATGTTCTATGTTGCCGAAGCGTTGCTGAATGAAAAAGGGTTCCAGTTCGGCAAACACGGAAACGTGTTGGCGGCTTATGGTCAGCATTTTGCAAAGACAAAAGTGCTCGACCCCAAATATCACCGCTGGCTGATCGCAGCGTTCGCACAGCGACAAATTGGGGATTATGGAATTGACCCGGATATCCAAAGTGAGGTGGTTGTGGAGATGATCCGGCAGGCGCAGGAATTCCTTGATACAGCCAGACGGTATCTCGCCAGTCTATAAACCATCTGCCCTTTGCGCGCACCCGGCCGGCGTGACGAAGGCCGCGTTCGCGGCGATCAAGTCGCTGCGGAGCGGGCATCTTTCGGCCATTGCGTAGATTCCTTATGCCTAAATATCATCATCGAAAGTTACCTGATTATTCCACTCTGCTCTCTGGCAGAGCGCCAAGAGATGAATCTGGTTTTGAGAGTTTGGAGATTCAAATCTGGTACAACAACACGAATGAAAGTTGGCTCAAATCACCGGAAAAGTTGCATTGTCACCGAAATAGCGATGAGATTTTTATCGTATTGTGCGGGAATCTGATTGTAAATATCGAAGATGAATTTGTTGAAGTCAAAGAACGAGAATTTTGTTGTTTTCCAAAAGGGGTTTATCACGCTATTGTAGAGGTTCATCCCCCAGTAGAAGCTTTTATGATTCGCGGGCCGTCAATTGACGACAAGGTTTATCTGTAGCGTTAAATTTTGAATGATGGAGCACATTCAATTCCTCCGCAAACACGTTGGTCACGCGCCGCTCCTGATGGTCGGCGCGGCGACGCTCATTGTGGATGAGCAAAACCGCCTTTTGCTTCTACACCGATCGGACAACGATTGCTGGGGGCCGCCGGGCGGGGCGGTGGAGTTGGGCGAAGTGGTCGAGGACGCGGCCCGGCGCGAGGTCCGCGAAGAGACCGGGCTGGAACTCGGCGACCTGTCCCTGTTCGGCGTGTTCTCCGGCCCGGAATTATTCTACGTTTATCCCAACGGCGATGAAGTTTATAATGTCACCATCGTTTATCTCGCCCGCTTCCCCGAAGGGCACGTCCGCCTGAACGGCGAGCACACTGCCTGGGACTGGTTCGCTCCCGCCGACATCCCGGAAAACGTCAGCCCGCCCATAAAGCCGGTGATTACGAAGTTCGTCGAAACCCATGGCTAAATTAAACCGCCTTGTGATCGCTTTCAAAGCCCTGCGCCAGTTGGGACTCCAACAGGTCGGGCTTTACGCGCTCTATAAGTTTGGGCTGATGACGGGGCATTACCGGAGGGCGGAGGAAAGAGAACAGAGAGTAGAGATTGGTGGATTGCGCCCTCTATTCACTTTTCCAACACGCGACGAACTCCTGGCCGTGCTTGGCAAAGACGGCAAGACCGCCCTGCTCGCCGAAGCGGACGAGATCGCCTCCGGCAAAGTCCGGCTCTTCGGCGGCGAACCGGTTGACCTGCAACTCACCCTCCCCGGAAAACTGGCGCACTGGACGGCCTACGAAACCGGCAAAGTGCCGCTTCCGGTTCCCTTTCCCGAACCTGCCAACCTGCCAACCTGTGACGTGAAACGGGTTTGGGAACCCGCCCGCTTCGGCTGGGCCTTCACCCTCGGCCGCGCCTACCATATCAGCCAAAACGAAAAATACGCCGAAACCTTCTGGCGCAACTTCGAAACCTTCACCGACGCCAACCCGCCCTGCCTCGGCCCCCATTGGATGAGCGGACAGGAAGCCGCCCTGCGCCTGATGGCCTTCGTCTGGGCGGGGCAGGTCTTCGACGCCGCCTCTGCCTCCACGCCGGAGCGCAAGCGGCGGCTGGCAGACTCGGTCGCCGCGCACGCCGCCCGCATCCCGCCCACGCTCGCCTACGCCCGCTCCCAGCACAACAACCACCTGCTGACCGAGTCCGCCGGCCTGCTCACCGCCGGGCTGGCCCTGCCCGACCATCCCGACGCCGCCCGCTGGCGCGCCCTCGGCTGGCGCTGGCTCAATGACGGCCTCCAATCGCAGATAGATGGCTACGGCGAGTACGCCCAGCATTCCACCAATTACCACCGCCTCATGCTCCAGGTCATCTTGTGGACGAATGCCCTTTGTAGTAACGACTTAAGTCGTTACCGCTGGCCGCGCCAGACGCGGGAAGCGGTCGAACGCTCGGTCCACTGGCTGCTCTCGCTGATGGATTCCGAAACCGGCCGGACCCCGAACCTGGGCGCCAACGACGGGGCTTACATTTTCCCATTAACCATTTCCCCATTTTCCGATTTTCGCCCTGTCACCCACGCCGCCGCCCGCATCTTCCTCGACTACGACCTGCCGCGCGGCCCCTGGGACGAGATGGCGCTCTGGTTCGGCGCGCAGGCTGCCGGCGCCGCCCAGAGCCTGTCGAAGGGTCCAAAACGCCTCGCCCTGCCGCGCTACATCGGCGACCAGTTGTACGGCAAACAGTCCTGGGCGTATTTCCGTACGGCGCAGTTCACCTCCCGCCCCTCCCACGCCGACCAACTCCACCTCGACCTGTGGTGGCGCGGACTGAATGTCGCGCAGGACGCCGGGACGTACCTCTACAACGCTCCCGCCCCGTGGGACAACAGCCTGACCGCGGCATCCGTCCACAACACCGTGACCGTGGACGGGCGCGACCAGTTCACCCGCGCCGGGCGGTTCCTGTATCTGGATTGGTTCAACGCCTATCGCACGAGCGAGATCGCCGCCGAGCCGGAAATCCTCCAGCGTGTGAGCGGACGCTACCGGGCTGGCGGATTCCGTCACACCCGCACCGTGACGGCCTTCGCCGCTGGCCGCTGGCTGGTGGAGGATGAAATCCTGCGCCTGGCCGGGCGAAGGAAGCCGTTCACCGCGCGCCTGCATTGGCTCCTGCCGGATTGGGAATGGAAAATAGAAAATAGAGAGCAGAGAGTAGAGATTAGTCTTAAGTCGCCGTATGGCATAATACGACTCAACCTGTCCGCAGAGCCACTGTTCTCTGATCTCTATTCTCTACTCTCGATTGTGCGTGCCGGTGAACCCCTCCTCGGCTCCTCCGCCCCCGACCCCGCCCGCGGCTGGACATCGCCCACCTACGGCGTTAAAATTCCAGCCCTCTCGCTGGCAGTCATCGTGCAAGGCCGGGGAGAAATTTCTTTCTCCACCGAATTCATCTTTCCGACCAATCACTGAGACTGTCCACTGTTTACTGAATACTGACCCGATGCACATCCTCCTCATCCACCAGGCTTTTGCCGCCCTCGACGAACCCGGCGGGACTCGCCACCACGAGTTCGCCCGTACCCTCGCCGCGCGCGGGCATCGGGTCACGGTGATTGCATCGCGGGTGAGCTATCTTACAGGCGGGAAAAGTTCACCATTCACCATTCACCATTCACCCCAAGAAAACGAAAACATCACCATCTTGAGAGCCTATACCTATTCGGCTCTCCACAAATCCTTCGTTCATCGCGTCTTCGCCTTCGTCTCGTTCATGGTCTCCTCGTTCTTCATCGGCCTCGGCGTCCAAAACGTGGACGTGGTCTGGGGCACCTCGCCGCCCATTTTCCAGGGCTTCACCGCCTGGCTGCTGGCGCGGCTCAAAGGCGCGCGCTTCCTGTTCGAAGTGCGTGACCTGTGGCCGAAGTTCGCCATCGCGGTCGGTGTGCTGAAAAGCCCGCTGCTCATCCGCATGTCGCACTGGCTGGAACGCTTCCTCTACCGCCGCGCCGACCGGCTGGTGGTCAACTCGCCGGGATTTATTTCCCACGTGACCGAACGCGGCGCGCGGACCGTGGACCTGGTCCCGAACGGCGCGGACCCCGACATGTTCGACCCGTCTGATGATGGCGCGTCCTTCCGGACCCGGCACCGGCTGACCGATAGATTTGTCGTCCTCTACGCCGGCGCGCACGGACTGTCCAATGACCTGGGCGTGGCGCTCGAAGCGGCAAAAATGCTGCAAGAGGTGACAGTCACTTCGAAAGTGACTGTCACCTTCCTCGGCGACGGGAAGGAAAAGGCCAACCTGGAGAAGCAGGCCGAACGTCTGGGGCTGACCAACGTCTTGTTCCTCCCGCCCGTCCCAAAAAACGAAATGGCCGCCGCGCTGGCCGGCGCGGACGCCTGTCTCGCCATCCTGAAGCCGCTGGAAGAATACAAGACCACCTACCCGAACAAGGTCTTCGACTACATGGCGGCAGGCAGGCCGGTGGCGCTGGCGATTGACGGCGTCATCCGCGAGGTGGTCGAGGCGGCGGACTGCGGCATCTTCGCCCAACCCGGCGACCCGTCCGCGCTGGCGGAGGCGATCAGGATATTGGCGGCGGACAAGGAAAAATCCCGCCGGATGGGGCTGGCGGGACGGGAATACCTGGAAGAACATTTCAGCCGGGCTGTACTGGGGGAAAAATTGGCTCTGCTTTTCGAAAGTATGCCGAAGCGTTGAACAGTGACACCCATGACGAAAGAAAAAGACCGAGGGTTTTCGCCTTCGGTCTTTCGTCTGCTGTATATTATTGAATTTACCCCATCTTCCCCGTCAAATACGCGTCGGTCAATTCTTTTTCAGGCCGCGTGAATAACTTGTCCGTTTCGCCAAACTCCACCAGTTCGCCCAGCCAGAAGAGACCGGTGAAATCGGACACGCGTCCGGCCTGCTGCATGTTGTGCGTCACGATGACGATGGTGTAATCCTGCTTGAGGTCGTGGATCAGGTCCTCGACCTGGCCGGTGGCGATGGGGTCGAGCGCGGAGGTGGATTCGTCGAACAGGATCACCTCCGGCTTGACGGCGATGGCGCGCGCGATGCAAATCCGTTGCTGCTGTCCGAGCGAGAAGCCCAGGGCGTTCTGCTTCAATTGGTCCTTCACATCGTCCCAGACGGCCGCGTCCCGCAGGCTGGACTCGACGATGCGGTCCAGGTCCGCTTTTTTGCGCGCCAGGCCCAGGGTGCGCGGGCCGAACGCCACGTTATCGTAAACAGACTGGGGGAACGGGTTCGGCTTCTGGAAGACCATGCCCACCCGCTGGCGGAGTTCGGTCACGTTGAAATCGGGGGCGTAGATGTCGCGCCCCTCGAGCAGGATCTGCCCGTCCACGCGCGCGCCGGGGATCGGATCGTTCATCCGGTTCAGGCAGCGCAGGAAGGTGGACTTGCCGCAGCCCGACGGTCCGATCAGCGCCGTCACCTTGCGCGGCAGGACCTTCATGTTGATATTGGACAGGGCGGGTTTAGGGCCGTAGTAGAAATTCAGGTCGCGGATAGAGAAAACGGGGGGAGCGTCCATAAGACAATTTTACTCCAGATGTGTTATTACGACATCGTTCCCGTTCTTTGGGGAGGAGCGAAGCGACGAAGCAATCTGCTCGCGGATTGCTTCGTCGGAGGAACGCCGCCTTAGCATGACACAATAAACGGACCTTGAGAAAGCCCTGGCGGATGGATTGCGCTGGCTTCTACTTGTCGCCGAGGCGCTGGACGTCGCCGGCGCCGGAGGTGTTGATGTTCGTCTGCGGGCTGCCGTAATACTGCACCGAGCCGGCGCCGCTGATGTCCACGGTCAGGGAGTCCGTTACCCACAAGGTCGCTTCGCCCGTGCCGCTGATCTTGACCTCGGCCGTTTCGCTCTTCAGGTCGGCGGCGCGGTATTCGCCCGTGCCGCCGATGGTGACCGACTGGCTGGTCACCTGCCCGGCCGCGTCCATCTCGCCGGCGCCGCCGAAGGTGACGGTCAGATTGTTCGCGGTGAGCATGCCGATGTCCACACTGCCCGTCCCGCTGACGGAGATGTCCAGGTTGTCCGTTTCGATCTCGGCGGCGGTGAAGTCCCACGCGCCGGAAGTGGTGACGCCGGTCAGGTTCTTGACGTGGACGGTGAAGACCAGGCGCGTCGGCTGGAAGTTGCTCATGCCGTCGTTATCCAGGTACAGGTTCAGGGTCCCGCCCCGCACCTCGGCCACAACGTACTGCATCAGGTTGTCGTCGGTCTCGACGGTGACGGATTCGGTCCCGTCCTGGATGATGACCAGTTCGCCGCCGCCGCTGACGGACACCTTGTCGAACCCGCTGACGTCGCGCGTCTCGGTCACGACTTTGCCGGACCCGAAGACGGGCGCGACGCCGCAGGCGCTGACCAGCAGCATGAGGACGGTCATTCCGATGAACAGTTTGGTTTTCATAACATTCTCCTTTTGTTTGAATAGGATTGCTCTGAAATGATGTACGCCGGATGATAGCCGGAAGTTCCGGATTCCACCTATCCGTTGGCTAACGCGCGGCTGAAAAGTTGGAACGCGCCCACAACTCACTTCCTGAATTTTGCCCACGGCGCATTGTAAAAGGGTTGGCTCTCATCTATCAAAAGAGTGCGTGTCGTTGCGAGCGAGTGTTCCCCAGCGAGCGAAGCAATCTCCCCAGTAGTGAGGGAGACTGCTTCGTCGGGTCTCGATACGGACTTCGTCCTACTCGACCCTCCTCGCAGCGACACGCGGACGGTCAAAGTTTTAAGCCGCACATGCGTGCTATAATCGCGAAGACGTTCGCACGTTTCCACGATAACACGTTGGCACGTTCAACCGCAAACGTGTAAACCTGACAACTTGTAAACCTGCAAACTTAAACCCCCATGACCTTCGCCCACCTCCACGTCCACACCGAATACTCCCTGCTCGACGGCTTCTCGAACATCAAGAAGCTGGTGGCGCGCGCCAAAGAGATGGGCATGCCGGCGCTGGCCATCACCGACCACGGCACGATGTTCGGCGTGATCGAATTCTACGAGCGTGCCAAAGAGGCGGGCATCAAGCCCATCATCGGCGTGGAGGCCTACCTGGCATCGCGGACGATGAAGGAACGCGACCCGCAGGAAGACAAGAAATCCACGCACCTGCTCCTGCTGGCTGAGAACCAGGCCGGCTACCAGAACCTGCTCAAGATCGCCTCGGCCGCGCAACTGGAAGGCTTTTATTACCACCCGCGCATCGACAAGGAATTCCTGGCCGCCCACGCGGAGGGACTGATCTGCACCTCGGGCTGCATATCTGCCGAGGTGCCGCGCCTGCTCAAGCAGGGACAGGCCGACCTGGCGCGCAAGTCGCTCGACTGGTTCTACGAAGTCTTCGGGAAGGACAACTTCTTCCTCGAACTCCAGCAGCACAACCTCCCCGAACTGGAAGCGGTCAACCGCAGCCTGCTGGACCTCGGTCCGCACTACGCGGCGCGCTACCTCGCCACCAACGACGTCCACTACATCAACCGGGAAGACGCCCACCTGCAGGACATCCTGCTCGCCATGCAGACCGGCAAACTGCTCTCGGACCCCGACCGGATGCGCTACGCCGACCCGTCCTATTACCTGCGCTCGCCGCAGGAAATGTCGGCGCTCTTCGCCGAAGTCCCCGAAGCGATCTCCAACACCCTGCTGGTGGCCGAGCGCTGCAACGTGAACCTAAACGTGGACGAGTACCGCCTGCCGAATTTCGAGGTCCCGGCCGGGTACACGCCCGAGACCTACCTCCGCTCGTTGTGCGAGGAGGGGGCGCGCAAACGGTACGGCGAACGCGCCGACAGTGAACAGGTCCGCACCCGCCTCGACTACGAACTGGGCGTCATCCATCCCATGGGCTTCGATGCCTACTTCCTCATCGTCTGGGACCTGTGCCGCTACGCCGCCGAGCGCAGCATCTGGTACAACACGCGCGGCTCCGGCGCCGGGTCCATCGTGGCGTACACGCTGTTCATCACGCTGATTGACCCGCTCCAGCACGACCTGCTCTTCGAGCGCTTCCTGAACCCGGGCCGCGTCTCGATGCCCGACATTGACCTGGACTTCCCCGACGACCGCCGCGCCGAAATGCTGGAGTACGCCGTCAACCAATACGGGCAGGACAAGGTGGCGCAGATCATCACCTTCGGCACGATGGGCGCCCGCGCCGCCCTGCGCGACGTGGCGCGCGTCAGCGACATCCCCATCCCCGAAGTGGACCGCATCGCCAAACTCGTGCCGAACATCCCCGGCAAGCCGGTCACGCTGAAGGAGGCCATCGAGCAGGTGCCGGACCTCAAGGCTGCCTACAACTCCGCCGGCCACATCCACGAACTGATGGACACTGCCTCGCGCATGGAGGGCGTGGTGCGCAACGCCGGGACGCACGCCGCCGGGGTGGTCATCTCCGACCGGCCGCTGGTCGAGTACCTGCCCCTGCACCGTCCCACCAGCAACTCGGAAGCCACGCCGGTCAAGATCGTCACGCAGTTCGAGATGGGCATCCTCGAAAAACTCAAACTGCTCAAGGTGGACTTCCTCGGCCTGGCCACGTTGACCATCATGGCGCGCGCCTGCGCCCTCATCCAGCAGCGCCACAACGTGACCCTCGACCTGTCCAATATCCCCACCGGCGACCCGGAGACATTCAAGTTCCTCGGCGGGGGCAACACCCTGGGCGTCTTCCAGTTGGAAGGTTCGGGCATGACCAAGTGGCTGGTGCAGATGAAGCCCACCGCGCTGGAACACGTCATCGCCATGGTGGCGCTCTTCCGTCCCGGCCCGATGGAGTTCATCCCCGACTACATCAGCCGGATGCACGGCGAGACAAAGGTCGAGTATCGCCACCCGTCGCTTGAACCAATTTTAAAAGATACTTACGGCATCCCCATTTATCAGGAACAGATCATGCGCGCCGCGGTCGAACTGGCCGGGTACAGCCCGTCTGAATCTGACGAACTGCGTTCCGCCATCTCGAAGAAAAAAGCCAGGGAAATTGCCAAACATCATGTGAAATTCGTGGAGGGCGCAGTTGCAAAGGAAATGCCGCGCGAAACTGCCGAAGCCATCTTCACCGACTGGGAGGAGTTCGCCCGCTACGGCTTCAACCGCGCCCACGCCGCCGACTACGGCTTCCTCGCCGTCCAGACCGGCTACCTGAAATGCCATTACCCGGTCGAGTACATGACCGCCCTCCTGTCGGTCACCAAGCACGAGACCGAGAAGGTGGCGGTCTACGCCAACGACGCCCGCCAGATGGGCGTGGAAATCCTGCCGCCCGACGTCAACGCCAGCGAGTGGGATTTCGCCATCGAGCAGGCAGATGGTAAAGACGCCATCCGCTTCGGGCTGGGGGCCATCAAGAACGTCGGGCAGAACTCGGCGGAGGCCGTCTCCAGCGCCCGCAAGAAAGGCGGAGCGTTCAAGGACCTCAACGATCTCGCCGCCCGCGCCGACCTGCGCGCGGTGGGCAAGCGCGCCCTCGAATGCCTCGTCAAAGTCGGCGCGCTGGACAAATTTGGCCCGCGCACCGCCATGCTCGAAACCATTGACCGCATCGTGGCGGTCAGCAACTCCCACTTCCGCGCCGCCGAGGCCGGGCAACTCTCGCTCTTTGGCGCGGCCACCGGCGTGCGTGAAAGCATCCACCTGCCGGTCGTCCCGGATGCCGACCGGCGCGAACTGCTCAACTGGGAGCGCGAACTCATCGGCATGTACCTCTCCGAGCACCCGCTGACCGCCTACGTGAACGAGATCCGCCGCGTGGTGACGCACTTCTCCAACACCCTCGGCGAAGCCGTCCACGAAGAGAAAACCCGCGTCGCCGGCATGATCACCGGCATCCGCCCCTACCAGACCAAGAAAGGCTCGATGATGGCGTGGGTCACGCTCGAAGACCTGACCGGCGTCATCGAACTCGTCCTGTTCCCGCGCGCCTGGGAGAAATACCAATTTGCGCTGGAGATCGGCGGCGTCATCGTGGCCGAAGGCAAGGTGGACGCGCAGTCCAGCCCGCCCAAAGTTTTGGTGGACAACATCCGCACGCAGATTAAATTGACCGAACCGGCGCAGATCCCGCTCCAGCCGCAGGGTCAGCGCTCCGCCCCGGACCGGAAGCCTGCCGCGCCTCCGTCACGCGTTTCCGAACCCCGGCCTGCCTACCGCCAGCCTTCCGCCCCCGCGGCCGAACCGGAGGACATGAACTTCGACGACATGCCGCCCCTGCCGGAGAATCCGCCCGAATGGGACAGTTACACTCCCGCCGCGGAAGAGCAGCCATTAGCAGTCAGCGGTCAGCAATCAGCGGTCAGCGATCAGCGGCCTGCCCTGAGCCGAAGCCCTGAGCGAAGCGACGGGGCAGTCGAAGGGTCAGCAGTCAGCGACACAGCCGCGCTGGAGATGCCTCAATCGGAAATCGTCAATCGTCAATCGTCAATCGTAAATCGTAAATCCGAAATCGAACCTCCTGCTGTGGCAATGCCACCCGTTCATAAAGTTCCTCCCGACTTTCGGATTTCTGACGCAAACGACGACCACGCCCCGCAGATGGTGACTGTCCTCCTGCGCCCCGGCAGCGATCCGGAGCGCGACATCCGCCGCATCACCCGCCTGCACGGCACGTTCATCTCCTACCCCGGCCGCGACCGCTTCGCCTTCCACGTTTTCGAGGAGGGGCGCGGCCACCTGGTCGAGTTTCCCAACGACACCACCCGCGCCTGCGCCGAACTGCTGGCGAAGATCAAGGACACGGTGGGCGAGGAGAACGTCCGCGTGGAGCCAATTTTGTATCAATAGGGAGACGCACACCCCGCCGAGGTTTTGACCGCAGGTCTCCGCCGATCAGATTCGGGAGACCTGCGGTCAATCAAGATATATTGTGACCGAGGCGAGAAAGGTCTGCTAACGGTAAGTTGTTTTGTTGTATAATTCCGGCAGGAGTTTGGAAACATGACACGCGCCGAACGGCTGAAACGAAGTCGCAAGAGCATTCTCCGCCTGGCAAAACGCTATGGCGTGACGGATATTCGCGTCTTTGGCTCGGCTGCGCGCGGCGACGACACGCCCGAAAGCGACATTGATTTCCTGATTGAACTGGAGCCAAACCGCAGCCTGTTCGATGTGGGCGGCCTGCTGATCGAACTGGAAAACCTGCTTGGATGCAAAGTGGACGTGTTGACCGAAAAATCCCTGCACTGGTACATCCGTGACCGGGTGTTGGCAGAGGCCAGGCCGTTATGAAAGATGATCGGCTTTACCTCATCCATATCAGCGAGTGCATTGAGCGCATCGAAAAATATATTGGCGAGGGTGGAGAAAAAGCCTTTATGGATTCCGGCTTGGTTCAGGATGCCGTAATCCGCAACCTGCAGACGCTGGCAGAATCCGCCACACGGATTTCCGAGGAACTACAAGAAAAGCATCTCGAGGTGGATTGGTTCAAAATCCGGGGCTTTCGAAATGTGCTTGTACACGACTACTTGGGTATGGACATGAAGCGGGTATGGAACATCATCGAGAACGATCTGCCCCGTTTGAAAACGGCGGTGGAAAAGATGCTCTAAAGGCGATTTGTCTCCCTACGCTATCTCGCTCTTGCCCGGCGAGGGACTCTGACCTCGCCGGGTTTTTCGACCACTGAAACAGTGGCGGCGACTATTTACCACTTTTCAGGGCGCGGCCACCTGGTCGAGTTTCCCAACGACACCACGCGCGTCTGCGCGGAACTGATGGCAAAGATCAAGGATACGGTGGGGGAGGAGAACGTCCGCGTGGAGCCGATTACGTATCAGTAAACAGTAGTGGCGACTGGCTGGTTGCTGGAATCAATGCGTCAAATTCCTTGCACGTTAGAAATACGCTTCTACGATTTCGTACGCATAATTTACATCATATAAAAAATGCCCAAATATGGGCATTTTTTATATGATGACAATCTGATCCACGCGTATTGAAAGGTATGAGGGAGACTATTCAATCTTTATACAATAAACAGTCGTTTTCTGAATTCCCTTCAAATCTTCCAGCCTTATTTCATAACCGTATTTTTCTTGTAATTGAGCCTCGGATGAATTAGTCAACAGTGTGGACTTAAAATCTTCTGAGAAAGTAATCTCATTGTTTTTCGTAATTGAATTCAAACGAGCACACCTGTCAACAGGTGTCCCTATTGGATCATAAACTAAAGTATTAACAATAGAACCATTATATGTTTGTCCAAAGTCAATAGAAACCTTAGCTTCGATTTTTTGATTTCCTCGAAAAAGCCTGGAATCCTTGAAATATTGAACAATCTCAATAGCGCATTTCAAAATATCTTCTGGAACAATTGATGCCTGAAATATCGCCATAAGTTCGTCGCCAATCGTCTTTACTACAATACCATCTCGTTTCCTAACAAATTCGGCTACTCTTTGTAAAAATATTAACTGTCTTTGCACCCACACAAACTCAATATTATTCTGTTTAAATGCTGTTGAACCGCAAAGGTCAACAAACAGAATATATACATCTGAGCTGTCGTTGAAGATATCCCCAAGGATTTCTTCAAGCCTACTAATATTCAATTCCCGTTTCATTTTTCAGGATTTGTTATTAAGTTTAGAACATAATCTTCACCGGTAATCGTAAGCGACCATTGGTTATTCACATTGTTTAAAAGTGCTGTGCGCTTAGCTTTGTTCAAGATGTCTGCCATGTTTAAATTATTGTAGTTGGGGTAGGATATAGCTGCAAAGCAATCCAAGACATCCTGAGTTTTAATAGGATCTTTCTTTGAAATTTTTGAAAGGTAGTAGATAAAAAATACGGCCATCGAAGGACGAGAGGTTACTTTACTTAATTTCAGGTATTTCCTGTAAAACTCATTAATTGTTATATTCGAAGGTAAACTCTCCTTCTTTTCATCAAACGATGGTTCTTTTTCTGAAGTTTTTATGCGCTTAGCAGGTTGCTCGACCAGCTTTGAAAGATATTCTTTTTCCTTTTTGTCAACCCAATCCTTATCAGTACTTTCTAATTCAAAACTTGAATCACCGATACGATGAGATATTCTGTAGTTATGTTCCATTTTCTGACTCCTTTTGAATTTATAGTCTTGTTAGACTTAACAAATCTTATAATTTCAACCTTACTTGTATAACAGTATAGAACAGATCCTCATAAAAATCAATTATTAACCGAGCTGATAACCAGGCAAGAAATCAAATTTGTTCTGACGGGATTTCTCGCTCGGCGATGGACTCCCGTCCCCGCTGGTTTTTCTCCCCAATCGCCTAATCCCTGATTACCTGTTTCCTGATCTCCCCGCACCTCGCGCAATCCTCCTGCTGGCACAACAACGCCAGCGGGTCTTTTTTAATCAACGCCTTCACCCGCTGGTCTTTGGTCCGGGTTGCTTTATGGCTCCGGGGCCAGGCTCGTGAGCACTGCCCGGACCATCCTGCGCCACCGGTAAGTATTCGTGGAGGGATCGTATCCCTGGCAGGTGAGAAGGGTGATCCAGGTGTAGGTTTCGTGCTGGAAGGCAGACCGGTCGTCAGGCTGTACCAGTTTGTTTTCCCGTACTTCGTAAACATACAGGTTTCCCCAGGCGTGCAGGCGAATCTCATCTCCGTACTGCAACCGGTACAGGCCGATGAAGGGGCCGGGTTTGCCTTCGGAATTATAGATGTGCCCGGTGATGGCAGAATTCCCAGGCAGGGTTGGAAATGCGGTCCCTTGCAGGTAACCGGCCTGATCCCCCAACCAGGAAACATCCCATTTTCCGTTTACCAGCGGAACGCCGACCACCTCCACCTGGACGCCCAGGCTGGGGATTTCCAGCAGGATATTCGAGGCGGAATAGGCTTGTTCTTCCGGCTGCAGTTCGAGTTGGGTAATTGTCCGGGGCGCAAACCCGGTCACTGGGATGAAGCCTCCCGGCTCCTGGGGAGAAATGGGAGTCGGCGGGGGAGGGGGAGTGGGCGGGAGGATGACGATCACCCTGCACTGGCTGTTGGCGGCCGCGCAGCCGACGCCGCGTGCTCCGCTCGCGTAGTTGGCGGTGTAAAGGGTCACAGGGTCCTGCACGGGATTCGAGAGAGGGGTGACCCAGGCTTCCTGGATGGTGTGACCTCCTGTGCTGAACGTGCCGGTCAAGGCGCGGTTGGACGCGCCGGGCAGACCGGTCGTCCCGTCACGCCAGGTCCAATTAGCGGGGTTCAGGAAGGCGGTTTCGGCCAGAGCCGGGGTGGCGGCCTGGGCCGCGGCCCGGTTGATGGCGAGATATGCCCCCGATCGGTCGGAGGGGATCATCAGTTTGCCGTAAACGGTCTGACCACTGGTTTGCATCACGACGAAATTTCCGGTCGGGATGGGACCGCCGATCCCCGCGAAGAAATACAAGTTCAAAGGTCCGGCGCCCGCCACCGCTCCGCCGACCTGGGCTTTGATGGTCCAGTTCTGGTCGCCGTTGTCGCTCCAGGCGATGTACGTTCGTCCACCGGCAGATTCGACAAAACCGATGTAGTTGTTGTTCAATTTGACTATGTCGTGGAAGCCGTACAGGATCGAGTCGCCTGCCAGCACACCGCCGGGGTCGGAGAACATGCCAGTGCCAAGATAGATTTGCGTCCAATTGACCAGATTGTTGGAGACGTAGAAGGCATGGTTGGGATTGTTCCCCTGCGCGCCCCAGCCGCGGTAGGAGTAGGTCGCCGCGCCGACGGTGATCGGCCAACGCTTGACGATGAAGTGCGTGTCACAGATGTCAGTCTTGGTGCTGGCGGGGGCGAAACCGAGCGGACCACTCGTAGTCTGGTTGAAGTAGATGCGGTATGTTTCCAGGTTGGAGCATCCGGCTTGATCGTTACGGTCTTCGTAGAAGACCGTATAAGCGTTATCCAGGCCGAAGCCGCTGATGTACCGTGGCCGGGCGGGTGAACCCGGTATGGCAAGCGGGGATATGGGTGTCTGGTCGGTTTGCGGGAGGGTGATTTCTGCCAGCGCCTGCGACAATGGAAGCAAGAATGAAATAAAAAGCGTTAGGAAAAGAAATATCCTTCCCGCTTTCCAAAAGAAATTTGGCAGCGGTTTCATAAAGCAGTGCCTCCAACGGCTATTATAGAGGGTCGAGTCTGGATCATCAAGGCGGTATGGATTGCAATTGCATGAAATATTCCGGCGAGGTGCGGCAGTCTCCGAGTAAGTTGTGGAGTCTTCCGCGCCGTTGGAATCCAGCCAGGAGTTTCTCGCACCAATTCGTGTTATTCGCGGCAAAAAAAACCGCAACCAGGATTAAGAGCGGTCCTACCGGGATGTGCAAGGGTTATATTAAAGAGGGGATTTCGGAATGGGAATTGGAGAAACTTGAGAAGGTGATTGGGTGAAAATAATATCCAAAATCGAATTCGGAAGACACCTTCTCTTTTCGACCTCAGGTCTCCGCCAACCAGATTCGGGAGACCTGTGTTTTTATTCGCCCACAGTCAAAGGCTGGTCTTTGTTCTTCAGGGCGCGCCCCAACGCAGCCAGCAGGCGCTCGGCATTCCTGGGGGAGCGGAGCAGGTAAGTCGTTTCAATCAGGCTGGAAAGTTCCTGCGCTGAGATAAGCGCCGCGTCTTCCTCGCCGCGCCGATGGATTACCACGACTTCCCGATCACGGATAACCCGGTCGAGAAGTTTATCCAATTGGGTGCGCGCCCGAAAATAAGGAATATGGATGGTCATTTTCCTGCCTTTGTTGGCTCATGGGGCCGTGTCAGGGCGCGAATTTGATTACACCTCGCGCAATCCTCCCGCTGGCACAACAACGCCAGCGGGTCTTTTTTAATCAACGCTTTCACCGCTTTGAACAGCGCCTTCAGCGGCACCGCCTGGACAGTTGCCTCCCCGATTTTCACGCGCCGGGTCTGCTTCTCCACCTCCGGGACAATCGCATCGAACCCCGCCGAACATCCGGGAAAGGACGGGCACTCGCGTACCCCCTCCGGCGTCAGCGCCCAGCGGACGAAGGCGCGGCGTCCTGCCAGTTTTTCGGCAACGTGGATGCCGGTGTTGACGGTGTGATCCACCCCCATCAGCAGGACCCAGCCCCCGGCCTGCTCCAGCGCCCCGAGCGGAGCGAACGGCTCGGCCAGCGTCTGCGCGGCAAGGAACGGGTCCGCGCCGATGCCGGCGAACGAAAAGATGGGATGGTCGGAGCGGTTGGCGCGCGGGTTCCGGCGCAGCGTCTCCGGGATGACGCCCATCAGCGAGTCGGCGGGCATGTCCGGCGTGAAGAATTCGGCCATGCGGTTGGCGTCCTGCCCGGAGCCGTAGACGATGGCGTTGCCCTCCGGCCCGGTCCCCGGCGTGACCATCGTTTTATACGTGAACGCGGAAGCCAGCGCCGCCGGGAAGGAGTTGACCAGCGCCTCCACCACCGTTTCCGCCCCGCCGCCCACCTGCCCGAACGCTTTCAGCGAGGCGTGGAAGATGACCGGCGCTTTGCCCAGCCGCAGGCTGCGGAAACCGGCTTCGAGGTCCCGCCCCGTGACGGTCATCCTCGGCAGGCCTCCAGCGCTTCGTCCGCCGTTTCGACAAGATGCACGCGCACCCCGAACGCGGCCAACTCTTCCGCCGCGCACCTGACCATCGCCTCCAGCCCGGCTTTGCTGGCGAAGTAGGCGGCGCGTCGTTCCGGACCTCCGGCCCGTCCGCCGATATGGACGATGACCCCGCCGCCCTTCTCTTTCATGATCCGCCCGGCGGACTGCGTGAGCAGGAACGCGCCGGTCAGGTTCACGTCCAGCGTGCGCGCCCAGTCCCACTCGTCCATTTCCAGGACGGACTTCTGCGGCTCGACCTCGGCGCAGTTGACGAGAAAATCGAGCCGCCCGAAATCGTCGAGAACCTGGTTGAGCAACCCCTGAACCGGCAGTTTTTTGGCGATGTCGGCGATATACGCTTTGACGCGGCCCCCGGCGGCAATGATGTGCGCCACGGTTTCATCCAGGTTGACCGGGGTGATATCGTCCGCCGCGACCGTCGCGCCGCGGGCCGCGAACGCCTCGGCCACGAGGCGTCCCGTCCCTTTGCCCGCGCCGGTGACCAGCACTACTTTTCCTGCGAACTCGTTGCTCATCTTTTATCACTCAGACCCTAAAGGTTTTCGAAAACCTTTAGGGTCTTTTCCCTTTCACGGATTGCACGCCGGGATGGAATCCCCGGCAGTCGCGGCGTTCAGCGGCAGGCCGAAGTACGGCGAGGGGTCGAGGGTGTTGTTGATATCCAACTCGTTGCGGAAGTTGCCCCGCCCATCATCCAGCACGATGGAAAAGTGCAGGTGCACGCCGGCCGGGTTGCCCGCGTCGCCGGAGTAGTTTCCCTGGTAGCCGAGCAGCGTCCCCGCGGCCACGTATTTCTCGTAAGTGCCGGGCGGGAACTCGGATGAGATAAACGAGTCGCCAGACGGGCCGGCCATGTGGGCATAGTAGAGCCAGATCTGGCGTCCGGGCTGGAGCGGGTCGTCGGGGACGCGCACAATGACGGCGGACTTCCAGTCCGCCTGGCGGGTCAGGTAGCCGGGGTACGCGGCCACGACCGGGGTCACGCCCGCGTCCGTCCCGGCAAAGATGTCCAGCCCCTGGTGGCGGCGTCCGGCGCGGAACGCGTCGCCCCACAGGTAGCCGATGCAGCCGTCAGTGGGAAAAACGAACGGGGCGTCGGGCAGGCAGCGGGTCCCGGCCTGCACCGCCCACTCGGGGTGCGCGGACGGTTCCCGGAGCCAGTCCAGCACGCGGACGGAACGTCCCGCCGCGGGGCGCACCGCCCGGTACAGGAAGGTTCCCAGCCCGATGACGACGCCGGCAGTGATGATGGCGAAGAGGATGCGGTTGTTTTTCATCAGGCGGATTATACCCCGTCAAATTCTTATACAAAATCTACCTTTCTCTTCCGGGCTTCTTACGGGCGGGCGATACCATTGCGGCAATTCAATCGCCAACCCATCTCAAAAGGAGATAGAAAATGACTTACTACGTTGCCCCCTACCCCTACCGCATGGCCCGCCGCCTGGCGCGCATGGCCGCCTGCGAGCCCGCCTCCGATTTCCGCCTGGCTGTGGACGTCCGCGAGGCAGACGAGGCCTACGTCATCAACGCCCTGACTCCCGGCCTGAAAGCCGCCGACCTGAACATCCAGATTCTGGACGACGCGGTCACCATCGAAGGCGAGTTCAAAGCCGGCGAGCAGGAATACCTGCTCAGCGAACTGCCGCACGGTTCCTTCCGCCGGACCCTGCACCTGCCCGCGGCTGTGGACGCGGACAAGGCCGAGGCGAAGATCACCGACGGCGTGCTGACCCTGCGCCTGCCCAAGGCCGAGTCCGCCCGCCCGAAGACCATCAAAGTGGCCGTCAAGTAAAACATAAGCGTTCCTCCTCCAAACCGGGATGGCTGGCAAGCCGTCCCGGTATGCTTTTTCAGGTAAAATACCCCCATTATCAAAAAATGGTCTAACCGCAGAGTACGCGGAGAACGCTGAGAAAAACCATTTTGCTTTGCGCTCTCAGCGATCTCCGCGGTAAAAAAAAAAGTTGCAAGAAGACTCTGATCCTGACTCACGGAGAACCCCTGTGCGTACCCGATTAGCCGCCATCCTCCTGCTCTTCATCCTTCTCGCTTCCTGCGCCCAGCCGACCGCCACGCCCGTTGGGCCGACCAGCGCCCCGGTCCCGACCGCCGCGCCGACCGTCACCGGCACACCCGGCATCCCGCTGGTCATCCTCGTCCTCCCGGCGGACATGCCCAGGGACGAGTCCGGCCAGTACCAGACGGCAGTCTACGACCTGGCGCAGGCCAACGGGATGCGCTACCAGTTGCTCAACACGCTGACCACCGCCGACATCACGCTGGCAGGCCCGGACTTGAAAATCGTCATCGTCCTCCCGCCGGACCCGGGTCTTGCGGCGCTCGCGGCGGAGGCGCCCTCCGTCCAGTTTTTGGCGGTCAGCATCCCCGGCCTGGCCGCGGCGCCGAACATCTCCACCATCGGCGCCGAGGGCGCGCCCGTGGACCAGCAGGCATTCATGGCCGGCTACATCGCAGCCATGATCGCCGATGATTACCGCATTGGTATGATCGGCATTCGCGACGATGCCAAAAGCGATCTGGCTGAGACCGCTTTCAGAAATGGCATACGCTTCTATTGCGGCCTGTGCCAGAAGGCGTTTTGGACGGGGTACGACTATCCCGTTTTCAATAACATTCCCACTGATACTCCCCTGACACAATATCCTGCCTATGCCATTTATCTTGAGCAGACTGCTGTTTCAGTGGCGTACGTATACCCGGCTGTTGCCACACCCGACCTCCTGTTCAGCCTGACCGACAAAGATATGTTGCTTATCGGCGAAAAAATGCCCTCTCCCGATTTCCAGGCGAACTGGGTCGTCAGCCTGAAACCCGAACTCTTCCCGGCCATCCAGCGCATCTTCCCGGACCTGCTGGCCGGCCGCGGCGGGCAGACGCTCGGCGTGCCACTCACGCTGACAGACGTGAACACCGATCTGCTCAGCGAGGGCAAACTCCGCCTCGTCCAGCAGACTCTGGATGATTTGCAGGCCGGTTACATCGGCACGGGAGTCAATCCATAAGATTCACCACGAAGGAATTTGACAGGCGAATCCCGCTGTGATAGACTCCCGTCCACCATCGCCGCCTCTTGGACCTTCGTGAGGCGGTTTTCGTTTAGAGTTATGCCAAGGAGCCTGCATGACCCGCACCTACACCAACCGCCGCTACCTCGACGCCATCGAAAAGAAAGTGCTCGTTTTCGACGGCGCGATGGGCACCAGCCTGCAAGTACAAAACCTCACTGCTGAACATTTTGGCGGCGAGCAATACAACGGTTGCAACGACTACCTCGTGATTTCATATCCCGAGGCCGTGGAAAAAGTCCACCGCTCCTTCCTCGAAGTCGGCGTGGACGTGCTCGAAACGGACACCTTCCGCGCCAACCGCCTGACCATGGCGGAGTACGGCCTGCAAGACCGCGTGCTTGAAATGAACGAGACCGCGGCCAAATTAGCGCGTCGTTTGGCCGATGAATACTCTGTAAGGGCGACCCGCCCTGATCAAGCCATGGCAGATGGCCGGACCGAGAAGGGTCGCCCCTACACCCAACCCCGCTTCGTCGCCGGTTCCATTGGCCCGACCGGCAAACTCCCCTCCGCCAGCGACCCCGAACTTTCCAATGTTAGTTTCGACGAACTGGCTGACATTTTCCGCGAACAGGCTGCCGGTCTGATCCGCGGCGGCGTGGACCTGCTGCTCATCGAGACCTCGCAGGACATCCTCGAAGTCAAAGCCGCCATCACCGGCTGTCACCAGGCCTTCGCCGAGACCGGCGTCTGGCTGCCGATCCAGGCTCAGGTCACGCTCGACACGACCGGGCGGATGCTGCTCGGCACGAACATCGAAGCCGCCCTGACCATCCTCGAAGGCATGGGCATTGACGTGATCGGCCTGAACTGCTCCACCGGCCCCGAGCACATGCGCGAACCGATCCGCGTGCTCGGCGAACAGTCCACCCTGCCCGTTTCGTGCATCCCCAACGCCGGGCTGCCGCTCAACGTGGATGGGCAGGCGGTCTATCCGCTCGAACCGGAGCCGTTCGCCGAAGCGCTCTTTGAATTTGTGGATAAAAACCACATCTCGGTCGTGGGCGGATGCTGCGGCACAACCCCCGCCCACCTGAAAGCGCTGGTGGACAAACTCGACGGCCACCCGCATCCCCTTCGTCCTTCGTCCCCGGTCATTCGTCTTTCTTCTGCCATGTCGGCCATTTCCATGCGGCAGGACCCTCCGCCCACCCTGCTCGGCGAGCGCTGCAACGCGCAAGGGAGCAAAAAGTTCAAGCGTCTCCTGCTCGAAGAAGATTATGACGCCATCCTGGAGATTGCCCGCGAGCAGGTCGAATACGGCGCGCACGCCCTCGATATCTCCTGCGCCGTCACCGAGCGTCCCGACGAAGCCGAACTGATGCGCAAGGTCGTCAAAAAACTCGAAATGGGCGTGGACGTGCCGCTGGTGATAGACACCACCGAACTGGACGTGCTGGAAATCGCGCTCAAGACCGCTCCCGGGCGCTGTCTCATCAATTCCACGCATCTCGAAGGAGGCCGCGCCAAAGCCGACAAAATTTTCGCCCTCGCCAAACAGCACAACGCCGCCGTTATCGTCCTGACCATAGACGAGAATGGCATGGCCAAACCGCGCGACCGCAAACTGGAAGTGGCCCGCCGCATCTACGACATCGCCGTGAACGATCACGGCCTGCGCCCCGACGCGCTCGTCTTCGACGCCCTGACCTTCACCCTGGCCACCGGCGACCCCGAATTCGCCGAATCCGCCATCGAGACCATCGAAGGCATCCGGCTGATAAAACAAAATCTCCCCGGCGTGCTGACCTCGCTCGGCGTCAGCAATCTCTCCTTTGGCTTTGCGCCGCACGCCCGCCCCGTCCTGAACTCGGTCATGCTGCATCACTGCGTGCAGGCCGGTCTCGATATGGCGATCATCAATCCCGCCCATGTCACCGCCTACGCCGACATCCCCGCCGACGAAAAAGAACTGGCCGAGGACCTGCTCTTCAACCGCCGCCCGGATGCCCTCCAGCGCTACATCGAACACTACGAAAACGTCACGCCTGCCACTGAAGCAACGCTGGCTGACCCAACCGAGGGCATGACCCCTGAGCAACGCCTGCACTGGAAAATCGTCCACCGCCACAAGGAAGGCGTCGAAGCGGATATTGACGAGATTATCAACCGGCCCCCTTCCCCGATGACAGGGGAAGAGGGCGAGACTCTCCCCCCGGAATCGGGGGGAGCCGGAGGGGGGCGGTCACGCCACGAAGTCGCCGTCCACACCCTCAACCACACCCTGCTCCCCGCCATGAAAGAAGTCGGCGATAAATTCGGCGCGGGCGAACTGATCCTGCCCTTCGTGCTGCAATCCGCCGAAGTGATGAAAAAAGCCGTCGGCCATCTCGAAACCTACCTGGAAAAAGTGGAAGGCATCACCAAGGGGACCGTTGTCATCGCCACCGTCTACGGCGACGTGCACGATATTGGCAAGAATCTCGTCAAGACCATCCTCGCCAACAACGGCTATACCGTCATTGACCTCGGCAAGCAAACCCCCGCCGAGACGATCATCAGCAAAGCCGTCGAGGTCAACGCCACCGCCATCGGCCTCTCGGCGCTGCTGGTCAGCACCTCCAAGCAGATGCCGCTCATCGTCAACGAACTCCAGCGGCGCGGACTAAAAATCCCGGTGCTGGTGGGCGGCGCCGCCATCAACCGCCGCTTCGGACGCCGCATCCTGTTCACCGAGGACGGCAGTCCCTACGAACCCGGCGTGTTCTACTGCAAGGACGCCTTCGAGGGACTGGAGACGATGGACAGGCTGATTGATGTTGAGCGCAAGCCTGCCCTGCTGGAGCAAGTCCGCGTAGAAGCGGATATGGAAATGGGCCGCGCTTCTTCTCCACGTTTGCAAGTTGACACGTTGACACGTTCGAACGTTGTCCCCGCGCCGATCAAACTGCCAGAAAAACTCGGCTTCCGCGTTGTCAAGGATATGCCGCTGGAAATGGTTTTCCAGCATCTCAACATCAACGAACTCTACCGCCTCTCCTGGGGCGCGAAAAATGCCCACGGCCCCGAATGGGAAAAACTGCAAAAAGAATTCGGCGCCCGCCTTGACAGCATGAAGCGCGAAGCCATCAAAACCAGCTGGCTCAAACCCCAGGCCGTCTACGGCTACTTCCCCTGCCAGGCAGATGGTGATGAGTTGGTTATCTATGATCCCGCCTCCAGCGCTGCCTCGCCTGAATCGCTGACTCGCTTCACCTTTCCCCGCCAGCCCTCCGGCGATTTCCTGTGCCTGGCCGACTACTTCGCGCCGGTCAATTCAGGTCAATTCGATACCGTTGCCTTCCAGGTCGTGACCGTCGGGCACGAAGCCACCGAACGCTTCGACAAATTCCAGGCAGACGGCAACTACTCCGAAGGCTACTTCACCCACGGGCTGGCCGTCCAGACCGCCGAAGCCACCGCCGAATATCTCCACCAGCACATCCGCCGCGAACTGGGACTGGCCGAAGGGCGGGGCAAACGCTACTCGTGGGGCTATCCCGCCATCCCCGAGTTGGAAGACCACCGCAAAGTGTTCGACCTGCTCCCGGTCGAGAAAGAACTCGGCATGTCGCTCAGTTCCGCATACCAATTGATCCCCGAACAGTCCACCGCCGCGATCATCGTCCACCATCCGCAGGCAAAATATTACAGCATCGGCGAGAGCCGCGTTGAACAGTTGATGAAGTAGGACTCACATGAACAAATTTCTCTCCTTACTGGAATCCCCCACCCCCCTCCTCGCCGACGGCGCGATGGGGACCTTCCTCCACGTTCACGGCGTGGAGCATACCCACTGCTTCGACGAACTCAATCTCACCGACCCGGCGCGTGTTGCGGACGTGCACCGCCAGTACATCGACGCGGGCGCGCAGATCATCCTGACCAACACCTTCGGCGCGAACCGGTACAAGCTGGGCAAGAACGGGCTTGAAACCAGGCTTGCCGAGATCAACCGCGCCGCCGTGGAACTGGCCAAACGCGTCGTCAGCGCGTCGTTCAAGGATGTGCTGGTTGCCGGGGATGTCGGTCCGCTGGGAGTGCGCATCGCGCCCTACGGACGGGTCCAACTCCACGAGGCGCGCGAAGCGTTCGCGGAGCAGGTCAAGGCGCTGGTGGAATCGGGCGTGGACTTGATCGTCATCGAAACCATGACCGATGTCTACGAAACGGTGGAGGCGATCCAGGCGGCGAAATCCGCCGGGACCGTTCCGGTTGCCGCGACCATGACCTTCACCCGCGACGACCGCACCCTGCTCGGCGACGAACCGGCCAAAGTGGCGCGCGCCCTCCACGAAGCGGGCGCGGACGTGATCGGCGTCAACTGTTCCGGCGGTCCGGCCCAACTCATCCGCATCCTGCGCCAGATGCGCCAGGCCGTACCGGAGGCGCGCTTCTGGGTCAAGCCCAACGCCGGCTGGCCGGAGCATGTCGGCGGGCGCGTGATGTACGCCGCCGCGCCGGAATACTTCCGCGACTACGTGCTGGAGTTTTGGAAAGCGGGCGCAAACGTCATCGGCGGATGCTGCGGCACCACGCCCGAACATATCGCCGCCATGCGGAAAACGCTGGATACCGCCTCCGCGGTGTCGGTCGAGCCAGTCCAAGTCTCGGAAGTTTTGCAGGCTTCGGAAGTCTCCGGCGCCGAGTCGCCTTCCGAACTGGCGCAGAAACTCGCCGCCGGGAAATTCATCTTCGCCGTCGAGATGGACCCGCCGCGCGGCCTGGCCACCCAGAAACTGGTGGCGGGCGCTTCCCTGTTGAAGGAAGCCGGTGCGGACGTGATTGACGTGGCCGACAGCCCGATGGCGCGCATGAGAATGTCCGCCTGGGCGGTATGCGACACGATTCAGCACAGGGTCGGCATCGAGACTACGCTCCACTTCCCCACGCGCGGACGCAACCTGCTCCGGGTCCAGGGCGACCTGCTCGCCGCGCACGCCCTCGGCATCCGCAACGTGTTCGTCGTCATGGGCGACCCGACCTCGATTGGCGATTATCCCGAAGCCGCCGATAACTACGACCTCGTCCCATCGGGACTCATCAAACTCATCAAACAGGGCTTCAACATCGGGGTGGACCATTCCGGCACGTCCATCGGCCAGCCGACCAGTTTCTACGTCGGGTCGGCGCTCAATTTGTGCACCCCTGAGCCGGAAACGGAGATCAAGAATCTCAAGCGCAAACTGGCCGCCGGCGCGGACTTTTTCCTGACCCAGCCCATCTACGAACCGGCGAAAGCCAAAGCCTTCCTCGACCGGTTCGCCGAGGCGGCCGGCGCGCCGCTCGATAAGCCGGCGCTGGTCGGCATCCTGCCGCTCGTCAGCGTGAAGCACGCCAACTTCCTGCACAACGAGGTGCCAGGCATCATCATCCCCGAAGCGACGCGCGCGCGGATGGAAAAGGCCGGGGAGCGGGGAGCGGCCGAGGGCGTGAAGATCGCCGTCGAGTTGATCCACGCGATCCAGGAATGGGGACAGGGCGTCTACATCATGCCGCAGTTCCATCGGTACGATTTGGTAGCGGAGATTATCGAGGCGGTGAAAGCCTGACTTGATAAAAGAGAAGACTTCCGAAGTCTGCGAGACTTCGGAAGTCTTCTGGTAACCGTAACTCATCTTACTTCAACAGCGCTTCGAATTCCTCTGCGCTCATCTGCGCCTGTCGTAAAATGGATTTCAACACGCCTGGATTCAAATCCCCGGGATGGTTCGGCACAGTGACGAGCAGATTCCCCCGCTTGAACTGAATATGGCTTCCCTTCTGGCGCACCTGACGAAAGCCCGCTTTTCCCAGCGCGGCAATCACCTGGCGCGGCTTGAGGAGAGGAAGTTTAGGCATACACCTTGACCGCCACATTCACTTTGAACTTGAAGATCTTCAATGCCTCGGACGGGAACACATTGCGCGGGTCTTCGGAAGAAGGAACGGGCCGCGCATAGGGCAATCCATCCTCGAAAGAGCCTTCGATGTGGATGGACGCGGCTTCAAGCAGATTTTCCCGCGCTTCGGCCAGCGTCTTTCCCTGTGAAGCAACATCGAGTTCGGGGCAGAGCGCGCTGTACTCATCATCTTCTTTCCAAAGCAACCCAGTAAAGACGAACATATCCATAGGGCATCTCCTAAAGAAATTATACACCCTTGTTTCCCCGTGTGCATATCTACATCCCCCCTTTTCCGTGTATACTTGCCCCATGCTCCTCACCATTGACCTCGGCAACACCAACCTGACCATCGGCCTGTACGACGGCGAAACGCTGGCGCACCACTGGCGGCTTGCCACCGACCACGCCCGCATGCCCGACGAATACGGCCTGCAACTGCTCGGCCTGATCGAACACGCCGGGCGGAAACCCGCCGACCTGACCGGCGTCTGCCTGTCGTCGGTCGTCCCGCCGCTGACCGGGCGCGTCGTCCAGGCCTGCCGCGAGTACCTCGCGCAGGAACCGCTCGTCGTGGATACCGGCATCAAGACCGGCATCCGCATCCGCTACGAGGACCCGCGCGCCGTCGGCTCGGACCGCATCGCCGACGCCGTGGCGGTGATGAAAATGTACGGCGGCCCGGCCTGCATCATTGACTTCGGCACCGCCACCACCTTCAACGCCCTGACCAAAAACGGCGAGTACCTGGGCGGCGCGATCACCGCCGGCATCAACCTGGCCGCCGACGCCCTCTTCACCCACGCCGCCAAACTCCAGCGCATCGACCTGCAAAAGCCGCCCTCGGTCATCGGGCGCAACACCACCCACGCCATGCAGTCCGGCCTGCTCTACGGCTACGTCAGCATGGTCGAAGGGATGGTCGAACGCTTCCGCGCGGAACTCGGCCCGGAGATGAAAGTCATCGCCACCGGCGGGCTGGCGGAAACCGTGGCGAAGGAGACGACCGCCATCCAGGTCATCGCGCCCTGGCTGACGCTCGACGGTTTGCGCATCCTGTGGGATTTGAACAACGCCTGATGCGAAAAATTATCCCTCTTTTACTGGTGACGCTGCTTATCGTCGCGGGCGGCTGCGTGCCGGACCCGGCGCCTGCCGCGCCGACCCCGACCGTTCTCCCGCCCACGGCAACCTCGACCGCCACGGCCACTTCAACGCCGCTTCCCACGTCCACCTTCACGCCGACGATCACGCCCACGGCCACCTGGGCTTTCCAGCCGGCCGGCAAAATCGTCTGCCCCATCCTGCTCTACCACCGCATCGCCGAGCCGCCCGAATCGGATTCCGACGCGGCGCGCTACTACGTCCCGCTGGCAGACTTCGAGATGCAGATGCAGACGCTCCACGAATGGGGCTACACCGCCATCCCGCTCTCCCTGCTGATCACCGCCATCACCGACGGCGCAACGCTCCCGCCGCGGCCATTCGTCATTACGTTCGATGACGGCGACCTCAGCGTCTACACGGCCGCCTTCCCGGTCATGCAAAAGTACGGCTACACCGGGACCATCTATCTCGTGGCCAACCGCCTCTACACGGACGGGTTCATGGGGCCTGTCGAAGTAAAAGTCCTGACCGACGCGGGCTGGGAGGTGGGCAGTCACAGCATGACCCACGCCGACCTGACTGTGGACCCCGAGCGCCTGCGCGCGGAAGGCTACGAATCCCGGCTGAAATTGCAGGAAGAGTTGGGCGTCCCGGTGGAGACGTTCGCCTATCCCTACGGCGCGATGGACCCTTTCATCGTTGACCACATTGACGCCTACGGCTACCGCGCCGCCGTCGGGCTGGGGACGTTCTACGGCCACGACCGCGGCACGTTGTTCTACCTGAGCCGGATCGAGGTCCGCAACGGAACCGACGCGGCCAAACTGGCCGCCATCCTGCCGTGGGCCGGGCCGTTCGAGGCCACCGTCACGCCCACGCCCGTTTTCACGTCCACCCCTTGACAGGTTCCTTTTTCTGCGGATAATAACAGCCAACAGGCGAGCCTATTAAAAGCATTGACGAAGGAAAGTATCCCGGTGAAAGCCGACAGGGAGAAGCGGGCGCAGACTGAGACCCGCTTCCGGCAGAAACCGGCAGAAGTTCCCTTCCGAGCCGTTTGGGTGAACGTAGCGCAAAATGTCATTTTGCGCCACCAAGTAGTCCGAACCGCAGCCCCAGCGTTAACCGGGGAGCCGATGATGGTCGGCGTCGAGCGGGCCGCAAGGCCAAGTTGGGTGGTACCGCGGGATTCCCCTCCCGTCCCAGACGTGGACGGGAGATTTTTGTTAACCGGGAGTCCAACGTCTCCAGACGTTGGCGAATCCCAAAATCTGGAGATTTTGGAGTCCGTCATTGGAGGTAAGCATGCTTGATAAGTTGAAAGAAATCGAGAAGACAGCCCTGACGGCCCTCGAAGCCGTGCGGGACGAGGCCGCGCTGGAAGGGTGGCGCGTGGCCTTTTTGGGACGCTCATCGCCGCTGATGCAGGTCTTCAGCGGACTAGGCGCGCTGTCGAAAGAGGAACGCCCGGTCGTCGGTCAACAGGCCAACGAGGTGAAAAAGGCCATCGAAGCCGCGTTCGGCTCACGGTCCGGGGAGATGCGGCAGGCGGCGCTCGAACGCTCGCTCGGCGGGGAGCGGCTCGACGTCACCCTGCCCGGGCGGCGCGTCCCGCCCGGCCGCCTGCATCCCGACACGCAGATCCTGCGCGAACTGTACCGCGTCTTCGGCGAGATGGGCTTCCAGGTCTATCGCTCGCGCGAGGTCGAGAGCGACGAGTACAATTTCCAACTGCTCAACTTTCCGGTCGGCCACCCGGCGCGCGACATGCAGGACACGTATTTTGTCGAGGCCGAAGGGCGGGGCGATAACCCGGTCCTCCTGCGCACACACACCTCGCCCGGGCAGATCCACGCCATGCGCGAGTTTGCGGCGCTCGACCCGCACAACCCGCCGCCGGTGCGCATCGTCCTGCCGGGCATGGTCTACCGCTACGAACAGGTGGACGCCCGTCACGAGACGCAGTTCGACCAACTGGAGGGACTGGCAGTCGGCCCCGGCATCACGTTCAGCGACCTGAAGGGGACGCTGGCCGACATGGCGCGGCGGTTGTTCGGACCCCAAACCCGCACCCGTTTCCGGGCTTCGTTCTTCCCGTTCACCGAGCCGTCGGCGGAGTACGATATCGAGTGCTTCCTGTGCGGCGGGAAAGGCTGCGCGGTCTGCGGCGGCGGCTGGCTGGAGATTGGCGGCTGCGGCATGGTCCACCCGGTTGTCTTGAAAAACGGCGGCTATGACCCGGAGCGTTACACCGGCTTCGCCTTCGGCCTCGGCCCCCAGCGCATTGCGATGCTGCGCTACGGCATCAGCGATATCCGCTATTTCTGGGAGAATGATTTACGGTTTTTGGAGCAGTTTTAGTTTCAGAGAGTAGAGAGCAGAGAAAAGAGAACAGTAGGAGAACTCGCGAATGAGTGTTCAAGGATTGACGAGGCTGGAGGTCTGGAAGCGCGCGAAAGATTTCGCGCTAAGGATTTATCGTGACGTGCTGCCGCTACTTCCGCCCGAAGAAAAGTGGAATTTGAATTCCCAGATCAGGCGCTCATCGTTGAGTATCTCGGCAAATATCGCTGAAGGCTATGGACGTTTTTACTATCAAGACAATGTCCGTTTTTGTTACATCGCCCGCGGCTCGTTGGAAGAGACCCTGAGTCATCTCGTCTTCTCTTTTGAAGCAAACTATATTCCTGAAACTCTCTACAAAGAATTATCAACCGAAGGTGACGAGATTGATCGGATGCTCAATGACTACATTGCCTATCTCAAACGCAGTAAGCAAGGCGCGAACGAACCCGGCTCTGCCCATGCCATCCATGAACTATCTGAATCCTACATAACCGAATCTTCAGAAGAGAGCTGACACTGTTCTCTAATCTCTGTTCTCTGATATCAAGGAGTTTTTATGAAAGCACCCTTATCCTGGTTGAAAGACTTCGTTGACATTGACCTCTCCATTCCCGAACTGGCGCACCTCCTGACCATGGCCGGGATGGAAGTGGAGGAAATCCGCATCCTCGGCCTGCCCATGCCCCAGGCCGGCAGCATGGACGCGCACGTCACCGGCCTGGAATGGGACCGCGAAAAGATCGTCGTGGCCTCCATCTCGGAGGTGCTGCCGCATCCCAACGCCGACCGGCTGGTGCTGTGCAAACTGTTCGACGGCCAGCAGGAACACGTTGTGCTGACCGGCGCGCCGAACCTGTTCGAGTTCAAAGGCGTCGGCCCCCTGCCAAAACCGCTGAAAGTTGCGTATGCCAAAGAAGGCGCGCAGATCTACGACGGCCATCAGGAGGGACTGGTCCTGACCACTCTCAAGCGCGCCAAGATCCGCGGCGTGGACTCCTACTCGATGGTCTGCTCGGAGAAGGAACTCGGCATCTCGGACGAACACGAAGGCATCCTGTTCCTCGAAGACGCCGCCGAAGCCGGGACCCCGCTGGCCGACATTCTGGGCGACGCCGTCCTCGACGTGAAACTGCTGCCCAGTTACGCCCGCTGCGCGTCCATGCTGGGGCTGGCGCGCGAGATCGCCGCCATGACCGGCAAGCCGCTGAAGCAGCCGGCAGGAGGCAGTCGGCGGGAGGCAGAGGTTGGTGATTTTGCAGAAATTGAGATTACCAATCCTGAGATGAACCCGCGCTTCGTGCTTGGCCTGATCCAGAACATCGAACTCCGTCCCAGCCCCGCGTGGGCGCAGCGGCGGCTCAAACTGGCCGGGATGCGCCCCATCAACAACATCGTGGACGCCACCAACTACGCCATGTTGGAACTTGGCGAACCGCTGCACGCCTTCGATTACGAAGTGCTCGTAGGGCGAATTGCCAATTCGCCCCACAAGAAAATCAAGATCATCACCCGCACCGCCAAACGCGGCGAAAAACTCACCACCCTCGACAACGTCGAGCGCACGCTGGACGCCTCCACCGTGCTGGTCTGCGACCAAGCCGGGGCACTCTCGATGGCCGGCGTGATGGGCGGACTCGAGTCCGAGGTCGGCGAAAAGACCCGCAGCGTCCTGCTCGAAGGCGCGGCCTGGAACTTCATCAACATCCGCCGGACGGCGCGCGCCCACGCCCTGCCCTCCGAAGCCTCCTACCGCTTCTCGCGCGGCGTCCACCCGGCCATGGCCGAACGCGGCGTCCGCCGCGGGCTGGACCTGATGCAGGCCTGGGCCGGCGGGACGGTGGCACCCGGCCTGGTGGACAACTACCCGCTCCCGCCGCAAGCCCCGGCCATCGAAATCTCCCCCGCCGACGTGAAGCGCGTGCTGGGCATTGACCTGACCATCGCGCAAATCAAGTCCATGCTGGAACGCCTCGACTTTCACTGTACACTGAAAACTGAACACTGTTTACTGGTTACCGCTCCCGACCACCGGCTCGACATCGGCGAAGGCGTGACCGGCAAGGCTGACCTCGTCGAGGAGATCGCCCGCGTCCACGGCTACGACAACCTCCCCGAAACGCGCATGGCCGACGAACTCCCGCTCCAACTGGGCAACCCGGCTCTGGAAAAAGAAGAGCGCGCCCGCGACCTGCTCGTGACCCAGGGCATGCAGGAGATCGTCAGTTACCGCTTCACCACCCCCGAGCGCGAGTCCCGCCGCCTGCCGCCCGGCGCCCCGCCCGACGACAAACCCTACGTCCGCATCGCCAACCCCATCGCCCCCGACAAGTCCGTCCTGCGCCACAGCCTCCTCGCCAGCGTGCTGGATGCGGCCGAGCGCAACGCCCGCGTCCGCGAGCGGCTGGCGCTGTTCGAGATCGGCCCGCTCTTCCTCGCCTCTGAAGGCGGCGGCCTGCCCGACGAACTCCCCCGCCTGGCCATCGTCCTCTCCGGCCCGCGTGCCCTGCCCGGCTGGCAGGAGGCCGACACCGCCCCGATGGATTTCTACGACCTCAAGGGAATCCTCACCGCACTGCTCGACGGGCTGCGCCTGCCCGAGGTCCGGTTCGAACCGGCAGGTCATCCAAGTTTTCATCCTGGGAAATGCGCGAAAATTCTGTCGGGTGAAAAGCAGATTGGCATCTTTGGGGAACTGCATCCGCAGGTGCGCGAACGCTACGACTGGCCCGCCTCGTTCCGGACCCCGGTCCTGGCCGCGGACCTCGACCTGGATACCCTGCTCGGGCTGGTTCCCGCCTTCCGCCAGACCGAGCCTGTGCCAACGCTCCCGCCCGTGCTCGAAGACCTGGCCGTGGTCGTGGATGAGACCGTCCCCGCCGAGCGCGTGGCCGAACTGATCCGGCAGGCGGGCGGCAAGATTGTCACCGAGGTGCGCCTGTTCGACGTGTACCGCGGCGAGAAAATCGGCGCCGGGAAGAAGAGCCTGGCCTACAACCTGACCTACCAGGCGGTGACCAAGACCTTCTCCGACCGGGATGTGGCCGGGATGCGGGCGCGCATCGTCAAGCGGCTGGAGCAGGAACTCAGCGCGGCGCTGAGGAGTTAACCAACATTCCCCGCTTCGTGAAATTTCCCCCAAACGCTTGCGTTAAGCGCGCTTCGATTGTATACTGACATCACCGTCAATCATTCAGGAGGATGACCTATGGAAGAGAAGAAACCCAGTAAAACCGGCGCCATCATCGGGACCGTCGCGGCTGTCGTGCTGTGCGGCTGCCCGGGTTTGGCAATGTGCCTCGGCGGCGCGGTCATGACGACCGGCCTGGTCCCCTACGAAACGTCGTATTACTACACTCATTACATTCCGTGGTATTACGGCATGATCACCCTGTGCCTGTCCATCTTCTTCATCGCCATCCCGGTGGTGGTCGGCGTGCTGACCCTGCGAACGAAGAAGGATAAGGCGCCCGAGGCTCCCCCGGCAGACATTCTGCCTCCCAGCGAGCCGCTCCCGCCGGCTGCATAACGGTCACAGAAAGCCAAACGGCGCATGGAATTCCATGCGCCGTTTTTGTTTTCCGTTTTTTGCTTTTTTTATTCTCCCGTTTCCGGCTTGTTGCCCAGCGCCTCTTCGATGCGGGCCATGATTTCCGGAGTGAGTTTCTCGACGACATCCAGGGCTTTCATGTTCTCTTCCACCTGTGCGACCCGGCTGGCTCCGGTGATGACAGTGCTGACGTTGGGGTTCTTGAGGCACCAGGCGATTGCCATCTGCGCCATGCTGACGCCCAGGTCCGCGGCGATGGGGACAAGTTTCTTTACAGTCTCGATCCGCTTTGGGTCGGTGATGGACGGTTTCAGCCACTGGTAGCCTTTCAAGTTGGCGCGGCTGTCGGCGGGAATGCCGTCGTTGTATTTGCCGGTCAACAGCCCGGAGGCGAGCGGACTCCAGGTGGTGAGACCCAGTCCGAGGTCCGTGTAGAGGCGGGCGTACTCGCGTTCCACTTTTTCGCGCATCAGCATGTTGTACTGCGGCTGTTCCATGACCGGCTTGTGCAGGTGATGCTTGTCGGCGATCTGCCAGGCTGCCATGATCTCGGCCGCGCTCCACTCGGACGTGCCCCAGTAAACGGCTTTGCCGCGCGCGACCATGTCGTGCATCGCCCAGACAGTTTCCTCGATGGGCGTTTCCGGGTCGGCGCGGTGGCAGAAGACCAGGTCCACGTAGTCGAGTTGCAGACGGCGGAGCGAGCCGTCCATGGCTTCCAGCAGGCGCTTGCGGTTGAGCGTATTCTTCTCGTTCGTACCGTTGTGCAGGCCCCAGTAGAACTTGGTCGAGACGAGGTAACTGCCGCGCCGCCAGCCGAGTTTTTTCAAGACCGCGCCCATCACGGTTTCGGACTGGCCGCTGGCGTACACTTCGGCATTGTCGAAGAAGTTGACGCCGGCATCGTAGGCGGCGGCCATACACTCACGCGCCGGCGACTCGTCCATCTGGTTGCCGAAGGTGACCCACGAGCCGAACGAGAGTTCACTGACTTTCAGGCCGGAACGGCCAAGGCGGCGATATTGCATCGGGATTCCTTTCCATGCTAGGGGGTTGGTACAACGACGACGATGGTCAGACTCACTTTGATGTAATACCGGTTGCCCTCGTGGAGCAGGTACGTCGTCCGGTACGTGCCGGGAAGAAGGGGGGGAATAAAGCGCACGGAGATCGTGACGGTCTGGTTCGGCCCGACGTTCTTGGGCAGGTCAACGACCCAGTCGCCCGGCGCGGAAAACTTGTCGCCCTCATAGTAAACGAAATCCACCTCGTGCTGGTCCCAGATTCGATCGGTATCGTTGGAGAAGAGCCAGGTGGCGATGAAATCATCATCCGGCGCGAAGACGGTACCGTTGGCCGGGGTCTGCGAATACACCGTCGCCCCGTAGACCGGGATGGCGGTTGGCAGCGGCTTGGGCGTATAGTTCTCCGATGGGCGGGATGGCGTGGGAGACAGGTACGGCCGGGTGGCCGACGGCGTGATGAATGACGGGACATGCACCACGAACGTGACCGTCGGCGAGGGCGTGATGGAGGGCGTGCGCGTGGGCCGCGGCGTTTCCGAGGGACGCGGCGTACGGCTGGGGATCAGGGTGGCAGTGGGGGAAGGCGCATAGAGCGCCGTCTGGGCGGCGAGCGCGGCGGCAGTCTGCACGATCTCCGTGCCGATCATCTCCGGCGGCAGGGGCGTGGGCAGCGGCGCGGGAATCAGCGCGCCGCAGCCAGGGAGCACCAACGCGGTAATCAGCAGGACTGCCACCGGCGCAAAATATTTTTTCAACAGACGCCTCCTTTCCATAACCATGAAACCATGACCAGGACCACCGCGGCGGGCCGGACCTACTTCTCCTCGCCGGACCCGATGCCGAGCGGCTTCCACTTGGACTCATCCTTCAGCCGGTGCTGGATGCCGTGCCGGTCGTGAACCTCGTCGAAGCCTTCGGGTTTGACGAACATTTTCTCGCCGTCGAGCATGGCGG
This sequence comes from Anaerolineaceae bacterium, assembly GCA_009772985.1. Lineage (GTDB taxonomy): Bacteria > Chloroflexota > Anaerolineae > Anaerolineales > Villigracilaceae > UBA877. Next base: position 166,396 of record WOUS01000001.1, read on the forward strand.
TCAGGCCTTCCTGCCCCGGTTCGGGGCGCTTGAGGCCCTTGTATTTAGCCGCCATGGCGGGGGTGTAATCGGTCGGTTCCTCGTAGGCAGCGATGTAACCTTCGAAGTTGCGCAGGATGATCTTGTGGTCCGACATCGAGAGCAGGTAGTTGGGCATGACCGGGATCTTGCCGCCGCCGCCCGGAGCGTCCACGATGTACTGCGGCACGGCATACCCGGAGGTATGTCCGCGCAGGCCTTCGAGGATCTCGATGCCCTTGGCCACCGGCGTGCGGAAGTGGCCCGCGCCCTCCACCAGGTCGCACTGGTAGAGATAGTACGGGCGGACGCGGATGCGCACCAAATCCTGTACCAGTTGGCGCTGGATGTGGACATTGTCGTTCACGCCCGCCAGCAGCACCGACTGGTTGCCGAGCGGGATGCCGGCGCGGGACAGTTTGTCGCAGGCCTCGGCCAGTTCTTTGGTGATCTCGTTCGAGTGATTGACGTGAATGTTCAGCCAGAAGGGATGGAATTTTTGCAGCATCTCACACAGGTCATCGGTGATGCGCTGCGGCATGAAGACCGGGACGCGCGACCCGATGCGGAGGATCTCGATGTGCGGGATCTCGCGCAGGCGTGCCAGCAGTTCCTCCAGGATCTTCGGCGCCAGCACGAGCGGATCGCCGCCCGAGAGCAGCACGTCGCGCACCTGGGGCGTGCGTTTGAGATATTCGATCTGCATGTCGAATTCTTCGCGCTTGAACGTGGCCGCCGGGTCGCCGACGATGCGCGAGCGCGTGCAATAGCGGCAGTACGAGGCGCACTGCGTGGTGACGAGCATCAGCACCCGGTCTGGGTAGCGATGCACCAGGCCGGGGACCGGCGAGTGGCGGTCTTCGGCCAGCGAATCTTCCATCATGGCGGTGAACGGCACCATCTCGCGGTCGGTCGGGATGATCTGTTTGCGCACCGGGTCGTCCGGGTCGTTCGGGTCAATCAGGGAGATGAAGTACGGGGTCACTTCCACGCGGAACAGGTTGGCCGCGCTGAGAGCTTTGCGCTCCGAGTCGGTCAGTTTGATGACTTTTTCAATTTCCTCCGCCGTGTTCAGGCGGTGGCTTAACTGCCAGCGCCAGTCGTTCCACTTTTCGTCGGGAACGTCGGCGAAGACGGGGGCGCGCTTGGAAGGAAACGGTAAAGCGGTCATTTTCTTTCTCCGGGGAAACGAAAAACGGTAAGGGCGGGATACGCGTCAAAACGCGGGAACAGGTTCGAGGTCCCGCGCCGAGGCGGATCGTGGTCCGGAAGGAAGAAACCGGCGTGATCGTTGCGGATGTTCATCACGCCCGCATTGTACGGTCAAACAGGAGGCTGGTCAATACGGAAATTGGAGTAGGGCAAGTCTACAGACTTGCCCCACGACCCCGCTTCAGCAGCAGCGGCCCGACCCGGTCAATGATCCAGCCGAAGGCCAGTTCGGTCAACGGGACGACCCGCAGCCAGCCGGGGACGTAGATGACGCGGCGCGGGCGCAGCAGCAGTTTCCAGATGCGCCAGGCCACGTGGCCGGCGGTCACACCGATGTGCTCGGTCGGGACGTGGCCGCCGTTTTCTTTGGCCAGCGCCGCCTCCCCGAACTCGGTGCGGACCGGACCGGCGCGCACCACGCTGACGTGGACGCGCGTCCCGGTCAGTTCGCGGTGCAGGGCAGTGGTGAAACTATCCAGGAAGGATTTGGTCGCGCCGTAGACTGCCACACCCTGGCTGGGGATGCTGCCAGAGATGGAGCCGATATTGATGATGTGGCCGCCATCGCGTTTGCGCATCCCGGGCAGGAACGACAGGCTGAGTTGCACCACCGCTTCGACGTTCACTTGCAGCATTTCCAGGGCGGTCTTCCACGGCATCCTGTCCCCGTAGCCGTACCAGCCCAGCCCGGCGTTATTGACCAGCACGTCCGCTTGCCCGAAGCGCGCTTCGATCTCGGTGAAAACCCGCGCCCGGCCGGATTCCTGCGTCAGGTCGGCGGGGATGGGATGGGCGCGGCCGCCCGCGCGGCGGATCTCGTCCGCCAGCGTTTCCAGCCGGTCAGCCCGGCGCGCCACCAGCGCCACCTGCATCCCCTCACGCGCCAGCCGTTTGGCAGTGGCCGCGCCGATGCCGGAGGAGGCCCCGGTCACGACGGCGAGTTTGTCTTTCCAGTCTTTGTCTGTGTTCATCTGTGCAATCTGTGGCTAAATCTCTGCCCGCGCCCGCCGGTTCTCGAAGAACCAGCGCACCGTGTCGGCAATCGTCTCGATGACCGGGCGCGGCTTGAAGCCCAGTTCGCGCTCGGCTTTCCTGTGGCTGATGTCGGCGTTGCTTTGCAGCACTTCCAGCGAGTAGGGCGTGAAGCGCGGCCTGGCCTTCGTTCGCAAATAATACCAGGGCATGAACTTCGCCGCGAACTCGGCCAGCGAGAACGGGATCTTGATGCTGGAAAAGGCCTTGCCGGTCACCTCACGCACCGTCTCCAGCATATAGCGGACCGAGATCTTGTGCCCGCCGAGAATGTAACTCTCGCCCCGGCGTCCCCGCCCGGCGGCCGCGATCAGGCCGTCGGCCACGTCGCGCACGTCCACGAAATCGTACGCGCCCTCCACGTAGAACATCGGCTTCGCCTCCGCCGCGCCGCGGATGACCTCGCCCATCTCCGAGCCGCGGAAGTCGTACGGCCCGATGACGCCCGTCGGGCAGACGATGACCGCGTCCAGGTCCGCCAGCGCGGCGTGCTGGACCGCGAGGCTGGCCGCGGCTTTCGAGCGGTCGTACTCGCCGTAGGGATTGTCCGCGTCGAACCCGAGCGACTCATCCATCTCGGTCCCGTGCGGGGCGCGTGCAATGGCATGGATGGAACTGGTGTACACCAGCCGCCGGACGCGCGCCCGCCGCGCCGCCTCCAGCACGTTGCGCGTCCCGTCCACGTTCACCTTCCAGACGAACGGGGGTTTCCCTGGCATGATGGAAATGATGCCGGCCAGGTGATAGACATTCTCGATGCCCTTCAAGGCGGCCTCCAGTGAAGACGGGTCGAGCACGTCGCCTTCCACCTGCTCGACGGGCAGGCCGCGGATGGAGGTCGTATCCTCGCCCTGCCAGACCAGCGCGCGCACTTTTTCGCCGCGTTCCAATAATTTGCGGATGAGGACGTTGCCAATGTGGCCTGTGGCGCCAGTAACTAGATTCATTGAATCTCCTTTTTGTCCCCCCTCTCCCACCCCGTTCTTTGGGGCTTGGGAGAGGGGACGGGGGTGAGGGTTATTTTGCCAATCCGTTCATCAAAATTTGCATACTTTGCCGGGCAATGTTCTGCCAGTCGGCGCCCTGCGGATCGAGCACGCCTTGCAGGAACAACCCCACCGCCAGCGAAAGGATGACCTCCGCGGCGGCCTCGGGGTCCACTTCCTTGAGCGAGCCTTCGGCGATGCCGTCCCGGATGAGCCCGGCAAAATGCTCCCGGTAGTGGCGGTACGGGGCGATCGTCGCCTGCCAGATGGCTTCGTTGCGGCTGGCCTGGAGCATGAACTCGAGGAACATCGGCAGGCGCTCGTCCGCTGCGGCGAAGATGGCCGGCAGCACCTCCGTCATTTGGACGAAGGTCTCCGGGACGGTCGGCTTGCGCATGGCGGCAATGGCTGCGTCAATCGTGTTGAGCCAGCCTTCCAGCAGGGCAACGAAAACGGCCTGCTTGGTCGGGAAGTGGTGGTAGAACGCGCCTTTGCTGACGCCGGCGTCGCTGCAGATCACGTCCACACTGGCGGCGTTATAGCCGGAGATGGCAAAGCGCCGCACGGCGGCGTCCAGGATGCGGGCGCGGGTCTCTTCACTGCGCTGTTGGGGCATGGGTTCTCCAAAGGGTAAGGCGAAATTATTTGGTTCATGCTGTGGGACAAATTGGCAATTTGTCCCACAGGACGGGGGCAAAACAAACCGACCAGTCGGTATGTTTTATATTACCCCCATTGCGCCGGGATGTCAATTAAAGGGAAATTAGAGTTTGCTTACAACGGCGTCAGGAACGAACCTTTTTTGCCATCCCCACTACAAAAGCATCCAGCGCCACGTCCAGCGGCATCTCGCCGGTTTTGGCCGCCTCGTCCATTTCCAGCAGGCGGTGATAAATTTTTTCCAACGCGGACAGGCTGAACCGGGCGGACTGGTCGCAAATCTTCCCGGCGACGAACTCGTGCACACCGAGCGTTTTCTGGACATCGAACCGGTTCCCGCGTCCGTCAAGAATTTCCTTTGCCTGGAGCAGCAGCCGGAACTGGCGGATGACCATGCCCCACAACGCGAACGAGTCCTCGTTCTCCAGCAACTGATGCAGCGCCTTCTGCGCCTTCTTCCCGTCACCGGAACCGAGCGCGTCCACCAGGGCGAATACGTCGCCCTGCGCGCTGACGATGCTGACCGTCTCCACGTCTGCCACGCTGACGGGGCGGGCAAAGTCCACGTAGGTCAGCAGTTTGGTGATCTCCTGCGCGGCGACGCGCGTCTCCTCGCCGGTCATTTCGGCCAGCCGGGAGGCCGCCGCGGGTTCCATCTGTCCCTTCTGGCGCTTGGTCTCGGCGACGATCCAGCCGGGCATGTCCTTCAGCCGCGGCATCATGAATATCTCGTTTTTGAAGTCCCCTTTTATGGCGCGCTTGACCAGCCAGTGATTTTTTACATCCCTCGTCTCCAGCATTTCGTACATCACCACCAGCGTGGACGGCGGCGCGGCCAGCAGGAAGTCCAGGAGTTTTTGGCGCGCGGCCGGCGCGGAGGTGCGGGCGGAGGGGGCCGACAGGAAGACCAGCCGCTTTTCGGCCAGGAACGGCATGGCGTTGACCGCGTTGTTCAGTTCCTCATCGCTGACGGTGCGCGCTTCGAGACGCGCCGTGTTCATGCCGTCCTTGTCGTGGCGGGACTGGATTTCCGCCAGCCGCCGGGCGATGGCGAATTCGTCGTTGCCGTAGAGGAAGAGGAGGTTGTCGCTGGGCATGGTGAAAAGATTATACCCGTAAAACAAAATCCCCTCTCCCGCTTGCCCTGAGCAAAGTCGAAGGGTTGGGAGAGGGGCCGGGGGTGAGGGCTGGCGGGGGCTAACTTGCCGCCGCGGCTGGAGCCATTTCCTTCGCCGGGACGGTGGTCGCCTTGATGAAGCCGGCGTACATGACCACCACACCGATGAGTTCGGACAGGTAGAGCAGGTCGGGCAATCCGAGTTTGACGAACGAGCCGGCCAGGGCCGGAGCCATCGCGCCGGCGGCGATCAGCACATTGCCGATCATACGGTTGAACAGGACGCGCTTGCGCCAGAAGATGACCGCCGAATAGACCGCGCCGCCGATGAGCGTCAGCGTGCCGTAGATATTCAGGATGATGGTGAGGGCGATGGTCAGGCCGCCGCGCGTCAGGATGTCCTTGTATTGGGACGAGATCGGCTGGGCAATATTATAGGCCGCCGCGGCAGGAGTCAGCGGGGCGGACAGGATGAGGGCCGCGGCCAGCAGTGAAACGGCGGCCAGGATGACGGTCAAGGCGAGCGCGATGCCGCGCTTCCGCACGAGCAGGTGGACCGTCCCCTGGCCGAGCCAGGCGGCGGTCAACATCGCGCCGCTCAAGTACCAGAGTTTGAGCACCAGTCCGCTGAACGCGAATCCCAGGATCACCTCCGAGAGCGTGCCGATGCCATAGAAAAGCAGGCCGATGGTCCAGAGCAGCAGGTGCGGGCCGCGGCGCTTGAGATAACGGGCGAAGACCGCCGCGGCGAAGGCGAAGGTGACGAGGGTGGAAAGGAAGGGAAGGTAGTGCATGGGAACCTCCAAAGATTACTAGCGCGCCGGACGGCTCTTCATCGGTGGTTGTTCTCGAACGCCTGGCAGGTTTCGAGCAGCGACAGCATGATCTGATCGGTAAAGGCATGTACCTTGTGGAGCATCTCCCCCCAGGCCGCACCAGAAGGGATCTTCGTCTCCTGGTAGACGGCTATCATTGCCTGCAACAGGATATTACGGAAAAAGAGGAAGGCTTGCGCCGCTTCGATATGGCTCAGGTTGTAGCGGCGGCCGCGCGAAGCGTATTCGTAACCTATCGAACGCGCCTCGGCAATGGCGTCCTCGCCATCAGAGGCGAGATAGTTTGCCAGTCCCTGCACCAGGACTCGGCCGCTCTGCCTATATTGGAGGCGGGCTTCGTCGTCGAGTTTCTGGTACCAGGGCTGGGCTTCCAGGTGGCCTTCGCCAATCTGGAAACGCATCCGCACCAGTGCGTGCTGGACAACGCTCTCCGGTTCGAGGGCGCGCGGCTGGCGGGCGGTTTTGGCCCACAACTCGACTTCAGAGCGGCGGTAGCGGCGGTGCTTTCCCTGCGTGCGGTGGACGGGCAGCAGGCCCTTGTCCGACCATAGGCGCACGGTGCTGGGATGCACGCCGAGCAGTTCGGCCGCCTGGCCGAGCGTGAGCCATTCTCTGCTTTCCGGCATGGTCAATTCTCCGCTGCCAGGGCTGCCGCCTCGAGATAAGACATCTGCTCGGCTTTTTGCCGGAAGGCGGACGGATTGATGCGGCGCAGCAGGAAAACGGCTGCCAGCATCAAGCCAGCCTCGATGCCGAAGACGGCCACGTAACCAAGCACCGGGTTCTGCGTCAGTTGCGCTACCGCATCGCGCACCACCCCGCCCAGGATGGAACCGCTCAGGCGTGAGAAGGCATTGGACATGCCCCACGCCCCGATGAACAGGCCGACGCTGGCAGGCGTGCTCATGTCCAGCATCAGCGAGAGGTTGGCGACCGTGGAGAGGCCGGTGCCAAGTCCAAGCAGGATGACGCCGGCGTAGAAGAGCGGAACGCTGGCAATCAGGCCGCTGATGGCAATCAGGACGAAGGCCGCCAACGCCCCGACATTCCCTGCCTGGGCAATGACGCGCTTGGAAAGGCGTCCCTCCAACACGCCGCCGATGGAGAGGGCCGCCAGCATACATCCGCCCCAAATGGCGGTAATGCTCGTGGTGGCCTGCACGGGCAGGCCAAATGCCTCGCCGCCGAAAGGCTCCAGCAGCACATCCTGTCCGAGCAGGGCAACCAGCAGCAGCCAGAGATAAACAAAGAAAATCCGCGCCTGGGAATTTCCCACAATGGCTTGCGCCATCTGGCGCAGGCTGTAGTGTTCAGCGCGCGAGGTTTCCTCGGCTCGTTTTTCGAGACCAATCAGGCCGAGCAAGCCCAGAATAAGCGCCATGCCTCCCACGATCTGGAAGGCGCGCTGCAAGGCCTGCGGCGTGTAGGGGTCAATCATGTGGGCCAGGCTGAGGGCGGTCAGGATGATGCCGACGATCATTATGAAAAACATGACGGCAATAGTGCGGCCGCGTCCCTTTTCGCCTGAGATTTCAGAAGCCAGCGCCAGGTAAGAGACACTGGCGAAGTTGAAGCCCATGCCCCAGGCCCCGAATGCCAGCACGCCGAGAGCCAGTCCCAGCCACCAGTTTTGGGCAAACAAGAAAGCAACCTGCGGCGAGACAATAACACCCGCGACGCAGAGCAGCAGACCCAGCAGGATGTAAGGCGTACGCCGCAGTCCAAAAATCGGGTGACGGTCGGAATACGATCCGATGGCAACCTGGATGGGGGAAAAGAGATAGGGCAGCGAGGCCAGCACGGCGACCAGCGTCGCCGAGAGCGCCAGTTCCTTGATCATCACCCGGTTGAGGGTGCTGTTAATGGGAACCAGCGTCATGGCGACGGCGGCGTGAATCAGGCCGAGTTGCAAGCGTTTTAGCAGCATCTTGTCTTCCGTGAGGGCGCGTTATGACGAGGATAGCAGCCCGAATGTACCACAGGCGCGCATCCCGTCAATGTAGATTTACGTAGAATTTTAATAGCGTTGGATAAGAGGAAAATGAATCAATCCAAAACCCACCCTGCAATAAAGCTCCGGGGCGTTTTACGCCGCTTGATAGGCGGTAACTTCCACCAGCCTCTGCTGTTGGCGCGCTTCGTTCACCAGGGTCTCCAGCCGGGAGGCAGTGCGGTCGTCAATCCAGTCGGCTTCGCATTGTTCGCACACCAGGGCGGGCACATCGCGCACCACAATGACGCCAAAACCAAGGTCCACCGTGAAGGTGGTTTTACCGGGGCGTTTCGTTCCGCCGCAAATGGGACAAATATCTGTTTGACCAGTCATCGTTTCCTCCGCGTTCGAAAATCCGATCCAAAGTGTTCAAGGGTTGGTTCATAAGCCGTGATGATTGCCAGGGTCTCATCATCTTCGATAGCAATGACCACATGGACGGGGTGGTTCCTCTGCCATCCCAAAACCAGCCCGCTCGGAACTGGCCGGGCGGCTGAATAATCTTCGATCAACTCTCCTGCCAGCAGCGCATCGAAAATCATCGCGCGTGTCAGGCCGCGTTCCAGCAAACGTTCCAGAGCATGTCGTCTCCAGATGACCTGCCGCTTTTTTACAAGCGAACGCACTTTCACCAGATCGAGGCCGTTTGGCATGTTTGAATTATACCCTTCATCGAGAAACAACTCGAGTTATGCTTCTGCCACCTTCCGGACCTTCGGCGCTTCTTTCTGGACCCCGAACGCCGCTTCCAGCGCCTGCTGGACCGAGCGCGCCTCGACCACTTCGATTTCCTTCGGCCAGGGTTCACCCTTGCGCAAACGCTTCGGGACGATGGCCGTCTTGAAGCCCAGTTTGGCGGCCTCGCGCAAACGGACGGGCATCTGCCCCGGCATGCGCAGTTCGCCCGCGGAAGACGCGATGGACGCGGCAATTGCCAGGTCCGCGGCGGGTTCGTCTATTTTCAGCCCGCCCACCACGTTGACGAAGATGTCGGCCTCGGTCAGGTTGATGCGCACGCGCCGCGTCAGCACGGCGGCGATCATCTGCAGGCGGTTGTAGTCCACGCCGTTGGGATTGCGGCGGGCATTGCCGAACTGCGCCGCGCTGGTCAGCCCCTGCACCTCCACCAGCAGCGGACGGGTGCCTTCCATCGTGACCGCAATCGCCGACCCGGCCGCGTTGACCATCCGCTCGGCCAGGAACGCCTCGGAGGGATTCGCCACTTCGGCCAGCCCGCGCTCGACCATCTCGAACACGCCCACCTCGGCGGTCGCGCCGAAGCGGTTCTTCACCGAGCGCAGCAGGCGGTAGGCCTGGAAGCGGTCGCCCTCGAGATACAGCACCGTGTCCACGATGTGCTCCAGCACGCGCGGCCCGGCAATCGTCCCCTCTTTGGTGACGTGGCCGATGACGAACACCGCCGGGCCGGAGGACTTGGCCAGTTCTCGCAGCCGGTTGGCAGACTCGCGCACCTGCGAGACCGAGCCGGCTGCCGATTCCATCTCCGGCAGGTAAACGGTCTGGATCGAGTCGACGATCAACAGGTCCGGTTTGACCGCCTTGACGTGCTCGAAAATCGCGTCGAGGTTGGTCTCGGTGACGAGGAACAGGTCCGCCGGGGATTTCGCCTCGGGCGCGATCCGCGCCGCCCGCATTTTTATCTGCCGCTCCGACTCTTCGCCGGACACGTACAGGACCCGGAGACTGTTCGCCATTTCGAGCGCCAGTTGCAGCATCAGCGTGGACTTGCCGATGCCCGGGTCGCCGCCGACGAGCACGATGGAGCCTGGCACGATCCCGCCGCCCAGCACGCGGGCGAACTCGCCAATCGGGACCGGGATGCGGTCTTCCGCGTCCCCGCTGACTTCGCTCAGCCGCCGCGGCGCGGAGCGTCCGCCCAGGCCGCGGCCGGTGGATTTCGCCAGAGGCTCGTCGCTGACGATCTCCTCGACCATCGAGTTGAACGAACCGCACTGCGGGCATCTCCCCATGAATCCGGCGGAGACGCGTCCGCACTGCTGGCAGACGTAACGGGTGTGGGTTTTGGACATGTTCGTATTATACCTTTTGGGGGAGATGTTTTGAGAAGCCCGATGTGCTAAACTCATCTCATCACAAATCTTACGAACGGGAGGGCATATGTTGCCAGATACTGCATTGGGTTCCTTGAAGACCACTTTCGGACCGAACCGGGCGAACGCGAAGATCATTCTCTACGTCATGCCGGTTTTCATCCTCGTCGGGCTGGTCTTCATCGGCAGCCTGGGGGTGGGGAGCGTGGTGATGTGGCTCATCGCCGCGGGGCTGTTCTGGGGCTACCGCGCCCAGATGAAGGCCAAAGTGGACGTGTACGAACACGGGCTGGCCGCCAACGACTGGCTGGGACGGAAGTCCTCGTTCCGTTGGGACGAAGTGGCCGCGGTCTACGAGTTCATCGGCTATGACCAGCGCAGCGCGGCGCGGGCAGGGCGCGCCATCCAGTGGGCCTACACGGTGCACACCAAAGACGGGCGGCGCATCAAACTGGACATGGCCTACGAAACGATCCGCAACCTGGGGCGCACGGTGCTGGCCGAGACCGGCAAACTGCTGCTCCCCGCCGCGCAGGCGGCGTACAAATCCGGCGGGACGGTTCCCTTCGGCGAGCAGATCGGCGTCAGCGCGCGCGGGTTCGCGGCCGGATCCGAGACGCTGGCCTGGGCGGACGTGGAAAAGATGCGCTTCACCCGGACCGCCGACCTGACCGTCCACAAAAAAGGTCAGCACATCCCCTGGAAACTGGTCATGCACAACCGCATCGCCAATTTCCCGGTTTTCCAGACCTTGCTCCATCAGGCTGTCAAAGGGAGCCCGCCGAGGCCGTGCTGGAAGACCCGTTCGAGCGCGTCCCGCCGCAGGGCGGACAGCCGGTAGCCAACATCGGCACGGTCAGCGCGGCGATCGGCTACGATGTGCGCGACCTGCTGATGGAAGGGTACACCATGCCCGAGATCCAGCGGGTCGTGAAGGGCGAGATCACCCTGGCGGAACTCCGCAAGGCCGGACCGCAGTCGAAAAAATAGGAGCGAAGAATGAACACCAGAAAGGCATTTTCCATCCTGCTGGGCATTTGCCTGGCGCTTTCCGCAGCGGCCTGCACGCCGGAGCCTGCCACTCCCGACCGGCCCGCCCTGCCCCCGGCTACCCAGCGCCCCACGCGGACGCCGCGCGACACGCAGGCTCCGCCCGTCCAGCCGTCGGCCACCGCCACGCGCCCGGTCCAGCCCAGCAAGACCCCGGTCGCCGACCCGGCCTCGATCCTGCTGACCGTGGATTATGGCAGCGAGGGTAAGGCTTTCGAATATGCGTTCATCGCCCCGTACGGCAGGGCGCTGGTCGTCTTCCTCGACGGCGGGGACATCCAGGTTTTCCACCTGGAGGATGGCTGGACGGCAACCTTCCCCCTGCCGCTCGATTTCATGTTCCCGAATGACGCCATTTCGGTCCAGCCGTCGAAGATCCTGTTCGCCGAATATTACCCGAACGAAAACGGCAATATTACCATCTGGCAGGTTACGCCCGGCAGCGAGGCCGAGGCAGTCGCCACCATCACCGAGACGGACGGATGGGTGACCACACTGGCCTTCTCCCCGGACGGTAAAACGCTGGCCGCCGGCTTCAACCTCGGCGAGATCCGCCTTTACAGCACCAGCAACGGCACGCGCCTGCGTTCCATCAAGGCTTTCAACGACTTCGTCATGTCAATGGCCTACTCCCCGGACGGACGCTATATCATCGCCGACTCGTTCTCCTTTGACCCCAACACCTACGTCTTCAACGCCAGCAGCGGATCGAAGACCGCCACCCTCTCGACCGAATCCTGGGAGCCGGGACGCGTGTCCTTCTCGCCCGACGGCACGCTGGCCGCCGCCACCGCCGGCGACGGGACGCACATCTTCACGACCGGCAACTGGCAGCCGACCGGCACGGTCATCGGCATCTGGGAGGGAACGTTCACCTGCGACAGTTTGGGATTTATGGAGGTGATGGGCGACCTTGTCAGTTTCTACTCGCTCGACACCGGCCAGCAGACTGGCACCATGAACCTCCCCGATGTCGGAGATTTCTACTGCCTGACCGGCGGACGCAGCGCGGTCATCAACCTGGATTACGACAACTACATCCTGACCCTGCGCCTCGTCACGCCCTGAGGCCGCACCTGCCGCCCCAATGCTCGAAGTTTCCTCCCGCCGGTTCCCCCGTGCGGGAGGTTGTTACTCCCCTCTCCCAAAATTGGGAGAGGGTCGGGGGTGAGGGCGGCACGACACTTGCGCGATTGGATGGATAAGACGATAATCATCCTGATCCCCCGTCCTTCTGCCCTGCGGAGACCCCCATGACCGAGAACCTGCCCCAAACCCTCACCTGTCCCTCCTGCGGCGCGCCGCTGGATTTCGACGGGAAAAGCGCCCTCGTCCGCTGTAAATTCTGCAAGAACGTGGCGCTCGTGCCGGGATTCCCGGCGGCGCAGGCCGAGGTCCCGCGCGCCGCGCTGGAGGAGATCGCCAGCCTGGCCAGGGACGGCAACATGGTCGAAGCCATCAAGCGCTATCGCCAACTGTTCGATGTCGGTTTGAAAGAAGCCAAGGATGCAGTCGAAACGCTGGCCGCCGGAAAAATGGTGGAAGCGCGCCAGACGGCCAGCGGCCCGCTGACGCCCGACGAAATGGGGCGCGTGCTGGAGGAAGTGCAGCGCCTGCTCAAGGAGGGCAACAAGGTCGAGGCCATCCGGCGCTACCGCGAAGCCGCCGACGTGAGCCTGACAAAAGCAAAGGAAGTGGTGGACCAGGTCGAGGCCGCCCTGACCGGCATCCCGGTCCCGCCCCGGCCCCAGGTCGCGGGGCAGCCCGCCCCCGCCGCGGCGAAGGAGCGGACCGGCAACACGTCCTCCCGGCTGGGCTGTTGGATTGGCCTCTTCATCCTGCTGTTCGTTGGCGGGATCCTGGCGTTTGCCTTTTCCCAGCCCGGCGGACCGTTCGTCCCGCTCCTGATCGCCAACGGTCCCGCCATCCTGCTGCCAGACAATAGCGTGGCCGCCGCGTTCTACAACGTCAACGACGAGTCCCATCTGGTCGGCCTGGTGGACGGGGAGAACGGCAAACTGCGCTGGCGCTCCGACCCGCTGCCCGGCGACTACGTGGACGGCATCGCCGCGGACGGCAGCCTTATCTTCGTCGCCAGCGGCGCGGACCTGCTGGCCTTCCGGGCCGCCGACGGCAGCCTGGCCTGGCAGGCCGCCATGCCCGACCGGCTGAACTATGGCGAGGCGAACATGCTTGTGGCCGACGGCAGGGTATTGACCTCGAACCTCGACCAGTCGGTGCAGGCCTACGACGCCGCCACCGGCGCGCTGGTCTGGTCGCGCCGACTCTCCGGCTACGACCACACCCTGCGGCTGGAGGGCGGCTCGCTCGTCCTGTTCGATTATCTCGGCGGCGACTACACCTACAGCCTGCTCTTCCTCGACCCCGCCGACGGCTCCCAACAGCGCACCATCACGCCCATCTGCCCTGCCAATGAATTCGCGCCAGACTCGCTCAAACCCAATGCCGGCCTGTACTTCGACGAAGCGGGCAGCGCCATCTACCTGGTCTACGATTCCTCCCCCGGCTGCATCCAGCGTCTCGACCTCGCCAGCGGCCAGGTTGTCTGGCAGACATTCGGGGAAGGCTGGTACAGTTTCTCGCCCAACGGTTTCACCGGCCTGCTCACCGACACCCACATCTACTTTGCCAACGGCAACGAACTGCTGGCCGTGGACAAATCGTCCGGCACGCTGTACACCCTGCTCGCCGACGAGGATTACGGATTCGTCCCGCTGGCCGTGAGCGGCGACGTGCTGCTCGTCCGCGCCCGGCGGACGCGCGGCAGCGAACGCTTCGAACTGCGCGGCCTCGACGCCGCCTCCGGCGAAACCCTCTGGCAGATGGACATGGGCGACGCCAAGCCGATTGACCCGCCGGACGAAATGTCTGGCCTGGTGGACAAAGACGCTCCGGCCTGGACCCTGAACCTGTCCAGCCTGCCCGCCGGTCAACTGACCCTGTTCACCTTCCAGGGTGAACCCAACCAGCTCGTCATCCAGACGTTCGACTCTGCCAACGGGACCCTCGGCGGTGAAACCATCGTCCCGCTGAAAGCCGTGAGCGGCGATTTTTACTCCGTTCCCACCATCATCGGCTGGCGCGGCGAACGGCTCTATTTTGAAGTGGACGGGATCATCTATTGCGTTGACGTCACAACCGGCAAGGCGCTCTTTCATTTCCGTTAGGTCGGTCACTCGACCAAAAATCCATTGCAGCAGGGAAGAATGTATCCTGTACTCTTCACCATCGGCGCGTGGGAAGTCAAGGCTCCTTATGTTTTCACTACGCTGGGCATCCTGCTCGGCGTGCTGGTTGGCTGGCGGGAGGCGAGGCGGGCGGGCTTTTCCACCCGGCACATCCTCACCTTTGCCGCGGCAGCCATCCCCGCCGCGCTCCTGTTGGGGGTCGTGAACGGCATCCTCTTCCGTCTGCTCCTGCGCTGGGATGTGCTTGGGCTTCACGAATTCTTCACCACCGGCCTGGTCTCCTTCGGCGCAGTGCTGGGCGCGCTGCTCACCGGCTGGATATTTGCCCGGCTGCGCAAACAGTCCGCCGAGACCGCGCTGGACGTCATCGCCCTGTCCCTGCCGCTGATTCTGGGCGTTTACCGCATCGGCTGCCTGCTGAACGGCTGCTGTTACGGGGTCAGGACAGACGGGTTCTGGGGCGTCTTCCTGCCGGGCAGGTTTGGAGAATGGGCAAACCGCTATCCCACCCAGATCATGTACATGCTCCTCGATTTCGCCATCTTCGGCTTCCTCTGGTGGCGGCGGGCGCACAAGCCGGTCCCCGGCAGCCAGACGGTCATCTTCCTGCTCCTCTTTTCCGCCGGACGCCTGCTCATCGATTCGCTGCGCGACCTGCCGCGCGTGTTCCTGGGAATGAACTTTCACCAACTTGTCTCGCTGGTCATTTTGCTGGCCGCGCTGGGGTTCGCCGCGGCGTCGAAATTGCGCGGCAGGCACACGGTCCGATAACCGCCCGCACCCGGCCGGATTCCAGGCCAGTGATTTCCCACCATTGTGGGATGTTTGTGGGTACTTGGACTCATATACAATACAATCGTGCTGCTGCACGCCAAAAAACTTAAGGAGGATGCAATGAACAACCGGGTAATCTACTTGCTGCTGATCTGCGCCGTGATGGGCTTCGTATTGACGGGGTGCGCGGCAACGGGATGTTGCAATTCGGACACCCCCAACTTCAACTTTGAAGTCCAGTTTTCTCCAACCACATTCTCCGCGCCGGGGCAAATCATCAACGTCACGTATCTGGTCAAAGACGCCAGCACGGCCATGAGCGTCACCATCACCGACGACCGGACCGGCGCCGTCTGCGGACCGATTACGCTGTCGCCGGATTCTTCCCAGACTTGCGAACACGAATACGTGGTCACCGCAGCAGACATGGGCGCGGGCGGGATCGTCATCACCGCCACCGCCAGCGGCAGCGCGTCCGGCTACCAGGACCCGACGCTGAAGACCGTCACTGTGCAGGCAGGCCTGCCCCCGATTGACACGGGATTCCCCTGGTGGATTCCCACCTCGGGATGCGACAGCAGCAGTGGGCAATTTTACTTTGTCGTCGAGACCGGCTACGAATGGCTCGTCCCCGAAGTGAACGTCACCTACACCGCCACGGATGGGACGAATTCCTACTCGTGCGTCACCGAGGCCCCCAGCGGCGAGACTTACAGCACCGGCCGCATCCGCTGCGCTGGCTTGCCCACCGGCGCGCCCGGCGCGCTGGAAATCTGCCTCCAGAGACTGGGCGATCCCTCGCCCACCTGCCAGACGCTGGCCGAGTTCCCCGACTCGCTGAACGGGATCTCGTGCGCGCCGCTCGGCACACCCAACTGGCCGCTCGGCCCCCCGGCCTGCGCCAACGAACTGGAAATCTACTTCGTCATTGACACCGGCTACGCATGGCTCACACCCGATACCGATGTCACCTACACCGCCACAGACGGAGCGGTGAACTACACCTGCGTGACCTCTTCCAGTTATCCCGGACGGGTGGCCTGTTACGGCTACAAGTCTGCGGGGGTGGGCATCCTGCAATTCTGCCTGCAGAGGCCGCTCGACCCGATGCCGACCTGCCAGACCTACCCCGCCTTCCCCGCCGCGGTGAACGGACTGGTTTGCTTTGTGCCGACCCTGCCGCCTCCGCCCTCGCCCTGTTACGCCATTACCGATCACACCACTTGCATAGGAACTGTCGGCTGCAAGTGGGATGATCCAACCAATCGTTGCGTTCCCAACCCATAACCCGGCCGGTATATTTCCCCGCACGGAATAACCCGCACCGCACCCTGGTGTTAAAGAGACAAATCAGATTCGATAAAAGGAGAATGCAAATGTCCACCTTCAAGCAGTCCGTCGCCGAATTCATCGGCACATTCTGGCTGGTCTTCGCCGGGTGCGGAAGCGCCGTCCTGGCCGCCGCCTTCCCGGATGTCGGGATCGGACTCCTGGGCGTGTCGCTCGCCTTCGGCCTGACCGTCGTCACGATGGCATACGGCATCGGTCACATCTCCGGCTGCCACCTCAACCCGGCCGTGTCGCTCGGCCTGTGGATCAGCAAGCGCTTCCCGGCCTCCAAACTGCTCCCGTACATTGTGGCGCAGGTGCTCGGCGGCATCGCGGGCGCGGGCGTGCTCTACCTGATCGCCAGCGGCAACCCGAACTACTCCATCGCCGCCAACGGACTGGCCGCCAACGGCTACGGCGTGAACTCCCCCGGCGGCTATTCCATGCTGGCCGGCCTGATCGCCGAAATCGTGCTGACCTTTATCTTCCTGATGGTCATCCTCGGCGCCACCGACAAGCGCGCCCCGGCGGGCTTTGCCGGGCTGGCCATCGGTCTCGCGCTGACGCTCATCCACCTGGTCAGCATCCCGGTGACCAATACATCCGTCAACCCGGCGCGCAGCACCGGGCCGGCGATCTTCGTCGGCGGGGAGGCGCTCGGCCAACTCTGGCTGTTCTGGGTTGCGCCGATCGCCGGGGCAATCCTGGCAGGCCTGCTCTACCGCTGGTTCGCGAAAGAAAAGTAACCCCGCAGTTGGAAATCATGAGCGCAGACTTTCGTCTGCGCTCATTTTGATTCCGGGCTTCCGGGGAAGGCCTCATCGAGCAAAGCCAGGAACTTCTCCGGCTCGCTCTGCTGGATGATCTGCACGCGCCGGTAGCGCGGCATGCAGGACAGTTTCATGTACTGCATCGCATGTTTGCGGAATATCATCAAACCTTTTTGCGGACCGTAGAACTGCATACTGCGCTCCAGGTGCCGGTGCACCATCTCCCGCACCGCATCGGGCGGGACCTCGGGCCTGTCCAGCCGGGCAAAGATCCACGGATTGCCGACCGCCGCGCGCCCGATCATCACCGCCTCGCAGCCGGTGTGGACCTTCATCCGTTCGATGTCGGCGGGCGTCTTCACGTCCCCGTTGCCGATGACCGGGATGCTGACCGCGGCCTTGACCGCGGCGATGGCGTCCCAGTCCGCTTCGCCGCCGTAGCCCTGCTCCTTCGTCCGCGCGTGGACGGCCACCGCCGCCGCGCCGGCCTCCTCCGCGATGCGGGCCAGCAGGACGCAGGTCCGGCAATCGTCCCAGCCGATGCGCATCTTCACCGTGAGCGGAATCTCCAGCGCGGCAGTCAGCCTGCGCAGGATGCGCGCCGCCTTGACCGGCGTCCGCATCAGCCCCACCCCCGCGCCATAGTGAACAACTGATTTCGCCGGGCAGCCCATGTTCAGGTCAATGATGTCGGGCCGCTTTGTCTGCACCAGCAGCGCCGCGCTAACGATCTCGTCCGCGTCTTCACCATAAATCTGGATGGCGACCGGCCGCTCGGTCTCGTCGAACCGCATGCGCGGCTCCATCCGTTTGAAGGCGCGCACCAGGAACTCGGACTTGATGAACTCGGTGGTACTCATCGCCGAGCCGAGGCCGCGGCACAGCGACCGGAACGGCCAGTCCGAGAACCCGTCCATGGGCGCGAGGATGGCGTCGCCGTAGACCGGGATGCCGGCAATGTGGAAAGTGGGTGAAGCACTGTCGCTGTGAATTTCAGACATAACCGTATTATAATCTTGCATGAGAGTTGGTTTACCGGAGGAAACTATGACCGAATATAGATTTACGATTGTGATCGAGCGTCAGCCGGAGGGCGAATATCTGGTATCGGTTCCTGCCCTGCCGGGCTGTTACACGGAAGGGCGCACGCTGGAAGAAGCGCGCACGATGGCCGCAGATGCCATCCAGGCGTACTGCGCCAGCCTGCGCAAGCACGGCGAGCCGATTCCAACAGAACATTCATCTGAGCAATTTGTTGGTCAGTTGAGCGTAATGCTGGAGACAGCCTGATGTCGCGCCTGCCCACCGTTACTCCCCGCCAGGTGATAGCCGCGTTGGAGAAGGCGGGGTTTATCGTTGACCATCAAACGGGCAGCCACGTTGTCTTATGGAGTAAATCAGATGACCAGCGTGTGGTTGTGCCGTGGCATAACCGCGATTTAGGTCGCGGATTGACACTGCGAATTATCAAGAGTGCCGGACTGACTCGCGACGAGTTCATGAAACTTCTCAAGTAAACCCACGAAATATGCAGCATTTTGATGAAAGGTACCCTCATGTCTCGGCCTGGGTGCAAAATGGAAGTATTGAACTTGGCTGTAATGATTATGACAAAATCTTTCTGCGCGTCATGGATGCAGGTGGGGTCATTTGGGAAAGCGATAAATCCTATCCCAGCCTAGATGATGCGTTTGCTGAAATGGATGCGGCTATCGCTGATTGGTGTGAGGAAAACGGGGTAGAACTGGATATATGAGCGAGTGCTCGCATGAGCAATTCCAGTACGTAGAATTAGCTGACTACTGGTAGCAAGATCACCCACTTGGAAAAATCTCCCGGCATCTTCGCGATGCCGGGAGATTTTGTTTACGCAACCGGTTCGGGCACCTTCTCTGGTTCCTCCGCCCGCTTCATCGTCACCTCGCCATCGCTGACAGTGACCAGGATGGTGTCGCCTTCGCGGAACGTCCCGGAGAGCAGCGCGTCCGAGAGCGGATCCTCCACCTTCTGCTGGATGATGCGCCGCAGCGGACGGGCACCCATCTCCGGGTCGTAGCCGGATTCGGCCAACAGGTCCAGCGCCGCTTCGCTCGCCGTCAGCGTGACGGCGTGTTCGGCCAGGCGTCCGGTCACCTTGCTCAGTTCGAGCGTCACGATCTGGCGGATGTCGTCCTTGTTGAGGGCGCGGAAGACGATGATGCTGTCGAGCCGGTTGATGAACTCCGGGCGGAAAACCTTCTTGAGAGACTCGGTCAGTTTCTTGCGCATCTCTTCGTAGGAGGCGCGCTCCTCGGTCTTTTCGTCGCGCTTGAGTTGGAAGCCGAGCGAGGTCTGCTTCCTGATCTCCTCCGCGCCGACGTTGGTGGTCATCACGATGATGGCGTTGCGGAAGTCCACCTGGCGGCCTTTGGCGTCGGAGAGGTGGCCCTCTTCCATGATTTGCAGCAGCATATTGTGGACTTCGGGATGCGCTTTCTCGACCTCGTCGAAAACGATGATCGAGTACGGGCGGCGGCGCAGGGCCTCGGTCAGTTGCCCGGCGTCGTCGTAGCCGATGTAGCCGGGCGGCGCGCCGACCAGTCGGCTGGCCGTGTGCCGTTCCATGAACTCGGACATATCCAACTGGATGAGCGCTTCCTCGCTCCCGAACATGAACTTGGCGAGGGTTTTGGTCAACTCGGTCTTGCCGACGCCAGTCGGACCGAGGAACATGAACGAGCCGATCGGGCGTTTCGGGTCCTTCAGCCCCGCCCGCGCCCGGCGCACTGCCCTGGCGATGGACTGGATGGCCTCCTCCTGCCCGACGATGGACTTGCGCAGTTCCTCCTCCATTTTGAGCAGGCGCTTGGACTCTTCCTCCGCCATCTGCATCACCGGCACGCCGGTCCACATGGCGACCACCTCGGCGATATCTTCACTGCTGACCACCGGACTGGTGGCGCGTTCCCACGAAGATTTCATGCGCTTCAATTGCTCGTTCAGGTCGGCTTCCTGCGCCTGCCAGGTCTGCACGTCTTCGGCCTTGCCTTCCTCCTGCGCCAGGGTGCGGTTGGCGCGCGCCTGCTTGAGTTGTTTGTAGATATCTTTGGCTGACGTGGACGCGCCGGACTTGTACATGCGGACGCGCGAGGCCGACTCGTCTATCAGGTCAATCGCCTTGTCGGGCAGGAAGCGGTCCGAAACGTAACGGGACGACAGCCTGCTCGCCGCTTCCAGGGCTTCATCCGAAATCACGAGGTGGTGGTGCTCCTCGTACATCTTGCGGATGCCCTTCAAAATCTCGATGGTATCCTCCACCGACGGTTCGGCCACCACGATGGGCTGGAAGCGGCGTTCCAGCGCGGCGTCGGATTCGATGTGCTTGCGGTATTCGTCCAGCGTGGTCGCGCCGATGCACTGCAATTCGCCGCGCGACAGGGCGGGCTTGAGGATGTTGGCCGCGTCCACCGCCGACCCGGCCGCGCCGGCCCCGACCAGCATGTGGAACTCGTCAATGAACAGGATGGATTTGGTGGCTTTGAGTTCGTCAATCACCCGCTTCAGGCGTTCCTCGAACTGGCCGCGGTACATCGTCCCGGCCACGAGCGAACCCACGTCCAGTTTGAGCACGCGCTTCCCCAACAGCGGCGCGGGGACGTCGCCCTCGGTGATGCGCTGGGCGAGGCCTTCGACGATGGCCGTCTTGCCGACGCCCGGTTCGCCAATCAGGGCGGGATTGTTCTTGGTGCGCCGCGCCAGGATCTGGATGACGCGCTCGATCTCCATCTGGCGGCCAATGACCGGGTCCAGTTTGCCTTCTTCGGCGTAAGTGGTCAGGTCGGTGGCCAGTTGGTCCACCAGCGGCGTCTTGGGGTCGCGCCGTCCCGCCGGCCGCGCCGTCTCCGGGACGAGGGACTGCTGGGGCGTGGCGCCTTCCTGAAGCACGCGCCGCACCTGGCGGCGGACCTGGTCGCCGGTCACGCCCAGTTTGCCCAGCACTTCAGCAGCGTGGCCCCCGGCCTGGTGCAGGCTGAGCAGCAGGTGCTCGGTGCCGACGTAGTGATGTCCCATTTTGCGGGCTTCTTCGAGGGCGATCTCGAGCGCCTGCTGGGTCTCCGGGGCGAGTTCGATCTGCCCGCCCGGATGGCGTCCCTCGCCGCCAACGCGCAGGATCATCTCGCGCACGCGGTTCGAGTCCAGGCCGAGTTCGCGCAGGACGCGCCCGGCCACGCCGCCTTCCTCTTCGAGCAGGCCGAGCAGCAGGTGCTCGGTGCCGATCAGTCCCTGGTGGGCGCGTTCGGCTTCCTGGTGAGCCAGGGAGAGCACGCGCCGCGCCCGTTGGGTGAATTTTTCCGTGCTGGCCATAAGAATCTCCCGGTAGGACGAGATAGTATCTCGTCCTACAATCAAGTTGGATTGTACCAAAAAGCGGGAACGGTTTTGTATGAAGATGATTAGAGTTTGGAGAGCAGAGAATGGTGAATAGTAAGTAGGTTTACCGGTTGTCCCCATCCCCGCCAATCTTGCCGCGCTCCAGGCGCGAGTACAGTTTTTCGATGTTGGCCTCGGCCACTTCGTCGAGGGAAATTTCCAGTTCCGTGCAGACCTGGGACAGGTACCACAGCACGTCGCCGAGTTCGGACTTGAGCGCCTCGCGCTCCGTCTCGCCGATGACGCCGTCCTTGTCGCGGAAAATCTTCTTGATCTTCCCGGCCACTTCCCCGGCTTCGTTCGTCAATCCAAGCGTGGGATAGATGACGCCGTGCCCGATGGCCGGGTATTTGGCGGTCTTGCGGGATTTGGTCTGGTAGTCGGTGAAGGTCATAAAATCCTTTTTAACACGACGGGCACAAAGGAACACGAAGGAAGACCGTGGTGAACCTTTGTGCCCTTTGTGTTTAATCTACTCTTCCAACAAATACGCCAGCACCCACTTGGTCGTCGCGACCAGCGCCTCGGTATGCGTGCGCTCGTAGTTGTGCGATGCGTCCACGCCGGGACCGATGAGCGCCACCGCCGCGTCGCCGCCGGCGTGCCACCAGGCCTCCCCGTCCGAGCCGTAGTGCGGGTAAATGTCCACTTTGTAGGGGATGGCGTGCTTCTCGGCCAGGTGGCGCATTTTGTTCGACATGCCGTGATGGTACGGCCCGCCGCTGTCCTTCACGCACAGCGAGGCGTGGAACTCGTCCGAGTTCTGGCCCTCGCCCATCGCCGCCATGTCCACGGCCAGCAGTTCCTCCACCTCCGCGGGGATGCCCGCCGCCGCGCCATGCCCAACCTCCTCGTAATTGCTGATGAGCAGGTGCGTCGTCCGGGCAGGCTTGAGCCCGGCATCCGCCAGCGCCTTGACCGCCGCCACCAGCGCGGCGACCCCGGCCTTGTCGTCCAGGTGACGCGAGCGGACGAACCCGGCATTGACCTCCACGCGCGGGTCGAAGGCGACGAAATCCCCGACCTGGATGCCCAAGTCGAGCGTCTCCAGTTCGGATATTGTGCGGGCGTCCAGCCGGACCTCGAGACTTTCCTCGTCCCGCTTCATCTCGCCCACCTCGCCGCCGAACACGTGGCTGGAGGCTTTGGTCAGCAGGATGGAACCGCGCACCTGCCGCCCCTTCGACGTGAACACCGTCACGCCCTCGCCCTCGATCGTGTTCCAGATGTAGCCGCCGATGCGGGTCAGTTTGAGCCGCCCGTTGGACTTGATCTCCTTGACCATCGCCCCGAGCGTGTCCACGTGCGCCGTCACGGCGCGCGGACCGTCGTCCTGTTCGCCGCGCAGGCTGACGGTCAACGCGCCCTTGCGAGTGCGGGAGAGCGTCAGACCGGGGAAATCTTTCAGCGTCTGTTCGGTGAGGAAAATCGCCGGTTCGGCGAATCCGGTCGGGGAAGGAGTATTCAGCAGTTTGATCAGGAAGTCGAGCAGGAAGGCGGTCGGAATTTCGGGCAGGGCGGTCATGGCTGGGTTCCTCCGTGGGGGGAATTATACGTTAAAATATGCAATAAACATGTTAGAATATATGTGCTACGTCTTGCTGTACCCTGGTCAATCCATGAAAACCGTACGCGCTTCCGAACTTGGCACCTATCTCTACTGCACCCGCGCCTGGTGGTACCAGCGGCAGGGAGCCGAGCCGGCCAACCAGGCGGAACTGCTCTCCGGGACGGAACTGCACCGCCAGCACGGGCGCACCGTCGTCGCGGCCGGCCTGCTGCGAACAGCCGCCTCGATCCTCCTGCTCATCGCACTGATGGCGCTGGCGGCGTTCTGCACCACGTTGGTGCTGAAATAAACCGGCTCATGGTTGAAGGAGCAGACTGACCATGTGGGCGTTGTACCTCGGCCTCGCGCTGGCGGTGGCCGCCCTTGTTCTCTTCCTGGTCTCTTCCGCCCGCCGGAAGGGAGCCGGCCTCCCCGGCGGACGGGTGGTCTATACCGACACGCGCGCCTGGGGTCCGGTCGAGAAGCCGCTCTACGACGCCGAACTGGGCCTCACCGGCAAGCCGGATTACATCATCGAGCAGAACGGAGGCCTCATCCCGGTCGAGGTCAAGACCGGGCGGACGCCGGAAGCGCCGTACGATTCGCACATCTTCCAACTGGCGGCCTACTGTCACCTCATCAACAAAACCTACGGCAAGCGCCCCACCCACGGCATCATCCACTACCCCGCCCGCGACTTCGCCGTGGATTACACGCGCGACCTCGAGGCGGCCCTGCTGGACCTGGTCGCCGACCTGCGCATTGACGAGCGCCGCGCCGACGTGCCGCGCTCCCACGAAGAAGAGCGCCGCTGCCGCCGCTGCGGATTCCGCGACGTATGCGACGACCGGCTGGCGTGACCTGTCTCCTCATCCCCCTTCCCTCGCAGAGAAGGGGGTGCAGGGGATTGGGTCAGGTATAATTGCCCCATGCCTCACGCTCCCGCACCCCACCGCATTGCCGTAGCCGCCTACTCGAAACTACCCGAGTCGGTGACGGAGGCCGCGGCCATCAGCGCCTTCCTCAAAGAACGCGGCGTGGATGCGGTCCACGGCACGCTGGACGACGCCCACCTGCGCAAACGCGTCAAGGCCGGCGATTTCGACCTGTTCATCACCGTCGGCGGGGATGGCACCATGCTGCGGGCCAGCCACCTGTGCGCCCCGTACGGCCTGCCCATCCTGGGCATCAACACGGGACGCCTCGGCTTCCTGATGCAGGTCGAACGGGGAGAATGGCGCGCCGCCATCGAGCAGTTGTTCAACGGCGAGTTCTGGACTGAAAGCCGCATGATGCTGCGCGCCGAACACCTGCGCTCCGGCGACTCGCTCGGCAACTGGCACGCCCTGAACGAAGCGGTGGTCTGCCGCGGCGCGGCCGTCCGCCCGGTGCGGTTGTCGGCCAGTTTGGATGGCCGCCTGCTGACCACCTACGTGGCCGACGGCCTCATCGCCTCCACGCCCACCGGCTCCACCGCCTACGCCCTCGCCTCCGGGGGGCCGATCCTGCCGCCGGAACTGCGCAACATTCTCCTGATCCCGATCGCCCCGCACCTGTCCGTGGACCGGGCGGTTGTCCTCTCGGAGGGCACCTCCGTCAGCATCCTCGTCAAGGAAGGCGAAGCCGTCCTGAGCGTGGACGGGCAGATCCCGGTCGGCCTGGCCGAGAACGACGTGGTGGACATCCGCGCCGGCGACTACGCCGCCCAGTTCATCCGCTTCGGCGACCCCGGCTACTTCTACCGCAACCTGACCGCACACATGAACCAAAATCCATCCATTGGACTGCCGCGATGACCTTCGAACCGCCCCCCATCTATTGCTACAGCCATCCTGGCGTGGAAACCACCCTGCGCTGCAACAAGTGTGGAAACCCCATCTGCCCCAAGTGCGCCGTCCGCACGCCCACCGGCTACCGCTGCAAGGACTGCGTGCGCGGCCAGCAAAAGATCTTCGAGACCGCCCAGCCAGCGGATTATGTGTTTGGCTTCCTGGTCGGCGGCTTCCTGTCCAGCCTTGCCAGCGTCCTGGTGATCCTTGTAGGCAGCATTGCCAGTTTCTTCGCCTGGATCGTCATCGCGGCAGTTGCCCCCACCGTCGGGATCGTCATCGCCGAAGCCCTGCGCTTCGTCACGCGCAAGCATCGCTCGAAACCGCTTTTCACCACGATACTCGCATCAATCATCCTGGGAGCGGTGCCGGTGGGGGTCTACCTGCTCCTGACCCTCGATTTCTGGAGTCTGATCTTCCAGGGCATTTATCTCTTCATCGCCGTCCCCATCATCTACCACCGATTGTCTGGCATTCAGTTGAAAAAATAATATGCTGACCGAACTGCGCATCCAAAACTTTGCCATCATTGACCGCCTCGAACTGGAATTCGGGCCGGGGCTGGTCGTCCTCACTGGCGAGACCGGGGCGGGCAAATCCATCATCATGGACGCGGTGGATATGCTGCTCGGCGGCCGCGCCGACGCCACCGCCATCCGCGCCGACGCGGACCTGGCGCGGGTGGAGGGCGTCTTCAAGTTGACCGGTCCCGAACGCGCCGCCGCGCACGAGATCCTGGAACGCGAAGACCTGCTCGAGGACCCGGACTACGTGACCCTCAGCCGCGAGGTGCGCCGCGAGGGACGCCACGCCCCCCGCATCAATGGCCGCACCGTCAGCCTGTCCCTGCTGAAGGAACTGGGCGAACTCCTGGTGGACATTCACGGCCAGTCGGAGCATCTCTCGCTGCTCAACGTGCGCGCCCACCTCGGCCTGCTCGACCGCTACGCCGGCGTCGAGTCCCTGCTGGCGGCCTACCGCAAGACGCATTCCGGCCTGCTCGACCTGCGCCGCGAACTGAACGACCTGCGCGAGGCCCAGCGTGACGCCGAACGCCGCATCGAAATGCTGACCTTCCAGGCCGGGGAGATCGAAGCCGCCAAACTCAAGCCCGGCGAGGACGATAGTTTGCGTATCGAGCGCGACCGTCTCGCCAACGCCGAGGCCCTCGCCAACCTGGCCCAGCAGGCGCTCACCGTCCTCGACGAGGGCACGCCCGAATCGCCCGCCGCCACCGACCTGCTTGGTCAGGCCGCCCAGTCGCTGGCGAAACTGGCGCAGATCGATTCTGCCCAGGCCGCGCTGGCCGACCAGTCCGCCGCGCTGGAGGAGAACCTGGCCGACCTGGCGCGCGGTATCCGCAATTATCTCGAAGCCATCGAATACAACCCCAAGCGGCTGGAGGAAGCCGAGGAACGCCTCGACCTGATCCACCGCCTCGAACGCAAGTACGGCGGCAGCATCGAATCCGTCATCGCCTTCGCCGCCGATGCCCGCAAACAACTGGAGACCATCACCACCGCCTCCGCCCGCATCGCCGAACTGGAATCCGCCGAGGCGGCCGCGCTGGCGAAACTGGCCGACCAGGGCCTGGCGCTTTCCGGCAAACGCAGGGAAGCCGCCGACCGGATGAGCAAGGCCATCGAGACCGAACTGGATGACCTGAAAATGGCCTCCGCCCGCTTCGCCGTGGACTTCCAGACGAAGCCCGACGAAAACGGCATTCCTGCCCCCGACGGGACGCGCCTCGCCTTCGACGCCACCGGCCTCGACAAGGTCGAGTTCATCGTCGCGCCGAACCCGGGCGAGGGGCTGAAGCCGCTCGCCAGGATCGCCTCCGGCGGCGAGACCTCACGCCTGATGCTGGCGCTCAAGAACGTCCTCGCCCGCGCCGACCAGGTGCCCACGCTCATCTTCGACGAGATTGACCAGGGCATCGGCGGGCGCGTCGGCGGGACGGTGGGCGAGAAACTCTGGAACCTCGGCCGCGCCCACCAGGTGATGGTCATCACCCACCTGCCACAACTGGCCGTCTTTGGCGACCAGCATTTCCAGGTCCAGAAAGTGATCGAGAGCGGGCGCACGCTGACGCGCGTCGAGAAACTGCACGGCGAGCCGCGCACGCTCGAACTGGCGCAGATGCTCGGCGAGGTGACCGAGGGCACCATCCGCTCGGCGCACGACATTCTCCAGACTGCCGAAGCCTTCAAGAAGAGCCGGAAGTGAACAGGCGCGGAATCGTCCTTGACCCTCCCCCGATTCTGGATTACAATCTCGCCGCTTAAAACCTATGCCCCTTTAGCTCAGTGGATTAGAGCGTTTGGTTGCGGACCAAAAGGCCGCGCGTTCGAGTCGCGCAAGGGGCGCCATGAGCGGGAATTCCCCGCTCTTTTGTTTTCAGGACAGATATGAAAAAACGACAGATCCTGCTCACCAACGACGACGGCATCAAGTCTCCCGGCCTGTGGGCCGCGGCCGAGGCGCTCTCGGACCTCGGCTATGTCACCGTGGCCGCGCCGCGCGACCAGTCCTCAGGCATGGGGCGCAGCCTGCCGGCTACTTCCGACGGCGTCATCCGGCCCGAGGTCCTGAACGTGCGCGGCCGCGATTGGACCGTCTACGCCGTCGGCGGAAGCCCGGCGCAGGCTGTTCTGTACGCCATCCTCGAAATCATGCCGCACAAACCGGACCTGGTCGTCTCCGGCATCAATTACGGCGAAAACGTGGCGGCCGGCATCGCCATCTCCGGCACGGTCGGCGCGGCGATGGAAGCGGCCGGGATGGGCATCCCTGCGCTGGCGATGTCGCTGGAGACCGACCAGCAGCATTTTTTCTCCTACTCGACCGAGGTGGATTTTTCGGCGGCGGCATATTTCACGGCGTATTTTGCCCGCCGCCTGCTGGAGAAGCGCTTCCCGCCCGATGTGGATTTGCTGAAGGTGGACGTGCCTTCGAACGCCACCGCCGAGACTCCCTGGGCGCTGACGCGCAGTTCCCGCCAGAAATACTTCGTCCCGACCGCGCCGGTACGCAAATCGTGGGAACAGCCGGCCCGGCTTGGGTTCCGCGTCGAGGCGGAACTGGACGGCGAGCCGGAGGACAGCGACGTGTACGTGCTGCGCGCCCGGCGGCTGGTCTCGGTCACACCGCTCAGCCTGGATTCCACCTCCCGCGCCGATTTCACGGAATTGGACGATCTGCTCCGTTCCGGTTGACGCTGGCAGATGGGCGTGATAGAATTCCCGTCCGCACGGGCGAGTAGCTCAATGGCAGAGCAGTGGCCTTTTAAGCCATTGGTTGAGAGTTCGAGTCTCTCCTCGCTCACAAAAAAAAGTCCTCGCAGCGAGGACTTTTTGTTTTATTCGAGCGCCAGCCGATCAGCGGGTCTTCTTGAAGCGGAACAGCACCAGGTTCTTCTCGCAACTGTCGAACGTATCGAAATAAACGCGGTCGGTGAGCGGCTGTCCGGCCTGGTCCAGCACCTGGATCCAGAGCGTGCCGTTGGAGGCAACCGGCCGGTCGCCCAGATGGAATTCGAAGCCCGCCACCCCGTAATCGGGGGCGGTGCCGGTCAGTCCAAGGATATCCACCGTCTTGCCGTCCAGCGTCCCGCCCAAATGGAGGGTCAGGTACATGATGGGGGCGTTGTTCTTGTCCACGGCCTGGCCGGCCACCCCAAACCAGTTGCAGCCCGCATCGGGATGGTAGTAGGAACTGCTCAAGTAAGCAATCGTCGTTGTGACCGGCATGGAGGTCGCTTTGGGCGTCCGCGAGGCCGTGGGCGTGCGCGTCGGCGTCCAGCGCGAAGTGCCGGTGGAGAGGAAGAACGGGGTGTTGCTGGGAACCGGCGTCCAGGTCGGCGCTTCGGTGCGGGTCGGCGAGGGCTGGAGGGTCGGGCTGGGAGTCCAGGTAGCAGGCGGCATGAGCGGGGTCCAGGTGGCGGTCGGGAACTCCACCAAGGTGGGCAGGACCGGCGGCGGGAAGGGATTCAGCGCAGAATTCGGGTTGACAAAAACGCTCATGAAATACCCGCCCAGGCACAACACGCCAACCAGCGTCACGATGGTCAGGATGTTCCAGGCCAGCGGTCCGGTTGTTTTTATCTTCTCTGGCTTCAGGTCAAAATTATCCATCAAGTTCTCTCCCTTGCTGCGCTCAGGGCCACAGGGTGATGGCGCTCCCGGCGCGCTGCCGGGCGACCCAGTCTGCAAGCGCCTTGAGCTGCAGGGTTAGGCGCGCGTCCGGCGAAAGCAGGCGGGCGGGATCGCGCTCGATCAGCAGGATGATGTGATACCCGGCTCCGCTCTGGACGACCTGGCTGTACTGGCCGGGCTGGAGCGCGAACGCAGCCGCTTCGACCGCCGGTTCGAGCAGGTAGCCCTGCGGGAACCAGCCGAGTTCGCCCTGCGTGACCGGGTCGTACTGGGCGGCCAGCGTATCGAAGTCTGCGCCGGCCTGCAACTGCGCCCAGACCTGCCCGGCAGTATCTGCATTATAGAGCAAAATCTGTTTAACGTGTACCTGGTCGGCGGCCGCGGGGACCGCGGCGGCGATCTGGCCGCGCATCCAGGCAGCGGCCATCTGGCGGCGCAGCGCGGACCGGAAGCCTGCGTCGCTGTACCCGTGGGCGGTTTCCCAGTCGGCCAGCGCCTGCGGACCGCCAACCTGCGCGGCCAGCGCATCCATGCGCGCCTGCAGGGCGGCTTCGTCCACCACGTAGCCCTGGGCGGCCGCGCCCTGTCCCAGCAGGAGCGTGACGATCATGTCGTCCAGCACGGTCTGCGCGGCCGCTTCGGGCGTGACCGTGTTCCCGATGGCGGCCTGGGCCGCCAGGTAGCGCGCCAGTTCGGCGTTGAATTCTTCGAGGCTGATGTCTTCGCCGTTGACCGTGGCAACCAGCGGGACGGGGGTTCCTGTTGGCGGGGGGAGCGGCGTGGGCGTGGAGGCCGGCCCGAGGTCCAGCGCGCAGGCAGACAGGCCGAGGGCGAGGAGAAGGATGAGGAGCAGGATGCGGTTGAGCGGTGAAGAGGTCATTGGTCAGGATTATACCTAAAAATTCCCCTCCCCCGCATTGGGGGAGGGGAAAAAGGTGGGGGTTGTTTAGTAATCCATCCCGCCGCCGGGGGGCATGGCGGGGGCTTTATCCTTTTCAGGCACGTCGGTGATCAGGCACTCGGTGGTCAGGATCATGGCGGCGATGGAGGCGGCATTTTCGAGGGCGCCGCGCACGACCTTGAGCGGGTCAATGACGCCAGCCTTGAGCATGTCACAGTATTCGCCGGTGATGACGTTGTAGCCGAGGTGCTTGTTGTTCTGTTCCTTGGCGAGGCGGCGGACGTTCTCGATGATGACAGCGCCATCCTGGCCGGCATTCTGCGCCAACCTGCGGATCGGGGCCTCGAGCGCCTTGCGGACGATGTTGATGCCGATGGCCTCGTCTTCGCCGTCCATCTTGACCTTGTCGAGGGCGGAGACGGCGTTGATGAAGACGATCTCGCCGCCGGGGACGATGCCTTCTTCGATGGCGGCGCGGGTGGCCGACAGGGCGTCTTCGACGCGGTGCTTCTTCTCTTTCAGTTCGGTCTCGGTGGCTGCGCCAACGCGGATGATGGCGACGCCGCCGGAGAGTTTGGCCAGGCGTTCCTGGAGTTTCTCCTTGTCGTAGTCGCTGGTGCTCTTCTCGATCTCGACGCGGATCTGCTCGATGCGGCCTTTGATCTGAGCAGAGTCGCCCTTGCCGCCGACGATGGTGGTGTTTTCCTTGTCAGCGACGACCTTTTCAGCCTTGCCGAGGTCCTGCAGGGTGGTGGTCTCCAGTTTGCGGCCGGTCTCTTCGGAGATAACCTGCCCGCCGGTGAGGGCGGCGATGTCTTGCATCATGGCCTTGCGGCGGTCGCCGAAGCCGGGGGCCTTGACGGCCAGCACGTTCAACATGCCGCGCAGTTTGTTCAGCACGAGGGTGGCCAGGGCTTCGCCGTCAATGTCCTCGGCGATGATGACCAGGTCGCGCTTGCCGATCTGGACGAGTTTCTCCAGCACAGGGACGATGTCCTGGGCAGCGGAGATTTTCTTGTCGTAGATCAGGATGTAGGGTTCCGGAATGACCGCTTCCATGTGTTCGGCCTCGGTGATGAAGTAGGCCGAGATGTAGCCGCGGTCGAACTGCATGCCTTCGACGTACTCGGTCTCGAACTGCAGCGACTTGGACTCTTCGACGGTGATGACGCCGTCCTTGCCGACCTTGTCCATCACGTCGGCGATCAGTTTGCCGATCTCGGGATCAGCCGCCGAGTTGGTGGCGACCGAGGCGATTTCTTCCTTGGTCTCGATCTTCTGCGACATCTTGCGCAGGGCTTTGACGACCTCGTCGGTGCCATGTTCGATGCCCAGTTTGAGGCGCATCGGATTGGCGCCCGCGGCCAGGGTCTTCAGGCCCTCGGTCACGATGGCGTGCGCCAGGACGGTCGAGGTGGTGGTGCCGTCGCCGGCGATGTCGTTGGTCTTGGTGGCGGCTTCCTTGAGCAGTTGCGCGCCCATGTTGGCGAACGGGTCTTCCAGTTCGATTTCCTTGGCCACGGTCACGCCGTCGTGGGTGATGGTCGGGGAGCCGAACTTGCGGTCGAGGGCCACGTTGCGGCCTTTCGGGCCGAGGGTGGTCGCCACGGCATTGGCGACGATGTCAATGCCCTGCTGCAAACGGCGGCGGGCATCTTCGGAAAAGACGAGTTGTTTTGCTGCCATAGTTCATTCCTCCAGTCAATTATTTGCCGACGATGGCAAGGATGTCTTCCTCACGCAGGATGAGGTACTTCTTGCCGTCCATCTTGATTTCGGTGCCGGAATACTTGGCGAACAAAATCTTGTCGCCTTTTTCCACATCCATGGGGATGCGTTTTCCGTCCTCGTCGCGTGCGCCCGGCCCGATGGCCAGGATGAGACCCTGTTGGGGTTTTTCCTTGGCCGTTTCGGGAAGGACGATGCCGCCGGCAGTGATGTCATCCTGCTCGATCGGCTCGACCAGCACACGGCTGCCGAGGGGTTTGAGATTAAGCGCCATATTTGCCTCCGTAATAGGATTTATGAGCAATTTAGCACTCCCACAGGGCGAGTGCTAACTGTATGATACATGCCTTTTGGAGGGAAGTCAAGAGGCGCCGGAGAAAATTAACAAAATTCTGACATCCCCCTGCCCCGCCATCTTCCCCATCCCCCCGTTCGGGTTTGGAAATGGGGGGAACGAGGGGGGTTACGGCCGCGGCGTGGGCAGCGCCGTCGGGGTCGGGACCGGGGTCGGGGTTTGGGCCTGCTGCTGGGCAACGAGAGCACATACAGCCAGGTTTGTTGAAACATTTTGGCTGACGATTGGATCGTCGCCATATTCCGCCTGGACACGATTCATAATGCTGACCACCTTTGTACAATACTCCGGATAACGCGGGGCGAAGAGAGCCAAAGCGGATCCATAATACATATAGTAGTCCTTCGAACCCGGCGAGAGTTCCAGCCCTGTCACTGAGACTCCGGTATATCCCTGGGCCGGGTCACAAGTCACATCGTAACGCGCCAGGCAACTCTCATCAGGAGTGCAGCCTTCCACCGCACATTTAGACGCATAGATCGAACTTTCATAATTGCGGGCCTGGTAATAAATGGCCCCCATCTGCCCGTACAAGTCAGGGTTGCTGGTATCAAACTCCACGGCTTTCTTGATATTCAACGCGGCGGCGAAGTAATCCCCCTTCCGCGCATAGGTCTTGGCAATGGCAATGTAAGGCAGCGGGTCCTTGATTTCCAGTTGTTTGTTCAGGTCGGCGGCCTTGGCAAAATAATCCAGCGCCTGAGCATACAGTTGATCGCTCTGGGATGGGATCTCGCTCTTGAAGGCCAATTGCCGGTAATTCTGACCGACGGAAATATAGAGGAAAGTCAGGTTGGGATTGATCTCGATGGCCTTCTGGTATTCCTCGATGGCCTGGCTGTAACGCAGGGTGGACTCGAGGATGAGGCCATAGATACGATGCACATCCATCACATCCGGGCCGCGCTCAGCCGCGACAACGATCACCTGTTCGGCCTGCACCCATTTCTGCTCGTCCAAGAGGATCTCGGCGTAGAAAGCCTGCGCCAGGACATTCTGAGGGTCCAGTTGCAGGGCACGGGTGGCCTCCCGGTCCGCCTCGAGCAGCAGGGACTGGCGCTCGGCAGTGGTCACGGCCGCGCTGGCATTCCAATCCAGAACAAAGGAGCGGATGGCGTGGGCATTGCTGTCGTCGGGAGCCAGGGCAACCGCCATGTCAGCAGACTGGAGCGCCTCAGCCAGGCGCTGCTTCCGTTCCGCGTCGGTGGTCAGAACGCTGGAGGAATAGGTCTGGATGCGCGCCAGTTTGGCCTGGATTTCGGCATTGGAGGGGTCAATTCTCAGCGCGTCCTGGTAGGCCTGGATGGAGGCTTCCAGTTTCCCGGCAGTGAAAAAAGCATCCCCCTCCAGCGCATAGGACTGAGCCACGCGCGTGGCGGTCGGCGTGGGCAGGAAGAGCGGCGCCACCCGGCCGGTCCGCACGCCAAGCGTGAGCCAGACCCCGGCCAGGATGATGAGCGCCCAGGCAAACATGCGGTACACGTTGGAGCGCCGCCGTTCGTAGAAGAGCGAGCGCCTGCGATTCAGGTTCATAATCAGGGAGTGGGATAAACGCCCGGTGTGGCTGTGACCTGCGTGGCTGTTCCGGTCGGGACGGGGGCGGGCGTCAGCATGATCTGCTGGCAGATGGTGAGGGCAAAGTTGGCGTTATAGGTGGCGGTCTCATCCAGCGGCGCGACGGTCAGGATCTGCTGGGAGACTTGCAGCACCCGGTCACAGCGGCGGGTATAGGCCAGCGCCAGCGCATAGAAATAGTAAGTCTCCACCGCCCGCGCATCCCCGGCGGTCAGCACCAGCGGCGGGATGGTTTGCCCGTCTTCGGTCGCACCGCCGTCAACGGCCAGGCCGAGTTGGATGACGGCATTCGTCATGTCCACGCTTTTATACAGCATCACGCCCAGGTTGCCGCGCAGGTAGGGGTCCGTCGGGTCGGTGCTGACCGCCCCTTCGGCATATTGCGTCGCCAGTCCGTAACTGCCGACCGAAGCCAGGGCGCGCGAGGCGTACAGGTCGGGCCGCGGGTCGGATGGATTGAGCGTATTGGCCAGCGTGTATTCCTGGACAGCATCATCAATCAGGCCGAGGGCGCGGTACGTCAGGCCGAGGTCAATGTGCAGGTCCGGGATGTTCGGGTTCAGTTCGATGGCGGCCTTGTATTCCGGCACGGCATCTTCGTAGTTGGAGGTGATGTAAAGGATATAGCCACGCGCCCGGTGCGCCTCGATGGAATTGGGAGCCAGTTGGATGGCCAGGTTCGATTCTGCGCTAAATAGGTCCACTACGTCCAGTGGGCCGATATTGTTGATGTACTGGCTGCCGAGCAATTCGGCGTAATAGGCGTGCGCCAGGCCGTTGTTGGGATCCAGTTCCAGGGCGCGCAGGATGGAAATTTCCGCGTTGGCGAAATCGCCCTGCCGGATGCGCGCCCAGCCGCGCACCGCGTGCGCCATCGAGTTGTCGGGGTTGAGCAGCAGGGCGTATTCCGCGCTGACCAGGGCATCGTCGTACTTCCCGGCGAATATCTGGACGCGCGCCAGCGCCACGTACACCGCCGGGTTGTCGGGATTGGCGCGGATGGCCTGATTGTACGTATCAATGGACTGGAGCAATTTGCCTTCGTCGAACGCTTTTTGCGCATCGGCCACGTACGAAGCCGGGTCGCGCGTGGCGGTCGCCGTCGGGACGAACGGCGGCGGGATCGTTGGCACGACCACCTTATTCACATAAACGGCGATGGCGATCAGCGCGACCAGCAAAATAATGCGGAACCAGTGGATCGGTCTCCGCTTGCGGGTCATGCTCCACTTCGAATCACGCAAATACATGCAGTCATCTTACCAT
This sequence comes from Anaerolineaceae bacterium, assembly GCA_009772985.1. Classification (GTDB taxonomy): domain Bacteria; phylum Chloroflexota; class Anaerolineae; order Anaerolineales; family Villigracilaceae; genus UBA877. The sequence goes on from WOUS01000001.1 coordinate 201,221, forward strand.
CCCCTCCAAAGCGGCGTCAAGGCAGGCTCTTAAGGCATTCTCATCCCTTTTACTTCACAATTCTCATATCGTGGGAATCCAGCCACGAATGACACGAATTTCCTAAATTTTTCGTGCCAATTCGTGTTATTCGTGGCAAAGAACAGCCGTCCACGATTACGGAAGTCTTGCCCCTCTGTTGTATAATAAGCCCAATGATCGAACTGGACATCCCCGGCCGCGGCACCCTGCAACTTCACCACCTGGTCATGGACGTGAACGGCACGCTGGCCGTGGACGGCGTCCTGCCGGACGGGCTGGCGAAACGCATCTCGCTCCTGCGCGGCCGGCTCGAGGTCCATCTCGTGACCGCCGACACGCACGGATGCCAGGCCGAAATTGACCGCCAGTTATCCCTGCAAGCGGTGCGCGTCAGCCCGGGAAATGAATCCGAGCAAAAAGCGGAATACGTCCGCCGCCTGGGCGCCGCGACGGTCGCCGTCATCGGCCAGGGCGCCAACGACGCCGGGATGCTCGCAGCCGCCGCGCTGGGCATCTGCGTCCTCTCCCCCGAAGGCACGGCAGTCAGCGCCCTGCTGGCCGCCGACCTGGTGGCGGCCGACATTTTCACCGCGCTGGACCTGCTCGACCGGCCCCTGCGGATTGTGGCGAGCCTGCGAACATGAACCTGCCCCAAGACCCCTCCCTGCCCGACCAGCCCATCGTCCCCGACGACAACCTGCCGTCCGGCGTACCCGTCCAACTGCCCCCGGCCCGCCGCCGCCGCGCCCGCCGGACCCTTTTCCTGCCCGGCGAAGACGAGCGCGCCCGCGTGATCGAAACATTGGGGCGGCGCGCCTTCCCGGCCTTCGAATTCTTCCTCTTCTCGCTCTTGTGCGGGGCGATCCTGGGCGCGGGCTACCTGCTCGACTCGCACAGCCTGCTCCTGCTCGGCATCCTGCTGGCCCCACTGATGACCCCCTGGGTCGGCCTGACCCTCGCCGCCGTCACCGGTTCGTGGCGTTTCTTCTTCCTGACGCTGTCCGGACTGCTGTTCGGCGGACTGCTCATCTTCGCCGGCGGCGCGCTGGCCGGACTGGCGGCGCGCGTCTGGATGCCCCTGCCGATGATACAGGCCAACATCCAGGCTCACCTGTGGTGGCCCAACCTGTTCGTGCTGGCGCTCGGCGCGGTGCTGCTCGTGGCCTCCTTCGTCCGCTCGGAGGAAAAGCCCATCCTCGCCAGCGTGATGGTGGTGTACGAACTCTACCTGCCGTTGAGCGCGGCCGGGTTTGGGCTGGGCAGCGGCGCGGCCGACATCTGGCCGAACGGACTGCTGGTCTTCCTCTTCCACTTCGCCCTGGCGGTGCTGCTCGGCGCGGCGACGCTGGCCGTGCTGCGCTTCCGCCCGCGCACCTTCATCGGCTACCTCCTGCCGGTCACGGCGGGACTGGCCAGCCTGGTGCTGATCCTGCTCCTGAGCGGACTGGGAAACATCCTGGCCGGGTTCTTCTCCCCGCCCCCGGTCATCCTGCCCACCCCGACCCCTTCGCCGGTCGCCGCCGCTTTCTGGACCCCGACCCCCTCCGCCACGACGCATCCGCCCACCTTCACCCCGAGCATGACCCTGGCGGCCACGTTCACGCCGTCGCAGACGCCGACACCACGCCCGACACCCATCTACGCCCGCGTCGCCTCCGGCGCAGGAGACGGGACTCTGGTGCGCTCCGAGCCGGGGTTCGGTCGCGGATACGTAATCACGTCACTGATTAACGATTACCTGGTCGAACTGTTGCCCGAACCGCCGGTGGTGGTGGATGGCTTGACTTGGGTCCACATTCGCACCGTGGACGGGATCGAGGGCTGGGTGCTGCAATCGGTGCTGGCCCTGGCGACGCCCGTCCCCACCCAGACGCCGTAGACAAATTCGGCAGATCACCAAACGCTTACAGCGGATTTGTAATCCACCGACACCCCGCTGGATTGCAAATCCAGCGGAAGCATATTGTGAAGCACTGAAATCCCTCCCTGGAGTTTTTGAATGACCATCCACTTTGGCACGGACGGCTGGCGCGCCGTCATCTCCGACACGTTCACCTTTACCAACCTGCGCATGTTGAGCCAGGCCATCGCCGACGCGGTGGCCTCCGAACACTGGGATAAGTCCGGCAACGGCGGCCCCGCCCCCGCCCCGGACAAGATCGTGGTGGGCTACGACACGCGCTTCCTCTCCGACCGCTATGCCGGCGAAGTGGCGCGCGTACTGGCGGCCAACAACTTCACCGTCTGCCTGGCGCAGGCCGACGCGCCGACCCCGGCCATTTCGTACGCCGTCAAGAACCTGAACGCCATCGCCGGGGTGATGATCACCGCCTCGCACAACCCGCCGCGCTACAACGGCGTCAAACTCAAGGCCGCCTACGGCGGCCCGGGTGGAGGTCTACCTGAACGACAACGAGAATCGGGCGCGCGGTCCGAACCTGATGGATTTCGAGGTGGCGCGCGACAAGGGCCTGATTCAGAAATTCAACCCCCTGCCCGCTTACTTCGACCACCTGCGCACGCTCATCAACAGCGACCTGATCGCCGACAACCCCCGGCGCTTCGTGGTCGACTCGATGCACGGCTCCGGGCGCGGCGTCATCAAATCCTTCCTGCAAGGCACCGGCTGCGAGATCACCGAGATCCGCGGCGAGATGAACCCCGGCTTCGGCGGCGTCCATCCCGAACCCATCGCCCGCTACCTCGGCCCGCTGGCCGGGGCCATCGGCGCCGGCATGGGAGACTTCGGCCTGGCCACCGACGGCGACGCCGACCGCATCGGCGCGATGGACGAGCGCGGCCAGTTCGTGGACCCGCACCGGATCATGGCGCTGGCCCTGCGCTATCTCGTCGAGCAGCGCGGCTGGAGCGGCGCGGTGGTGCGGACGGTTTCCACCACGCGTATGATTGACCGGCTGTGCAAGCGCTACGGCCTGAAACTCTACGAGACGCCGGTCGGCTTCAACCACATCGCCGACTACATGATGAGCGAAGACGTGCTGCTCGGCGGCGAGGAATCGGGCGGCATCTCGTTCAAGGGGCACATCCCCGAAGGCGACGGACCTATCATGGGACTGCTGCTGGTGGAGATCGCCGCCGCCATGCGCAAGCCGCTGCAAGCCCTGGTGGACGAACTGCTGGCCGACGTGGGCCCGGCCTTCTACGAACGCACCGACCTGCGCCTGCACCACCCGGTTGCCAAAGCCGAGATGACCGATTTCCTGGTCAAGAAAGCCCCGGCCGAGATCGGCGGGCAGAAGGTGGCCGAGGTCAGCGCGCTGGACGGCGTCAAGTACATCCTGGCCGACGATTCCTGGCTGCTCATCCGCCCCTCCGGCACCGAGCCGGTGTTGCGCGTCTACGCCGAGGGCCGGACGCAGGAGATGGTCAAGGCGCTGCTGGGGTACGGCGAAACGGTGGCCGAGAGCGTGGTGTAACGCAAGATGTTATCTTGCGCTACCGGGAAGGGATATATGGGCGGTTCACCCGCCCATTTTATTTTTGCCGGGCAGGAGCGACGCGCAAGCGCCGCGCCAGGAAGATGACGATCACCAGCACGGCTGCCATGATGATCAGGCCGGGGACGCCGTACTGGTCCGCAAAGCCGCCTTGGGGCAGGCCCTCGGGGGCCACCAGCGTGGAAGTGGGCGTCAACTGGGCAATGGCCGCCTGCGTGTACAGGGCCTCCATCGTGGCCGTCAGCGGGTCGTAGATGCTTGTCGCCGTTTCGGAGGCCATGGCAACCACCCCCGTGGGGACGACCGTTTCGGTGGGCAGCGGGCTTGGCAGCGGGGTCGGCGTCCACAGGGAGGCCTGAAAGGTGGCCGTCATCGCATCGTTGATCTGGGCGTTGTGGGCTTCCACAGTCGCCAACTCATCCGGCTTCTGCGAGGCGAGGCGCGGCCCAATGACAAAGGCATACACCAGGACGCAAATGATGGTGATGAATACCAGCCCTCCCAGGATGCCCACGGCAATCATGAACGTGCGGTTGCTGGACTCCTCGGCCGGCGGCTCGGTGGTGGGACTCAGGTTGGGATCGGTTCCTTGATCAAGCATCGCAGCATCCTCCTCGATGAATTATATCACCCTATCACTTCCAGGTTTGCAAGCGGGACGACAACCTGTTCCCCGCTTTCCAGGCGCACCTCCCCGGCCGGGGCGCGCAATCCGCTGGGAAAGGCCGTCGCTCCGGGCCGCAGGCTGACCAGCGCGCCGATCTCCCCGATGTGGGGAGCGCGGCGCAGGCAGACGGTCTGGCCGGGGGCGAAGACCTCGGTCGCGCGCGGCGGCGGAGGGTCCTGGCTGACCGGCAGGGGGATGATCGCCTCCGGGCGCACGCCGGTGTGCCGGTCGAAGCCGGCCGTGTTGAGGGTCGTTTCGCGCCTGGCGCTGGTCGTCAATAGTTTATAGGCCGCGCTGTTCATCGGGCGGCGGCCAAACCCGTCCAGCACCAGCACCGGGTAGCGCGCCTGCAGCGCCAGCGGGATCAGTCCCGGCGCCATGCTGCCCAGGATCAGGCCGCGCACAGGCAGTTCACTCGCCGCCTGCAGGACCGCCGGGTCCTCGCAGATGCCGCCCAACAGGATGGAGCCGCGCATGCTGACGTCTATTTTGCCGCGCTCCAGCATTTCGTCGGGAGCAGAGAGCAGGGGCAGCATCAGGCCGGCGTCCACGCGGCCGTTGCCCCACACGCCCTGCACCAGCGCCCCGTGGACCGTGATCTCCGCGCCGCGTTCGGGGATGAGACGCGTTACCATGCCAGGCATGCCGGCGCGCAGTTCGTACGCGCCTTCCCCGACCTCCAGCAGGATGCGCCCGCCGCCGATGATGATCACCCGCCCGGCGCAGGGAGCGCGCACCGCATGTGGGACCAGGCCGGTCTTCTGGGCAAGCGCCTGGCCCTCGGTCACGCGGTCTCCAATCTTGCACTGGATCATTTTGTGCGCCGCTTCGGTCGAGATGCCGAGCGTGCGCGCCACATCCACCAGGACGTGGTCCTGGCCGAAATTGGCCTCGGCGATCACGTCCACCGGCGAGACTTTCTGCTCCAGGCGGGCAACCACCCTCCCGGGAACCGGCAGGAGCCGTTCGCGGCGGATGGTGGTCAACGCAAGGATGTGAGCAACAGAAGCCAGCATGGATGGGTCAGCCTCCTACCGTCCACAGCCATTTCTTGAGCAGTTCGCGCCGCCGCGCGGGTTCGGCGGGCAGGCGCAGCGGGCGGCCGCGCGCATCAATGACCACGCCCAGCACCGTTCCGCTGACGGTCAGGTCGCCGGAGCGGCCGGGACCGAAGCCGACGTCGGCGTGGTGCAGCGGCTCGAAGTGCAGGCGTCCCGACTGCCCGCTGGTGAGCGGCATGATCTCCAGCGCGCCCTGCTTGACGTCCAACTGGGTCTGGCTGCCGTTCTGGTGGGTCAGCCACACGCGCAGCACCGGCGTCCCGTACTTCACCGAGGAAACGGGAGCGACGACCGTTGCCAGCCCCAGGAAGGCGCCCGATTCGAGCACCTGGATGGGCAGGATGGAACTGCGGCTGGCGGCCGCTCCCAGCGCGGGCATCAGGTTGTTCTGGTCGAGGATGACGGTGGTGATCCCGACCGGCTGGATGGCGTCCAGCAGGATGAGCAGGCCCTGGCCGAGCGTGGGGGCATGCGTGACCACGCTGCCGCCCGCCAGGATCGGCTCGAAGTACGGGAGCAGGCCGGGAGTCGGGCGGGCCGCGGCGGCCGGGAATTCGCGCGCCGCGTTCTTCATCGCCAGGTGCAGGGCCTGGCGCGCCAGCGCCTGCTCGATGGCCAGGTCTTCCACCACCGCCGGGAGAGTGGTCGGGTAGAGGGATTTCTGGTACAGGTAATCGCGCACCGTGTCGGCGGGGATGTCGAGCGGGAGCCAGCGCTGGATGTCTTCGAGGCTGGTGAAGCGCAGCAGGCCGGAGAGGCTTTCGCCCAGGCCGAACTGCGGGTACACGCCCAGGGTCAGGCTGCCGCCGAAGCCGGCCGCCACAGTGACGTTCGATGCGCCAACATCCACGCCCAGGATGCCTTTTTTGGCCCCGTACACTTCGCTCAGGAAGCGGACGATGCGCCCCTGCGCGGAGGCGGTCGGGAGCAGGGTGCCGCCCGCCCAGGTGTTGAGTTCCTCCACGCCGCTCATCTGGCCGGCGCGGATGCGGGTCAGCAGTTCGGCCAGGGCGCGCTGGGCAGGCTGGAGGTCCTCGCTTTCGAGCGCCGGGCGGATGTTCGGGCAGACGGTCAGCGCCGAGGCGAGCGATTGCAGCGAGGCTTTGACCTCTCCGGCCATGTTCTGGTTGCCGGCGTACAGGACGGCCGGGCGCTTGTCGGCGGGGAGCAGGTAGCAGGCCAGGCCGATGACTTCGAGCAGTTTCTCGACCGAGCGGGTGGCGCCGCCGTCGGTGCCGCCGGCCATCAGCACCAGGTCGGGGCCGAGGCGCAGGAGGCTGTCGAGTTGTTCTTCGGGCTTGCGCGGGTCGTTCAGGCCGATGGTCTCGACCACGCGGGCATACGTGGAACGCGCCAGCCGCTGGAGGCTTTCCATCGAAACGTCGTCCAGCAGGCCGACCAGCGCGGTCTTGACCGCCGGCCCGGCAGAGAGGGTGGCGGCAAAACTGCCCACGCCCGCGCCGTCCTGGACCGGGATGATGACCTGGTGGTCGGGGCCCAGGAAGGTGCGGCCGGTGATGGTTTGCAGGGACTCGATGGCCTGGCGCACCCCCTCGCGGAGGTCGCGGAACGGGGCCGCGGCGGTGGTGGGCGCCTGCCCGGCGGCGACGAAGCGATAGATGCCCTCGACCACGTCGAAAAGCGTGGCCTGCGTGGTCACAGTGCCAACGTCCACGGCGAGCAGGGATTCAGCGTCAATCAGCGAGGCAGGCATAAGAGTCTAAAAAAGAGAACCCAGAAAAATCCAGATGAAGTAGATGCGCTCGACGAGCGCCGTCATGGCGGCGGCGTACACGCCGGCGAACAATGCGCCGAAGGTGATGGCAACGAAGAACTGCCCGACCCAGCCCAGGGCCTGCACGAATTTTCCGCGCCGGGGGCCGCCGGGCGCGGCCTTCGCGCCGAAGTGGAAATAGACCAGCGTGGTGACCGCTCCGGCCAGCACGATGCTGGCCTCGAACAATTTCTCGGCCATCCCATCGCCGGTCACGCCGAACAAGTTCACCGTGGCGGCGGTCTGCGGGAAGATCGTCCCCATGACCGCGCCGCCGATGGCCACCGCCGCGCCGATGCCCACCAGGTAGGCCATGGCCGGGTTGCCCAGCCGGGCGGCGCGCGGCGAGAGTTTCGCCAGCAGGAGGATTCCCAGCAGGAGCGGGATGACCGCCAGCAGTTTCTCCGCCAGCGTGCCGTAGACGATGGGGCGGAACAGTTTCGGCCACAGCGCCTGGTGCCAAGCCACCGCCCCGGCGTATCCCGCCGCCACGCCGACAAAAATGTGGATCGCCAGCCGGAAGAAGGGATTGTCGCCGATCAGGTAACTCAGCACCATCACGGTCAGCAGGAAGGCGGCCAGCCCGGTGATGAGATCCATCGAAACCGTCATGGCTGCACCTCCCGCTGCCGGGCGAGGCGGCGTTCCCGCCACGCGGAGATGGCGCTCCAGACGGTGCCGGCGACGATCATGATCTCCGCCGCCAGCATCCCGGCGCTGAACGCGTCCCAGTATGCGCCGGCCGGACCCGGGCGCTGCGTGGCCTGTCCGTAGGCCCTCCCGCCCGCCAGCCCGGAAACCAAGCCTTTCAACTGTCCGGAGTCGTAATACGGGCGGATCATCGGCTCGGCCTGGGCGGAGATGACCATCAGCATGGGCGTCCCGTCCAGGTACGATCCGGCCTGCTCGATCCAGTTGCGGCCAATGTCGGGGTCGTCGGTCAGGACGATGACCGCCTCGAAATCGCCCAGCCGCTGCACTCCTTGCAGGGGCGGCGTCTGCCAGGCAGGCTGGCCGTTCAAACTGTAGGGCGCGGCCGCGGCCGGGTTCTGGGCAAAATCGAGGATGCCCGCCGGGCCGCCGGCCAGGTAGCCCAGGTTGACGTATGGCTCTCCGGTCTGGTAGTGCTCGGCCTGCGTGTTTTGCAGGAAGCGCTCGGCCAGCGCCGGGCCGGTCGGCGAAGTGGAGAGGAGGGTCAGCCGCGCCCCGCTGAAGAGCAGGTGGTCAATCAGCGGCGCGGCGGCGGCTTCCATCTCGCCGGAAAGCGCCGGCTGGTAATCGAACACCACCAGCACGGGCGAATTGGACGGCAGGTCGCCGATCACTTTCATCGTGGGAAGCAGTTCCGAGGGGATCAACGGGCTGGCCGGGACGATATTCCCACCCGCCGCAATCGTCCCGCCGATGACGACCAGCAGCGTCAGGGCGATGATCCAGCGCAGGAGGCGCGCCGAAAAGAGACGCGCCTGGCTGCGGATGGCCTGCGGCTCGGACTCGTTGGCAATGATCCGCTCCAGGTGGGCGGCGTGCTGCTGCTGGCCCTCGCCGACCTGCAATTTTATGGAATACGCCGGAGGCTTGCGCAGCGCGCCCATCCCGGCGGCGGGGGGAAGCACCCCGCGCAGGCCGGCCAGCGGTCCGCGCTGTTCGGCGGGCTGGTTGGCGTCCAGCGGGGTCGTCTTTACATCCGCCACCACCGCCTCCACCGGGCGCATGGCCTGCACCCAGGAGGGCAGTTCGGCCTTTTCGAGCGACTCGGGAATCTCCTCCCCGGCCCCGGCTTCGGCCTGCGGGGCGGGAGACTGTTCGGCCTCCTCCGGCTTGAGCGTGGAGAGCCAGTCCGGCTGGTCTTCCATGGAGAACGTGCCTGCTTCAGCCTGCGGGGCGGCCTCCCGGTCCTGGATGAGCGCCGATGTCCCGCTGGCGGCTGCGCCGGCCTCTTCCACCCCGGCCAGCCAGTCGGGGGCAGTCCCGGCGGGAGTCTCGTCTTTCATCGGCGCGGCCGCGGCCTGGAAGCCCTCTTCGGCCGGTCCCTGCGCAGCCTCGGCCTGCAACTGCGACAACCAGTCGGGAGCCGGTTCGCCAACGGGAGGCAGCGACCCGGTCTTGAACGGTTTGGCAGCCGGCGACTCGGGCGCGGCAGCATTCGTTGGCCCGGTGGCCGCCGCGTCGGCCTGCAACTGCTTCAACCAGTCCGGCGACTCGGACGGAGCGGGCGGGACCGGCGTCTCCTCCGCCGGGGCGGACGCGGCAGCATTCGTTGTCACGGCGGCCGGGATGCTGTCCAGCCAGTCGGGCGCCGCGCCGGGCGGGACCTCGGACCCGGTCTCCGTACCGGCAGTTTCTTCCTTCAACCGCGCCAGCCACTCCGGCTCGGAGGCGGTCCCCGCGGCCGGGGTTTCCGGCCCGGGGCTGGCCGCCTCCATCCCGGTGAGCCAGGAGGGCAGGCCCTCGGCGGGCGCGGCCTTCCCTTCGGGGGCCGGCTCTCCCAGGCGCGACAGCCACTCCTCGCCCGCCGGCTGGACCGGCGTCTCGTCGGCGGGCGGCGCGCCCCCGTCTGCATCGAGCTTGTTGCGGATGCCCGTCAGCCACTCGGGGACTTCCTCTTCATCTTCCGCGCCGGATTTCAACCCGGCCAGCCAGTCGGGCAGTTCGCCGGGAGCGGCCGCGGGGGGCGCGGCAGGCTCGGAAGCGGCAGGCAGGCAGGCGTCGGGGGGAGGCGCGGCGGGCGTCTGCTCCCCCTTGCGCACGGATTGGAGCCAGGTGGGCAGTGCCTTTTCCAGTTCGCCGGTGTCTTTTTTCGTGGGGCTGTCGCCGGGATGGATGGGGGTCTTCCCGCCGGGGAGGGAAACCCGCTCGAACTCGGAGGTGACCTTCTTGACCGGCTGCTCGCCGGGATGGATGGACAGCTCGATGCGCGCCCCGCAATATTCGCAGATCTGTGTTTTGGGCGGGTTGGACTTGCCGCAGGTCGGGCAGAGCGCGTCGGCCATCATTTCCCTCCGTAGGGCCGTTCCGCGCCGAAGAGGATGCGCAGGCCGATGGTCAGGGTGCCGAGCGCCACGCCGATGAGCAGGCCGCGCGCCCCGCCCACCGCCAGCACCTGCGTGAGGAACGGGCGCACAACGTCGCTCAGGATCGGGATGTCGCCGAAGAAGGGCAGCGGGGCGGCGCCGAGCAGGATCAGCAGGGCGGTGACGAGGAAGACCACGCCGACCAGGTTCAGGCGGCGGCGCAGCAGGCGGATGCTGGCATACGTCAGCGTGACGGCCAGGACCGCCATCAGGCTGGCCTCGACCGGCAGTTGGACGGAGTCGAACAGGGCGGCCACGGTGGGATGCTCGGGGCGGAGCGCCAGCCCGAGGATCAGGGTGGCAAACAGGGAAATCACCAGGATGAAACTGTAGAACCTCCCCTTTTCTTTCCTGCGCACCTTGTTGCCGTGGACGGCCAGCAGGTTCACCACGCCGACGAAGATGGCGAACGCCGCCAGGATGACCGCCCAGTTCACCAGTTCGATGCGCACGTTCACCAGGGCGGGGACGGTGAAAAAGTATCCCAGCAGGACCATCACGCCGGAGGCGATGGCGATGGCCGTGGAGAGCAGTCCCTTGAATTTGAACTTCATAGGAAGCCTGCCAGTTTGAGCGCCGCGCCGGCGAGCAGGACGGCGATCAACAGCCAGCGCAGGATGTCCTGCACCGTCAGGCTGGCGGAGTGGAGCGGCCCGCCGCCGTTATAGGCCTGCGCGGCGAACAGTTCCTCGCCGATGAGGGCGTCGGGGGCGCTGGCGTACAGCACCGCCTGGGCGGGCAGGTTGTCGCTCGCCGCCAGGAGGTAGGTGTTCGTGCGTTCGGCGGCGTCGGTCAGGAGGGCGGCCTCCACGCCGAAGTTGCCCATCAGCAGGGTGGCGGAGACGTTCTCATCGTGCATCACCGGCAGGGTCCCGGCGGCGTAGGAGAACGGCGTCAGCCCGGCCAGGCGGCCGGCAGTGATGTCGAAGGCCGCGCCGGGGGTGATGGTCTGGAAGGAGGATTGGAGGGTATCCTGGGAAAGGATGGCGATGGCCGAATCGCCGGAGGTGGCCACCGGCGGCTGGTCGGAGGCCGAGGTCAGGTCTGCCAGGCGGCGCAGCATTCCGAGGCCGGCCAGCGCGGCGGCTCCCTGCGGCGTGGTCAGCCCGCCGCGTCCGAGCGAGACGTGCAGGCGGGTGCCGTCTTCGACCACCCGTCCCACCGCCTGGCGCAGGCGGGCGAAGGCCGGCAGGTCGCGGAAGGCCGGCGCGGACTTGCGGCGCAGGAAGGACAGCCCCAGCATCAGGCCTGCTGTGAAAAGCACCACGGCGAAACCGGCCAGCCCGACCCAGATCACGCCCGTCCCTCCTCGCGCAGGAAGTTGACGAATGAGCGCCGCTCGTTTTCATCTTCCAGCAGGCCGGCCAGGTTATCCAGCGCCGCGCCTGAAAGCGCCGGGCGCAGTAGCGGCCCGCCAAAATAGAGCGCCTGCGCGCCGAGCAGCGCCAGCGGACCGGCAGCCTCCAGCGCCCAGGCAGCCAGGTTCCCCAGCCCGCGGCGGCGGAGGGAGTCGGCCCAGCGGGGCCAATCGGCTCGCATTTCAGTGTGGGTCTCGGTCGGCATAACTCGCCTGTATGCTGCCAGTATAGCACAACTTGTGAAACACTAAAACAGAGGGTGCTGGTGTATTTTTCCCATATTTATTGGATGGTCATTTTTAATGCAACTAATGCAGGAACATCATTCCATACGCGCTTGATTCAACAACAAGCCTGAAAATCAAAAATGGTGCAAATGCAACCGTCATGCACTGATTTGATTTTAATGCTTTTTGTTTGAATCTGTAAATCGGTCAGAGGGGCGGTTGGTAAAATTTCCGGACAGCCAGGGATCAATCCAGGAAATCCTCACGCGCGGCTGGTCAAGGATAGTATAATCGAATCAGATTTCCGCTGAGGAGAAGGCCATGATCTACGGAGAACGCATCCGCTTCCGCCGCGATGAACGCAGCGACCTGCCAAAATTTGTCGAGTGGCTGAACGACCCGGACGTGCGCCGCTTCATTTCCGCCAACCTGCCCCTCTCGCAGGCCAACGAAGACGGCTGGTTCGAGGACATGCTCAAGCATCCGCTCGAGGAACAGCCCTTCGCCATCGAGATCCGCGACGGCGATGGCTGGCGGCTCATCGGCAACTGCGGACTGTTCGGCTTCGACCAGCGCAGCCACAGCGCCGAAGCGGGGATCATGATCGGGGACAAATCCTGCTGGAACAAGGGCTACGGGACCGAGACCATGCGCCTGCTGCTGCGCGTCGGGTTCGGGACCCTGAACCTGAACCGCGTTTTCCTGCGCGTGGACGCGGCGAACCAGGGCGGCATCCGCGCCTACGAGAAAGCCGGCTTCGTCCACGAAGGTCGTTTCCGCGAGGGGACATTCCGGGACGGTCACTACGAAGACATGCTGTTCATGAGCGTCCTTCGCTCCGGGCGGGACGCGGACGACAAGAAAGGCAAACCCCATGGCAAATAGCGAGATGAAAGTGTACGGCGGCATCAAACTGTATGCCGGCACCGGCTCCCCCGACCTGGCGCAGAAGGTGGCCGATTACCTCGGCGCGGAACTGTGCGGGCGCGATGTGCTCGTCTTCCCCAACGAGAACATCTTCGTCAAACTGCACGGCAGCGTGCGCGGGCAGGACGTGTACGTCATCCAGACCACCTCTTCGCCCGTCCATCGCAACCTGATGGAACTGCTGATCATGCTCCAGACCCTGCGGCTGGATTCGGCCGCGCGCGTCACTGCCGTCGTCCCCTACCTGTGCTACGGGCGTTCGGACAAAAAGGACCAGCCGCGCGTCTCCATCACCGCCCGCCTGGTGGCCGACATCGTCCAGATTGCCGGGGCCGACCGCTACATGACCATTGACCCGCACGCCGGCCAGATCCAGGGATTCTTCTCCATCCCCGGCGACGTGCTGAAATCCCAGTACCTGCTGGTTGACTACGTCAACCAGAAACTGCGCGCCTCCATGAAAGACCCGGTGATCGTCTCGGTGGACCTGGGTTACGCCAAGAAAGGCCGCAACTTCGCGCTGGGGATTGATGCCCCGATCGCCTTCATCGAAAAGCGCCGCGTGGCCAACGACGCCCGCGCCGAAGCGTTGACCATCATCGGCGAGGTCGAAGGCCGCGACGTCATCCTGGTGGACGACGAGATTGACACCGGCCGCTCGCTGGCCCAGGCGGTCAACCTGGTCAAGGAGAACGGCGCCCAGCGCATCTACGTGGCCTTCATCCACCCGATCTTCTCGTCGGACGCCATCGAGCGCCTGGGCGCCCTGCCGGTCACAGAGTACATCACCACCGACAGCGTCCCCATTTCGCCGGAAAAATGCCAACTGCTCGGCAAACGCCTGACCGTGCTCTCGGTCGCGCCGCTGCTGGGCGAAGTCATCCGCCGCGCCCACGAAGGCCGCAGCGTGGGACAGATGTTCAACGAATGAACCCGTCCAACCCTGCGAAGGTTTGGAACCTTCGCAGGGATAATCTGCTTTCAGGAGGCTCCCATGAAAGGCAACGACAAGATCATCGCAAAAATCAATTTCCTGCTGGCCGATGAACTGACCGCAATCAGTCAGTACATGGTACACGCCGAGATGTGCGACAACTGGGGCTACAAACATCTCGCCGAAGCCATCGAGAAACGCGCCATTGGCGAGATGAAGCACGCCGAGAAACACATCGGCCGCCTGCTCTTCCTCGAGGGCAGGCCCATCGTCAGCGAACTCAACAAAATGCACATCGGCGACACCGTCGAGCAACAGCACAAGAATGACTGGGATGCCGAGAACGTCGCCATCAAGGCCTACAACGAAGCCATCCAACTGGCTGTCGAAGTCGGCGACAACGGCACGCGCGAACTGTTCGAAGCCATCCTCAAGGACGAGGAAGACCACATTGACTGGATCGAGGCGCAACTCGACCAGATCAAGCAGATGGGCCTCCCGGCCTACCTGGCCGAGCAACTCCACTAAACAGTATCCAGTATCCAGTGCTGTACACTGTACACTGGATACTGTACACTGACCTGTCATGCCCGAACTGCCCGAAGTCGAAACCCTCGCCCGCACCCTGCGCCCGGCGCTCATCGGCAAGACCATCCTTGCCTCCGACCTGCGCTGGAAGCGGACGCTTGCTGCGCCTTCGCCCGAAGCCTTCAAGCGCAAGATTCGCGGGCAGGAAATCACAGAGGTCTCCCGCCGCGCCAAATACTTCATCCTTCGGCTTTCATCCGTCAGCCTTTTGATCCACCTGCGCATGAGCGGCGGCCTGCTGGTCGTGCTGGGCGGCTACCAGCCCGAAAAACACGACCGCCTGATCCTGAAATTGACCGACGACACCTCGCTCATCTTCAGCGACCCGCGCAAGTTCGGCCGCGTCTGGCTGGTGGACGACCCCGCCCGCGTCTTTGCGGACCTCGGGCCGGAGCCGCTCTCCGAAGCATTCACCGCCGGCTGGCTGTTCGCCGCCCTGCGCGCCCGCCGCCGGCAACTCAAACCGCTCCTGCTCGACCAGACCTTCCTGGCCGGCCTCGGCAACATCTACGTGGACGAGTCGCTGCACCGGGCAAAACTCCACCCGTTGACCCCCTCCGACCGGGTCACGGCCCGGCAGGCCGAAGGCCTGCGGAACGCCATCCGCGCAACGCTCGAGGAAGGCATCCGCCAGAACGGGGCCAGCATAGACTGGGTCTACCGCGGCGGCGGGTTCCAGAACCAATTCCGCGTCTACGGGCGGACGGGCCAGGCATGCCCCGTCTGCGGCCGCAAGATCCAACGGCTGACGGTCGGCCAGCGCGGCACGCATTTCTGCCCCAAATGCCAGAAGTTGAAGGATTAACTTATGCAGTGGAATTTTGCAACCATCCTCATCCTGTTCGGGGTGCTGTTCGCCGGCTACGGCATCGGCCTGCTGGAGATGCACCTGAAGCGGCAGAAGAAGATCCACCAGCTCGAGGACGCCCTGAAAGCGGAACAGGCGAACGCCGCGCTCGCGGCCGCCGCCCCGCCGCCCGCCGCGTCCCAGCCGAGCGACCTGCGCCTGTGGAGCGACGCCTCCGGGACCCCGAACCTGGAACTGGACAACGCGCCGGTCAGCGCCCCCGCCTCCCTCACCCCCGAACAGCGCCGCCGCCTCATCACCCTGCTGACGCAGATCCGCCCCTGGCTGGAGGGCGGACCGGTTGCCCCGGCCGCGGCCGCCCCGGTCAAAATCGTCGAACCGCCCACCACGCCTGTGGCAAAGAGCATCGTGGCGCAGGTCAACGACATTTTGCAGTCCCACCTGCCCGGAACGCCGCTGGCCGCAAAACTCGTCCGCCTGGGCGAGACGCCCGGCGGGGGCGTGCTGGTTTTTGTTGGAACAGCCAAATACGATGGGATTGATGCCGTGCCCGACCCCGAGGTGGTGGCCGCCATCCGGGCGGCGATTGCCGAGTGGGAGAAGAAAGCCGGTTGATGTTGTGGAACAGGTCTCAGACCTGTCCTACAGAATTTTGGTGAGATACAATTCGCCGCGCACAAACCCCCGCTCGAGATAATATTGCCTTGCCCCCACCGCCGCGATGACCGCCATCCGGCGGTAACTTTTTGCGCGGGCGATGCGTTCCGCTTCGGCCAGCAGGCGCGTGCCGAGACCGGCATGCTGGGCCGCGCCGGTCTGCTCTTTGCCCACCCCGAGCGACTGCCCGTACACGTGCACCTCGCGGATGATGGCCGCGCCCTCCAGGTCCGTCAACCCGGTGGCGGGCGAAGTAGTCCCGGTTCCAGCACGGGGCGAGTCCGGGCCGGGAAGCGACAGCCGCAGGAACCCGGCAATTCTATCTTCCGGCGTGACGAAGGACAGGAAATGCTCCTCGGCTCCGTCGGGATGGTAGACCAGGTCATCGAGCCGCAGGGACCCGGCCTCCACTTTTTCGCCGCGCACCTCGCGGCAGCGGATGCATTGACAACGAATTCCGCGCCGGGCGAGTTCGGCCTGCACGTCCTGCCGCAGGCTGGTGCGTTTGTTGCCCGCCACCACGTGCGTGGACGGGATGTCGCGGATGACGCGGTTGACGCGGCAGTAGCGCGGGATGGACGGCTTGACGTCCGCGATCAGGCTGATCAGTTCATCGGTCGAGTAGGGGCGGTAGTCGCCGCGTTTCCAGATTTCGTAGAGCGGGGCGTTTTCGAGCAGTTGCGTCGGGTAGATTTTGATCTCGTCCGGGCAGAGGCCGTCCCACAGGCGGGGAAAATCCGCCCGGTCGGAGTCGGGCGTCGCGCCGAGCAGGTTGGGCATCCAGTGCAGGACGATCTTGAATCCGCCCGCCCGCAGCAGCGCCACGGCCCGGCGCAGGTCCGCGACGGTGTGGCCGCGCTGATTGAGTTCGAGGATGTGGTCGTCGAGGCTTTGCGCGCCCATCTGGACCTTGGTCACGCCGAGGGAACGGAACCAGGCCAGTTCGTCCGGGGTAACCTCGTCGGGACGGGTCTCGACGGAGAGTCCCACGTTGCGGTGCGCGGCGGATTCGTTCTGGAGATGAATCTGTGCCAGAGATTCATTAACCGCGAAGGGCGCGAAGGTTTTATCATTTTTTTCTTCGCGCTCGCCTGCCCCCGTTCTCGTGTACCCGTTCTTTGGGTATTGGGGGCCGCGTGCTTGGCGGTTAATTGATTCATTCATGGCCTGGAAACACCGCTGCACAAACCACGCCTGGTAATCCCGCCGGTAGGACGAGAACGTCCCGCCCAGGATGAGCAGTTCGATCTTGTCGGTCGGGTGGCCGACCGCGGCCAGCGCTTGCAGCCGGGAGGCGGCCTGCGCGTACGGGTCGAAGTCGTTCTCCACGGCGCGCATCGCGCCGGGTTCGTCGGGCAGGTAACTCTTGGGCATGCGCACATCGTCCGGGCAGAAGATGCACTTGCCGGGGCAGGGATAGGGCTTGGTCAGCACCGTGACGGTGGTCACACCGGAGAGCGTCCGCACCGGCTTGAGGCGGATGCGCGCCAGCAGGTCTTCGTCCGGCTCCCAGTCGCCGCTCTCGACCAGTTCGTTGTAGGCCGCCACCAGCGCGGACTTGTGCAGCGGCGCGGCGTTCCACGGGTTGCCGCGCAGGGCGGCTTCCACAGGTTTCCCGGCGCGCACGTCTTCCAGCGCACACCGGGCCTGGGCCAGTTTTTCGGGGGGCAGGGAGCGCATTTCGCTCCAGTTGGTTTTCGTTGTCATTTTTTTTTCGGATTCCGACGACTCCAGTCGTCGGATTGCCTCCGAAGTCGGGAGACTTTGGACTCCGGTGTTTTCGGATTCCGACGACTCCAGTCGTCGGGTTTTATCCAAAGTCGGGAGACTTCGGACTCCATTGGTGGGTATAATCAGAGCATGAAGAATGAAACCGCCGCGCGGCTGCTCGCCTTGAATAAACAATTCTACCAGACCTTCGGACGCGAGTTCTCGTCCACGCGCCAACGGCTCCAGCCCGGCGTTTTACGGGTGCTGGACACGCTGAACGGGGACGAATCCATCCTGGACCTCGGCTGCGGCAACGGCGAAGTGGCGCGCGAATTGATGCGGCGCGGCCACCGCGGACCGTACACGGGCGTGGACTTCAGCCTGCCCCTGCTCGAAGTGGCCCGTCTCGGCTGGGAAGATGCCCCGGCCACTTTCCTGCGCGCCGACCTGGCCGCGCCGGACTGGGACAAAAAGATCGTCGCTGCGCTGACCCGTCCCTTCGACCTGGCGACTGCCTTCGCCACCCTGCACCACATCCCCAACGCGGCGGCACGCCTGGAAATCCTGAACAAAATCCACGCCCTTCTGCGCCCGGGCGGGAAGTTCATCCACTCCGAGTGGCAGTTCCTGAACAGCGAGAAACTCAAGGGGCGCATCCAGCCCTGGGCCGAGGTCAGACTCACCCAGAAAGACGTGGACCCCGGCGACTACCTGCTCGACTGGCGCGGCGGCGGGCGCGGACTGCGCTACGTCCACCACTTCGACGAGGCGGAGTTGCAAGCCCTGGCCGAGGCGGCCCGCTTCCGGGTCCGGACAGCGTTCTGGTCCGACGGGGAAAACGGGAGGCTGGGGCTGTACCAGGTTTGGGAGAAAATAACGTAGGGGCGGGGTTCATCCCCGCCCAGGCAGGGACCAGCCCTGCCCCTACGGAGATACGATGAAAACCAAAGACGAAATCGTCACCAACTGGCTGCCGCGCTACACCGGCACCCCGCTCGAAGCGTTCGGCCCGTACATCCTGCTGACCAACTTCGACAGTTATCTGCGCACCTTCGCCGGGTGGCACAACGTCCCGGTTTCGGGGGAGGGCAAGCCGATGCCCAACGCCACCGCCGACGGCATCACGATGATTAACTTCGGGATGGGGTCGGCCAACGCCGCCACGGTCATGGACCTGCTGTCTGCCATCCGCCCGAAAGCAGCGCTCTTCCTGGGGAAATGCGGCGGGCTGAAGAAGCGCCTCGGCCTGGGCGACCTGATCCTGCCCATCGCCGCCATCCGCGGCGAAGGCACATCCAACGACTACTTCCCGCAAGAAGTCCCGGCGCTGCCCGCGTTCAATTTGCAGAAGGCCGTCTCCACCACCATCCGCAACTACAACCGCGACTACTGGACCGGCACAGTCTACTCGACCAACCGGCGCGTCTGGGAACACGATGACGCATTCAAGGCCTACCTGCGCCGCATCCGCGCCATGGCCGTGGACATGGAAACGGCCACGATCTTCATCACCGGCTTTTACAACAAAACCCCCGCCGGCGCGCTGCTGCTCGTCTCCGACCAGCCGATGATCCCGGAGGGAGTCAAGACCGTCGAGTCCGACCGCAAGGTGACGCAGGAGTTCGCCGACCTGCACCTGCGCATCGGGATTGACTCGCTCAAGGAGATCATCAACGACGGGTTGACCGTCAAACATTTGAGATTCTAGCGGGCAGACGCCATCCGCCCTCGCCGTCCTACCGGGCAAAGAAACTTTGCGGCGACCGCCATATTCGGTGGTCGCCGCAACTTATTTTTAACAGCCCTCTGCTAAAGCAGGCGCGGCTGCCCGGACCCGGAGCCTGCCTCCCACCCAAAGCGGACCAGGTCCACGCGGCCGCGGTCGTTGAACTCCACGCCCTCGGCTTCGAGCAGGCGGCGCTGTTCCTCCGCCCCGGGCCGCAGGCTGATCTCGCCCTTCGAGTTGATCACCCGCTGCCAGGGAACATCGTTCGGGCATTTCGCCATCGCCGACCCCACCCAGCGCGGACCGAGGGTCAGGTAGGCTTTCGTCTCCACGCCCTCGGGCGGCGGGATGAGTTTGGCGATTTGTCCGTACGCGGCGACCTTGCCGGGCGGGATCTGGCATACGAGGTCCCAGACCTGGTGGTTGAAGAGGATGGGGTCGGGGGGAGATGTGAATGGACTCATACTTCCGCCAGCAACCTTCTGGCAACCACCCGGTACGCCGGGCGGTACAGGCGCATGAACGGAATGGTGTGGTGGACGACCGGGAAATCCTCATCGTCCATACTCTTGAAGAAAGCCGCAAACCTTTGACCGTCGAAGGGAATCTGTCCTTTCAAACACAGGCGCGCGGTCTCTGAGCCAAAATCACGCAACTGCCCGCGTGAGCCGGAAAACGCTCCGGCTGTATTCAAAAACGCGCCCAGCAGTTTTTCGGGATCCTTCCCGGCCCGGGTATACGGCCGCAGGTGGACGCGGACGATTTCCCCGTCGGGAGAGATCAGGTCGAACAGCGGCTCGTCCGGACCGAGTCCCATATCCGCCAGTTCGCGCTCCAGCCACCTGCGCGCCCAGGCTTCATCCCCGGCCGCATGTTCACTGCCGAGGGCAGCCTGGAGCAACAACTTGTAAACATCCTGCACTTGCATGCCCGGATAGCGCCCGGCATGCTCGATCAAAATTCGTTCAACCCCTGCGGCTACCACTTCCACTCCTTTAGTTCTTCCAGCGCTTCCCGCGCGGTCAGATCCAGTTGCAGCGGCGTGATGGACACGTATCCCGCGCTCAGCGCGCCGAAGTCCGTGCCTTCTTCGATGACGCCGGTGGGCGCCTCGCCGCCAATCCAGTAATACGGCTTGCCGCGCGGGTCCTTGCGCGCGTCCAGCGCGTCGCGGTAGACGCGCAGTCCCTGGCGGGTGACGGCGAACCCCTTGATCTCGTCCAGTTTCAAATACGGCACGTTGACGTTCAACAGCACGCCCTCGGGCAAGCCTTCGGCCATTGCCGTTTCGGCCACGCGCCGCGCCACTGCCGCGGCCGCGGAATAGTCCAGCGGCAGGCGCTTTTCCTCCGGCGAATGCAGGGAAACGGCAATGCCCGGCACACCGCCGATGACCGCCTCCATGGCCGCCGTCACCGTGCCGGAGTAGGTCACATCGTGGCCGATATTTTCGTTCGGGTTGATGCCGGAGACCACCAGGTCGATCTTTTCCTTCACCACGCCCAGCAGGGCCAGCGCCACACTGTCGGACGGCGCGCCGTCGGTGGCGAGAGCCGGGGTCCCGTCAGCCAGGACCGTTTCCCGCACCCGCAGCGGACGGTCCATCGTCTTGACGTGGCCCGAGGCGCTCCAGTTGCGGTCCGGCGCGAGGATGGACACCTGCCCCAGGAGGCGCATTTCCTGCGCCAGCGCCAGCAGGCCGGGCGCGTGGACTCCGTCGTCGTTGGTAACCAGGATGTGCATAAAACCTCGCTTGGACTTTCGATGGATTATATCGCGCCTGCTGTCAGACTATAATCAGGAAAACAGTCAGGAGGTCCAAAAATGAACCGCATCTTCCTTGCCCTATCCGTTCTGGCAACCGCCGCCCTGCTCGCATCCTGCCTGCCGGGCGGGACAGCCACCCCCGCCGCCACGCCGGAGGCCAGCGAAACGCCGCTGCCCGCGGCCGCCGCCACCGGCACGCCGTCCTCCTATCCGGAGCGGACCGACCCGGTCGGGATCGCGATCGTGCAGAACAAAGGCACGCTGCTGGCCTTCTACGATTTCGACGGGAACCTGCTCGGCACGCGCTCGCTCCTGCCATCCGGCAGTTCCTCCGACCGCATCCACGTTTCCGGCTCGGCCTCCGCCGGGCTGGAGTCGCTGACCGTCATCCGCGTCAAGCACGGCTACCAGGAACTTGTCGTCATGGACGGCGAGCAGGAAATCCTGCGCCTCGACGACAGCAACCTGCACAGTTACGCCGCCGTGCCGGGCCAGCCGGTGATCGCCTTCGGCACGACCAAACCAACCGAAAATAGCGGCGAAGTGGTCTCGCAGATCTACATCGGCACACCAGACACGCTGGCAGATGCCCAGCCGGTCTTCAACTACACCGGCCCACACGGCGGCGCACTCGGCCCGGTGCGCATCAAGATTGAAAGCGGCCATCCGGTCGGGATCTGGTACTCGCTCCGCCCCTACGCCATCGGCGGGCACATCCTCTACGACACCGCCTTCGGACTCTACTACCTCGACCTGGCGAGCGGCCTCTCGACCGAGTTCACCGTTCCAGACGACGACATTTTCCAGCCGGTCTTCTCGCCGGACGAGGCGTGGCTGTCCTACGTCTCGCACGGCAGCATGAAATTCTATAACATGCAGAGCGGCGAAACCTTCCAGATCGCCCAACTGCCCGAAAGCGACCGCGGCGGCGGGGACGTGACCATCGCTCCCGACAACCACTACGTGGCCTGGAAGGAAGCCCACGGCAGCACCCTCGGCGACCCGCCGGACTACTACGCCATCCTGCGCATCGGCGTCATCGGTGAAGGCCCCTCGCGCGACTTCACCGAAACCTTCTTCGAGCAGGCCGTCGGGGATGTGGTCTACGATATGACGCCCATCGTCTGGCTGGACGGGCAGACTTTGCTGGTCAGCCTGATGGACGGAAACGGATTCCGGCAGTTGTGGACCCTCGACCTGTCTGGCCCGACCCCGCGCCTGCTGGCCGACGGCGACTTCATCGGGTTCATCTACCCGTAGGCATTGACCATGCGCCCCGCCTTCCGTGTTCTGCTTTCTGCCTTCTGCATCCTGCTCTTCTCCTCCTGCGCCTCCCCCGCGGACCGGGAACCTGCCGCGCCCCAACTCGTCTTTCTCAACCTGGGAAGTTCCGGGCAGGCACAACTCGTTTCGCAAACGGACCTCCATTCACCATTCACCATTCTCCAATATTCCATCCCCTCCGACTGCTCGGTCTACAACCTTTACCCGAACCCGGTCCATTCCCTGCTGGCCGCGGAACTGCTCTGCAATGACCAGGCGCGCGTCGAGATTTACGACCTGCAGACCGGCCAAACCTATCTCCCCGTCGAGCAGACCGACAGCCGCTTCCTGGCCTGGACGGCAGACGGAAGCCAGGCTTATCTCAAGACCGACACGCTCGGCAGCCCGCAAGTGGTCCACATTGCGGTCCCCGGCGGCAAGCCGGAAGCGCTGCCCTTCCCGGCAACACTCTACGATCTGGCAACCCTGCCGGATGGACGCGTCGTCTACTCGCTGACGCGCGGCATCGGCTACGGCTCGGAGACCTGGCTGGCCGAAGCCGACGGCAAGCCCATCCGTCAGTTGCTGGCGGAACCCTACGCCATCATCGCCTACCTGCGCCCCTCCCCGGACGGCAGCCGGATCGCCTTCATCCTGTTCCCCGATTCGCAGGCGCCGTTCCCGAACGGCGAGTTGTGGGTGATGAATGCCGACGGGGCCGACCCGCGCCGGCTGGCCGCGGCGGACGCCGGTCACGGGTTCGCCCCGGCCTGGTCGCCAGGCGGGACGCAGATCGCCTTCGTCGTCCGCGCGAACGCGGACGATGAGCGGGTGCAGCAGTCGGCCGCCGCGCTGGTCAGCAACGTGTACAGGATCGAGGTCCAGGGCGGAACGCTGACCGCCGTCACCGCCTTCACCGACGCCATCGCCGGGTCCCCAACCTGGTCGCCCGATGGGACAATGCTGGCCTTCAACGTGGTCAGGGATGGTAAAATGCAGGCATGGGTTACCAGCCTGACGGACGCCGCGCCCGCCCCGCTCGGGGAAGAGTTTTCGTGCTGCGCTGTCTGGTTGCCCGGAAGGTGACGATGCGCCTGAAAATTGGACTGGCAGCGCTCCTGCTCCTGCTCCTGGCCTGCGCGGCGTGCAGCCCGCGCGGCCTGCTCGTGCCGGTGGCGACCGAAACTCCCACCGAACCGGCCGCGGAACCCATGGTGATGATGGGATCGCTGGCCACGCCCGAACTGCCGCTCGAAACGCCCTCGCCAACCCTGCCTGCCAGCGCGACGCCCACGCTCACCGCCAGGCCGCCGACCCCCGTCTCCGGGACGCCTCCCGCGCCGGAGGCCTGGAGCGGCGCGCCGACCTACTTCGACTCCCTGCCCGGCTACTTCTTCCGCCTCGAATACGACCCCCGCCTGTGGACGCCCGCCGAAGACCTGCAGGGCGAGCCGTCGCTGCTCCACAACGGCATCGAGCAATGCCGCATCACCCGCGCCGTCGGGCGCGGCCTGCCGCCCGGCTGGAACGTGGACGACAACTCTTTCCGGCTGATCGGGACGATTGATTACGAGGTGGTGCGCGTCAGCCACAACGGGATCCTGCAATACGTCAATTATTTCGGCAGCGACGGAACCGTCTTCACCGGCTTCCAGGTGACATTCGAGTCGCTGGCCGAAGACTGCCTGCGGGACGCCGAGACCGTTCTCGCCACCCTTTCCTCGATCCTGGCCCCGACCCCCTCGCCAACCGTCACGCCTTGAAACCAACAATGGGCATCTTCATGACACATGGCGCATCCCTGAAACAGCCCAATCTTAACGCGAATGCCGCGAATTCAGCGAATTGCGCGAAAGAGCCAAAAAGAATCCGCGCCCATCCGCGTAAATCCGCGTCCCATCCCGCCCGGAAAATCCTGCTCGTCAGCCTGCTGGCCGGGCTGCTCGCGCCGGCCGCGGCGCTCCCGCTCGCCCACGCGCTGGCAGACCCCCCGGTCCAGACCGTGACGCCGTTCCTATATCCGCCCTTCCCCGGCACAGCCTCCCAGGAAAGCATCTTCGACCACACTGCCCCGAACTACACCCAGACCGATAACCTGATCGTAGCCTACAGCGGCGACCACGCCACGCGCTCCTGCCCCAGCCCGCTGCCCGGCGCCCCGCCTCCCGGAGGCAGTTGCGACGCCGGGAGCGGCATCTACTGGTCGTTCAGCCTGGGCGACTGGCTGGCCTACAACGGCCACGACGGCACCGACTACGGCATGAACTACCGCCCGCTCTACGCCGCCGCCGACGCCGACCAGGTGATGGCCGCCGGGTGGCACGACCCGATGAACCACAGTTACGGCCTCGGGCTGTACGTCAAACTGCACCACCCCAACGGCTACCAGACTTCCTACGGGCACATGAGCGCCGTGGCCGTGCAGGCCTGTTCGACGCCGGGTTGTGTTTTCCTGCCTCACGGCGAGATGATCGGCATCAGCGGCAACACCGGCAACTCCTCCGGGCCGCACCTGCACTTCCGCGTGGCCACGCCCGCAGGCCGCGCCATAGACCCGTACGGCTGGGCAGGGACAGTCGCCGACCCGTGGCCGTACAACCAGCCAACCTCCCTGTGGGTGCATTATCCCAGCATCCAGCCGTACGCGGGCGGCGTTGCCCTCGTCCTGCCGAAGGGCGACGCCCTGCCCTACCCGCCCATCGCCCCGACCGGCATCCTGGTGGACGACGGCGGCCCCGGCTACAGCGAGTCTCCTTCCGGCTGCTGGACCGTCACGACCACCGCCGACGGGCAGGCGCAGAACAACTCGATGCGCCACGTCAAGCCGGTCATCAGCGGCAGCGCCACCTGTACGGCGCGCTGGAATTTCCCGACCGGCTTCGCGGCCGGCCTGTACCTCGTCTACGTCCGCGTCCCGGCGGTGTACGCCACGAGCGACGCGGCCATCTACGCCGTCGTCCACTCCGGGCGCTCAGACGCCGTCCACATAGACCAGGAAGTCTTCCCGAACCCGTTCTACGTCAAGGATGGATGGGTGTACGCCGGCAAGTACGCCTTCACCGGGGCCGGGAGCGAGTACGTCCTGCTCACGAACCGGACGCAGGACACCCCCGCCACGTACCTGACCCGCGACCTGGGCGCGGACGCCGTGCGCTTCGTCAACGCCGGCGACCTCCCGCCGACGCCCACCGCCGGTCCCAGCCCGAC
The DNA here is from genome assembly GCA_009772985.1 of Anaerolineaceae bacterium. Classification (GTDB taxonomy): domain Bacteria; phylum Chloroflexota; class Anaerolineae; order Anaerolineales; family Villigracilaceae; genus UBA877. The sequence goes on from WOUS01000001.1 coordinate 226,448, forward strand.
GCCGACGGCCAGCCTGACGCCCACCAAAACGTCCACGCCGACCAAAACCTTCACCCCCACGCTGACGCGCACGCCCACCCGCACGCCCACGCCGACGAACACGCCGACCGCCAGCAACACCCCCACGGCCACCTTCACCCGCACCCCCACGCGCACGCCGACGAACACTCCCACGCGCACGCCCACCCACACGCGCTGGCCGACACAAACGTCCACCATCACGCGCACGCCCACGCCCAGCCGCACGCCGACGATCACCCGCACCCCCACGCGGACGCCGGGTCCCTCGCCGACGCGGACGATCCGTCCCACCGACACGCGCTGGCCGACGCGCACGCCCACCATCACGCGCACGCCGACCATCACGAAGACACCAACGCTGACGCGCACGCCCACGCCCAGCCGGACGCCCACATTCACGCGGACGCTGACGCCCACGCGCACCCCCACGCCGACGAAGACGCTCACGCCCACCCGCACCCCCACGCGGACTCTGGGCCCCTCGCCGACGCGCACGCCCACCTCCACGCGTATGCCCACGCTGACCCCGCGCCCGACCGACACGCGCTGGCCGACGAAGACCCTGCGTCCCACCGACACGCGCTGGCCGACGCAGACGCGCACCCCGCTCGCGCTGGCCTTGAGCGGATTGGGAGGCGGACAGGCCAACTCGTTGGTTGCCTTTTCGCCCGAAAACCACTACAATGATTCCATGACCGCCGACATCCTGCGCGTGCTGCTGGCCGTTTTCCTCGTCGCCATGTTCGTGCTGGCAATGCTGTACCTGTCCCGCCGCCCGCTGACCACCGGCCAGTTGGCGGCCTGGGGGCTGTTCGCGCTGTTCGTCCCGGCGCTGGGACCGTTCCTCGTCATCCTGGCGCGGCCGGGGAAGTCCCGCCCGCGCGCGGAAATCATCCGTGCCCGTCGAAGGAGATAATCCCATGAAAAAAGACCGTTTCCTGATCGGCATCCTGGTCTTCATCGCCGTGCTGGTGGTTGCAGCCGTGGCGCTGTTCTTCGTCCGCGGGGAGGAGCAGGCCTACGGTCCCGAAGACACGCCCGACGGCGTCCTCAAGAATTACGCCCTCGCCATCCAGAACATGGACTACGAGCGCGCCTACACGTATCTCGCCGAACGGGACGGCAAGCCCACGTTCGAGACGTTCCAGCAGTCCTTCCTGACCCGCCAACTGGACACGAGCAACTCCACCCTGCAGATTGGCGAGGTGTACGAGAGCGGAACAAACTCGGCCTGGGCGGAAGTGTCCGTCATTTACGCCGGGACGGGACTCTTCGACACCGGCTGGAGCAGCAATGACCGGGCCATCCTCGTCCGGCAGGACGGGGCATGGAAGATCACCTACCTGCCCTATCCCTACTGGGGCTGGGAGTGGTACACGCCGACGCCGATGCCGGTGAAGCCGTAGCAACGTTGTGTCGCTGCGAGGCGAACAGGGTTTGTCCGCCGAAGCAGCCCCTCGCCCGCGCCTATGAAGCCGTAGGATGAGATGCCCAAAGAAGAAGTGACAGGTCAAAGTCAAAAGTTAGCAATGTCCACAATTCATCGCATCGCTTGGCGAACCATAATCCAAATGCTAATGCTTTTTCTCCTTTTTTGGATTCCTTGGGGAATAAGTGTTCTAATTACCCTGTTTGTATTTGAAGCAAAGGGACTGAGTTCAGCTGACTATATAGTCTTTGGCGCACTAATCATCTATGGAATAGGGAATCTGATCTTGGCTGTACTATTTTTTGCGACGATAGGAAGTTATTTAAAACTATCATCAGAAGGGCTTGAATACCATCGATGGCCTCTTAATATGATTGCTTGCAAATGGAGCGAAGTAGAAAGGATTGCACAAGGCCGAGTTATTGGAAAACCTTTTGCCACGCTTATGATTCGCCGGAACAAGGTGGGGCGAGAAATTTCTCTTGGGATTGCTACGCTGGGTTCTGCTCGCCATAAATTAGTAGCCCTATCAGATTTTCGAGGTTGGCCTGATGGTGATTTGGCCATCGAGTTGAAGCAATATGCGCCTCGTCTTTTCGCTGAAGGAACTGATATTTTGAAGCAAATGTAAGGAGGTCCACATGCGCACCATTCGCCGTCTCTACTTTTATGCAATCGCCTTCGTCAGCCTCGAAGTAGTCCTGTGGGGGCTGATCGAGTTGGCGCGCTCCGCCTTCGTCACGGAGCGCGTGATCACCAGCAGCGCCGACCGCCTGGCGCAGGCGCTGGCGCTCATCCTGGTCGGCGTGCCGGTCTTCGGCTTCCACTGGTGGATGGCGCAGCGCGACGCCGCCCGCGACGCCGACGAACACGCCTCAGGCGTGCGCGCCGCTTTCCTGTACGCGGCCCTGCTCGGCACGCTCATCCCCGTTGTCCAGAATTTCATCGCCCTCGCCAACCGCCTCCTGCTCGGCGCGGCGAATATGGACGCGCGCATGGCCTTCATCGGCGGGGCGCAGACCTGGAGCGACAACCTCATCGCCCTGTTCATGAACGCCCTCGTCGCAGCGTACTTCATCACCGTTGTGCGCGGCGACTGGAAAGGCAGCCAGCCGAAGGAATCCCTCGCCTTCGTCCGCCGCATCTACCGCTACGTCTGGATGCTCTACGGATTGATCCTGCTCGTCGCCGGGATGCAGCAAACCCTGCGCGTCGTGCTGGACCTCGCGCCGGGTCCGTCCGGGACGCTGATGCGCACCGCCTTCGTCAACGGCATCACCCTGCTCGTGGCCGGCGCGCTCATCTGGTTCTTCGCCTGGAAGACGATCCAGGATTCGCTCGCCGAGCCGGAGGAACGCGAGTCGCTGCTGCGGCTGGGCATCCTGTACTTCCTCTCGCTGGCGGGCGTGCTCGTCGTCCTGACCGCCGCCGGGATCGTGGTGGATACGCTCCTGCGCCTGGCCTTCGGCCAGTCCATGACCTTGCAGCAGGTCTTCAGAGACATCAACGGGCCGCTCTCCATCGGCATCCCGCTGGCGGGCGTATGGGCGTATTACGGCCACTGGCTGGGGCGCACCATGTCCGAAACGCCCGACACAGAACGCCGCGCCGGGATGCGCCGCCTGTATTTTTACATTCTCTCCGCCATCGGGCTGAGCGCGGCTTTCTCCGGCCTGGCCGCGCTGGTCTCGTTCCTGCTCGACCGGCTGCTGCTCGGCACGGCCCAACTCGGCACGCTGACCCGCAGCCTGGCGCTGCTCATCACCGGCCTGCCGCTCTGGCTGCTCACCTGGCGTCCGATGCAGGCCGAAGCCCTAGCCGCAGGCGACGCCGGGGACCACGCCCGCCGCTCGATCCTGCGCAAAATCTACCTGTACCTGGCGCTGTTCGTCAGCGTGGTGGGCGGGATGATCACCGCCGTCAGCCTGCTGTACCAACTCCTGCGCGCCCTGCTCGGCCAGCCGGGCTACAACCTGTTGGAAACCGCGCTGGACCTCGCCTGCCTGCTGCTCCTGTTCATCGGCCTGGGCGTGTATCACGGGCTGACCCTCGGCCGCGACGGCAAACTGGCCTCCGCCGCGCTGACCGCCCGGCACGCCGCGTTCCCGGTCATCCTCTTCGATCCCGGCGACGGGACGTTTGCCCGCGACCTGGCGGCTGCCATCCAAAAACAGACGCCGCGCCTGCCCGTCACGATCCTGCCCGCCGGCCAGCCGGTGGCGAAGGATGCCGCGCCGCAGGCCGTGCTCCTGCCCGCGGACGTGGCGCTCGACCCGCCCGAGTCGCTCCGGCGGTGGCTAAGTAAATATAACGGGAGCAGGCTGGCGGTCCCGCGCGCCGCGGGAGGCTGGGTGCTGACCGGCGCGCCCCAATCCGATTTCAACCAGGCCGCGCTGGCGCTGCGTCATCTCGCCGAGGGGCATGAGGTCCGGCAGAAAACTGGCACGTCCGCCTGGATGATCGTCGTCTACATTGCCGCCGGGCTGTTCGGATGCCAGATGCTGCTCGGGCTGTTGAGCATGGTGATGTCATTTCTCCTGAACTAATCGTCTTTTCACTTTGAAACGTTCAGGATATACTGGGTGATGTCATCATCCCGGAAGGAGAGGACAGAGCGATGAAAGTTACCGTCTTACAGGAAAGCTTGGCGCGCGGCTTGAGCCTGGTCTCCCGCGCAGTTTCGCCGCGCAGCACCCTGCCGGTGCTGTCGAACGTGCTGATCGCCACCGACGAGGGCCGCCTGCGCCTGTCGGCCACCAATCTCGAACTGGGCATCACCTGCTGGATTGGCGCCAAAATCGAGGAAGACGGCTCGACCACCGTCCCGGCGCGCACATTCGTGGACCTGGTCGCGACGCTGCCCACCGAGCAGGTCAGCCTGAACCTGAACGCCCAGACCCAGACGCTGAACGTGCGCTGCGGCGCGTCGAACACTGACATCAAGTGCATCGACGCGCAGGAGTTCCCGCCCCTGCCCGTCCCGGACATGGAAGGCGCCCTGCAGTTGAACGTGGCCGATTTCAAGGAGATGATCTCGCAGGTGGTTTTCGCCGCTTCGGTGGACGAGGCCCGCCCGGTGCTGATGGGCGTGCTGGTCACCGTGGAGAAGGACACCATCACGATGGCCGCCGCCGACGGGTTCCGCCTGTCGGTGCGCAAGGGGACCCTCAGCCAGCCCGCCGCCCAGCCGCTGACCGCCATCATCCCGGCGCGCGCCCTGACCGAACTGGGGCGCGTGGTTTCGGACGGGAACGAGATGATCGCGATGGTCCTGCCGAAGGGGCGCGGCCAGGTGGTCTTCCACATGAAGGATGTGGAAGTGTCCTCGCAGTTGATTGACGGGACCTTCCCGGATTACCAGCAGATCATCCCGCGCTCGCACAAATCCCGCACCATCCTCTCGACCCCGGCCCTGCTCAAGGCCTGCAAGCAGGCCGAGATCTTTGCCCGCGAAGGCTCGAACGTGGCGCGGCTCGACATCAAGTCTTCCGGCGACCTGGAACCCGGCGCGGTGGAGATCTCCGCCCAGTCGGAGGAGACCGGCTCGAACGAAACCATCGTGGCCGCGACCATCGAGGGCATCGGACTGCTGATCGCCTTCAACGTCAAGTACATGCGCGAGGTGCTGGAGGTGATCAAGTCGCCCAACGTGGCGCTGGAGACCTCCGCGGCGAACGCGCCGGGCGTCATCCGCCCGGTCGGCGACGAGAATTTCCTGCACGTCATCATGCCGATGCACCTGGGGTAGTCAGTGTACAGTGAACAGTGTACAGTAAACAGTGGATAGTAAGCAGTGGACGCCCGCGCAATCGCCGCGGGCGTTTTCTGTTATACTGCCGTGAATTACCCCCTCTGAGCACCCAATGACTGTACACTGTCTACTGAACACTGTACACTGACATGACCCTTCCCGTCCCCTCCGAACGCATCCTCGATATTTACCTGACCATCCGGCAGTACCCGATCCTGCGCGAGCGCATCCGCCCACGCATGCGCCGCGAGTTGTTTGCGCGCGGCATCATCACCCCGGAGACTTTCGAGGCCGAGGTGCGCGAGAAAGCCATCCAGTCGCAGAAGCGCGAGGGCCTGCACGACCCGTCCGTGGAAGAGTCGTTCGACATCTGGGAGACGCGGCTGACGCGCATCCGCGACTACCTGACCGATTTCTATTTCGCCTACAACCTGCTCCACGGGGACCTCGAACGCATCATCAAGGAGATTCTGAGCGAGCGCGGCGAAACGCCAGACACGATCACCTTTAATCCAGAACTTGCCCCGCAAGAACTGCTCTTCGAGCAGGCCGAAAGCATCGCGCGCCTGCCCGCCTCCAAACGGAAGAAACTGGATGCGTACCTGCAGGAGATCAAAGTGGTGCTCATCCGCACCATAATCAGCGACCATCTGGCCTACCTGAACATCGCCCGCAATTGGTTCACCGTGAACGACCTGAAAGAGATCCGCAGCCGCAAGATCGGCTACGGCAAGATCGGCGGCAAATCGGCGGGGATGATGCTGGCGTACCGCATCCTGCGCGATGCGGCCCCGCCCGAAGTCCGTGACCGGGTGCGCATCCCGGTCTCCTACTTCCTCGCCTCGGACATGTTCTACACGTTCATGGACAGCAACGGGCTGGCGCACTGGTCCAACCAGAAATACAAACCCGAGGCCGAGATGCGCGCCGAATACCCGCGGCTGGTGCAGGATTTCGTGCGCGGAAAATTCCCCAAAGACATCCTCACCCGGCTCGAAACGCTCCTGGCCGAGGCGGGGAAAAGCCCGCTCATCGTGCGCTCGTCCAGCCTGCTGGAAGACAGTTTCGGCACCTCGTTCGCCGGGAAGTACGACAGTTATTTCTGTCCCAACCAGGGCACGCCGAAGCAAAACCTGGCCGCGCTGACGCAAGCCATCGCCCGCGTCTACGCCTCGTGCATGAACCCCGACGCCCTGCTCTACCGCCACCAGAAACAGTTGGTGGACTACGATGAGCGCATCGCCATCCTGCTCCAGTTCGTGGAGGGCGAGCGGTTCGGGACCTGCTTCCTGCCCCAGGCGGCGGGCGCGGCCTTCAGCCGCAACCTCTACCGCTGGTCGCCGCAGATCCGGCCGGAGGACGGCTTCGTGCGCCTGGTCTGGGGACTGGGGACGCGCGCCGTGGATGCCGTGGGCGACGACACGCCGCGGCTGGTGGCGCTCAGCCATCCCACCCTGCATCCCGCCGACTCGGCCAAAGCCATCCGCCAGCACTCCCAGAAATTCGTGGACCTGCTCGACCTGAAAGCGAACACCCTCCGCACGCTGCCGGTGGGCGAGGCGCTGACCGCCGACTACCCGGCCCTGCGCTACATCGTGCAGGTGGAGGAAGACGGCTTCCTCAGTCCGCTGAGCAGCGCGCTGGCCGACCCCGACCGGCTGGTGGTCACGTTCGACACATTCCTGCGCCGCACCCCGTTCGCCGAAACCATGCGGACGATGCTCACCACGCTCGAAACGCATTACCGCTCGCCGGTGGACACCGAGTTCACGGCGGAGATTGTCGAAGAAACGGCCGGCAGGCCCGAGGTCCGCATAACGCTGCTCCAGTGCCGCCCGCAGAGCGCGCTGGCCGAGGAGCGCGCCGCCGCCCTGCCGGACACCATCCCGCCGGCCGACGTTGTTTTTGCCACCCGGCGCATGGTCCCGCGCGGCGCGGTGTACGGCATCCGTTATGTGCTGTTCGTCACGCCGGAGGGATATTTCAGCCTGGACCCGGCCGGCCGCGCCCGGCTGGAGCGCGCCATCGGGACGCTCAACACCGCCCTGAAGGACGAGACGTTCATCTGCGTCGGGCCGGGGCGCTGGGGCACATCCACCCCGGGCCTCGGGGTTGCCATCCGCTACGGGGACATTTACCACACCCGCGCCCTGGTGGAACTGACCGGCGAAGGCGTCAGCCGGGACCTCGAGCCGTCGTTCGGCACACATTTCTTCCAGGACCTGATGGAGGCGCACATCTATCCGCTTGCGCTGAGACTGGGCGAGAGCGGCACCGCCTTCAACCGGGACTTTTTCTACACGCCCCCCAACCGCCTCGCAGACTTCCTCCCCGCCGATGAGTCGCTGCTGCAAAGCCTGCGCCTGGTGCGCGTGGACGATTTCCGCGCCGGCCACAGCCTGAGCCTGGTGATGGACGACAGCCAGAACCGCGCCGCGGCCTTCCTCCAGCCGGACAAACCTTGAGCCGCGTTTCCCGGGGAATCAAAACGGGGCAGATTGCATCTGCCCCGTTGCTGTTGGTTCGGCGACTGTTCACCTGACACTTTGGAAATTGGACGCGGATGAACCCTTCGTTGCACTCAGGGCAGGCTGCGGAAAACGCGGATTTTCTTCTCTCAAAAACAAACAAAACGCTCTTATCCGCGCTCGTCGGCGCTCGTCGGCGCTCGTCCGCGTCCCGTTTAACTGTCGGGGCGCGGGTCCGGCGATCACTCGATGAAGGGAGGCGTCATCTGCGCCAGGTTCGAGGTGGCAATGACCGGCAGCAGTACCTTGAACGTGGCGCCTTTGCCTGGGCCGTCGCTCTCGGCCCAGATCTTCCCGGCATGGGCTTCGATCAAGCCCTGGGTGATGGACAGGCCGACGCCGAGGCCGGCATGACGGCGGGTGGTATGCGGCTCGACCTGGTAGAACTCCCTGAAAATCTTCTGCAACTCCCCGCGCTCGATGCCGACGCCGGTATCCTGGACCCACGACAGGACCGCCCCGCCCGCCTGCAGGCTGGCGCCCATCGTGATCCTGCCTCCCTCCGGCGTGAAGCGGATGGCGTTGTCGAGCAGGTTGACAAAGGCAGAGGTCAGTTTCTGCGGGTCGCACTTGACCGGCAGGGGCTGCTCGGGGAGGTCGAAAACCACCTGCTGGTTCCTGGCCTCGGCCAGCGGCTTGATCTCGGTGTGCGCCGAGCGCAGCACCTGCTGGATGGGCACCACCAGCCGGTGCATGACCATCTCTTTGGCGCGCAGCATGTTCAGGTTGGTCATCGAGTCCACCAGCGAGCGCATCTGCATGGCGGCGTTGAGCACCTGCCGGGCATGGTCCGAGAGTTCGCCCGGCGACTCCTCCTGGAGGAACGAGGCGTATCCGATGATGATGCCCAGCGGGGTGCGCAGTTCGTGGGAGGCCAGCGCCAGGAAATTCGTCTTCAACTGGTCGGCGGCGCGCAGGTCATCGTACGCGTCCTGCAACGCCTTGACCAGCCGGGCATTGTGGATGGCGACCGCCGCCTGCGAGGCGATCACCGACAGGAGGTCCACGTCGGATTCGTCGAACGTCCCGTCCTGCTTGTTCAATGCCTCCAGCACGCCGGTGGGACGATCTTTGATGCGCATCGGCACGCCGAGCAGGGTCTTGACTTCAAAAGCCACGTGCTTCGAAACCATCCCGTAATGGCGCGGGTCGCTCTGCACGTCGGACAGCACGATGGCCTGGTTCTTGCGGAAGATGAACCCGGCCAGGCTGCCGTCCAGCGGGACCGGGATCTCGGCCAGCCGCTTCGGGTCCGACCCGGTGGCGGCGGCGAACACCAGGCTGTTCTTTTTCTCGTCGTGCAGCAGGATCGAGACCGCCTGGCAGTCGAGGATCTCCGCCGCGGTGCGGATGATGAACTGGAGCAGTTCGTCCAGGTTGAGGGTCGAGTTGAGCGTGACGCTCACCTCGACCAACCGGGCCATCTGTTCGGCCATCTGGCGGAGTTCGGGTTTTTGTTCAGACATAACCAACCTGCGCATTCATAGTTTAGCCCGAAACGGGGAGAGAAGCAAGTGGCATTTTGATTAGAACGTATGTTCTAACGCGGTGGGGGCAAAAAAGAGTCCCCGGCAAACCGGGGACTCCCTGCGTTTCGGGAACTACACTTCCTGCCGCCGGAAGACCAGCCAGGCCGCGGCCAGCGCGGCGGCGATCATCCCCAGACTGACCCAAAACGCCGGCCAGGCCGGGTCCCCTCCACCGAGCGCCAGCACCATGCCCCACTCGAACAGCCGCCCCGGAAAGTATTCCCCGACACGCGGCAGCGACCCGACTCCCGCCACCAGCACCAGCCCGGCGAAGGCCAGTCCGGCCGCCGCGCCCTGCGTGCGCGCCAGCGTGCTGCACAGCAGCGTCACGGCGATGTAAACGAGGAAGACCAGCAGCATCAATCCATTGAGCGCCAGGAACGGTCCCCACGCCAACGGTTCGAACAACAGCAGTGTGTAATACCAACAGCCGAGCGCGGCCACAGCCAGGCTGACCGCAAACGCCACCGCCAGCGCGGCGAACTTCGCCATCAAAAAGTCCAGCCGCGAGACCGGGTGCGCCAGCATCATCGCCGCCGTGCCGCGTTCCTTCTCCTGCGCCACCGCCCCCATGCTCATCAGCACGGCCAGCAGGATGCCGAACTGGCTCATATTCTTCACGTACTGCCCGACCGCGTCCGCCACCGTCGGCGCGGGAATCATCTCGGCCAAACCGGCGGGCATGTCGGGGATGGACTTGAGCAGTTCCGGCGTGAACTTTGCCAGCAGGGGCGAAGTCAGCCCAAAGGCCGCCAGCACCGCCGCCACGATCAAGAAGCGTTTGGTGCGCCATTGCTCGGTCAGTTCCTTGCGGAGAACGCTGAAGAAGTTCATTGCGCCGCCTCCTTCCCGACCAGTTGCAGGAATACATCTTCCAGCGACGGGCGCGCCTCCTCGAACCGCCGCAGGATGACCTCCTGGGCGACGGCGGAAGGCAGGATCTCCCGCCGGGCGCGGGCGATGTCGTTGACGGTGACGCGCACGACCGCATTCTCCAGTTTGACAGCGGCGGCCCACGGCTGGACCCTGAGCCTGTCCGCCCATCGTGAAGCCGACGCGGCGTCCGCGGCTTCGGCCTCGAAGACCGGCCGGGCGTAGCGCTCCATCAATTCCTCACGCGGCGACTGGATGACCATCCGGCCGCGGGCGATGATCCCGACCACGCTGCAGACGCGTTCCACGTCGGCCAGGATGTGCGAGGACATCAGCACGGTGCATTGGCCGCGCAGGTCTTCGATCAGGGTGAGCATCTCCTTGCGCCCGATCGGGTCGAGCGCGCTGACGGGTTCGTCCAGCAGCAGGACTTCCGGCTTGTGGACCAGGGCGGCGGCCAGTCCCAGCCGCTGCCTCATTCCTCGGGAAAACCCGCCAATGCGCCGCTTGCCGGCCTCGGCCAGGCTGACCAGGTCGAGCAGTTCGCGGGTCTGCCGGGAGCGGTCAGCGGAGGAAAGTCCGTGCAGGCGGGCGAGGTAGTCGAGGAACTCGCGCGGCGTCATCCAGGGATAGAAGGCCGGTTCCTCAGGCAGGCAGCCGATGCGGCGGGAGAGGGCGCGGCGGTCGGCGCTGGCGTCCAGCCCGGCAACGGCGGCCCGGCCCGCGGTCCCGCGCGCCAGGCCGGACAGGATGCGCAGGGTGGTGGTCTTGCCCGCCCCGTTCGGTCCGAGGAAGCCGAAGATGGTCCCGGCTTCGACGGTCATGTCCAGCCCGTCGAGTGCGCGGATGGAGCCATAGTGTTTGTGAAGATTCTCGATTTGGATCATTCGTCTTTCCTGCCAATCACGAAGTAAACGATGGGGCCGATGAAGTTGACCAGCACGATGACCAGCAGCCAGGCCCATTTGGGGCCGCGGGTCTCTTCCCGCTTGAGCAGATCCACGAGGGCGGCGATCATGAGAGCAAGTTCAATCACGATCACCGGGATGAGGAAGGGAAGGTATTGCTGGATTTCCGAGAGTTCCATTTTGACTCACTTTCAAGGCATGGAGCGCCAGCGGCGGGCGGTGCGGTCGAGCGGCCGCTTGGCGATCACCTGCCCCTGGTTGGTGTTTTCGATCATGCGGTAGGCGGCAACCTCCCAGCCTTCCTCGCCCCATTGGTTGAGTTCGGCTTCCAGGGCATCATCCTTGACGCCTTTGAAGAACGTTCCGAAGGTCTTGACGCGGTATTCCCATTGATTGAGTTCTGACATTCTTGCCTCCAAAAACCGGGCGGGAAGAAGGAGTTATTTTCAGCCAGGGCTTCTACAGCGGCTGTTCCACGTGAAACGTTTCGGGCCGCCAGCCCAGCCGGGGAGTCCCGGCAAGGCTGGATCCGGTTTCACGAGAAAGGGCAGGCTATTTTTTGTCCTTGGGCAGGTTCTGCTGCGCCAGCGAGACCATGCCGCTCAACCCGCCCAGATTCATCGTATCCACCGCGCTGCTGGGGACGATGACCAGCGCGCCCTTTTCTTTCAGGCCTTCGAAGAGCATGTTCATGGCCCGCAGGTGCAGGGCGGTCGGGTTGTTGATATAGGCTTTGGAAGCTTCCGCGAACGAGTCGGCAATCTGCATTTCCGATTCGCCCAGGATGACGCGCGCCTGGCGTTCGCGCTCGGCCTGCGCCTGGCGGGACATGGCATCTTCCAGGTCCGGCGGGATGACCACGTCGCGGATCTCCACCGACTGGACGGTGATGCCCCAGGGCGTGGTGCGTTCGTCAATGATCTTCTGCAGTTCGGCGTCCATTTTGGCGCGGCCGACCAGGATGTCGGCCAGCATACTTTGACCGATGATTTCGCGCAAGGCGGTCTGGGCGGCCCAGGCGATGGCGGCGCGGTAGTCGGCCACCTCGAGGGCGGCTTTCTCCGCGTCCCAGACAACCCAGAACAGGACCGCGTCCACATCCACGGGGACGGTGTCCTTCGTCAGCGTTTTCTCGGCAGCGAAGGGCGTGACCATGACGCGGTGGTCAATCCAGTTCGGGATAGAGTCGATGATCGGGATGATCCAGAAGGCTCCAGGTCCGGCAAGTTTAGTGAAGCGGCCCAGACGCAGGATGATGGCCTTATCCCACTGCGAAGCCACTTTGAGGCCGAAGAGGAAGTACATCCCGACCAGCGTCCAGCCGAGGATCCAGACCGGCGTCCAGATTTCAGCCAGGATGTTCGAGAGCAGGACTCCGCCGAGGGCGCCGAGCAGAAGGAAGATCAGGAATATGGCGCCGGCGATGGCAGGGATATGCTGATCTTGCATTTGCTTGATTTGGCTTGCGTTTTTTGTGGTCACGGGGGCAGACATGGCATTCTCCTTTTGTTGGCTCGTTATTTGCTGGCGGCGCGCAGGTTGGGCGAGTCGAAGAACAGACCTTCGACCTGCGTCCCGCCAATCCGGAAGACGATCGTCACGACCACATCCTCCAGTTCGTAGGCGCAGCGGATGCGATAGACGGCGAAGTCGTCCTGGTTGGAGAGGCTCATTTCGCCGCACGAAACGTAATTCCCGCTGGCAGTGTAGAGCAGGCCGCGCAGTTGCAGGAACTGGTCCTCAGGGAAGGCGGCAAACATCTCGGCGCTGAAGTCGCGCGTGAAAGCCGAGTAATTGCCCGTGTTGATGGCGGTCAGCAGGTGGCCGGTCACGGAGAGGACCTGCGCGTCGTTCAGGCCAGCGGGACTGGACGTTCCGCACCCGGCCGCGAGAATGGACAGGACAGCCAGCAGGCTTGCGATGGAAACGGATCTGGTTTTGGTCATTTTTCTACTCCTTCTTCTTTTGATTTCATTTGCTGCCGGAGGGCAGCCAAAATCTCTTCGGGCGGGAAACCCAGCCGGAGGGCATCGGCAAGATAACGGTCGGTGAGCGAGGCGAACGCGGCGCGGCGCATGGATTCAGACTCGGCGGGCGGAGGATTTTCCAGGATGTAGGTGCCGCGTCCCTGCTGGGTGGAAATGATCCCGGCTTCATCCAGGATGCGGTAGGCGCGGGCGACGGTGTTGAAGTTGACGCGCAGTTCGGCCGCCAGGGCGCGCACGGTGGGCAGTTGGCCGCCGGGCTTGAGTCGCCCGTCGGCGATCATCTCCCTGATGCGGTCAACAACCTGGAGATAGATGGGGATGCCGGAACGAAAGTCGAGTTCGAGGTTCATGGATTATGTATCGCTGCATTATTATTGTATAATTGTATCATTGTACTAATTGTATACGGTTTTGCCTTTTTGTCAAGCCCATTCCCCTCCCGGCGGGCGTGGTAGAATACGCTTGCAAATCAACAAAAGGAGTTTCCTATGGAACAGCAAACCGGTACATTTGCCGTCAAAAAGGGCCTGGCCCAAATGCTCAAAGGCGGCGTCATCATGGACGTGGTCACGCCCGAACACGCCAAAATCGCCGAAGACGCCGGCGCGTGTGCCGTGATGGCGCTGGAACGCGTCCCGGCCGACATCCGCGCCCAGGGCGGCGTGGCGCGCATGTCGGACCCCGACCTGATCCTCAAGATCATGGACACGGTCTCCATCCCGGTCATGGCCAAGTGCCGCATTGGGCATTTCGTCGAAGCGCAAATCCTGGAATCCCTCGGTGTGGATTACATTGACGAGTCGGAAGTGCTCACCCCGGCGGACGAGGAGCATCACATCCTGAAGCACAGTTTCAAGGTCCCGTTCGTGTGCGGATGCCGCAACCTGGGCGAGGCCCTGCGCCGCGTCGGCGAAGGCGCGGCGATGATCCGCACCAAGGGCGAGGCCGGCACCGGCGACGTGGTCGAGGCTGTCCGTCACGCCCGCGCCGTCTTCGGCGAGATCCGCCGCCTGACCACCATGGCCGACGAAGAGTTGATGGCCTACGCCAAGGAAATCGGCGCGCCGTATGAATTGGTTAAAGAGACGAAAGAACTTGGCCGCACGCCGGTGGTCAATTTTGCCGCCGGAGGCATTGCCACCCCCGCGGATGCCGCCCTGATGATGCAATTGGGCGTGGACGGCGTGTTCGTCGGCTCCGGCATCTTCAAGTCCGGCGACCCGGCCAAACGCGCCGCGGCCATCGTCAAAGCCGTGACACACTATACCGACGCATCCATCCTGGCCGAAGTCAGCAAGAACCTCGGCGAGCCGATGGTGGGCCTCAACGTCTCGCAGATGCCGGAAGGCGAGAAGATTGCGGGACGAGGCTGGTAACGTGAGGGACCCTTGCGTAGCATCTGGAAAATCCGCTACTACATCGATCCAGTGACAAATTCTCTCCATATCTTCAATCACCAGGTAACCGAAGAAGATGTGGAAGCAATCCTGGCAAGGCCGGGTGAGGATCGTCAAGGCTACGAAGGCGCCCGAATAGCCAGCGGTCAAACAAAAGCTGGCCGGTATCTCCGGGTTATTTATGTACCTGACTCGGAGGTCGGCAGCGTCTTCGTGATAACCGCGTATGAGCTGCGTGGAAAAGCTCTCGCCGCGTACCGGCAGCGTAAACACAGGAGAAGAAAAGAATGAAAAAAAATCATTTTCCACCGGGATGGGATGAGGCGCGGGTGAGGCGAGTCCTGGCTCACTATGAGACTCAATCCGAGGATGATGCTGCTGTCGAGGACGAAAAAGCATTCAAAGGAAAAGCACGCACCGTCATCGAAGTTCCAATCGAACTAATGCCGGTTATCCGCGAAATCATCGCACAATACGAGGCCATTGGACACGCCTGATGCCCAACGAACACCTATGAAAATCGGTGTCCTTGCAATTCAAGGCGATTTCGCCGAACACATCCTCATGCTCAAGCGCCTCGGCGTGGAAACTGCCGAAGTGCGCCTGCCGCGTCATCTCGACGGGCTGGACGGTCTCATCCTCCCCGGCGGCGAATCCACCACCATCGGCAAACTCGCGGTGGACTTTGGCCTGCTCGACCCTTTGCGCGAATTTGGAAAAATCCACGCCGTCTGGGGAACCTGCGCCGGGGCGATCTTCCTCTCGAAGGACGCCCGCCGCAGCCAGCCGTTGCTCGGCCTGATGGACATCACCGTCGAGCGCAACGCCTTTGGCCGCCAGGTGGATTCGTTCGAAGCGGACCTGGACATTGCCGCGCTCGGTCAGGCAGCTCAGGCCTCCGCGCCCTACCACGCCGTCTTCATCCGCGCCCCGATCATCGAGTCGGTTTCCGGCGACGCCCGCGTCCTCGCATCCCTGCCCGACGGGCGCATCGTTGCCGCACTCCAGGGCAAACTGCTGGCCACCTCGTTCCACCCGGAACTGACGCAGGACACGCGCTTCCACGAATACTTCCTTACGCTGGCACGTTAGCAAGTTGGCACGTTTTCACATTACCTCAACATCAACAACGTGCCAACCTGTAAACATGAGAACGTGAAAACGTTATGACCGTCCGCTCACTCGACCTCCTCGACCTGCCCTTTCTCTCGCGCTACCGTCAGGATGCGCTCTTCCTCGACAGCGCCCGCTTCCTGACGCGCGGCAATCCGCTCAGCGCGATGGCGCTGCTGGCCTATCTCGACCCGCGCCGCAACCTCTACACCGCCTTCGCCAGAGAAGACGGAGATTCCCTGATGGGGCAGGTCATCCTGAACGAGCGCGAGACCTCCGCCCGGCTGACCTTCCTCGCCCCGGCGGAGCAGGTCGGACCGTTGGCCGGGTCGCTGCTCGACCACCTGACCAAACACGCCGGCGGATGGGGCGCGCAGCACCTCCTGGCCGAAGTGGACGAAGACTCGCCGGCCTTCAAGTCCCTGCGCCTGGCCGGGTTTGCCATGTATGCATGGCAGCGCGTCTGGAAACTGCCGGAAGTCAAAGGCAAGGCGGGGAAAAGCGACTGGCAGGCGGTGGAAGAGACCGACTGGCCCGCCATCCAATCCCTGCATGGACAGATCATTCCGGCCCTCATCCAGCCGGTGGACGCGCTGCCGAAGCAGGCATCCGGCCTGGTCTGCCGCGCCGGGGCGGAGATCCAGGCTTACGTCCGCGAAAGCAGCGGCCCGGCGGGCATCTGGCTCCAGCCGCTCATCCCGCCCGATTCCGGATGCGGAGCGGAGCAGTTGACCGGTCTGGCCAGAGCCGTCACCGGCGGGGACCGGCGCCCGGTCTACGTGTGCGTGCGCTCGTACCAGGCCTGGCTGGAATCCGCGCTCGCAGACCTGGGAGCGCAGGCCGGGGCGCGCCAGGCGGTGATGGTCAAACGGCTGGTCAAGACGGTGCGGGAGGCGCAGGTCGTCCCGGTGATGGAGAAGGCGCTGGCCAAGGCCAAACCCGCCGCGCCGGCCGCTCGCGTCGAAAGCGAGAAGTGAACCCCGGCTGCGGTTGGCGTGATACAATACCGATTATGAAAAGAGAAGTTTTTGTACGTAAAGGCAAGATCCAGGAGATGGACAGGTCGTTCGATCTGAAATTCTGGCAGGCCCAGCCGCCTGCCGCGCGTCTTGCCGCACTGGAAGAGATCCGCCGGGAATATCATCGCTGGAGATACGGTGCTGAACCAAGACTTCAAAGAGTTTATTCAATCGTTAAACGATAATGGCGTCCGCTATCTTGTCATCGGCGGGTATGCGGTGGCGTTCCACGGCCACCCGCGCTATACCAAAGATATGGACATTTGGATCTCCATGGATGCCGAAAACGCCGCCAATATCGTCAAGGCGCTGGAACAATTCGGTTTCGCATCGCTGGGACTCCAGGCATCGGATTTCACCGCGCCGGACCAAATCGTCCAATTAGGATACCCCCCAAACCGCATTGACATGATCACGAGCACGCTCGGCGTGGATTTTGAACCCTGCTACGCCGTCCGCGTCCAGGCGGAAATTGACGGGGTTCAAGTCAACTTCATTGACCTGGAAAGCCTGAAACGCAATAAAAAAGCCGTTGGCCGCCACCAGGATCTGGCGGATATCGAAAGCCTCGAATAATATCTCCGTGATATACGAATTTCATAAAAAGTACCAGAATATGACCCAACTCAAAATCACCGACGACCTCGACGCCCTGCTCGGGGTGCTCCCCAAAACCATCGTGGACGCCGTCCACAAAGCGGACGATTACGACCGCCTGCTCGAAATCATCCTCGACCTCGGGCGCGTCCCCACCGCCCGCTTCGTGGACCGGGAAATCGTCCTGCGCGAGGCCGAAGTGATCCGCGCCGAAATTGACCACGTGGACGAGCACATCGGCGAGTTCGACACCGACAACCGCGCCGGCATCGAACGCACCCTGCACCGCATCTCCGCCATCCGCAACCGGCGCGGCCACATCGTCGGGCTGACCCTGCGCGTCGGGCGCGCCGTCTACGGCACGGTGGACATCATCCAGGACATCGTCGAGTCGGGCAAATCGGTGCTCCTGCTGGGCCGCCCCGCCATCGGCAAGACCACGCTCCTGCGCGAGGCCGCCCGCATCCTGGCCGAATCCAAGCGCGTCGTCATCGTGGATACCTCCAACGAGATCGGCGGCGACGGCGACGTGCCGCATCCCGCCGTGGGCAAGGCGCGCCGGATGCAGGTGCGCGAGCCGATGCTCCAGCACGAAGTCATGATCGAAGCGGTGGAAAACCACAACCCCGAAGTCATCATCATTGACGAGATCGGCCGCGAACTCGAAGCCGCCGCCGCCCGCACCATCGCCGAGCGCGGCGTCCAACTCATCGGCACCGCCCACGGCCAGACGATTGATAACCTGATGCTCAACCCGACCCTCTCCGACCTGATCGGCGGCATCGAAGCCGTCACGCTCTCGGACGAGGAAGCCCGCCGCCGCGGCACCCAGAAAACCGTCCTCGAACGGCGCGCCCCGCCCACCTTCGACGTGCTGGTCGAGATCCAGCAGCGCGACCGCCTCGCCGTCCACATGGACATCGCCGCCGCGGTGGACTCGCTCCTGCGCGGCTACCCGCTCCCGCCCGAGATCCGCTCGCGCGACGCCGAAGGGAAGATCCAGATCGAGAAGGTGAAACCGGACCCGAGGGCCAGGCCCGACTCGGAATTCCGCATCGAGAACGGACCGGTCACCGGTCCGCGCCGCCCGGCCCGTTCCGCACCGCCCGCCCCGTCCGCGACCGTCATCCCGTCCGCCGCGCCGGCGACGGAATCCGCGGCCCCGGCGGAATCCCGCCGCACCCCGCTCCAGCCGGTGCGCGTCTACCCGTTTGGTGTGGCGCGCGACCGGCTGATGCAGTCGGCCAAGCGGATGGGCGTGCCGGCCATTTTCGTCAAGGATGCCGGCGAGGCCGACGTGCTGGTGACGCTGCGCTCGTACTACCGCGACCGCCAGCAGGCGGTGATGCAGGCCGAGCACCGGGGGATGCCGGTCTACGTGCTGCGGGCGAACACGGTCAGCCAGATGGAGCAGTTCCTGAGCGACCTGTTCAATCTCTCGGAGATCGTGCCTGCCGCCAGCGAGATGGACCTGGTCAAGAACCAGGCCCAGGCCGCCATTGCCGCCGTGCTGAACGGCGAGCGCTGGGTGGACCTGCCGCCCGGCCCGGCCGCGGCGCGCCGCATCCAGCACGAGTTGGCGCGCGATGCAGAGTTGGTGAGTCATTCGTATGGGAAAGAACCGAGAAGGCATGTGAGAATTTTTAGGGAATAAACTGATTCCTGAGAACGATTGGTGATTAGGCTACACTCTTTTGCCAAAACGTAAAGCAATGTGGTGTTCAACTTCTAAAATAACTGGGAGTATAATGAGATCATGAAAAGCGATAATAAATACACGAGCAAGTTTATTGTTTTAGAGGGTATTGATAGTGCTGTTCTGGCTGAGCAAGCTGCGTTGCTCGATGATTGGCTCCGTTCTGTAGATTTAACCGTTGTTGTTACCCGCGAACCAACGGATGGACCGATTGGGGGGCAAATTCGCCTAGGACTCAGCAAGCGACTGGAATTAGATGATTTTACTCGAGCGGTTCTCTTTCTATCTGATAGGCTAGATCATTTAAACCGCCCCGCAGGAATTTTGGAAGATTTATCAAATGGAAAATATGTAATTTGTATTCGATATATACTTTCGGCGTATGCTTATCAAAATAGAGCGTTATCACTTGAATGGTTGCACAAGATTAATCGCCAATGTCGCTGGCCTGATTTAGTAGTATTTATTGACACGCCAGCTGGTATTTCGCTAAAGCGTCGTGTTAAACAAGAGGTATATAACCCAGATTTGTGGAATCAACAAATCCTGATGCTTGAGAGGCAACGAGACGATTACGTGAAGGCAATCGAGTATTGCCAACAAAATGGAAAGCTAGTCTCAGTAGTAGATGGTAATCAGCCGCCGCCAACCATTCACCAGATATGTCAAGGATTGGTTACGAGGCTGGGAGTAGAGCAGTAAACATGAAAAAGAACTCTTGTCCAGGAAAACTGACTGTATTGGAAGGTCTAGACGGTGCAGGCACGACTACTCAGTCGGCGGAACTGGCTGACTGGTTACGAAAGTACAAAGGGATTAAAGTCTGGGAGACTCGTGAGCCCAGCCAAGGCCCCGCTGGTGCGCAAATTAGGTCGGTTCTGACAGGTAGATTGAAGATGGAGCAATTGACCCTGGCAGCGCTCTTTGCCGCAGATCGCCTTGATCACCTTTATGGAAAAGGTGGAGTGATCGAGCACCTGAATGCGGGAGAATGGGTAATAATGGATCGTTATTATTTATCGTCACTTGCATATCAGACATTAAACGTGGATGACGCTATTTGCCGCTGGATTTGGGATTTACATGAATCTTGTATCACTCCAGATATTACTTTGTTTCTAGATGTAACAGTTAAAACTTGCATGAAACGTATCAATATTAATCGCGGTCAACATTTTGAATTGTTCGAAAAAGAGGATTTATTGGAGATGATTCGTTCACAGTATTTACGAGCAATTCATCAATTAAGACAAGAAGGAGAGAATATTCAGATTCTAGAAGGAGAAAGACCCGTTGTCAGTGTTGCAAAAGAGGTGAGAGAACGAGTAAAGAGACTCTTGCTAGATGAAGCGAGACTTTCGGCAGAAGAGGAGCGGACTCTTTGGAAAGAGTGGCCTATTCTGTCTACTATCCGGAAAACTGTAGAAGAAAAGGCAAACCTTACTTTTTTAGTTGTAAAAAAACAAATCGAGGGTCAACAAGCCATCCATGGTGGGTATCAACTTGACTTTTCTGGTCGCGAGAAAATTTATCACATAATGGCATACTTGGCAGACAATCGGACGACTATGAAGATTTTTGCAACAGGGCACAAGGATTCAACCTTGGACATTCTGAAAAATATCTGTGAACCCAAGTCAGTATCTTCAATTGAGAATCTGCCTTTATTTCCGAAAGAACAGTAATTTATCTCTGGCGCGGGTAATCGATTTATAAGCAGAATTTCTAAAATCTTTGTTCTTTTTTACAAAAGAAGTAAACATCGGGTTATGTATAAAACTACATTGAGCGATGGAGAAAATCTATGTTCATTACCTTAGAAGGCGTTGATGGCTCTGGCAAAACATCGCATGTTCCACATCTCGTTGAGTATTTACGGGGATTAGATTATAAAGTGTACCCTGCTCGCGAACCTGGCGGTACGCCAATAGGGGAGCGAATTCGCAGTATTGTTCTTGATCTAAGATGTGCAGAGATAGATCATCGTACCGAGACATTACTTTTTCTAGCAGCGCGAGCGCAATTTGTTGAGCAAGTAGTTAAGCCCCACTTAAAAGCAGGAGAAATTGTTATTTCTGATCGCTTTGCTGATTCAACCGTCGCTTATCAAGGATACGGTCATCAACAACCTCTGGAAGTTATAAATACATTAGTAAAGTACGCTAAGAACGGGTTAGAGCCTGATTTGACTCTTTTACTGGATCTTGATGCTGAGATTGGATTAAAGCGGAAGACCATCACAGATGACTGGAATCGTGTAGATGCATATCCTATAGATTTTCATAGACGCGTTCATGATGGTTATTTGAAACTTACTAAAAGCGATCCTGATCGTTGGATTGTCATAAACGCAAATCAGAGTTGGGAAAACGTACAGGATGCTCTGCGACATGAAATCATCAAGCGTATCAAAAACTAGGTTTGTCCCTATTTTGGAAAGTTCAGTTTTGTAAATTTCACTACTTCCAATGATGCCAATAATAACCAAATTGGAATGCTGCTCGCGGGTATAAATAAGGCATATAAGGAAAAGCGACCATGAAAAAACGATTAATCGAGAGAGAAAATTCTGACATAAGTTATTATCAGAAACTCCTCAATGAGCTTTATTCAGACCTTAATCGAGGGCGAACTGTTGAGGATATTTACGGTTACCTGGCAAGAACAACCGGCTATTTGGGAAAAGCCATTATTTTGGGCTCTCCGGACCACTCAAAATTCGTCCAGCCAATTTCTTGGTTATTATCACTCTCCACAAAGTTAAAGGTTGATTTGCAAGACGCCTTCTGCAGGAAGTATCCGGGTATCTGTCCAAATTGCTTGGAGGCACCCTGTGTTTGTGCGAAAACCAATAAAATGCCATCAAGGCCAATCCCAGCTTACAAAATGAGTGAGGAACTATATTTTAGATTTGAAGCATTCCGAAGCACAATCAAAGTGGTCAATCTGGATCAGGCTGTTAGAAATATTACCGAGATTTACTCTGTAAATGAGCTGGTATGGTTATATTCTGGACCTTGGAGGCATGTTGTAAAAATTTACGAGGGGGCATCTGAGATTCACGAAGCAATTAGTAGTTATCAAAAAAACGAGAAGCCTCTCAATTCAGTTGCAGCTGAACTTGCAGATGTCCTTGCTTGGATCGTGGGGGCGTGGGGAATAATATTCCCAAAAACGTCTTTAGATGATGCTTTTATTAATTACTATCTTGATGGTTGTCCAGTTTGTAAATCTTTTCCCTGTAAATGTGATTTGCATAGTAGTAGACCGGCAGGATTGGTAAACTATAAACAATTAGCCACCGTAAGAGAGAAAATAGACGAGCTTAGCAAGCTATTGCCGGATTATCAAGATGATATGGCAGAATTATCTAGGTCTTTGGATCATGTGATTCAGTCTCAATCTGATCCAACTGCTAAGGTTGTTGTCTCTCAAACCAAAGACACGATCGAAAAAATAAAGCAAACAATCTCAAGCACAGATGCTGAGAATGTGAGCAACGAGAGCGAGAATGAAGGTCAAACGATAACATCAGTTCGTTATGATGTGTTTTTAAGTTACTCTACAAAAGATAAAGTCGAAGCAAAGAAAATAGAAACTTTCCTAACAAAGAAGAATTTAAGAGTATTTCTATCCGAAAAAGATATTAAACCCGCATCCAACTGGAAAAAGGACATACAAAATGCACTTACTAACTCAAAACTTTTGTGTGTCTTGGCTACACCAAATAGTTTGGGCAGTGAATGGGTTATAACAGAATGGGGAGCAGCTTGGGCGATGCGGATTCGTATTCTTCCTATTCTGCTTCGCTGCTCATTAAAAGATTTGCCCGAAAGATTGAAAGATTATCAATCTATAGATTTTCACGAAATGGCTAAAATCCTTGATGTTTTGAAAGAATGATTGCAACAATACGTGGACATTTAACTTTTGGTACAAAGCGTGAGCCTCATCGCTCACGCTTTGTACTTCGCTCTTCTTACTCCTCCCCCATCTCCCCTCCCCCCAAATCCGGCAACTCCTTCTCGATCTCCTCGGGCGACTGGCCCTTCTCCAGCCGGTCCACCACTTCGCCGAATTCGGGCGGCAATTACCCCGTAAGAAAGCGTGTATACTGTGACCGGAGGCTGTTATGACTGAGATTGCTCCCGGCATTTCTGCAGATTCAAAGGTGCGCTTTGGCAAACCCGCCATCCGCGGCACGCGTGTGCCGGTTGACACGGTCGTTGCGCGCGTCGCAGCGGGCGTGGAGATCAAGAAAGTGGCAGAAGAATACGCCATCACCGAAGCCGACGTGTACAACGCCCTCCACTACGCCGCCCTGCGTCTCGCAGAAGAACAGGTCTGGGTGACTGCATGAGGTTGTAAGGATTCCAGACAGTGAATCGATAGAACGATTCAACAAAGAAGTGCTGCGCGCCGTCAAGGGAGTTGGGGAGAATCTATCGCATCACCTGGCTATTGTCGAAATTGGCAGAGTCCGCCTGCGCGGTTGAGCATTTCTGTTCCCGTTTTACTCCTCCCCCATCTCTCCTTCCCCTAAATCCGGCAACTCCTTCTCGATCTCCTCGGGCGATTGGCCCTTCTCCAGCCGGTCCACCACCTCGCTGAATTCGGGCGGCATCTCCTCGCCCATTTCGTTCCCCATTTTTCGCATCATGCGTCCCATCGCCTGCGGATCGTCCTCCAGTCCCGCCAGCGCGGACGGGTCGGAGAAATCGCCGGCGAACGATTCGGCGCGGCTCTCGTCCGATTTCGCCACGCGGACGCGCGGAATCCGCCGGCGGGCGGATTTGCTCCCGCAGGCGGGGCAGGCAACCGGTCGCGCCCCGTATTCGGCGTAGGTCAGGAAAACGTCGAAGCGGTTTCCACAGTCGAGGCAGGTATAGTCGTAGAATGGCATAAGTTAATTTTAACCTGTTTCGGTTACAATTGCGGCATGTCTGATACCGAATTCAATCTCTACAATCCCCAGCCGCTGCTGGTGGTCATCTCCGGGCCATCGGGCGTGGGCAAGGACAGCGTCGTCCACGGGCTGAAGGAGCGCGGCCTGCCGGTGCATTTCGTCGTCACCGCCACCACCCGTCCGCGCCGCGAGGGCGAAGTCCACGGGCAGGATTATTTCTTCGTCTCGAAGGAAGAGTTTGCCCGCATGATCGAGAATGATGAATTCTTCGAGTACGCCATCGTTTACGGTGATTACAAAGGTAATTCCAAACAGCAGGTGCGCGAGGCGCTGGCCTCGGGCAAGGATGTGGTCATGCGCCTCGACGTGCAGGGCGCGGCCACCATCCGTAAACTGGCCCCGGAGGCGGTGTTGGTCTTCCTGACCACGCAAGACGAGGCGGAACTGGTGGAGCGGCTGAAGGCGCGCAAGACCGATACCGCCGAGGACCTGAGCCTGCGCATCGCCACCGCCCGCCAGGAACTCAAGCGCGCCGCCGAGTTCGACTACGTGGTGGTCAACGCCGACGGGTGTCTCGACGAGACCGTGAAGACAGTGCTCGCCATCATAGACGCCGAGCATCACCGCGTGAACCCTCGCAAGGTCAACCTGTAAATCTCACCACAGAGACCGCGAAGAGCACAGAGTTATCTGGAGAAAAATGAACGAATATCCGACCCCCCAAGAATACCCACAGCCGCAGCAGCCCCAACCGATCCAGCTGGGGTTCAAACTTGTCAAGCCATACGCGACCTATGTCCTGTTCGGCCTGACGGTTTTCGTCTATCTCCTGCAACTGGCCGGGGAGTATCTCACCTTTTTACCTGTCGTAACAATTGACGGTTTCTATTACGATCTGGCAACCGGTCTCGGCATCAAATACAACGACCTCATCCGGCAGGGGCAGGTATGGCGGCTGATCACGCCGGTGTTCCTGCACGGTTCGATCCTGCACATCGCCTTCAACATGTACGCCCTGTTCGTCTACGGGCGGGACCTGGAAGCCCGCTTCGGCCATGGACGGTTCCTCCTGCTCTACTTCGTTTCCGCCTACACCGGGAACGTGCTCTCGTTCGTCCTGACCCCGAACCCGTCGCTGGGCGCTTCGACGGCCATCTTCGGCCTGCTGGCCGCGGAAGGGATGTTCGTCTTCCAAAACCGGCAGGTGCTCGGCAACCGGTCCAACCGCGTCCTGATGAACGTGCTGTACATCGCCGCCATCAACCTGTTCATCGGCTTCACCACCACCGGCGTGGACAATTTCGGCCACCTCGGCGGACTGCTGGGTGGACTGCTCTTCACCTGGTTTGGCGGCCCGCGCTGGAAGGTGGAGGGACTCTACCCGTCGCTGCGGCTGGTGGACGAGCGCGAGGGGCACGGCGCTTTCGCCGGGACGATGGCAGCGCTGCTGTTTTTCATCCCGCTGACGCTGATGGGGTGGATCTGGCCGAGGTAACTCGAAAACATCTCAACACGAAGGAACACAAAGGAAAAAACACCTTCACTATCCTTCGTGGCACTTTGTACCCTTGGTGTTTAAGTTCTCCCGTCAAGATGGGAGGACTTTTTTTACTCTATCGCCTCTTTCAACTTCCTCGCCAGTTTGCCAAAATGCGCCGTGTAGCGCATCTCGTCTGCACGCGGACGGGGCAAATCCACTGCCAAATCCAACTTGATCCGGCCGGGTCGCTGCGTCAGCACCAGGACGCGGTCGGCCAGGAAGAGCGCCTCGCCGATGGAGTGCGTGACCATCAGTACGGTCTTGCGGCGCGCCTGCCAGATGCGCGAGAGTTCGCTCCACATGCGTTCGCGGGTCAGGGCGTCGAGCGAGCCGAAGGGTTCGTCGAGCAGGAGGATGTCGGGGTCGTGGACGAGGGCGCGGGCAATCGCCACCCGCTGGGCCATCCCGCCGGAGAGGTCGCGCGGCCAGTTCGACTCGAAGCCCTGCAAGCCGACCAGTTCGATCATTTCCTGCGCTTTGATGCGGGCTGTGTTGCCTTCCATGCCCTGCAATTCGAGCGGCAATGTGATGTTTTCGAGCGCCGTCCGCCAGGGCATGAGGTTGGATTGCTGGAAAACCATCCCGATGCGCGGCACGCCGCCGGCAAAAGTGAACGAGCCGGAGGTCGGCGCGAGCAGACCGGCCAGGATGCGCAGCAGCGTGGACTTGCCGCTCCCCGACGGTCCCAGCACGCAGACGAATTCCTGCGGCCGGACGGCGAAGGAGGCCGCGTCGAGCGCCTCCAGCCCGCCGTTGTTGTCGGGGAAGGTGACGCTCAGGCCGCGGACGGTCAGGATGGGGTCAGACATAGAATTCCGCGTAGGGGCACGATATATCGTGCCCTACAAATCACGGTATAAATTCGTTCGTATACGCCTGCGACAGATCCAGCGGACTGGTCAGCAGGCCCATGTTCAGCAGGACGGTCTGCATATTCTCCCAGGCCGCCGGATTGGTCGCGCCCAGCCGGTCGGTCTTCCACAGTTCGATGGAGGTCGCCAGCACCTGCTTCTGCACATCGTCGTCCGCCGCCAGGCCTTCGACATATTTGGTCGAAATCTGGTAGGCAGTTTCCGGGTCCGCGAGGGTGTCGGCGATGCCGCGCAGGAACGCGCTGACCATCCGCCGCACCAGGTCCGGGTTTTCGGCAATCGTCTTCTCGTTGGTGATGAGTCCGTTCGACGCCAGTTGAACGTAATCGGCCACGCGCAGTTCGGTCAGTTCGTAGCCGCGGGCGCGCAGTTGCACCGGCTCGTTGGCCGTGTAGACCGAGACGACCGGGTCGCGGCCGGTGGCCAGCGATTCGACCTGGGTGTAGCCGATGGAGTCGAGCGTCACGTCGGCCTCGGTCAGGCCGCCGGCGTGGAGCAGGGCGCGCAGGCCGATGTAGTTGGCCCCGTACAGCCCCGGCAGGCCGATGGTCTGGCCGCGCAGGTCGGCGGGCGTACGGATGCCCTTGTCGGCCAGCGCCACCACCGAGACCGGGTACTGCTGGAACCAGGCCGCCACGTAGACCACCGGCAGCCCCTGGGCGCGCGCCAGCAGCACCTGCTCGCCGGAGACGACCGCGAACTGGAGGTCGCCCGCCCCGACCAGCGCGACCGCGTCCGTCTCGAAGGAGTAGTCGAACTCGACCTCGATGCCGGCCTCGGCAAAATAGCCCTTCTCCACCGCCACGTAGAGCGGCGCGAACTGCACGTTGGGGATATAGCCCAACGGCAGGCGGATATGGGTCAGCGCGCCCGGCTGCCGGCCGCACGCGGCGAGCAAAAGCAAACAGCAAAATACAAAAGTTGAAAGTTTCTTCATTCGTGAACCTCCTGCCAGGAAAGTAGTTTTTTCTCCATCAAAGCGACGACGCCATACAGCGCCAGCGCCAGAAGGATAAGCGTCAGCACGGCGACGAACACCATCGCCGTGTCGTACAGTCCGCGCGCCGTGTTGACGAGGAAACCCAGGCCCTGGTCCGCGCCGACGAGTTCGCCGACGACCGCCCCGATGACCGAGAGCGTGGCCCCGATGCGCAGTCCGCCCAGCAATACCGGCAGCGCGGCCGGGACCTCGAGCCTGCGGATGATCTGCCCGCGCGTGGCGCGCAGCGAGCGCATCAGGTCGTGGAGCGGCTGCGGCACGGCGCGCACGCCGACCACCGTGTTGACCAGCACCGGGAAGAAAACGATCAGCGCACAGATGAGCACCTTCGAGAACATCCCCGGCCCGAACCAGATGACCAGCAGCGGCGCGATGGCGACAATGGGGATGGCCTGCGAGGCGACCAGGTACGGGGCCACCAGCCGCTCGAACAGCCGCGATTTGGCAATCGCGTACCCCAGCGCCACCGCCGCGACGGTCCCCGACAGCAGGCCGAGCAGCACCTCCGAGAGCGTGACCGCGGTGTGCAGCAGCAGGTTCCCGTCCGCGAGCGCCTGCCAGAAACGGACGGCCACCCGCTCCGGCGCGGGCAGGATGAAGGCCGGCAGTCCGCTGAAACGGCTGACCAGTTCCCAGGCCAGGATGGCGGCGCACAGGGAGACGACCGCCGTCCAGGGCAGGGCGCGGCGCGAGAGTCGGGAGGGCTTGCGGGGAGGCTTCATATCCATAAACATTTACCGCAGAGAACGCTGAGAGCGCAGAGTTTTCTTTACGAGAAAACAAAACGCCTCGCAGAGTGACCCTTCACTTCGTTCAGGGCAGGCCTGCGGGGCGAAGAGACAAGTCCACGGTCCGGACTGGCCCGCCTGACACAAACCCCGGAAAACGAGCGTTTCCGGGGCGGACAAGCAGACCAGACCCAAACGGGTCTCGTCGTCACCTTCTTTCATCCGGACTGTTACCGTCGGCTCTGGAGTTTCACCAAATCCTGCGCAGAGGCTTCGCTTTGTGCTCGCCACGGCGCTCGCGGGCTGTACCGCCGGTCGGGAATTTCACCCTGCCCCGAAGGTGGATATTCTATTGTGGAAATTATATCCCGTCCAAAGGCGGGCGTCAAACCGGAATCACTGCATCGCGTAGAAAATCGCCCAAAAGATAAGGCAGATGAAAAAGATGGCAAGCGGTATCACAACCGAATAGATGATGATGGCGGTCGTGCTAGACTTGCCGGTCTTGCCGTTGTAGGAGTTGCCGCACTGGCTGCATTTCACTTGATGGAACATCGCCGGGCCGAGAAACCCGCCCCACCAGGTGTAACTGACTTTCGAGGCGGATGCGCTCCCGCATTTCGGGCAGGGAGCATTTTGCGGTTGGACTGGCACAGGCTGCTGCATAGTGTTCCTCCTCCAGAGAAAATTAACCAGGAAATCCCCGTGCTGGGGATTTCCTGTAGGAAGTTATGCTTTGACGATGGCGGTGTCGGCCACCGGGCAGACCGACTGGCACTGCGGGGTGTCGAAGTGACCGACGCACTCGACGCAGGTGGCGGCGTCAATCACGTAGGGGGTGCCTTCGGTGATCGAGGTGGTCGGGCATTCCGGCACACAGGCGCCGCAGGCGATGCAGTCATCAGTAATCTTGAGGGCCATGGGTTACACTCCTTGGTGAAATTAGTTAGGTTCGTGCTTAAGGTACTTTATCCGCCTTGGCGTGTCAAATGACAAATGTCTTGAATTTGACCGCTTTTGTCATGGGGCTTTCGCCAGGCCCGGGACTCCTCCGCGCTGTAACGGTCACTTTGAAAGTGACCGTTACATCACATCATCCCAACTGCGCTTTCAACTTCCCGGCAGTTTCCTGGAACGCGGCCAGCCGCTCGCGCTCCTTCTGGACGACCGGGGCCGGGGCCTTGTCCGCAAAATCGGAGCCGAGCAATTTCTCCAGCCGCTCGATCTGGGACTGGATGCCGGCCAGTTCCTTCTCCAGCCGGGCGCGCTCCTCGTCCATATCCACCATGCCGGAAAGCGGGATGTGGACCTCGACCGGGCCGACCACGAGAGCGATAGCGTCCTCGGGTTTGGATGCAAGAAATTGGTGAATAGTGAATTGTGAATGGTCGAGGCCAGCCAATGCAGCGATAACGCTGGATTGTTCTTTGAGCAAATCGGTCTTTGCCCCGCCGACAATGACCGCCGGGAGCCGCTTCGCCGGGCTGACCTTCTTCTCGGCGCGCAGGTTGCGGATGGAGCGGACGATCTCCTGCACCAGCGCGAAGTCGGCCAGTTTCGTGTCTTCCCAGCCTTCCGGTTCGCGCGGCTCCGGCCACGCGGCGATGATGAGCGCCTCGGGCCAGTCTTTGGCGAGGTGGGACAAAATGGCATTTTGTCCTACTGCCTTGCGCAGGTGGCCCCACAGTTCTTCCGTCACGAATGGAGTAAAGGGATGCAGCAGGCGCAGGGAAATGTCGAGCACGCGCGCCAGTGTGGCTGCCGTCTGCTCCCTGTTCTCTGCTCTCTGCATCTGCAGTTTGGCAACTTCCACGTACCAGTCTGCAAAATCGGACCAGAAGAACTCGTAGATCTGGCGTCCGGCCTCGCCGAACTGGTAGGCCTGGAACAACCGTTCCACATCCCGGATAAGTTGCTGGAGGCGCGCCCAGATCCAACTGTCGGCAAGAGTCCATTCACCCCCCTCTCCATTTTTGGGAGAGGGGCCGGGGGTGAGGGCCGAAATCGCCGAAATCACAAACCGCCCCGCATTCCAAATCTTGTTGGCGAAGTTGCGGTTGGCTTCCACTTTCTTCGTGCTGATGTTCATATCCTGGCCGGGAGTGGAGCCGACCAGCAGGGTGAAGCGCAGGGCGTCGGTGCCGTACTCATCCATCACCACCAGCGGATCAATCACGTTGCCGTACGATTTGCTCATCTTGCGGCCATGCTCGTCGCGCACCAGTCCGTGCAGGTAGACGGTCTCGAACGGCGCCTGGCCAGTGAACTCCAGCCCGTCCATGATCATGCGCGCCACCCAGAAGAACAGGATATCGTAGCCGGTCTCCATCACGGTGGTCGGGTAGAAATACTTGTAGTCGGGCGTCTCTTCCGGCCAGCCGAGCGTGGAGAACGGCCACAGCCCGGACGAGAACCAGGTGTCGAGCACGTCCGGGTCCTGCCGGATGTTCTTCCCGCCGCAGTGGACGCAGGCCGACGGGTCTGCGCGGACGACGGTCTGTTTGCCGCAGTCGGCGCAGTACCAGACCGGGATGCGGTGTCCCCACCACAGTTGGCGGGAGATGCACCAGTCTTTAATGTTGTCCAGCCAGTTGTAGTAAACCTTCTCGAAACGTTCCGGGACAATCTTGATGCGCCCGTCACGGACGGCTTCCAGCGCGGCTTTTGCCAGCGGCTCGATCTTGACGAACCACTGCTCGGAGATCATCGGCTCGACGATCTCGCCGCCGCGCTGGGAGCGCGGCACGTTGAGCGTGTACGGCTCTTCCCTGATGACCAGGCCGGCGGCCTGCATGTCGGCCCACATTTTTTCGCGGCAGGCGAACCGGTCCAGGCCTGCGTACGGCCCGCCGACCTCGGTCACTTTCGCCTCCCGGTCCAGCATCGAGAGGACCGGCAGGCCGTGGCGCTGGCCGATCTCGTAGTCGTTCGGGTCGTGGCCGGGCGTGATCTTGAGCGCCCCCGTGCCGAACTCGCGCGTCACGTACTCGTCGGCGATGACCGGGATCTCGCGTCCCAGCATCGGGACGATGACTTTGCGCCCGATGAACTTCTTGTAGCGTTTGTCATCGGGATGGACGGCGACGGCGGTGTCGGCCAGGATGGTCTCCGGGCGGGTGGTGGCGACGGGGATGTATTCGTCTTTGTGGGGGCGGGTCTCAGACCCGCCCGTACCGGTTTCGCGAGCCAGCATGTATTTGAAATAATACAGTTTGCCGGGTTCCTCCGAGTACTCCACCTCCAGGTCCGAGACGGCGGTCTTGAGGCCGGGCGACCAGTTGATGAGCCGCGGGCCGCGGTAGATGAGTCCCTTTTCGTAGAGGCGGACGAACGCCTCGCGCACCGCGCGCGACAGGCCTTCGTCCAGCGTGAAGCGTTCGCGCGTCCAGTCGCAGGAGGCGCCCATGCGGCGGATCTGGTCGGTGATGATGCCGCCGTATCTTTTCTTCCACTCCCAGGTGCGGGACACAAACTCGTCGCGGGTGTACTCCTCGCGGGTTTTCTCTTCGGTGCGGAGCAGGTACTTCTCCACCTGGAGTTGAGTAGCGATCCCGGCATGGTCGGTGCCGGGAACCCACAGCGTCGGTTCGCCCTTCATGCGGTGATAGCGGATCATCAGGTCTTCCATCGAGACGAACAGCGGATGGCCGAGGTGCAGTTCACCGGTCACATTCGGCGGCGGGATGGAGATGACGAACGGCTTTTTGGCCGGGTCGAAGCCCGGCTTGCGCGGGTCGTTCGATGGCTGGAAGTATCCGCCCTTCTCCCACATCTCGTAAATGCGCGGCTCGGTGGACTTGAAGTCGTAGGCTTTGGGCAACTGGTATTCGGTCATTCTGGCTCCTTATGAGGACAAAAAACTCAACGCTTTTTCGAGCGATTGCTCGAAGTCCGGCGGGAACTCGTGGCCGAGTTCGGGGTGGTCTTCCATCCGGCAGGGGATGCCAAACGTCGGCAGGATTTCGCAAACCTGCCCGAAGAACTCGCGGCGCGGATCCCGGCCTCCGGCGACGAGATAGCCGCGCACCGGATGGTCTCGCGCCGTCCCGGCCCATTCCTCCAGCAACTTCCGCTCGATCAGGCCGGGGACGACGGCCAGGAAGCCGCGCGCCGGGAGGCTGCCGTTGAGCGCCAACCGGATCGCCAGCGCCCCGCCCTGCGACATTCCGCCGACGATCACGCGGGACAGGTCAACCGGGTACTGCTCACAGAGACTCGCGAACTGCCCGACCACTTCCTCCTGCCCCTTGTCGCGGTCGGTCCAGGCGTACGCGCCCGGCCAGGCCAGTTGCGACGACTGCACCGCCGCCACCAGCCATCCCTGCGCACAGGCTGTCTCCCAGTACGACAGGCTGGCTTCGGCGGTACTGCTCATTGGATGCAGGGCGATCAACAAAGGGTATGGTTTTACCGCCTCCGCCGGTTCGCACACGACCAGCGCCGGCTTCGAGACGGCCTGCGCCGCGGCGTGACGTTCGCGGCAGACGGCGGTCATGCGCTCGAATTCGGGCAGTCCATGCAGCGGAGCGAGGTCCGGGTCGGAGCGCAGGGTCGGCTCGGCCCACCACATCCCGCCGTCCAGCGCCGCCTGCAAGACCCGCAGCGCCTCGTCAACCTTTTGCAGGCGCGAGAGCAGGCAGATGCGCCAGAAATCCGTCCGGGCGGACTGGTTGGGGAATTCGGCGGCCAGGCGCCCGGTTACGGCCAGCGCGCCGGCGTAGTCGCCCCGTTCGTAGCAGGCCATCATCTCTTGCGTGCGTTGGAAGAAAACGCGTTCGTCAGGCATCATAGCATCCTTTTGCGTGGCTGCCCCTGCTCCCCTCTCCCGCTCTTGGGAGAGGGGTCGGGGGTGAGGGCAAAACAAAAACGCCCGCATCCTCATGAGGACGGCGGGCGCCGCGGTACCACCTCAATTCGCTCTTTTCCAACTTCGTGCATCTTCGTGTGCCTTCGTGGAAAAAAACGCTCTTTGCCCGGACAATCATCCGGCCGGCCTGTAACGGGACCTCCCGTGCCGGTCTACTTTCACGAGGATTTCTTCGGCAGTGAACCTGTGCGACTTCGGCAGTGGTCTGCTGCGGAGGCTTCCAGCCTGGACCTCCTTCTCTATCAGCGCGCGGACTGCGTACTACTCACAGTTGGGCAGATTATACAGAGTCCGGCGGGGCGAGTCAAGCATTTGCGTGTCGTTGCGAGCCGCCGCTCCGAGCGCAGCGAGCGCAGCGAGCGTAGCGAGGGCGGCGAAGCAATCCCCTCTGGGGACGATGTCTCCGCGCAGGATCGGGGATTGCTTCCCTGGCCTAGCCCGCCAGGGCAGGCGGGCTGGAAAGAGCATCCAGCCCTCGCAACGACACCCAGTTATGGTATCCTTAATCCGTCATTAATTCCACAAGTAGGTCGGATTGCCAATCCGACTTACTCACTTGATTATTTCGTGGTGAGGGAGAAACCATGTACATCGCCATCGAGGGCGTCATCGGCGTCGGCAAGACCACCCTGGCGCGGCTGCTCCAGCCCGCCTTTGATTCGGAAATCCTGCTCGAAGTCTTCGAGGAAAACCCCTTCCTCTCCGACTTCTACGCGGACCGCGAACGCTACGCCTTCCAGACGCAGATATTCTTCCTCCTGAGCCGCTACCATCAGCAGCGCCGCGGCGTCCGGGAGATCCTCGCCACCGGAAAATCGCTCATCTCCGACTACACCTTCGCCAAAGACGCCCTCTTCGCCCGCATCAACCTCAAGAACGAAGAACTCGAAATGTACAAGCGCGTCCACGAGGCGCTCGCCGAAAAGATCACCATGCCCGACCTGCTCGTCTACCTGCACGCCGGCACCGACATCCTCATGC
The DNA here is from genome assembly GCA_009772985.1 of Anaerolineaceae bacterium. Taxonomy (GTDB): domain Bacteria; phylum Chloroflexota; class Anaerolineae; order Anaerolineales; family Villigracilaceae; genus UBA877. The sequence goes on from WOUS01000001.1 coordinate 260,191, forward strand.
AGCGCATCGCCATGCGCGACCGTACCTACGAGCGCGCCATGGAGCGGGACTACATCCAGCAGTTGAACGAGGCCTACGAAGAATTCTTCTCCCGACCCTACGACAACACCCCCGTGCTGGTCATAGACACCGACCCGCTGGACTTCGTCCGCCAGCCGGAGCACCTTGACCTGATCGGGGACCAAATCCGGAAAGCCCTGGAAAAATAGAGGCAGATTTTATGCGCATCACCCGAGAGACCCTGCTCCGCATCGCCAAAGAGACCGCCCAGAAACGGGCCATGTCGGACCGTGGACTGGTCGCGGCCTACCTGACCGGTTCCCTGCTCACGCCCGACCCGTTCCTCGGCGGCGCCACTGACATTGACCTGGTGCTTGTCCACGAAGAGACGCCGAAGGTACGCCGCGAGATCGTCGCGGTCACGCCCGAAATCCACCTCGATATCGTCCACGCCGCGCGCAGCGAGTACAACAACCCCAAGGAACTGCGCGTCCATCCCACGCTGGGGCCGGAACTCTACAACCCAATGTGGCTGTACGAAACCAAGCATTTCCTGGAATTCGTGCAGGCCGCAGTGCGGACGAAATTCCACGACCCGGCCAACGTGCTGGAACGCGCCCGCCTCAACTACGAGGCAGCGCGTCAGGTCTGGCTGGGGATGCAGACGAACCCGTCCGCCGGAACGCCAATCAGCCCCGATGTGATGCAGCAGTACCTTTTGTCCGTGGGCCGCGCCGCCGACGCCATCGCCGTGCTGAACGGCGGTCCGCTGGCCGAGCGGAGGTTCCTGCTCGAGTTCCCGAAACGCGCCGAGGCGGCGGGCAAGCCCGGCCTGGCCGCCGGTCTGCTCGGTCTGCTCGGCGCCCACGGCGTGGATGCGGCCGCGCTCGGCGAGGCGCTGCCCGAGTGGGAGAAGGCGTTCGTCGACGCGGCGGGCAGGCCCCGGGTCCACGCCAGCATCGCCGCGCCCCGGCTGGCGTACTACAAACTGGCGTTCCATTCCATGCTGGCCGGTGAAACGCCGCAGGCGGTCGTCTGGCCGCTGCTCCACACCTGGACGCTGGCGGCGCAGGTGCTGCCGCTGCCCAAGCAGTCGAAGTGGACCGCGTTCTGTGATTTGCTCGGACTGGCGGGCGAGGCGTTCGCCGAGCGTTTGGAGGGGCTGGACCGTTTCCTGGATACGATCGAGGAAATGCTGGAAGGGATGGCCTCCAGCCAGGGGTTGTGACCGGGCAGATATGGGGGCGCAGGTTCGAGGTCCGGGACGCCAAACTGTGGATAACTGCCCGTATTCTGTGGATAACCCGCGCGTATTGTGGAGAAGTCGCTCAATTGTTCGATTTATCAGCCCCCATATATGGGGGCTGGCGTTTTCCAAATCCAAGCGGTGGAATGGCTCCGGCAGGGCATCCGGGAGGGTCGCGGGCGGGGGAAAATCCATCCACATTCTTTCAACACTGCCGGTGACGGCAAACCACCAGATGCGGGCGGCGGGGCGGCGGGAGCGCCAGTGTTGGCGGGGTTTTGGCTTTTTCCACTTTTCCACAGGGCCTACTACGACTACGACTCTTAACTAAACAATAAAACTATGGGAGGATATTGGACATTCTTTGCATCGTATTGCCCGAATGTCACGAATGACTCCACTGCAAAAACCTTTTTCACCGCGAAGACCGCAAAGAACGCGAAGAAAAACCAAAGAATTTAAATATCCGTATTGAGAATCTGCAAAAAAACCTTCGCGCTTTTTAAACTATCCTTCGCGGCCTTCGCCCCTTCGCGGTGAGATTTACTTTTTGCAGTGGAGTCACGAATCTTCTTCGGGTAATTCGTGAAAATTCGATGCAAAAGACAGGCAAGTGCAATGACCGATAAAGTCTATTTTTTAGTGGGAACTCTTTGGCTCTCTGGGGTGTGACCAGCGTACCGCCTTGTATAGACAGATTCCTGCTTGAATCGCGCCCGCGAATCTTGTACAATGATTATGCAAGCACGCCCCTTTATTCGACCAACGTGCGCAAGGGAGAGCCGCTATGGATATGATCAAAGTCTCCGCAACCTCCCGTACCTCTGCTGTGGCTGGGGCAATCGCGGGTGTCGTCCGCGAACACAAACGGGCGGAAGTCCAGGCCATCGGAGCGGGAGCCGTAAACCAGGCGATCAAGGCGCTGGCGCTGGCGACCGGCTACCTGAGAATTGACGGAATCAACGTAATCTGTATGCCGGAGTTTGTGGACGTGGATATCGAAGGCAATATCCGCACGGCCATCAAACTGGTTGTCGAGCCGCGCTGAGAGATTGATTTGTCCCGGCATGCAAGCCAGGCGGTGCGCAGGCGATGCGCCTGCCTTGTGTTATGATTACGGGTGGAAGGTGAACCGCCGATGCCGCGCGTCCTGAAATCCCGACTGAGATGGCTTCCCGCACTGCTCGTGCTGGCAGGGCTGTTCGGCGCGGCGCTGGGCGGAGGCGTTCCCGGCGGGGGGGAGGTGGTGCGTGCCGCGCCGGAGGGGCAGAGCGCGCTCCCCGGGGTGGTCATCAGCGAGTTTAGGTTTTTGGGGCCGGAGGGGGGGAACGACGAATTCATTGAATTGAACAATCCCACTGGGGCGGCAGTTGATATAAGTGGTTTAAAAATCATCGGATCCAATAATCTTGGAAGCACAAGTACCCGCGCCACAATAGGCATTGTAATTTTACAGCCCGGACAAAAATACCTGCTTGTAAATACTGGTGCTAGTGAAAGTTTAAAGGTGCTTAATGATGCGACTTATGCAACCGGTATCACCGATGACGGGGGAATCGCTATAACGCTTGCAGACGGATCAACAATTATTGACGCGGTTGGTCTGAGTACAGGTTCTTTCTATAAAGAGGGCTCAATCCTCCCCCCGCTAAGTGGAACAGCAAACCAGAGTTATGAAAGAAAAGATGGCGGCTGCACCGACACGGATAATAATTCTGCCGATTTTATTTGGAATCAAACATCCAGTAACCCACAGAACTCATCCAGTATTTACGTTCCTTGTCTGAGAGTGACTGATGTAACGTCTGAAACAGTAGATGGCACATATACCGAAGGGGCTTCCATCGCGGTGACAGTAAAGTTTAGTTCGAATGTGAACGTTACGGGAGCTCCGACCCTATTGCTCGAGACCGGGGTGACAGACCGGAATGCAATCTATTCAGGCGGAAGCGAGCCGGACACCCTGACCTTTAACTATGTTGTCATGGCTGGCGATGCTTCCGGCGACCTGGATTATGTGGCGACAAATTCGCTATCGTTGAACGGCGGGACGATCACGGGCGCTGTGGGGAATGCGAGTTTGACCCTGCCGAGTCCGGGGGCGGACGGCTCGCTTGGATTCCATAAGGCTATCGTGATAGATAATCAGGCTCCTCCAAGCGTTATTTCCTTTACGCGCCAAACCCCGAGTACCACTCCTACTAACGCTGACGCTCTCACTTTCCGCGTTACCTTCAGCGAGCACGTGACTGGCGTGGATACAGGCGACTTTGTTGCCGCGGGCACAACCGCCCTCCCGACCACCGTGACTCCTGTAAATATCAGTCTTCTGTACAATAGTATGTACGATGTGACAATCTCTGGCGGCGATCTTCCCCTTCCAACTTTCAACGGCGTTGTTGGATTGGATTTGAGCGGGGCACAAAACATCACCGACGCGGTTTCCGTCCCTCTGCCAGCAGGGGAACCGGCCATTGACGATGTTTACACTTTAGATAATATTCCCCCAACCGTGGCAATAAATCAAGCCGCCGGTCAAGCAGACCCGGCCAGTGGACCGCCGGTATATTTCACGATTGTATTTTCTGAACCCATTGATGTCAGTAAATTCACAACGAGTGATATAACTCAGAGTATAGGGGCAACGGCGACCTTTATCACATGGAGTATTACAGATTCGGGCGATCACCAGCACTTCACCCTGTCTGCCACATCGGTGGCGGGGAATGGCACTTTGACCCCAACGATTGACGCACTTAAAGTGACCGATCTGGCGGGCAATAACAACAGTGACAGCACAAGCACGGATAACACAGTTGTTTACAATGATAATGTCGCCCCGATGGTGACCGTAAACCAGGCCGACGGTCAACCCGACCCGACAAGCACATTCCCAATCAGGTTCACGGTTGTATTTTCAGAGCCTATCATTGCCAGTATTTTTACACCCTCTGATATTACCCAGTCTGGAGATGCAGCAGGGATCACGTGGAGCATCACCGATTCGGGCGATCACCAGACCTTTACCCTGTCTGCGATATCAGCGGCGGGGACTGGAACTTTGAAGCCATTCATTGCCGCAAATCGAGTGACAGACGTAATAGGCATTAACAACTTAGCAAGTACAAGTGCGGGCGATGATGAGGTTACATACGTTCCGGTGCCTACAGCCACCCGTACGCCCACTCGTACACCCACCCGCACGCCTACCCGCACGCCCACGCGCACGCCCACCCCCACACGCACCTCCTCGCGCACCCCCACGCCGCTGCCCGGCGTGCCGGTCATCAACGAATTCCTGCCGCACCCGCGCACCGACTGGAACGCCGACGGCGCGGCCAATTATGGCGACGAATACATCGAGATCATCAACGTCGGCGTCCTGCCGGCCAACCTGAAGAACTGGGTGTTGGAGGACACCGGCGGAGGCGACACCTACACTTTGCCCGAAACCATCCTCCAGCCGCGCGGCATCCTCGTCCTCTACGCCTCCCAGACCGGCATCTCGCTCAGCGACGGCGGCGACGGCGTGCGCCTCCTGCGCCCGAACGGGACGATCGCCGACGCCGTGGACTATCCCGTGGTCGAATCCGCCGACCGCACCTGGTGCCGCCTGCCCGACGGGAACGGGGCCTGGACCTTCGGCTGCTGGCCCACGCCGGGCCGTCCCAACGCCCGCACCGGCGCCGGCGAGCCGACCCCGGTCAGCCAGCCGTCCGCCTGCCCGCTGGCCGACACGGTTCCCGCCGCCATCCTCTCGGCTGAATGCGGTTCGCCCGGCGATTCCATCTTCGGGGCCGGGTGGTGGCGGGACGGGGAATTCTGGCTGGGAAGCCGCTGGAAGTGGGACGTGTTTATCGAGTAAAAAAGAGACGGTCACTTCCGAAGTGACCGTCTCTTTTATATTAATCGCACGCCGCCCGCGCCACTTCCTCCGGGTCGAAGACCACTTCCTCCTGCCCGGTCAATTTCTCCTGCACCTTGCGGGCGATCAGGTCCAGGTGTCCGGGATGGGCCACGTAATCCATGTCGTCGGAGGGGACGGTCAGCACGGGGCAAAGCGAGAAGGACGCGATCCACGATTCGTACAGGTTGTTCAGGCTGGAGAGATAATCGGCCGGGATGCTGCGCTCGTAGTCGCGGCCGCGCTTGCCGATGCGCGTTGCCAGCGTTGGGACAGAGGCGCGCAGGTAAATGACCAGGTCCGGGGGAGGCAGGAACTCGGTCAAGGTTTGGTAGAGTTCGCGGTAGGTCTGGTAGTCGCGCGGCCTTATATGCCCCTGCAGGAACAGGTTGTGGGCGAAGATCTCGGCGTCCTCGTAGACCGAGCGATCCTGGATGGCCGAGGTCGGGAAGAGCGCCAGTTGATGGTGGGCGCGCAGGCGGTGGGTCAGGAAGAAGATCTGCGAGTGAAAGGCCCACGTCTGCATGTCGCGGTAGAAATCCTCCAGATAGGGATTCTCGGCCACCGGCTCGAAGAACGGCGTCCATCCCATGTGTTCGCACAACATCTCCACCAGCGTGGACTTTCCCACGCCGATGTTCCCGGCAACCGCGACAAATTTCTTCATAAGGAAGCCCCTTTGGGGAATCTCCTCAGCCTACCGGTTCCCAGCCAGGATCTGGTCAATGATGCTCTTGAAAGATTCGTACGGCAGGGCGCCTTCCACTTTGAAACCGTTGATGTAAAAGGTGGGGGTGGACTGCACACCGAGGTTGCTGCCGTCCAGCAGGTCGGCCTGTACTTCATCCGCATACTTCCTGCTGTCAATGCAGGATGTGAAGGTGGTGGTATTCAGGCCGAGGGTCGAAGCGATGCTCAAGAATCCGTCCCGGCTGAAAGCGTAATTCCCGCTGAAAAGGGCGTTGTGAAATTCCCAGTATTTGTCCTGGTCGTCGGCGCACTCGGCGGCCTCGGCTGCGGCTACGCTGTTGTTTCCCAATATGGGTAAATCGCGGTAAACGAAGCGGATCTGGCCGGGATAATCGGCCATCAGTCGCGTGAAGACCTGCTCGTACCACATCCTGCAGTACCCGCACTGGTAATCGCTGAACTCGACGATGGTGACCGGGGCGTCTTCCGGACCGAGAGCCGGGTCGTCCCCGACCGGGTTGAACGTATTCTGCCCGGAATTGTTCGCCGCGCCCGATCCCTGTCCCCATAACAAATAGCCGCCGCCGATGCCGAGCAGGAAGGCGAGCGGCAGGAACAGGATGGCGATGGAGGAGAGATCGAATTTGGTTTTGGACTTGGCGGGGGATTTTGGCATGGCGGCATTATATCATGCGCTCACTTGCGGACGACGAGCATGGGGTATGCCCCGCTTTTCCCAAAGAAGCGCGGGTACTTTTCCTCCAGCCGGAACAGCCAGGCCAGGAACGCCTTCCCCGGCTTGCCGTGGATGTAAACCTTCAGGAACGGCACGCTGACGCTGCGCCAGACGACGATCTCGAAATCCATGCGCGGCGCGAGGGTCTTCACCAGCCAGCGGTACGGGTGGGCGTGGAAGTAGAGCCGCGGCGCGCGGGACCCGGGCCGGCCGCGCCGGAGCAGACCCCGGATGCCGGTCCAGACGGCGGCGGCCAGCCGGTACGGGAACAGCGTCACCGCCGTCAGCGGGTCGCGCCCGCCCGCGCTGTAGACGACCGCCGCGCTCCCGCCCTCCTTCAGCGTACGGTGGAGTTCGCCGAAGGCCTGCGCCTGCTCCTCCGCCGGGACGTGGTAGACCGTGTGCAGCGAGACGATGCCGTCCAGCGCGTCGCTCGCGAAGGGCAGGCGGGTGATGTCGCACTGCACGTACAGCCCCTGTTCGCCGAGGACGGCGCGGGCTTGCGTGAGGGCGTTGTGGGCGATGTCGGCGCACAGGCGGTACTGGTAGTTTTGCGAATAGGTCAGGTACTCCGGGTACTGCACCGGCCCGGAGGCGGCGTCCAGCAGGAATTTGCCAGAGGGCGGGATGCAGCGGTTCACCCGCAGGTGGCAGCGGGTGCGGTACTCCTGCGAGACCGGGCGCAGGTCCTCGGCGCGTGCCGAGTCCACGAAAACGCCGGGGCGCGCCCGGTTCCAGCCGACCTGTTCGTAAAACGCCTTGACCTGGGATTTGGAATCCAATGCGCTACTCCTTGGTCACGATTTCCTTCACCCGCCCCACCTGTCCGCTCACCAGGCGCACCTTGATGCCGTGCGGGTGGGTCGGCGAGTTGGTCAGGATGTCGCGGACGATGCCCTCGGTCAGTTTGCCGGCGGCCTGGTCCTGTTTCAGCACGATGCGGACGAGCAGTCCGGGCTTGATGTGGGCGCGATTTGTACCGTTCATGTTTCCAACTCCATCTTCTTCTGGTGACGATGCAGAGCATCGTCACCCCTGCTTGAACCCTCTGCGTTACTCGATCTCCAGGACACCAGCCAACCCGCCGGTCAATTCTGGAGAAGCACTCATGTTTTTTCCCTTACCTCCCGTCCGGGGTTTTTCAAGCCGGTCCGCAATTTGTTTCCAACCTCGTATTTTACACGCGCCGCCAGAACTTGCTCGTGTTCTTCGAGAAATCCGCGCACGGCAGACGAATCGTGAACGACCAGTTCGCGCAGCGCCCACGACAACGCTTTCACTACCAAATCCTCGTGGTCGGCGGCCAGCACGCGGCAGACGGCCAGCGTGCGCGGGACATCGCCCGGCCCACCCTGCGAGCGCACGTTCCACGCCACCGTACTGACCAGCGCGGCGCGCCGCCACCAGAGATCGTCCGAGCGCGCCCATTTATGGATCAACTCGTCGCAGACCTGTCCATGCAGCCAGGCGGGGCCGGAGAGGATACGGGCGAAAGAATCCACTGTCCACCAACTGTTGATGCCCAGCCCGAACTCTTCGATATCTGCCTCCCCCAGGCTTTGGAAGGCGGCCTTGTGCGCGGCGATCATTTCATAGGCCACCCAGCGATGGCGGAGGTTCTTGAAGAGTTCGCGGGCAACAGCGAGGACAGATTCCGGCGCGGCCTTTTTGAGCATCTGCGAGTACTTGCGGCGAACGGAGCGGGCGTTTGGCGTATTCTGGGCAGGCAGGGTGCGCAGTTCGGCGTCCACGGTTGCAGCGAGGGCTTTGGCATCCAATATGGCACCGTTCACGTTCACATTTCTTCTTGGCGTTGGACTCCCGTCCCACCGGGATTTTGACCGCAAATCTACCATCATTTCTCCTCCGGCCAGGCGCCGATGTCCAGTTTGAAGGCGATCAGCGACTGGTTGAGTTCCTGGATGAAATAAGCCAGCGAAACGATCAGCGAAGCCATCGCGCCGACGAACAGCGCGCCGATCAGGTAGGCGCTTTCGACGCGGAAGGCGGCGGTCAGGAACAGCACGATGACCAGCACCGCCGCGAACAGGACGCTGAAGACTGCCAGCGTGATGCCGCGCTGCAACAGCCGCGCCCGCCGCGAGAGGCTCTCCACCTGGGCGTGGATCTGCTCCTTGCCGCCCTCCGGGACCTTCGGCAGTTCGCGCACCAGGCTGCGTCCGCGGTCAATGATGCGGCTCAAGCGGTTGGTCATGCTCAAAATGAGCAGCCCCACGCCGGAAACCAGCACCATCGGGCCGATGGCGACCTGGAGGACGGGGATGAGTTCACTGACGGTGATGCCTGTCATTCTATTCCACCAACCCTTCCGCGAACTTCAACACCGCCTGCACGTCCTCGAAATTGCTGACCATCCCGACAGAAATCCTCACCGCGCCGGAGGCCTTGTCGTCAATGCAGGTGCGGAAGTCATCGTAGGTCAGGCGCTGGATGTGGCTCTGCTGGGAGAAGCAGGCGGCCAGTTCCATCTGCGAGATCTGCAGGGCGATCTCGCCCGCGCCCGGGTTGCAGAAACAGCCCGTCCGCAGGGAGATGCCGCGCTCGCTGGCGGCCTGCTCGACGAGGCGGATGTCAATCGGATGGTCCTCTTTATCGAAGAAGTTGAGCGTCACCGCGCCGCCGCGTTTTTCGGTGGTCAGCGGCCCGTAGACGCGCGCCAGCGGGACCCCGCTGCTGTGCCGCAGCGCCGACAGTCCCTCCAGCAGCCAGCCGGTGAGACAGCGCACGCGCTCGTGGATGAGGTCCAGGCCGACCGCTTCGAGGTGCTTGAGTCCGATCTCGATGGCCGGGATGTTGAGATAATCCAGCGTGCCGTCCTCGAAACCGGCCGGCCCCTCGGCCAGGTAATACTTGCCGCCCTGCACCGAGGCGACGGTGATCGTCCCGCCCGCGAACCAGGGCCGGTGCAGTTTGCCCAGCACGGATTTGCGCGCGATCAGCGCTCCGATGCCGGTCGGGTAGCCGAACATCTTGTAGAACGAGAGCGGGACGAAATCGGGCTTCCATTTCGAGAGGTCGAGCGGATTGGTGGGGGCGAAGGCGGCCGCGTCGAGCAGCACGTCCCAGCCTTTGGCGTGCGCCTGCTCGATCCATTCGAGCGGGTGCAGGACCGAGGAGAAGTTGGACTGGGCCGGGTAGGCGAACAGGTTCCCCGCGCCTCCGCTCGGGGCAGGCGCGCAGCCGGCAAGGCCGAGGTCCAGGTAGCCTGCCAGCATTTTCTCGTCCACGCGCAGGTCGGGCAGCATCAGCGGGACGTAGGTCACGTCCGCGCCTTTGGCGTGGGCGAACTCGCGGATGCCGTTGACCGAGTTGTGGTTGTCGAAGGTCAGCAGGTAGTGGCAGCCCCTGCCGAAGGGATAGGCTTCGCCGACCAGTTTGAGCGCGCCGCTGGCGTTCTGCGTGAAGACCACGATGTACTCGTCCGGCGGGGCGTGGAAGAAATCCAGCACGGCGCGGCGCGCCGATTCGATCAGTTGGGTGGCGGCCAGCGAGGTCGGGTTCGAGGAGTGCGGGTTGCCGAAGACGCTGCCCAGCAGCAGGTCCAGGTGGCGGCGCACCTGCGAGTCGGCGTACAGGCCGCCGCCGGTGTAGTCGAGATACACCTGGCCGAGGCGGTCGAGGCGGCCGTACTCGCGCTCGCGCAGGTCGTCGAGGTTGTGAGTTTTATCGTAGGCGGGATATTTGCTGACGAAGTCGGGGTAGGATGGCATGGGCTAATTTAACCACAGATAGCGATGGATGAACATACATCCGCAGATTACGCAGATTTTATACCCGAAGGGTATTTCGTAGATTGGAGAAAAGGTTTTGGACCTGGTATGAAAAGGGCGAAATTTCGTGTCGCTGCGAGGCGGGGGTTGCCTGCCCCGATGGTCTTCCGGGGTCCGCCGAAGCAGTCTCCCTCAATATATCCGGGGGATTGCTTCGGGCTGGAAAGAGCCTCCAGCCCTCGCAATGACACTTTATCCCACTTCCTTCTGGTAGAACCGGTAGCGCTTGTAAATCTTCGCGCCCATGCGGTGCGCCAGCGGCCAGGTGTCCACGTTGTCCTCGCCGGTCAGCGAAAGGTCGGCCCACTGGTAGCCTTTGGCCGAGGCGCGGCGCGCCATCTCGGCGAAGAGCAGCACGCCCACGCCCGTGTCCCAGTATTCGGGCGGGACGACGATGCTCTTGATGGCGATGCTCTTCGGCTGGTAACGCGAGTAGCGCAGGGCGCGCAGGTAGTCCCACGGATGGCGCAGTCCGTTGAGATGGATGAGCGCCTCGTTCAGGTTGGGTACGGCGGGGAACCACCCGGCGGGCTGGCCGTCCACCTCGGCGAACAGGACGAGTTCCGGGTCCACGATCTCGACCATCGGCAGCACTATGGACTCGATGGCGGCGCGCGTGTACGGGACGTGTTCGGGCATGTGCGCCAGGCCGCGGTTCTGCAAGTTGACGACGATATCAATCTCGCTGTTGATGTTCGACAGGTCAGCGCCCCGGACCGTGATGCCGGGTTTGCGCTTCTGGATCTGTTCCGCCAGCCGGAGCAGGCGCCGGACCTCGGGCGTGTCCACGTTCACGTCAATGGCGTACGCCACCCCGTCGCCCCCGGACTTGACGAATCCGTAGCGCTCGAAAAAGGTTTGGTAATAGGGAGGGTTGTGCCCGCAGTAGACCGCGGGCGGACGGTCGCGGCCCTCGATGAGGATGCCGCGCGATTCCTCGCGGTCCAGGTTGAAGGTCCCGCGCAGGAGCGGGAGATGATACTCCTGCGCCCACGCGGCTGCCCGGTCGAAGAGCGCTTCGGCGGCGGCGTAATCGTCCACGCACTCGAAGAATCCGATGAGACATTCCCCGCTGCCCCGGCTTTTCGTGGCGGACTGGTCCTCGCCGCAGGAAATGGTCCCGGCGGGCCGGCCGTCCTTCCAGGCGATGAACAGGTCGGCGTAGCCATCCTCGAAGAACTTGCCGCGGCGCGGGTCAATCATCTTTGCCCGCTCGGAGAGCAGCGGCGGGACCCAGAGCGGGTCGCCCCGGTAGATGCGCCACGGGAAGGTCAGGAAGAGCCGCCGCTCGCGGGCGGTGCGGACGGGGGTGATTTTGATTGCGCTCATGGGGAAATCGCCTCGGTAATTTGTAACACCACTAGATCGTCATCAGCACGATGGCGGCCAGCGCGGCCGCGATTCCGGCGACCTGCAGGCGGTTTATCCGCTCATGCAGGAACAGGCCGGCCAGCGCCACCGTCGAGCCGGGATAGAGCGAGGCCAGCACGGCGGCCACGTCCATGCGCCCGGCGTGTCCGGCCAGGATGTAGAAGGCGTTGCCGGTGATGTCCAGCAGGCCGTTCAACACGATCAGCGGCCAGGCGGATTTCGGTGGCAGGACCGGCCGGCGCGCCGCCAGCGCGTACACGATCATCACCGCCACGCCCGCCGAGCGGGAGGCCACCATTGGCCAGAACAGGCCGTCCTGGCTGCCGCGGTGCATTAGGATGAGATACACGCCGAACGTGATGCCGGCAACGAGCGGCAGGCTCAGGTCGGCGAGACGCAGGCGCAGGCCTTTCGGACCTCCGTCCGGCTGCGAGATGAACCAGATGGACGCCAGCGCCAGGGCGAACCCGCCAAACGTCAGCCAGCCGGGGAAGCCGTCGGTGAACATCCCGACGACCACTGGCAGGAACGCGGCCATCAGCGCCGAGACGGGCGCGGCAACGGACATCCGTCCGCGGGTCATCGAGATGAAGAAGAGCAGGAGTCCCAGCGTGCCCGTGGACCCGGCGATGGCGCACAACAGCCAGTCGAACCAGCCGATCAGCGCTTCGCCGGAGAGGAACGCGGCAACCAGCAGCGCAGCCAGACCGACCGCCTGGCCGAACAGCACGGCCTGCCAGGCTTTGGCCTTGCGGCTGGCCAGCCCGCCGCAGAAGTCGGCCGCGCCCCAGGCGAGGGCAGAGGAGAGTCCGAAGAGGATGGAGAGCAAGAAAACCCTTTCTTAAACACAAAGGGCACAAAGGAAAACCCTTCGGCTGGCTCAGGGCAAGCCTTTGTGACCTTGGTGTCCTTTGTGGTGAATTATCTCTTACCTGCCGCTTTGGCCCGCTCGAGCACATTCTGTGCGGACTTGACCAGCGGCATATCTATCATCTGCCCGTCGAGTCCGAACGCGCCGCGTCCCTCTTTCTGGTGCGCCTCGAACGCCTCGACCAGCCGTCTCGCTTTTGCAATCGCCTCGTCATCCGGCGTGAACGCCTCCTGCACCGGTCCAACCTGCGCCGGGTGGATGACCTGCTTGCCGGTGCAGCCCAACTGCGCGCCAAACGCGGCCTCGCGGCGGACGCGGTCGAGGTCGCGGTAGTCCACCGTCACCATGTCAATCGCCTGCAGGCCGAAGGCTTTGGCGTGCATCACAACCAGCGAGCGGACGGTGAACACCTCCCAGGCCTCCGCCGTGCGGACCGCGCCGACGCTGGCGGCGTAGTCCTCCCCGCCGAAGATGAGTCCGTCCAGCCGCGGATGGCTGGCAATCTCTTTCAGCGCGAGCATGGCCTTGGCGGTCTCGATGCCGACCAACATTCGGATCGAGTTGACCGGCCAGCCGTTCGCCAGTTCCGCGGCTTCGATCTTTTCGCTGGCCCACTGCACCTGCTCCAGCGATTCAACTTTGGGCAGCACAATCCCGTCCGGGCGGGAGGGGAGCGCAGACTCGATGTCTTCTTTTTCCCATCCAGATCCGACCGGGTTGATACGCGCCAGTTTCTCGGACGCGCCGAATGCCAGTTCGCGCAGGGCAGCCGCGACGGTCCGGCGCGCCTCGGCCTTGCGGTTCTGCGCCACGCCGTCTTCCATGTCGAGGCAGATGCAGTCCGCGCCGAAGGTCAGGGCTTTTTCGATCTTGTGCCGGTCGTCGCCGGGGACGTAGAGGAGAGAGCGTCGGGAGTGCATGAATCTCCGTTTCAGGTTTGCAGGTTCACAGGTTGGCAAGTTCGTTCACGACGCCAGTTTCGCCACCGTCACGCCCTCGCCGCCTTCCTTGTCCCCGCCTTCCTCGAACGACTTGACGTGCGGATGTCCCTTCAGCGCCTGGCGCACCACCGTCCGCAGTTTCCCGGTCCCTTTGCCGTGGATGATGCGCACGAATGGCATCCCGGCCATGTAGGCCTTATCGAGATACGTTTCCAACTTATCCAGCGCGTCCTCCGACATCATCCCGCGCAGGTCGAGTTCCAGGCCGGGGGATGGGGCAAGAGCAATTGACGATTTACGATTTACGACATCGTACCCGAAGGGTATTGGCGGTTGTTCGCTGGTCTCTTCTGCCTTGCGTTTCAACTCTTCCAGCGGGACGCGCATCCGCAGCGAACCCGCCTGGACCTCGGCCTGGTCCTCGTCTATCGAGAGGATCGTCCCCGCGTTGCCGAGCGTCTTCAGCACAACCTTGTCGCCGACGGCGAGTGACCGTGGACGGTTGACGGTGGACGGTTGACGGTCCACGGTCTTTCGACGTTTCACCGGCATCTGTATCTTTTCCTCCGCCAGTTCCACTTTCTCTTCAATTGCCTCCAGCGCTTCCAATGGCTGGCGGGCTTTTTTTAGTTCGGCCTTGAGCGTTTTCAATTGCGTCTTCAAAACCTCGACTTCCAGTTCGCCCTCGGCGCGCGCCTGTTCGAGCACCTTCTGGCGCTCTTCCTCGATCTTCTCCAGCCGCTCTTCGAGTTGACGTTCCAACTTGCGCGCCTCGGAGCGCGACCGTTCGGCCTTCTCGCTTTCCTTGAAGGCGATCTTGCGCTGGCGGTGGATGTCGCCGATGAGTTTGTCGGCCCGCAGGTCGTCGGGATTGATTTCACTCTTTGCGGCTTCGATGATCTCCTGCGGCAGTCCCAGCCGCCCGGCGATAGCCAGCGCGTTCGAGCGGCCGGGCAGGCCGATGGTCAGTTTGAAGGTCGGGCGCAGGGTCTGGACGTTGAACTCCAGCGAGGCGTTGACCACGCCCGCGGTCGTGTGGGCGAAGGTTTTCAATTCCGGGTAGTGCGTGGCGACGAAGGTGGTGATGCCCTCCCTCAGCAGGCTGGACAGGATGGCGCGCGCCAGCGCCGCGCCCTCCTGCGGGTCCGTGCCCGCGCCGAGTTCGTCCAAAATGACCAGCGCGCGCTTGTCCGCTTTTTTCAGGATGTGGACAATGTTGGTGATGTGGCCGGAGAACGTGCTGAGCGACTGCTCGATGGACTGCTCGTCGCCGATGTCGGCGAAGATGGCCGCGAAGCACGGCAGTTCCGAGCCGGACTGCGCCGGGATGTGCAGGCCGCTCTGCGCCATGACCGCCAGCAGGCCGACGGTCTTGAGCGTGACGGTCTTGCCGCCCGTGTTCGGGCCGGTGATGACCAGGGCAAAGGTCCCGGCGGCGGGGTCAATCGTGACGGGGACGACGGTCTCCGGGTCCAGCAGCGGATGCCTTGCATCGAGCAGTTTGACAGTCGGCAGGTCAAACGTCGAACGTCGAAGGTCGGGATGGTCGGACGTTTGACCTTTGACCTTCGACGCTGGTTTGAGAATCGGTTCGGACCCGTGGACTGCCTGCGCATATTTGCCTTTGGCGAAGGCCAGATCCAGTTCGGCCAGCGCGGCCACGCCCGGGACGATTTCCCCGGCCAGCGCGCCGACCTCGCCGGAGAGGGCGGCCAGGATGCGGCGGACTTCGTCCCGTTCGGCGATCTGGGCCTCGCGGTAGGCGTTGTTCAACTCGACCACCGCCAGCGGCTCGACGAACAGGGTCGCCCCGGTGGACGACTGGTCGTGGATGATGGACTTGACCTGTCCCTTGAATTCCGCGCGCAGCGGGATGACGTAGCGCCCGTCGCGCTGGGTGATGACCGCGTCCTGGAGTTTGGCGGCGGTGGTCGGGTCCGTGAGGTAACGCTGGAGGCGCGCCATCAGCCGGTCGTGCGCCACGCGCACCTGGCGGCGCAGGTCGTACAGTTTGGGCGAGGCGCTGTCGGCCACTTCGCCAGTGTCGGTGATGCAGCGCGAAATGGACTCGATCAGCCCGGCGGGCGCGGGCAGGCGGCAGGCGATATCGGCCAGGCGCGGCGAGGCTTCGGCGTGTTTCTCGAAGTAGCGGCGCAGCGTGCGCATCGAAACCAGCGTGGACTGGACGTCGAGCATTTCCTTCGGGTCGAGCACGCCGCCGTGGGCGCACAGGTCCACCTGCTCGCGGATGTCGTGCGCGCCGCCGATGGTCAGGTCGCTGGTGACGAGCAGGTTGCGCGCCTCGGTCGTTTCGGCCAGGCGGACGAGCGCCTCTTCCAACTCGGGCGTGGGCGTGAGGGCGCGCGCCAGGTCCGCCGAGCCGGAGAAATCGCAAAACTCCGCCAGGCGGGCGAGGATCTTGGGGTATTCGAGGACGTGGAGGGTTTTGGAGTCCATAAAGTTTTAACCGCGAAGAAAAGACATGGTACCCGAAGGGTAAGAACGCGAAGGTTTATATTTTACCCGCTTCGCGTCCGCTTGCCCCGTTTTTTGGGATCGTGTCTTTGCGGTTTTCCTATTTCCTGATTACCTATTCCCCCAAAAGCGTGGTATACTCCCGCTCCGCTCAAAACTGGAGCGGACGCACCAGGGAATTGTTTTGACATCGTCCCCGCAGGGGAGACTTCAAATGATGGCCCGGAGAATGGACCGGGCTAATTTGTTGGGCTGACGCGCCCGCAAGAGCGCGTCTGGTTGGCAAGAATTTCGGTCCCGTGCGAAAGCCGGGACTACCGGAAGTCATCGAAACAAATTCCCCCAAATCTTACAAGTCAATAAGTCTGAGAAGTCCAACAAGTCTTACACGTCGCGCCAACGTGCCAACGTGCTGACCTGTAAACCTATAAGACGTGACGACTTGTAAGACATAGTAGACAAAAGGAATTCGATGACCACCCAATTTACCGATCTAAACCTGCGCCCCGAGTTGGTGCAGGCCGTCACCGCTCTCGGCTACACCGAGCCGACTCCCATCCAGGCCGCCCTCATCCCGGTCATGCTGACCGGCGCGGATGTGATCGGCCAGGCCCAGACCGGCACCGGCAAGACCGCCGCCTTCGCCCTCCCCATCCTCCACAACCTCGAACCCGGCCAGCGCCACGTCCAGGCGCTCGTGCTGTGTCCCACGCGCGAACTTGCCCTGCAAGTCGCCGGGGCCATCACCGAATACGGCAGCGTGCAGAACGTGCGCGTGCTGGCCGTCTACGGCGGGCAGCCATACGGTCCGCAGATCAGCAAACTCAACCGCGGCGTGGACGTGGTGGTCGGCACCCCCGGCCGCCTGATGGACCTGATGGACCGCAATTCCCTCAACATCAGCCACGTCAAAACCGTGGTGCTCGATGAAGCCGACGAAATGCTCTCGATGGGCTTCGTTGAAGACATCGAAACCATCCTGGCCGAAACCCCCGCCGACCGCCAGACCGCCCTCTTCTCCGCCACCCTGCCGAACCCCATCCGCCGCCTGGCCGACAAGTACATGCACGCGCCGCAGTCCATCCAGGTGCAGCGCGCCCAGGTCACGCTGGAGGCTATTGAGCAACGCTACTATCTGGTCAACCAGGCCGACAAACTGGCCGCGTTGACGCGCCTCTTCGAAGTGGAGCCCATCACCAGCGCGCTGATCTTCGTCCGCACACGCGCCGGGACCGGGGAACTGTCCGGCGAACTGACCCGGCGCGGGTTCCCCGCCGAATCTCTGAACGGCGACCTGACCCAGGAAGCCCGCGAACGGACCCTCAACCGGTTCCGCCAGAACCAGGTCAAGGTGTTGGTCGCCACCGACGTGGCGGCGCGCGGCCTCGACATTGACGACATCTCGCACGTCTTCAACTACGACCTGCCCGACGACCCCGAAATCTACATCCACCGCATCGGGCGGACGGGGCGCGCCGGGAAGACCGGCATTGCCATCTCGATGGTCACGCCGCGCGAGAAGCGCCTGCTGCGCCAGATCGAGTCGCTCATCCGCCAGCCGCTGGCCAAGTCTGCCCTGCCGACGGAAGAGGATATCAAGATCCGCCGCGAGAACGAGTTGCTCGAAAATGTCAAAGTCTGGCTGGTACGCGCCCGCTACCGCCGCGAACGCGAACTGGTGGCGCGGCTTGTGGAAGAAGGCCACGATCCGCTCGAAATTGCCGCTGCCGCCCTCAAACTGGCGCGCGCCGACGAGAAACAGCGCCCGGTCGCGGCTGTGAGCGAGGTGCAGGATGCCGGTCCGCGCCGCTACCCCCAGAAGGCGGGGGCAGGCGAGCGGGACGGGAAACGGCAAAGATTTTCGAGCCGCGAGCGGGGATCGTTCCCCCGTGAAGCGGCCGGGAGCGTGTCCCACGAAAGCGGGATGGTGCGCATCAGCATGAGCATGGGCCGCGCCCACGGCATCCGCCCGAACGACGTGGTTGGCGCAATCGCCTACCATGCCGACATCCCGGGTTCCACCATTGGGAAAATATTCATCGAGGATCAGCGCACCCTGGTGGACGTGCCGGAGCATCTGGTGAACCAGGTGCTTTCGAAGGCCGGGAAGTACAGCCTGCGCAGGCAGCCGTTCACCGTCGAACGGGTGTGAGCCGGTAATTTGGAAAATAAAGAGAGCAGCGACATCGTGCCGCTGCTCTCTTTTGCTATCCCGTATCCGGTTTGGTTTACAGCCAGCCGTTGCAGACACTGACGATCATCGCCGAAGCATAGAGTATGAAGAGGAAAATAAGCAGACGGGGTAGCCAAGCTTCCTGGAGGCTGAAACTGAATTTTTTCTTCCCGTTCTTTATCGGTTCGTAGAATTTCTTGTTCTCAGCATTTAAGATTTTTGAACTGCCAGGAATCTCTTCTTCCATATTTCTGAGCTGGTCGTATTGCCAGTCGAGGAAGAGTTCTATCTTGTTCATGATTCCCAGCCAGATGAAACAAGCCAGTATGCCAACTGCGAAGAGCGGCAATGCGACGAGCACCAGCGGCCAGCCTGAAAGGCCAGAGTCCCTGACAATGAAAGCCACCGCCCCAAAAATGGCGGTATTGATAGTCAAATAGATCTGTGTGGTGTTCTGGCGACGCTCAGAGAGTTTCTGGGCGCGCTCGTTGAGCAACTTGTATTCCTCGAATTTATCCACCTTCTCCATATTCTCCTCACATGGCAACTAGCTTGCGGATGTGCTCCGTGTGGTCGCGCTCGTGCCAGAGCGTCCGGCGCAACGCCGTGTCTCTATTCTATTTCTAATTGAGTTGCATGGCAAGCGGAATCGAATGAACATTACTCCTGTTATAATACGTCCAATATGGAACCCGCGATCACTCTTGCCAAATTTTCGTTACGCCGGCCGTCCACGATCCCTGTGGGATTGAAGGTCCCGGTTGGCAAGGCATTGCAGCCGGCGGTCAGAAAGATCGTTGCCGAATTGAATCCCGAAAAGGTCATTCTTTTTGGCTCTTTTGCTTACGGCGCTCCCAACCCCCACAGTGACGTAGATTTACTCGTTATCATGAACACGCGCGCTCCCCACAAGGACAGGAGTTGGGCGGTCTCGCGGTTGCTGCTGCCCCGTCCTTTCCCTGTTGATATTCTGGTCAAGACGCCCCAGGAGGTCGAGAGGGACTTGGCATCGGGCGACTTCTTCGTTCGCGAAATCCTGACGCGAGGCAAGGTGTTGTATGAGCGGCGCAAATGACCCGCGTGCCTGGGCGGAGGGCGCTGAGGAGGATTTCCTTCTCGCCAAGTCTGCGTTCACGCGGCGTAAGCCGCTGGTCGTGGGGGCGTGTTTTCATGCACAACAATGCGCGGAGAAATACCTGAAAGCGCTGCTGGTTTCGAGAGGCGCTGATTTTCCCAAGACTCACGATATGCTGATGCTGAACGACCTGTGTTCGGCTGTGGGGATTTTTCTCGAGATGGACGCGCGCCATCTCAATAATCTGACCGACTATGCCGTGCGGACGCGTTATCCGGGCAATGAGCCTGCCCTGGATGATGCAAAAGAGGCGCTGGAAATTGCAGGCAAGATACGCAAGTTTGCGAGGGTATTTCTTGGGGCGGGATGAAGCACAACCAGCAACGGCTTACAACAACTTCTTGATATGCTCCACGTGATCTTTCTCGTGCCATAGCGCCCGGCGCAGCACCTTGCGCGGCGACCAGAACTCCCCGTCCACGCCGACCACCTGCTTGACACCCTCCAGTTTGGGCAGGGTTTCGGCGAAGAACGCCCGCACCTTTTCCAGCCGCTCCAGCGGCGCTTCGGGGACTTCGGCGCGCGGAAAGGCGCGTCCCAGCCGGTCGAGGTACCACCATTCCGCCCCGCCCGCGTGACCGAGGATGCCGTTGATGCTCCAGCGTTCGCCCATGTAGGCAGCGTTGAGTTTTTCCTCGCCCAGCCCCGCGACCATTTTCAGCAGGTCGGCGCGGCTCCACGTCAGCAGTTTGAGGGCGCGTTCGATGTCGGTGGCGGTCAGCGGCTTCCAATCGTAGGGGAAGAAAGAGTCCACGGCGTAGCCGTCGGCCTCGCTGAGTTTATCGAAATCGTCGTTGATGTAGTACACGTCCCAGGTCCCGTCCACGACGAACTCGATCTCGTCGCGGGCAAAACTGAGCCAGGTGCGCGGCTCGTGGCGCAGGATCCAGCCGGCGTACTTGTCGAGCGCGCCCACCAGGTTCGAGAGTCCCGCCTCGCCGCTCATGGCGTACGCGAAACAGCCGGGATGCTCCAATGCCCAGGCGATGGTGCGTCCCTCGTTGTTGTTTTCGATGCCTGCTTTGAAGATCATATCGTTCTCCTCGAGCGCAATTAAACCACAGATGGACACAGATGAACACAGATATTTGGGTAAAGAAATCGGGACGACTTTCGCCATCCCGACTGTACACTGTTCACTGTTTACTGTACACTGACCCTACCCGTGCCTGCTCATGAACTTTTCCATCCGCCGCAGGGCTTCTTCGATTTTCTCATACGCGGTGGCATACGAACAGCGCACGAATCCCTCGCCGCCCGCGCCGAAAGCGCTGCCCGGCACGACGGCCACGTGTTCTTCCTTGAGGAGTTTCTCGGCGAAGGCTTCATCGTCCATGCCGGAGGCGGAAATCTTGGGGAAAGCGTAGAACGCGCCCTTTGGCTCGAAGGTGGTCAGGCCGAGTTTGTTCAGCCCGCCGACGATGAGCCTGCGCCGCCGGTCGTACTCGGCCACCATCTCCTGCACGTATTTTTCGCCGTTCGTCAGCGCTTCCAGCGCGGCATCCTGGGCGGTGGTCGGCGCGGACATGATGGTGTACTGGTGGACGCGCAGCATCCCCTTGATGAGTTCCGCCGGGCCGCAGGCGTAGCCGATGCGCCAGCCGGTCATCGCATACGCCTTCGACAGTCCGCCCAGCAGGACGGTGCGCTTCCTGACCTCCTCGCCCAGCGCCGGGACGCAGACATGCTCGAAGTCGTAGACCAGCCGGTCGTAGATCTCGTCCGAGACGATGAGCAGGTTGTGCTCGATGGCGATCTCGGCGACCCGGCTCAAGGTCCCGCGCGCCGCGACCGCCCCGGTGGGATTGCTCGGGTAGCCGACAAAGATGGCCTTCGTCCGCGGTGTGATGGCGGCGCGGACGTGCTCCGGGTCCAGTTGGAAGTTGTCCTCCATCCGGCTGGGAATCTCGACCGGCACGCCGCCCGCCAGGATGACCTCGGCCTGGTACGAGACGAAGCACGGGGTGGGGATGATGACTTCGTCGCCGGGGTCGAGGATGGCGGTGAAGGTCAGGTAGAGCGCCTCCGAAACGCCGACGGTCAGGATGATCTCGCTGGCCGGGTCGTAGGAGATGCCGTACGATTTTTTCAGGTTGTCGGCCACCGCCCGGCGCACTTCCAGTTTTCCGGAGTTGGATGTGTAGTGCGTCTCGCCGGCTTGCAGCGAGCGGATGCCGGCCTCAAGGATGGATTTGGGCGTGGTGAAATCCGGCTCGCCGATGCCGAGCGAGATAACGTCTTTCATCGTGGCGGCGATATCGAAAAACTTGCGGATGCCGGAGGGCTTCAGCCCGGCCACGCGCTGCGAGAGGTAATGCACGTCTGAGATTTCCTGCATCTATTTCTCCTGAACAGGTTGGATTTGCCAATCGTTCTCGGCTTCGCGGTAAACAAGGTCGAAGACGCGCAGGCCGCGGGTCCGCACCCGAAAGCAGCGTTCGCCGGGTGTGCGCCAGGCGGCCAGGATTTCGTCAATCTCCAGCCGCTGGCCGTCCCAGGTGAGAGCGACGGGCTTTTCCGCGTACGTGAAACCGGAATGGCATTCGACGCTGTCCATTGTAGGGCAATCCCGTAGAAATTTGTAGGACAAGATGTCATCTTGTCCTACAAATGAAAGGCACTATTTCAGGATACCGAACTATTGTCGCCGACGTTGAGGGTCAGCGGCGGATCGTCGGCGGAGCGTCCCTGGACCCAGGCCTGCCGGCCGATAAACGAGCCTTTCAAGGCGGCGGCATTCACCGTTACCCCGGCCTCGAGGATGGAGTTTTCGATCCGGCTGTCGGCGATGACGCACTCCGCGCCGATGGAGACGTGCGGCCCGATGACCGAATCTGAGATCTCGGCGGTCGCGTGGATGAAAACCGGCGGCAGAATTTGTACGTTGCCGCCTTTTACGTCTTGCGGGTTGCTCTCGCGCCCGTGCTCGAGCAGGTAGCGGTTGGTCTCCAGCGTGGCCTGGATGGTGCCGGTGTCCAGCCAGACGGCCACGTTCTGCGTGCGCATTTTCAGTCCGCGCTCGATCATGATGTTGATGGTGTCGGTGAGGAAGTATTCGCCCTTGAGCGAGGTTCCGCGCCGGAACTGTTCCTCGATGGCCGAGAGCAAATTTTCGGCTTGTCTAAAATAGTAGCACCCGACAACAGCGAGATTATTTTCCTTTGTCTGCGGCTTCTCGACGAGACGCGTGACCAGGCCGCCGGGTCCGACCTCGGCCACGCCGAAGCGGCGCGGGTCCGGCACCGGTTTGACCCAGGCCACCGCGTCCATTTTTTCACCGGCGAGGAAGGAGAAGTCGGTCTCGATGAGCGTGTCGGAGAAACAAACCAGCAGCGGACCGGTCAGGTGTTCGCGGGCGAGCCACAGAGCGTCGGCCTGGCCTTTCATCACCGGCTGGAGCACGTAACTGACTTTAAGTTGTGGGTAATGCTCCTGCATGAAGGGCGGAATCTGCGTCTCGCCCAGGCCGGGGCTGTAGATGATAACGTACTCGGCAGGCATCCGCTCCGGGATGGTGTGGAAGGTGTCGAGCAGGTGGTCGAGGGCGGTCCGGCCGGCCACGCTGATGAGCGGCTTGGGCTTGGACCAGGTCTGGGGCCTCATGCGGGTGGCCCAGCCGGCGGTGGGGATGACGATTTTCAAGGTTTCGGTCATGGCTCTATTTTACCCTTACTCGCTTTGCGGGGGGGCTTAGTCCCCGGTGAGCAGCGCTATCGGTAGAAGATCAACCCGATGACGGCGGTCGCCAGCACCAGCCAGATGGGGCTGATTGTGGTGAAGGTCAGGATGCCGAACGTGACAAGGGCGATCAGCCACTTGTCCCAGCCGTGGGTGAGCGATTTGCCCAGCCCCAGTTTGTCCACATCGAAGATGGTGACGGCCATCTGGTAGGCGGTCCAGGCCAGCAGGCCGACCACGAACGGGCGCACGCCCTGGATGGCGGCCTTGACGTACAGGTTGTCCTTGAACGTGAAGAAGACGGTGATGAGGACGAGCATCAACAGGGTGGCCGGGACGACGGTCCCGATGACGGCTGTGACCGCGCCGGGCCAGCCCGCCAGTTTGTAACCGACAAAGGCCGAGGCCTGCGGCGCGGTCGGCCCCGGCAGGGCGTTGCTCAAGGCTACGCCGTCAGCAAACTCCTCCGGCGTGACCCAGCCGGCGGCCACCACCTCGCGCTGCATCAGGCCGAGCGAGGCCGGGCCGCCGCCCCACGAGAACATGGCAACCTTGGTAAAAAGCCAGAAAATCTGCCAGAGAAGTTTCCAGTCCATCGTTCCTCCGAACGCAGGGGCGGGGTTTATCCCCGCCCAAAAAGGGCGACCATATCATCCTCGAAGAGGACAAGGGTCGCCCCTACAATTTGGATTCCAATTCCACGACCACCTCTTCCATCAAATCCACCGCTTTCTTGACCGTCGGCACGTCGAAACCGAATTTCGCCCCGGCGGTCTGGAAGAGTTCGGGCAGGGTCACCATGCCGCCCAGCGAGAGCGCCTTGCGGTAGGCGGCCACGGCGGCGCTCTGGTCCCTGCGGGCGTTGCCGAAGATCTGCACCGCGCCCAGTTGCGCCAGGCCGTATTCCACGTAATAGAAGGGTACCTGGTGGATGTGCAGTTTGCGCTGCCAGCCGGTATTCTTGACGGTTTCCATTCCGGAGTAGTCCACGCCGGGGATGAAGCGGTCCCACAGTTCGCCCCATTTGGCATCGCAGGCGCGCGGGTCCGCACCCGCCTTCGGGTTCTCGTAGACCCACTGCTGGAACGAGTCCACCGTCGCCATGAAGGGCCAGAACAGGAGCATGCCTTCCAGGTGTTCGATGCGGGCGCGCGCCATCTCCGATTCAGAGTAGAACTCGGTCAGGTAAGGCGCGGCCAGTAGTTCCATGCCCATCGAGGCCACTTCGGCAAACTCCATCGGCACGGCCAGTTGCTGGATATAGGGAACCTTCGCCGTCTCGAACACGTGGAAGGCGTGGCCGGATTCGTGCAGGGTGGTCATCACGTCATCGTGAGTGCCCACCGCGTTGACAAAAATGAACGGCTTGCGGATGGATGTGTACGAGGTGCAGTACGCGCCGGGGGCCTTGTTCTTGCGGTTGTCGAGGTCGTTCAGGCCTTCGGCCAGGATCGTGTCGAAATAGCCGCCCAGCGCCGGGTCCACTTTGTGGAAGATGGCCGAGGTCCTGGATTTGAGTTCGTCAATCGTGGCGAACGGTTTCAGGACCGGCGCGCTGGCCGCGAGGGTGGGACGCCCGTACCAGCCGTCCACCAGGTCCCACGGGCGGAGCGCATCCAGACCGAGGGCCTGCTGCCGTTTTTTATAGATCCGCGTCGCCGCTGGGACGACCACCTTCTCGATGGCGTCGGCGAAGGACTTGCAGTCTTCGGGGGTGTAGTCGAAGCGCAGTTTCTGCGTCCAGGTGTATTCGCGATAGGACGGTTTCCCGGCATTTTTGGCGATGCGGGCGCGCACGTCCATGAATTTGACCCACAGGTCGTTGATGGCTTCCACGTCATCGAGTTGGCGCTTGGCTTTGGCCTGCCAGGCCTTTTCGCGTTTGGCGCGGTCGGGCTGCTGGAAGTTCATGGCGAGACGGGTGAGGGTGATCTCCTCGCCTTCCCATTTGACCGTCTGCGCGCCGTAGATCTTGTCGTACTCGATGGCGAGCTTCTTCTCATCGGAGAGCAGCGGCAGGTTGGACTCGCGGAACAGGTCGGCTTCGGCGCGCATGTTGCGCAGCGGGATTTCGAAGCCTTTGGGTTCCAGTTTGCTGGCGAGCAGTTTTTCTTTCAGTTTCTGCTCGGCGGCCATGGCGTGGGGGAAGATGCCGTCGAGGAACTGGTTCATGCGCGCGTCGGCTTCCTTGTCGGCAGTGTTGATGGACGTGGCAACGGCGAGGCGGGAGTACATCTCGTCCAATTTTTCGCCGAGACGCGTCCAGTCGGTGAGCCATTCGTCCACGCGGTCGGCGGTCAGCGGGCGGGAGGCGAGGTCGTTGTAATGCGGCTCGATCTCAGGCCAGGTCCAGGCGATGAGGGTTTCAGGGGTGGAGGGGAGGTTTTTGAGCATAAGAGTCCTTTCGTTTTTAGGGAGGGGTGAGTAGTTACTGGTGAATAGTTATCGGTGAATAGTGGTCAGGAATATTGCGAGTCATTACCATTCACCATTCACTACTCACTGTTTACTGATAATTTCTATTTTTGCCAGGCTTGCCACCATGCGCTTGATGCCGACGGACTCGAAGACCGCGTCCACGGTTTCGTCGTTGTCTTGCAGGCGGGCGTTGAGGACGATGCCGTCGCCCCAGATGGCGTGGCGGATTTTCATTCCGGCCCGGTACTGGGTATCTTTAACGGGGGCAGGCTTCGGGTCCGGGCGGAGCCAGGCGGGGGAGGCGGCGTGCCGGGCTTCACGGAACGAGCGTCCCGTCCGCGTTTTGCCGGAGAGCAGGTCAGCGGGGATGTCGTCCAGGTAACGCGACGGGAGGGTGTCCTCGGCGTAACCGCGTCCGCCGCGGCGCAGGGCGCGCAGCAGGTACAGGCGGTCTTTGGCGCGGGTGATGCCCACGTAGAACAGGCGGCGTTCTTCGTCCATGGCTTCGGGTTCGTCGAAGGAACGGCTGTGCGGCAGGATGCCGTCGTCGAGGCCGACGATGAAGACCGCGCCGAATTCGAGGCCTTTGGCGGCGTGCAGGGTGAGCAGGGTGGGGGCGTTCTTGCCCTCGGTCAGGGTGTCCTGGTCGGAGATGAGCGCCACGTCTTGCAGGAAGTCGTCCATCGTGCGGGTGGAGTATTCCAGCGTGAGCCGGCGCAGCTCTTCGACGTTTTCCCAGCGTTCGGCGCCTTCTTCCGTGCCGTCGTCAATGTATTCCTTGTAGTTGATGCTGGCGACGATGCGGTCGAACAACTCCGTGACCGTCGCGCGCGCCGCCTCGGCGCGCCAGTTCGACAGGAGCGCGCCGAAGTCGGAGAGCGGCAGGGCAGCGCGGCCGGTGAACTGCGGCCAGAGCGGGGAGGCGTCGCCGCGCGCCAGGTCCATGAGCGCCGCGCCCGGCGTCCGGTCCGCGCTGCGGGCGGCGGTGTGCAGCGCCAGGATGGTCTTGTCGCCGATGCCGCGCGGCGGCAGGTTGATGACCCGGTCGAGGGAAATTTCGTCGGCGGGGTTATGCACCAGCCGGAGATAAGCGATGATATCCTTGACTTCGCGCCGCCCGTAGAAGCGCTGCGCGCCGACCAGTCGGTAGGGAATCCGCGCTTGCAGGAAGGCCTCTTCCAGCAGGCGGGACTGGGCGTTGGTGCGGTACATCACGGCGCAGTCGCCCAGGTTGCAGGTCCGGGACGAAGCGAGGCCGACGATGGCATCCACCACGAAGGAGGCTTCGCCGTAGTCGTCGCCCGATTCGTAGAAGAAAATCTTTTCGCCCGCGCCGCGCTCGGTGAACAGGTTCTTGCGGCGGCGGTGCGGATTGCGGTCAATCACGGCCATGGCCGCGTCGAGGATGTTCTGCCGCGAGCGGTAGTTCTGCTCGAGCAGGATGACCTGCGCCTCGGGGTAATCCTGCTCGAAGCGCTGGACGTTGCGGTAGTCCGCGCCCCGCCAGCGGTACACACTTTGATCTGGATCCCCGACCACGAAGATGTTGCCGTGCGCCGATGCCAGGTGCTTCAATAATGTGTACTGCGCGAAGTTGGTGTCCTGGAACTCGTCCACCAGCACGTGGGTGAAACGCTGGGCGTATTTTTCGCGCACGGCGGGAAACTCGGACAGGAGGTGCGCCGTCCACAGCAGGAGGTCGTCGAAGTCAACGGCGTTGGAGGCTTTCAATAATTCCTGGTAACGTTTATAGACGCGTTTGACCACCTCGTCGCGGTAGGTCTGGACGGGGTAATCGTCGGGGAAGATGAGTTCGTTCTTGGCGCGCGAGATCGAGCCGTGGATGGACTGCGGACGATAGGTCTTCTCGTCCAGGTTCATTTCACGCACGGCGTTCTTGGCCACGCGCAGCTGGTCGTCGGCGTCGAAGATGACGAAGTTGGATTCAAAGGGGAGATGTTCGGCCTCACGGCGCAGGAGTTTGGCGCAGGTGGAATGGAAGGTGCCCAGCCAGAGTCCTTCTGTGGGCAATTCCCCCAGCATTGTGCGGACGCGGTTTTCCATCTCCCGCGCCGCCTTGTTGGTGAACGTGACCGCCAGCATCTGCCAGGGACGTACGCCTTCGCTGGCGATGAGCCAGGCCACGCGCTGGGTCAGCACGCGCGTCTTCCCGGACCCGGGTCCGGCCAGCACCAAAACGGGTCCGGCGCCGGCCGTCACAGCCTGGCGCTGTTGGGGGTTGAGTTTGTCGAGGAAATCCATGGGGAGATGATCGAGAACAGATGATTAGAGAGTAGAGAGCAGGAGATGAACCGTTCTCTACTCTCTGTTCTCTTCTCTCTAGAGTTGGGACGTGCAGTTCGGGCAGCGCGTCGCTTTGATGGAAATGGTGGAGAAGCAGTGCGGGCATTCCTTGTTGGTCGGTTCCGCAGGGGAAGCCGCCGGAGCGGGTTTCTTGGTCTTATTGATCGCCTTGATCATCAGGAAGATGACGATGGCGATGATGAGGAAGTCAATGATGTTATTGATGAAGAGGCCGTAGGCCACGGTGGCGCTGCCAAGCGTGAACGCCAGGCTGCTGAAATCAATCCCGCCGATGAGCAGGCCGATCAATGGCATGAGGATGTCGTTGACCAGCGAGGCGATGATCTTGCCGAACGCGCCGCCGATGATGACGCCCACGGCCAGGTCCATGACGTTGCCGCGCATGACGAATGCTTTGAATTCCTTGAACATATCTTCCTCCTTGGGATGAGTGTGGCTCGATTGTACCGTCCCGGAATAGGGATGTCAACGCGAAGGCGCGGGCGACTGTTGTATAATCAGGATACCAATTTCCTGGAGGCTGGAATGTCCAAACGCCATATTGCCATTGATTTCATCGTCTTAGCCGCTTTGCTGCTTGCCGGCTGCAACGGAGGCAGCACGGGTACGCCCGCGAACATCCTCACGCCGGACAACGCGGCGCCGACCGAGGCCCCCACCTCCCTCCCGCCGCGCCAGTTGACCGTCTGCCTGGGGCAGGAACCGGCCAGCCTGTATCCGTACGGCGCGCCCTCCTCGGCGGCGCGCAGCGTCCTCGCGGCCATCTACGACGGGCCGATTGACAACACCTCCTACGGATACCAGCCGATCATCCTGACCAAACTCCCCAGCCTGAACGACGGCGACGCGCAACTGGCGCAGGTGTCCGTTTACGTGGGCGCCGAAGTCGTCGGCGCGGACGGCGAGCCGGTCACGCTCGCCCCGGGCGTACGCGTCCGCCCGGCCGGCTGCCGGGAGGACGAATGCGCCGTCACGTACGATGGCAAGGCTGAAATCCTGATGGACCAGATGATCGCCACCTTTGCGCTGAAATCCGGCCTGGAGTGGTCCGACGGCGAGCCGCTGACCGCGGCGGATTCCGTCTACTCGTACAACCTGGCTGCCAACCCGCAGACGCCCGGCTCGAAGTACCTGGTTGACCGCACCAAAGCCTACGAAGCCACCGGCGACCTGACCGTCCAGTGGTGGGGCAAGCCCGGCTTCATTGACCCGGCCTACTTCACCAATTTCTGGACGCCTTACCCGGAACATCTCTGGGGAGAACTCCCCGCCGACCAGTTGACCGACGCCGACGTTTCGGCCCGCACCCCGGTCGGATACGGTCCGTACGTTATCCAGGAATGGACGGCGGGCGAACAGATCACGCTGACGAAGAACCCGAACTATTTCCGCGCCGCGGAGGGCCTGCCGAAGTTCGACACGCTCATCTTCCGCTTCACCCCGGACCCGGAAACTGCGGTGAGCGACCTGCTCTCCGGCGCGTGCGATGTGCTCGACCCCGGCATCCGCCTCGAGGGGCAGGTGGGACTGCTCCAGTCGCTGGAGGCGCAGGGGCAGGTCAACCTGGAGACCGCCGCCACGCCCATCATGGAGCAACTGGCGTTTGGCGTCAAGCCGGCCTCGTACGATGCCGGCTACACTGCCGGAGTGGACCGCCCCGACTTTTTCTCGGACAAGCGCCTCCGCCAGGCGGTGGCGAAGTGCCTCGACCGGCAGAAGGTGGTGGATACCGTACTTTATGGCCTGTCCTCGGTCCCGACCTCGTACCTGCCGGGCGAGCATCCGCTCTACAGCCCTGGTGTGACGACGTATGCCTTCGATCCTGCCAGCGCCAACCAGTTGCTGGAAAGCCTCGGCTGGAGGGATGCCGATAACGACCCGGCCACGCCGCGCCAGGCGTGGGGCGTGACCGGCGTCCTGGGCGGCACGCCGCTCGAACTGACCTACGTCACCACCGGCGCGGCCCAGCGCCAGCAGGTGGCGCAGATCCTGTCCGAGTCGCTGGGGCAGTGCGGGATCAAGGTCAATGTCCTATATCTCGATCCCGCCGGCCTGTTCGACCCGGGGCCGGCTGGCGTCCTGTTTGGGCGCAATTTCGACCTGGCAGAGTTTGCAATCGGGACGGTCGGGGTGGAGACCTCCTGCGAATGGTTCACCAGCGCCGAGGTCCCGAGCGCCGCGAACCACTGGGTAGGCGTGAACGTCAGCGGGTACGGCAGCGTGGCGTTCGATGCGGCCTGCCAGGCGGCGCGGCAATCCCTGCCGGATGAGGCCGCCTACGCCGCCGCGTACCGCGATACCCAGTCCATTTTTGCAGACGATCTGCCGGTCGTGCCTCTATATTGGAGGCTGAAAGTGGCCGCTTCCCGTCCGGATTTCTGCAATTTCCGGCTTGATCCCACCGCTTCGAGCGCCCTGTGGAATATCGAGGCGTTCGATTTTGGCGCAGCGTGCAATCCTTGAGCCGCGCAATGTCATTTTGATTCCCGAACAGGGACACTTGACTTTTTATTTATCTTGTGTTAATCTTCATTTTAGCCCCCGTGGCAAGAATTTCAGGCCGCGGAGGTAATTTTCAGCAAAGGAGGTGGTTCTCGGGAATACCCTCACATTGCTTCTGTAAAACATCCATTCACCCTATTCTGCTCAAATTTTCTCTGGAGGAGAAAGATCATGAAACAAAACCGCTTTATGCTGGTTCTCGGCCTGTTGGTTGTAGCCAGCATGGTCTTGGCTGCATGCCAGCCAGGCCCCGTAGCTACCCCTGAAGTGATTATCGAAACGGTCGAGCGCGAGGCTTATACGACGCCGCACCCGATCCTGAGTGACGTGAGAGTACGCCAGGCCATGGCTTACTGCACGAACAAACTCGAACTGGTCCAATCGGTCTACCCGCTGGCCCCCGAAGCGCAGCAGCAGGAACTCGTGCTGAATACGATGATGCGCGGTGGTCACTGGGCTTATGCCGGTGATGAGAACATCACGATCTACCCCTTCGATCCCGCGGCAGGCGCGGCCTTGTTGGATGAGGCCGGCTGGACGCTGGCAGAAGGTGCGACTGTCCGCTCCAATGCCGATGGTGAGACTCTCAACATTAAGTTCACCACGACAACCGCTGCCTTCCGCCAGACGTGGGCCGCCGTGTGGGAACAGCAAATGGAAGCCTGCGGCATCGATATCCTCCGCCTGCATGTGCCCGCCTCCTGGTGGTTTGGTGATACCACCGGCCTGGCCCGCCGCGATTTCGAATTGGGCGCCTTCGCCTGGGTCGGTCAGGTTGATCCGGGTGGCGTTACCCTCTATTCCTGCGATCAGATTCCTTCCCCGGCCAATGGTTGGGAAGGCCAGAACTACATGGGTTGGTGCAATGAGGCCGCCAGCACAGCAGTAAAGAATGCCAACAACACCCTCATCTTGCAGGAACGCATTGACAATTACAAGATCCTGCAGGCGGAATTCACCAAGGATGTGCCCAGCATTCCGCTCTTCAACCGCACCGAGACCTTTGCCGCCGTGGCTGGTCTGACGGGCTTCGAGCCGATCTCCGGCCAGGAATACTACCTGTATGATGTCGGTAAATGGGAACTTCCTGGACAGGATACCATTGTGCTCGGCTTCACGCAGGAGCCTGCCTCGTTGTTCGGCCTGGTTGAGGATGCTTTTGTCGCCCAGTTGGCCCTCTATATGGTCCTGCCGGGCGCCATCACCACCAAGAACTATGACTTCCAGGCTGTCTATATCCAGGACTTTGCCACCATCGAGAACGGCGGCTCCGTCCTGAATGAAGTCGAAGTCAAAGCTGGCGATACGGTTGTAGATGCCAACGGCGATGTAGTCACGCTGGAAGCCGGCATGTCGGTCAAGAATTTTGCCGGTGAGATCGTCGAATTCACGGGCGATCCCATCAAGATGCAGCAGCTCGTCTCAACATTCAAGTACATTGACGGCATTACCTGGGAAGACGGCGTACCGCTCTCGAGCGCTGACTTTGCACTGTCCCAGAAGATCGCCTGCGATCCTGAGTCCGGCGCAACCTCGTTCTACGTCTGTGACCGCACCGCCGGTGTCGTATTCCTGACGGATGCCGTCGGTTACACCCACAGCTGGTTGCCTGGCTACACCGATCCGCTGTACTTCACCCCGATCTGGGGCACCTATCCTGCCCACCGCGTGCTCGCTGATGGCCGCGTTCTGGCTGATGTCCCGGCCGTCGAATGGGCCACCCTGCCCGAGATCTCTGAACAGCCCATCGGTTGGGGACCTTACAAGCTGGTCGAGTGGGTCAAGGGTGAGAAACTGGTCTACGAAGCCAACCCCTACTGGGTGTTTGGCGCTCCGAAGACCCCGAATTTCGTCATCCAGATCATCACCGCCGAATCGGCTGAAGCCCTGCTCCTGGGCGGCGAGGTTGATGTTCTTGCCTCTGAGACTCTGGCCGGCCTGAGCCAAACTCTGGCCGATGCCGAGGCAGCCGGCACGATCAAGACCTGGTCCATCGCTGGTGGGACCTGGGAACACATTGATATCTCCTTGTTCATCCGGTAAGCGCCTGCTTGCCTGAATTTAGACCGGGTAGGTGTGGGCAACCACACCTACCCGGGTCATTAGTAATTATCTGGAATTTATTTTTTGGAGTTGAGAAATGGTTGCATACCTGGTCCGTCGTGTTCTGCAAATGATCCTGGTGGTGTTTATTTCTGCCATCGCCTCTTTTGCGTTATTGAGTTTAGCCCCGGGAGGACCACTTGCAGGCTTGCGCCAGACCCCGGCAACATCGCGCTTCTATATCTCGGCCGAGGACATAGCCCGCATCCGCACGAAGTATGACCTGGACCTGACCATCCCGGTACGCTTCACGCGCTGGCTGATCGGGGTTCCGCGCGGACCACTGGTAATCAATGGAAAGGAATATTTCGGTGATCTCGTCGTTGGATGCCGACAGCCAATCGAGGAAGAATTTCTCAATGATCGGGGAAAGTATGAAACTCGGGTGACCGGTTGCAGCGAGATTGTTTATTTAAGGGATTTAACCGGACGCAGTGCCAGCCGCGGGATTTTATTGGGTGATTTCGGCGTATCCTGGCGCTTGCTGCGCGACCGCCCGGTCTCCGACCTAATCGTCAGTCGTTTACCCAAGACTCTTCAGCTGATCGGTCTCGAGACACTTTTTTCCATATTGATTGGTGTCCCGCTTGGCATTTATTCTGCGGTCAAGCAGTATTCCAAGTTCGACTACTTTTTCACCTCCCTGGCTTTCATGGGTTCGGCCATGCCGACCTTTTTCTTCGGCATTTTGATGATCCTGGCCTTTTCAATTCTACCTAGGAATGCGGGTCTTCCTTATCTACCTCCAGGATTGTCTGAGTCGGTCCGCGACTACACAATCCCCCTCCTTGGGACGATCACTGCTGGTTCGGCTTCAGATCGAGTCTTGCATCTGATCCTGCCGGTATCCGTTTTGACGCTGGTCAATGTGGCTTTTTGGAGCCGTTATATTCGTTCGAGCATGCTGGAGGTATTGCGCCAGGATTATGTCCGCACGGCGCGCGCCAAAGGCTTGCGCGAAAACGTCGTGATTATGAAACATGCTCTGCGCAATGGCTTGATCCCATTCGTGACCATCGTTGTATTCACCCTGCCGGGCTTGTTCAGCGGCGCTATTATCACCGAGAGCATCTTCTCCTGGCCGGGCATGGGCCGCTTGTATCTGTTGGCGCTGGGAGATAGCGATTATCCGGTTGCAATGGCCGTCTTCTTTATCATCGCAGTGTTGACCGTGATTGCCACGCTGTTGCGGGATATTCTCTACACCGTGGTCGACCCGCGCATCCGGCTCAAATAAAACCATACACGAGGAAATCCATGTCAGCAAACATGAAGGTTGCAGAGCTTACCGGCGAAGAGATCACCATCCAGGAACGAACCCCCTTCCAGATCGTGATGATGCGTTTCAGGAAGCATCGCCTGGCTATGGCGGCCCTGGTGGTGATAACCCTGATTTTTATGTTGACCCTCTTTGCGCCATACCTTGCCAATTTCGAGGTCACCGAGATCTCGGTAGGGGATTATTTTTTGCCTTTTGGCGCAGTGGACGAAGATACGGGACGTGTGCATTACCTGGGAACGGATAATATTGGGCGTGATTACTTTTCACGCTTGATTTTTGCAGGCCGGGTATCGCTCACTGTGGCCTTGATATCCGTGCTGATTTCAGAGACGACTGGTGTCATCATCGGCGCCATCTCCGGGTACTATGGCGGCGCGCTGGATAATGTACTGATGCGCTTTGTGGAATTCATGCTGACGATTCCATCGTTGCCGCTGTTATTGATCATCTCCTCGATGCTTCTGGCGAACGAAGATTTGATTCCCATTCCCGCCATCGTTCTCAATACGTTTGGGAAAATAATGTTGTTGAATCCGCGCGATACACGCAGCGCGGTGCTCATCATCATGGTACTGGCGGGGTTTGGCTGGCTGGGTTCTGCCCAATTGATGCGCGGGATGGTGTTGCAGATCAAGCAGCAAACTTTCGTCGAAGCCGCCCGTTCACTGGGCGCATCCAATACCTGGATCATCTTCAAGCATATGATCCCCAATGCCATGGCACCGATCATCGTCAGCGCTTCACTGGGACTGGCCGGTTATGTGGTCGCGGAAGCGGCATTGGCTTTTCTGGGTTTTGGCATCCAGGATCCGGTCCCGACCTGGGGGAACATGCTCTCAGCGACACAGACTTTTATGATGGATAAGCCGTGGCTGCCTCTCGTCCCAGGCCTGCCCATTTTTATATGCTCTCTATCCTTTAACTATATCGGTGATGGTCTGCGTGATGCTCTTGACCCGCGGCTAAAAATGTAATTCGTGCATAAACCTACATGGGAGAACGCTTGTGGCCGATAACAATAAAAAACCCCTGCTTGAAATACGGAATTTGAAAACATACTTCTATACGGAAGATGGTGTCGTCAAGGCCGTGGATGGCGTTGATCTGGAAGTCTATCCTGGAGAGGTCCTGGGCTTGGTGGGCGAATCGGGCTGTGGTAAAAGTGTTACCTCTCTGGCCATCATGCGCTTGATCTCCAAACCCGGCAAGATCGTTGATGGAGAGATCATTTTTGACGGTCGTGATCTCGTCAAGCTTGGAGAGCCTGAGCTTATGAAGATCCGCGGGAATCGCATCTCGATGATCTTTCAACAGCCTCAATCAGCGCTGAACCCTGTTTTCCGGGTTGCCGACCAGATCGGTGAAGTGCTGGAAGTGCATCAATCGTTGGGGAAACGGGCCGGTGATGCGCGGGCGATTGAATTGCTCAAGCTTGTTGGCATGCCCGACGCGGAATCTCGCGCCAAATCTTTTCCCCATGAACTTTCCGGAGGACAGGCGCAGCGTGTCATGATTGCCATGGGCCTGGCCTGTGTGCCGGACATGTTGATCGCGGATGAGCCCACAACTGCCCTGGATGTGACCATCCAGGCCCAGATCTTGAACCTGATTCGCGACATGCGCGAAAAGTTTGGTTCTTCTGTGATCCTGATCACCCATGACCTGGGCGTCATCGCGGAAATGGCGGAACGTGTGGCAGTCATGTATGCTGGCGAGATCGTGGAGCAAGCCGATGTAATCCCGCTCTTCCAAAAACCCATCCATCCTTACACGAAAGGGTTGATCGGTTCGATCCCGGTCCTGGGGAGAGTGCGCGACCAACTGGATGTGATCCCCGGTTCTGTGCCGAACCTGGTCAACCTGCCTCCGGGTTGCCGTTTTGCCCCGCGCTGTCAGGCCCGCAAGGAATACAACTTGTCCATCTGTACGGAAAAACGACCTGCTTTGCACGATTTTGAGCCGGGACATAAAGTACGTTGTTGGCTGTATCAGGATGATGAACAGCATGTGGCGCCCTTGAAAGCAAAAAAGACAGCCAAGGAGAAGAAATAATTTTATGAACACGCTCTCCCAAAAACCCGAAAGAAAACCGGATTTATTGGTGATTAAGGATTTGGTCAAGTATTTTCCCATCCGTGGTGGTTTATTTAAACGAACCAAGGCTATGGTCAAGGCCGTTGATGAAGTCTCCTTTACGATCCGGGAAGGGGAAACGCTCGGCCTGGTGGGTGAATCTGGCTGCGGTAAGACGACCCTGGGGCGCTGTATTCTTCGCCTCGTGGAACCTACTTCCGGGTCAATTAACTTCATGGGCCAGGAGTTGACCGAGTTAAGACCGCGTGCCATGAAGGAACTTCGCCGGGAGATGCAGATCATCTTTCAGGATCCGATCGCTTCGCTGGATCCGCGCATGCCGATTGGTAATTCGGTTGTGGAGGGTCTGGCGATCCAGAATATTGGCACTTCCAAGGAACGCTTCGAGATTGCCATTAACATGCTCCGAAAAGTGGGGCTGGAAGATTATCATGCCCGCCGCTACCCGCATGAGTTTTCAGGCGGCCAACGCCAGCGCATTGGGATCGCGCGTGCCCTGACCCTGCAGCCGAAATTCCTTGTCTGTGATGAGCCCGTCTCAGCGTTGGATGTATCGATTCAATCACAGGTTTTGAACATCCTTAAGGAATTGCAGCGCGAACTCGGGCTTACCTATCTTTTCATTGCCCATAACCTGAGCGTGGTTGAACACATCTCGGATCGGGTTGCAGTCATGTACCTTGGGAAAATAGTGGAGGTGACTTCACGCAAGGAACTTTACCTCAACCCATTGCATCCCTATACAAAAGCCTTGCTGGCTGCCATCCCCATTCCAGACCCGACCATCAAACGCGAGCGCCTGGTGTTGAAGGGCGATGTTCCCAGCCCGGTCAATCCACCGTCGGGATGCCGCTTTCATACCCGCTGCCCGTTCGTGTTCGATCATTGCTCGCAAGAGACGCCTCCATTGCGGGAAGTTCATCCGGATCACTGGGCGGCGTGCTGGCTCGTCGAATAATCCGGTGACACAAAGATAACGGTCTTTTCGGCGTTTGCCCAGCCCTGCTTTGGCAGGAAATGTACACCGTAATCTGTGGTTTTCTCCAATGGAGCATGGATCGTGTAGGGGCCATGCTTGCCTGCAAACAATCGTATCTGTATTACCAGCCCAGCTCTGAATGCAGAGCGTTTTTGGAACCCGGTCATGCTGGTGGCCTTGATTGATGATCAGCTTTAAGGATGTTTTTATGAATACAACCCGCCGGTGTTTTTTTGGCTTTGTGACCGGTTCTGTTTTGGGATTGGCTTACTCCCTTACGGCAAATAGCGTCAACCAATTATTAATGCCTGATCTGTCCCTGTATTTTCCATGGCCGGGATGGATGCTTATGGTATTGGGCAGTGTTTTATTATCAGGGGTCATGGGGTTGGTTGCTGTCTGGTGGGAGGATACCTTTATTGGCCTGCTGTTCTCATCTTTGTTGGGTTCGGTGCTCTCGTCCCTTTGGGCTTGGAGAGCCGAGGGGAGTCCTCCGGGCATTTTGATCCTGGCCTTGTTCGTGTTTTTACCGCGCGTTTTCTTTTATCTACCCATGGGAATGGGGGTCATTTGGATTATTAGCCAATGGGAGCGCATCTATCTGGTTGCTCGGCGGAACATTGGAAAGGTGATTGTTCCACTGGTTTGCATGATCTTTTCGATTGCGGCAGGGCTCTTTTCGATTTATTCAGAGGATGTCCGCTTCGCTTTGCTCCAGACTGACCAGATGGTGCAACAAGGCCTGCAGGCTGAAAGGTACGAGGACTTGCCGGAGCCTCTTAAGGATGTCTGGTATTTTGAGAACTATGCAAAAGGTGAATATACCCTGGAGGTTAGCTATGATCCAGATAGTTTGCCTGTCCAGCGCCCGATGGTGGATTACGGCACACTGGAACCGCTGATCATTGTGCGCTTTTCCAACGGCTTCATGCTCGGGTGCGTTTTTTCTCCCCCGAAGGAAACGCCGGTCTGTGGAAATTTCAACCACTAATCCCCGCACCGTGATGTTTTTCCGGCCCGGCAGCCCGCCCCAGCGTTTCCCGGCGTGAGGGCGGGTTGATCATCTTCTGTCAGGGTCCGGGCCCTGGAACGCATCCTGGAACGAGTGAGGAACTATGACCGTCCAATTTACCATCATCGGCCTGGGACAGATTGGCGCATCGGTCGGCCTGGCGCTGGCTGAACACAGCGACAGAATAACACGTATCGGCCATGACCGCGAGCCTAATATCGCCAAGCGCGCGCGCGAAATTGGCGCAGTGGATAAAATATTCTATAACTTACCTGCCGCTGTGGAAAAGGCAGAGATTGTCCTGCTGGCGCTGCCGGCGAATCAGATTCGCGACACACTGCAAATCATTGCCCCTTGTCTACAAGAGAATGCAGTGGTGATGGATACTTCACCGGTCAAGAGCGCCGTCGCTGAATGGATGAAAGAGTTGCTTCCGCCAACCTGCTATTATGTGGGTTTGACGCCGGCAATCAACCCCCTTTATCTCCGGGAGGCGGAGAGGGGGATCCGTGCAGCCCATCCCGACTTGTTCACGAAGGGTGTGATGGCGATCTCTTCTCCACAGGGAACGGTTGGCGAGGCGGTCAAGCTTGCTGCCGATCTGTCCTCTTTGTTGGGGGCGGCCCCCTATTTTATTGATTTGGCCGAAGCGGACGGCATGATGGCTGCCCTGCACATCATGCCGCAATTATCCGCTGCCGCTCTCACGAACGTTGTCATGGATCGGGCGGGATGGAAAGACGCGCGCCGGCTTGCCGGGCGTGTCTATGCCGAAGCCACATCACCGGTTGCTTATGGTGATGATGAAGATGACGCGTTGGTTGAAGCGGTTCTCCAAAACCGCGAAAACGTTGTTCGTATCCTGAATGAGATGATTAGCAATCTGGAAGAACTAAGGGAAGACATCTCTGCCCAAGAGCGAAAAAAACTCACGAAATGGTTGGAACGCGCCCATCAGGGACGTTCCAAATGGTGGCAGGAACGCAATGCTGGCGATTGGCAATCTACTGACTTTGAGAAAGTTAAACTGCCCAAAAGCAATCTCTGGAAACGAATGTTTGGCGATCCAGGAAAATTATTCGGTCTGCCAAAACCAAACGAACGGGATGAGAAGAAATAACGGTGTTGCATTGCAGACGCTTCGAACATTTGCAACGATAGAACCCTGGATCGGATCTATACCATGTTCCACAGCCTGTGACCGCGTACTCGTTTTTGCGCTGAAATGGATTTGAAGACGGGTATTGGTTTATTCGAAAGAGGTGTTATCATAATAGAAATTTACCCGACCCCTCTGCCCGGAAACGCAGTTTCCTTGGAGGCATATGCCCTCTCATCGTATCTTGATCGTTGAAGACCAGCGCGAAGTCAGCCGCCTGCTGCGCACCTCCCTCGAGACGCTCGAGCACGAACTCGAAGTGGCGGAAATCCCTTCCGGCGAGGAAGCCATCCTTGACGCTTCCCGCAAGAAGGTGGACATGCTCGTCTCGGATTACCGCCTGCCGGGAATTTCGGGCATCGAACTCATGCACAAGGTGCGCCACTATCACCCCGACTCGAAAGTCATCCTGATCACCGGCCTGACCGACCCCAAGGTGCGCAAGGAAGTGGCCGAGGCCGGGGCGGACGCGTTCTTCATCAAGCCGGTCCCCATCGCCGATTTCCTCGACGCGGTGGAACGCGGCCTGGGACTGGTGGAAACGTTCCTGCCGGCGGAACCGATTTCCCCGGTCGAAGCGGTCGAGCGGGCGAACCTGCCGGACCTCCTGACCGGTCTGCGTCACGAGCTGAAGGCCACGGCGGTCATCCTGCTCAACGATGATGGGCACATTGTGGCCCGCGCCGGCGACCTGCCGGATAAGAACAGCGAGGTGGCGCTGGTCTCCTCCCTGCTGGCCATCCACAGCGCCGGACAGAAAGTCTCGCGCGTGATCGGCCAGAAAAATGTCTCGAACTGGCACGTCTTCAATGGCGGGGAATACGACCTGATCTTTGCGCCGGTCGGCGAGGCGCACGCCATGCTGGTCATCGGCAAAAAACTGGCCGAGGAAAAAGGCGTGCTCAAATCGGTCAACGCGTTCTCGGCCTCCCGGAAGACGGTCGAAAAGGTGCTCGGCAAGCCGGCCGGTTCGGTCAGGGTGGTCAAAAGCGCGGCGGAACCCTCTTCCACCACTCCGCTGGAGGTGGTCGAGAAGACCGCCAGGGAAATGGAGCCGCTCTTCAAGGACGCCAAAAAGAAGATCAAGCCCGGCGAGGCCGACGCATTCTGGACCAAGGCCGCCGGCAAGCACAAGTCCCCGACCAAGCCCGACATGCTCTCCTACGAGCAAGCCAAGCAATTGGGGCTGGCCCCCGAAGACGAGTAGCGCCACGCCGAAGCAAACTTGTCCCGGCGGGAGGCCTGTGATACAATTTGCCCGCTTCCCGTGTCCCGTGCGAGAACCGGGACTACCTCGCTGGAACCGGGATACCCATTGGGGCGTGGTGCAACGGCAGCACATCAGCCTTTGGAGCTGAGTATCTTGGTTCGAATCCAGGCGCCCCAGCCTGAATTTCCCGCCCGCAAGCAGGGCTTTTTTTCCGAAAGGATGCCTGTCGCCGCCCCGCTGGCCGCGCCAGGCTTTTTTGTCAGGAGAACCCCATGAAGATCACCTCCATCCTCCTCGCCGCCGGGCAGGGCACGCGCATGAAGTCCCGCCTGCCCAAGGTGCTGCATCCCGTCTGCGGGCAGCCGATGATCGAGTACGCCCTGCGCGCCGCCTGGGACGCCAGCACCGAGACGCCGGTCGTCGTCGTTGGGCACGGGGCGGAAGCGGTGACCGATTTCCTCGGCGACGCGGCGCGCTGCGTTATCCAGGACCCGCAGCTGGGGACCGGGCACGCCGTCCTGCAGGCCGAACCGCTCCTGCGCGGCCAAACGGACCTCGTGCTGGTCACCTACGCCGACATGCCCCTGCTGCGCCCCGACACGCTGGCGCGGCTCGTCGAAGCGCAGCAACAGGACCGGGGTCCGGCCGCGCTGCTGACGGTCATCGCCGCCGACCCGCGCGGATTTGGGCGCATCGTCCGCGGTCCGGACGGGAGCGTGCAGGCCATCGTCGAGGAGGCCGCCGCGACGCCGGAGCAGTTGTCCATCCACGAGTTGAACGTCGGCGCGTACTGCTTCCGCGCCGACTGGCTGTGGGACGCGCTGGGGCGCATCCCGGTATCGAAGAAGGGCGAGTACTACCTGACCGACACGGTGGGACTGGCGGTGCAGGATGGGCTGGCGGTGCAGGCCATCGTCAGCGAGGACCCGGCCGAGACGATTGGCATCAACACGCGCGTCCACCTGGCCGAGGCCGAGGCTGCCATGCGGAAGCGCATCAACGAAGCGCACATGCTGGCGGGCGTGACCATCGTGGACCCGGCGGCGGCGTACGTGGAGGCGGGCGTGACGATTGGCCGCGACACCGTGCTCTGGCCGGGCACGCACCTGCGCGGCGAAACGGTCATCGGCGAGGGCTGTGTCATCGGCCCGGAGACCATCATCACTGATTCGCAAATCGGGAATTCCTGCAAGATTTTGAAGTCGGTGCTGGAGGGCGCGCTGCTCGAAGACGGCGTGGAGATGGGCCCGTTCGCCCGCCTGCGCAGGGGCGCGCACCTGTGCAAAGGTGTCCACATGGGCAACTTTGGCGAGGTGAAGGAGTCCACGCTCGGCCCCGGCACAAAAATGGGACACTTCTCGTACATCGGCAATGCCGACATCGGTCCGAACGTCAACATCGGCGCGGGGACGATCACCTGCAATTTCGACGGCGAACACAAATACCCGACCGAGATCGGCGCGGACGTTTTCCTCGGCTCGGACACGATGCTGGTGGCGCCGGTCAAACTCGGGGCGCGCTCCCGCACCGGCGCGGGTGCGGTGGTCACGAAGGACGTGCCGCCCGACACGCTGGCCGTCGGCATGCCGGCGCGGGCCATCAGGAAGTTGAATGAAAGGAAAAAATAGTTGTGTCGTTGCGAGGAGCGAAGCGACGAAGCAATCTCCCGGCTCGCGAGGGGATTGCTTCGAGGCAACCCCCATAGGTCGGGGGCAGGCGAGCGCCCCTCGCAACGACACACGAGAGGTATTTTATGACAACGCTCATTGACACCGAACGCCAATCCCTGATTGACCTCTCCAACGAGGCGCGCCGCCGGGCGTACGTGCCCTACTCGCACTACCAGGTCGGCGCGGCCCTGCGCACGAAGAGCGGGCGTATCTTTACCGGATGCAATATCGAAAACGCCGCTTATCCGCAAACGATGTGCGCCGAGCGCGTGGCGATCTTCAAGGCGGTCTCGGAGGGCGAGATGGAGTTCGACGTGCTGGCGGTTGTCACGCCCAACGGCGGGACGCCGTGCGGCGGATGCCGCCAGGTGCTGGCCGAATTCGGCCTGGAGACCGTCGTCCTGGTCGCGGACGGGGATGGCCGGCTGGTGCTGGAGACCACCGTCGGCGAACTGCTGCCCGGCGCGTTCACGCCTGCCAGCCTGCCGCGTCCCTGAACCGGCATCCCATGACCGCTTCCCCGGCACTCGTCATCGAATCGTTCCGGCCCGCCGACCAGGCGGAGGTGAAACGCCTCATCCTGGCGGGGCTGGCGGAGCATTGGGGAGCGCTCGATCCAGCCAAAAACCCTGATTTGAACGACATTGCTTCAACTTACGCAGATTCGGTTTTTCTCGTCGCCCGGCAGGATGGACGGATCATCGGCACGGGCGCGCTCGTGCCGCGTGATGACGGGACGGCGGAGATCGTCCGCATGTCGGTGGCGAAAGATGCGCGCCGGAGCGGGGTCGGTCGGGCGGTGCTGCGCGCGTTGTGCGCCCGCGCCGCCGCGCGCGAGTTCGGGCGCGTTGTCCTCGAAACCACCGAGACCTGGGGCGAGGTGATCGCCTTTTACCTGGCGAACGGGTTCCAGGTCACGCACCGCCGCG
Organism: Anaerolineaceae bacterium; assembly: GCA_009772985.1. GTDB lineage: Bacteria > Chloroflexota > Anaerolineae > Anaerolineales > Villigracilaceae > UBA877. Next base: position 302,885 of record WOUS01000001.1, read on the forward strand.
GGGGCGACGTTTACTTCGCCCTCGACCTCGCCCTGAGCGCAGTCGAAGGGCCCGCATCGGAGGCCGGATGACCGAACCCCGTTCCTATCGCGTGGAAGCCGTCGTCCTCCGTCACAATGACTGGGGCGAGGCCGACCGCATCCTGGCGCTCTACACACGCGAGCGCGGCAAACTGCGCGTCGTGGCGAAAGGGGCGCGGCGCATCAAATCCCGCAAGGCCGGGCACATCGAACCGTTCACGCGCGTGACCCTGCAACTGGCGCGCGGCCGCGACCTGCCCATCGTCACCCAGGCCGAGACGGTGGACGCCTACCTGCCCCTGCGCGATGAGCTGGCCAAGACCGGGCAGGCGGCTTACGTGGTCGAACTGCTCGACCGCTTCACCTACGAAGACGCCTCTGAAAACCATGCCATCTTCCGCCTGCTGACGGAGACTCTCGGCCGTATCACCTTTGAGCCGGACCCCTGGCTGGCGGTCCGTTTTTACGAAGTCCACCTGCTTGGCCTGCTGGGCTTCCGCCCGCGCCTGTTCGAGTGCGCCAACTGCGGCGAGGCAGTCCAGGCGGTGGCCCAGTTCTTTTCGGCGCTGGCGGGCGGGGTGTTGTGCCCGAAGTGCGGCGCGGGGCTTCCGGGCGTGTGGCCGGTCTCGATGGAGGCGCTCAAGTTCTTCCGCCACTTCCAGCGCAGCGACTACGCCGGGGCGCAGCGGGCGCGGCCCGCTCCCGAGGTCCGGGAGGAACTCGAAGGGCTGGTGCAGCGATACGTTACGTACCTGCTGGAACGCGAACTAAATTCCCCCGATTTCATCAAACAAATAAAACGGTAGGGGCGCAATATATTGCGCCCCTACGCGTTATGTTTTTCCTGCCGCTGCGCCCACCCAATGACGAACGCGCGCACGAACCATTCGATGAACCAGCCCATCCTTCTCCACAGGAAGGCGTGGAAGGCCGGCCAGGGAATCGCGTAAAGAACGCGGGCGATCCAGGTGCGCAGGCTCAGGGCCTTGCCCATCTCAGACCGCAGGATGGAGCGTTTGTAGCCGCCGAAGGAGAAATCCTTGCGGGCGAAGGCGTCCTGGATGGCGCGGGCGGTGAATCCGCCGTACCCGAGCGCGGCGCTGATCCCTTCGCCGAAGATGGCGTCCGCCCCAATGGCGTCGCCGGCCAGCAGCACGCGCGGCGCGGCGAATGTGCCTTTTGCGTCGAACCAGCGGATGGGGAAGCCTTCCAGTTTATAGTCCTCCAGGTCCAGGCCGTGGCGGCGGAACTCCCCGGCCAGCGCCTCCCGCAGGGGAACCTTCGACTTGCCGGAATGAATGTTGCTGTCGTAGACGCCGCGCACCCGCACCGGCTTGCCCTTCTCGACCGCCGCGAAATCCCAGGCGTAGCCCGCGATGCCCTGCGGGATGACCACGAAATCGAAATAGGAATCCATTTCCTTGTGGGGGGACTTCTTCGGCAGCGGACCGGTGACCACCTCCAGCACGCGCGCCACGTGCAGGTCTTCGTGTGTGACGATGGCCTGCCGGACGATGCTGTTCGACCCGTCCGCGCCGACGACGACCTTGGCGCGGTACTCGCCCTTGTCGGTCTCGAGCCTCACCCCGGACCCGGAAACGGTCACGCGTTTAACGACCGTGTTCTCCTGGATGAGAAAGCCGCGCTGGCGCGCCTTCGCGGCCAGCCAGGCGTCGAACTCGTGCCGGCGGACGGTGCGCAGGGCGAAGGTCCCGGTTTTCTCGGCCCGCATCTGCATCCCCTGCCCGTTGAAATCGAAGTGGACCCAGTCCACGTCGGTGTGCGCGGCTTCGGTGATGTCCAGCCCGAGGCGGCGCAGGATCACCTCCGCGTCCGGCAGGACGCCGCCGGCGCACAGTTTCGGGCGCGGGTGGCGGGCTTTTTCCAGGATGAGGGTGCGGGAGATCAGGTGGGGGGCGATCTGCGCCAGGTGGAGCGCGGTGGAGATCCCGGCGGGGCCTGCGCCCACGATGATGAGGTCGTAGTGGTTGGCGGATTGCATGGTGCGCCAATTGTAAATTAAGTCCGGCTGGTTGGCAATTGCCGGGGAGAAAACGGTTGCGAAATATGTTCACGTGGCTTGCAGAATTGTTGTATAATTTTCGTGGTTCTCAATAGCGGATGTTTGGAAGACAGCGCATTCGCCTTTACAGAAGGGAGACTGCCATGACAGACAATCGCAAGTTAATTTTCTTCCTCTTTGCGGGGATTGGCATCCTGCTTGCACTTTCATCCTGCACGCCATCCAATGAAATCCCAACCCCGAGTGTAACTCCCACTGCTTCGCTAACCCCTGAGCCCACTTCCACCCCCACCCCGACAATAACTCCCACACCAACACCTACGTTGGGCATCGGCTCCACCTGGACCTCGCCCAAAGATGACATGGTGATGGTCTACGTATCGGCAGGCGAGTTCACGATGGGCATGGATGCAGACCAGGCGCTCGGGATTTGCAATCAATTTGTCAGTGGCTGCTCGCGGGGCTGGTTTACCGATGAAGAGCCGGTGCACAAGGTATATCTGGATGCTTTCTGGATTGACCAGACCGAAGTGACCAATGCCATGTACGCCCTGTGTGTGGCGGATGGGGGCTGCCAGCCGCCGGTAAAAAATTATTCAAAAACGAGCACTTCCTACTATGGCAACTCGCAGTATGATAACTATCCGGTAATCTTCGTGGACTGGAACAAGGCAAATGATTACTGCACCTGGGCCGGGCGCAGGCTGCCGACTGAGGCCGAATGGGAAAAAGCCGCGCGTGGCACGGACGAGCGTACCTATCCATGGGGAAATGATGCGCCAAATGCGAACCTATTGAACTACAATTCGAATGTTGGCGACACAACTGTGGTCGGAACATATCCAAATGGAGCCAGCCCTTATGGCGCTTATGATATGGCCGGGAATGTCTGGGAGTGGGCGGCAGACTGGCACTCCTGGACCTATTATCAGAATTCGCCCACCGAGAATCCACTTGGCCCCGATTCAGGACAATATCGAGTGCTGCGTGGCGGCGCGTGGCAGTACAATGATTGCTATGTTCGCTCTGCCTACCGCTGGAGCTACCCGTCGTATTCCTACCTTAACGTCGGTTTTCGTTGCTCCCGCTCACCGTAGGGGCTTCGCCCGACCATTGACGACAGACCGCAGACCACGGATGAGCAAAGTCGTCCGTGGTCTTTCGTTCTCTCCCAAAAAAAAACCATGAAATTCCGCCTTCTGGCGGGGGAATTTCATGGTAAAATAAGTCATGATCCCCCGTACAGCCCTTGTTCAATCCATCCAGCAGGCGTTGGAGCGCAGCCGTGTGGTGGCCCTGATTGGACCGCGTCAGTGTGGAAAGACTACCCTGGCGCGCCAGTTCGTTCCCCCCGACTCCGTCAACTACTTTGATTTGGAAGACCCGGTCAGCCTGGCGCGGCTTGACCAGCCGATGACCGCTCTGCAGGACTTGCGCGGCCTGGTGGTGATTGACGAGATCCAGCGCCGCCCCGACCTGTTCCCTGTGTTGCGGGTGCTATCGGACCGCCAGCCTCTGCCGGCCAGTTTTTTGATCCTGGGCAGCGCCTCACCGGCCCTGTTGCGCCAATCATCCGAATCGCTGGCGGGACGGCTTGCCCTCATCGCCATGAGCGGATTTAGCCTGGCCGAAGTGGGTCAGGAAGCCCAGCCGAAACACTGGCTGCGGGGCGGATTCCCGCTCTCCTTTTTGGCGGCCATAGAAGAAGGAAGCCTCGATTGGCGGAAGGATTTTGTGCGCACTTTTCTGGAACGCGATGTGCCGCAGTTCGGCTTCCGGTTTCCGGCGGCAGGCTTGTTCCGCTTCTGGAGCGTACTGGCCCATTATCACGCACAGGTCTGGAACGCGGCGGAGGCCGCCCGCACGCTCGGCGTCAGCGAGAGCACCGCGCGCCGCTACGTGGACCTGCTCCAGGACCTGTTCATGGTGCGCCAGCTCCAGCCCTGGCACGCCAACCTGGGCAAACGGCAGGTGAAAACGCCCAAAATCTACATCCGCGATTCCGGCCTGCTGCATTACCTGCTCGGAATCCGCTCCGAACAGGAACTGCTCCTGCATCCGCGCAGCGGGGCATCCTGGGAAGGATATGTGATCGAAGAAACGTTGAAAGCCTTCGCTCCCGATGAAGCCTGGTTTTGGGCGACACACTCCGGCGCGGAACTGGATCTCATGATGGTCAAGAATGGCCAGCGCATCGGCGTGGAATGCAAGCGCATGGATGCGCCGCGCCTCACCCCCTCCATGCGGATCGCCCTGCAAGACCTGCAATTGGATCACCTGGTCGTGCTGTACCCCGGATCGCGTCCCTATCCATTGGCTGAACGCATTCAGGTATTGCCGCTGACGGTCATCGCCGAAGGTTTGAACGTGAACGGCCTTGCCAGCGCGGTATAATCCTCTCGCCACACTAATCCCTGCTCCCTGATTCCTAATTACCTGATTACCAAATCCCTATGCCTTCCTCCCTCCAAACCATCATCCTCAAACTCCAGGAATTCTGGGCTGAAAAAGGGTGTCTCATCACCCAGCCCTACTACACCCAGGTCGGCGCCGGGACGATGAACCCGTCCACCTTCCTGCGCGTGCTCGGCCCCGAACCGTGGAATGTGGCCTATGTGGAACCATCCGTCCGCCCCGACGACGGGCGCTACGGCGAGAACCCCAACCGCTTCCACCAGCACACCCAGTTCCAGGTCATCCTGAAACCCGATCCCGGCAACCCGGTCGAACTCTACCTCCAGTCGCTGGAGGCCATTGGCGTGGACCCGCGCCAGCACGACATCCGCCTCGTGGAAGATAACTGGGAACAGCCCGCCATCTCGGCCTGGGGTCTCGGCTGGGAGATCTGGCTCGACGGACAGGAGATCACCCAGTTCACTTACTTCCAGCAGGTTGGCGGCGTGACCCTCGACCCGGTGGCTGTGGAGATTACCTACGGCCTTGAACGCATCCTCATCGCCCTCAACAACGCGGCTGCCATCTGGGACGAACCCTGGGGCCCCGGCGTCACCTACGGCGAAGTCCGCCGCCAGGACGAGTTCGAGCACAGCAAATACTACTTCGAGATCGGCGACGTGGAGCGCCTGCGCCAGATGTACGACCTCTACAAGGCCGAGGCCGAAGCCTGCCTGACCGCCGGTCTGGTCGCCCCGGCGCACGACTACGTCCTGAAATGCTCGCACACCTTCAACGCCCTCGACTGCCGCGGCGCCATCGGCGTCACCGAGCGCCAGGCCTACTACGGTCAGATGCGGACTATGGCAAGGAAGGTGGCAGAAACTTATCTTGAGAAACGCAAGGAATTAGAGTATCCGCTCTTGAAAGAGAGCGGAGAACAGAGAATAGAGAACAGTAAATCCGGGCAACCGAACTACGCTCTAGTCTCTACTCCCTGCTCTCTGCTCCTTGAAATTGGCGTCGAAGAACTCCCCGTTTCGGACCTGGACTCTGCCCTCGAACAACTGAAAGTCAGCGTCCCGAAACTGCTCGCGGACCTGCATCTGGATCACGGCCCCGTCAGCGTTTCCGGGACCCCGCGCCGGCTGGCCGTTTTCGTGGAATCTCTCGCCCCGCGCCAGCCCGACCGCCAGGACCTGGTCAAGGGTCCGCCCGCGGATAAAGCCTTCGTAGGACAAATTAGCAATTTGTCCACCCCCGCCGTTGTAGGTCAAATTGGCAATTTGACCTACACCCCGGCCGCGATCGGCTTTGCAAAAAAGAACGGCGTGCCGGTCGAGTCGCTCGAAGTCCGCGAACAGGACGGCGGGAAGTACGTCTTCGCCGTGGTGAAACAGGCCGGGCGTCCGGCCGCGGAGGTGCTGGCCGAGTCCCTGCCGGGGCTGGCGGCGGGCATCAAGTTCGACAAGTCCATGCGCTGGAACGCGAGCGGCGTGGCGTTCTCGCGTCCGATCCGCTGGTTCGTGGCGCTGCTCGGCGAGAACGTGGTCCCGTTCGAGTACGCAGGCCTCCGGTCCGGCAACGTGACGAGGGGGCTGCGCCCGTACAACTCGCCGGAGATCGTCATCCCGTCGGCGGAGGAGTATTTCGAAATCGTCAAGAAGAATGGCATCGTGCTGGATGTGGAAGAACGCAAGGCGCTGGTGGCCGAGGGCGTGAAGAAACTGGCCGCCTCGGTCAAGGGCGAAGCCATCCTGCCGCCCGAACTGCTGGCCGAGGTTGCCAACCTGGTCGAGAACCCCATGCCGTTGGTGGCGGGATTCGACCCGAAGTTCCTGTCCCTGCCCAGAGACGTATTGGTTTCGGTCATGAAGAAACACCAGCGCTACTTTCCCATTGAGAAGAACGGGAAACTTCTTTCACATTTTGTCGTCGTGCGCAACGGCGACGAGCAGGGTCTTGATCTGGTGCGCCAGGGCAATGAGCACGTGATCGCTGCGCGCTTTGCCGACGCGGACTTCTTCGTGAGCGAAGACCTGAAACACAAATTGGAGGACTTCCGCCCGCGCCTGGGCACGCTGATGTTCCAGAAGAAACTCGGCTCGATGCTGGACAAATCCGACCGCATGGTCAAACTCGCCGAGGCGCTCGCACCCATGCTCGGCCTGACAGACCTGGAACGTGTGAACGTGCAACGTGCAACGTTCTTATCGAAAGCCGACCTGGTAACCAAGATGGTGATCGAGATGACCTCGCTCCAGGGCGTCATGGGACGCGAGTACGCCCGGCGGGACGGGGAAGCCCAGGCAGTGGCCGAGGCCATCGGCGAGCAATACCAGCCCGTCCCGAAGACCAGGCCGGGACTGGCGGCGGCGCTGGCCGACCGGCTGGACTCGCTCACCGGTCTGTTCGCCGCCGGCCTCGCGCCCACGGGAACGAAAGACCCGTTCGGCCTGCGGCGCGCCGCCATCGGCGTGGTCCAGCCGCTGATCGAGCATGATATTGACTTCGACCTGGGCGCGGCCTTGAAAGCCGCCGCGGCGCTCGAACCGGTCGCAGTGACCGACGAAGTCCTCGCCCAGGTGCAGGAGTTCATCACCGGCCGCCTGCGCGTCGTCCTGCTGGACATGGGCTACAAATACGATGTGGTGGACGCCGTCCTGGCGGCGCAGGCCGATAACCCGGCGGGCGCGGCGCGTGCCATCCAGCAACTCTCGGCCTGGGTGGCGCGCAAGGACTGGCATGAGATCTTGCCCGCCTTCGCGCGCTGCGTGCGTATTACGCGCGATCAAAAGCAGACCTTCAAAGTCAACGAGAAAGCGTTTGTTGAAGCGGAAGAAAAACAACTCTACGCCGCGCTTCAAAAAGCGGTCAATGGTCAACCATCCACAGTCAACGATTTCCTGGAAATCGTCGTCAAACTCATCCCCTCCATCAACACCTTCTTCGACAAGGTGCTGGTGATGGCGGAGGATGAAAAGATCAGGCAAAACCGCCTCGCGCTGGTGGGACAAATTGCCAATTTGTCCCACGGTGTGGCGGATATGTCGAAACTCGAAGGGTTCTAACAATTGGCTCCCGCAGTCCCGCTGCGGGAGTTGTCTTTCCCTCTTGCCAGACCTCCCGCCCTCGGCTAGAATGGGCGCATGGAGTTCGACGTTTTCACGCTCCTGCCCGAAGTCTTCCCCCCCTATCTCGAATCCAGCATACTTCAACGCGCCCGCGAGCGCGGTCTGATTGACATCCGCCTGCACAACATCCGCGACTGGGCTTCTGATAAACACCACGTCACGGACGACGAACCGTACGGCGGCGGGGGCGGGATGGTGATGAAGGCAGGGCCGGTCTTCGCCGCGGTCGAATCGACGCTCGGACCGGAGGCCGGCTGCCCGGTCATCCTGCTGACTCCTCAGGGACGCGTTTTCAGCCAGAAGGTGGCGGCGGAACTGGCCGCGCACCCGCGCCTGGCCCTGGTCTGCGGGCGGTACGAAGGCGTGGATGAACGCATCCGCGAGCATCTTGTCACGGACGAAATCTCCATCGGCGACTACGTGCTGACCGGCGGCGAACTCCCGGCGATGATTTTGATTGACGCTGTTTCCCGCCTGCTCCCCGGCGTGCTCGGCGACCCCGGCGGCGCGGCGGATGACTCGCACGCCACCGGCCTGCTGGAGTATCCGCACTACACGCGCCCGCCCGAGTTCCGCGGCTGGAAGGTCCCCGATGTTCTCGTCTCGGGCAATCATGCCAAGATCGAAAAATGGCGGCGCGAACAGTCCCTGCTGCGGACGTTGAAGCGCCGCCCGGATTTGTTGGCAAACGCTCCGTTGAGCGAAAAGGATCAGAAATATCTCAAGAAGTTGAACGAAAGCGAACCAACATCCTAGAGAAAGAGGAGAATAAAAAATGGAAAAGAAGAAATTCCCCTGGGGCAGAACGTTCCTGATCGGTTTCGGGTTCCTTGGGATCAGCATCATCTGGCCGATCTTCAACCAGTACATCCCCATCTTCCTGCAATCGGGCAACTTTGTTTACATCAACCGCCTGCTGGAGGAAGGCCGCGCCATTCCCAACATCCGCGGCTTCGCGCTGGCGCCCAGCCTGGCAATGTTCGTCATGACGTGGGATAACCTGCTCAACATGTTCATCGCCCCGTGGGCGGGAGCCGCCAGCGACCGCACCTGGAACAAACTGGGCCGCCGCAAGATGTGGATCCTGATCGGCGCGCCGATTGCCCTGCTGGGCTTTGTCTTCATACCGGTGGCGCAGACCGCGCTGGCGATCATGGTCTTCATCCTCATCACCAACTTCGGGATGGCGATCTTCCGTTCGCCGACGGTTTCCTGGCTGGGCGACCTGTTCGACCGGGAAAACCGCAGCAAGGCCAACGGCGTGATCAACCTGATGGGCGGCGTGGGCGGCCTGCTGGCCTATTTCGGGAGCGGGATGATCTTCAACGCTTTTGAATCCTCTTCGCCGGAGACGGCGCGCATCATGCCGTTCGTGGCGGGCGCGATTGCCACGGTCATTGCCCTTGTCACGGTGCTGATCTTCGTCAAAGAGCCGCGCACCCTGCCCGGCGGCGAGGACAAGGAAAAATCCAATGTTCTGACCAACCTCCGCACGATGTTCTCCAACCCCGATAAAAGCGGCGTTTTTGTCCTGCTTGGAATCCTGTTCTGGTTCATGGCATTCCAGGCGCTCGAAACCGGGCTTTCGTCGTTTGCCGTCTTTTCGCTGGGGATGAAGGCCGGGACGGCCTCCATTTACGCCGGACTGGTGACCATCTCGTTCATCATCTTCTCCATCCCGTCCGGGCTCCTCGGCACCCGCTACGGGCGCGGACCGATCATCCGCATCGGCCTGATGGGGCTGGTGGCGCTCCTGCTGCTGGGTTTCTTCTTTATCACCAGCACGCTCACGTTTGCGATCGTGCTCGTGCTGGCGGGAGCCTTCTGGGCGCTGGTCAACGTCAACAGTCTGCCGCTGGTCTACGACTACGGTGACGAGCGGCGCATCGGCGCGTTCACCGGCTTGTACTATTTCTCGTCGCAACTGGCGGCGGTGCTCGGCCCGACCCTGGGCGGCCTGCTGGTGGAGTCCATGGGAAGCGAATACCGCTGGCTGTGGCTGTTCAGCGCCGTCTTTATGACGCTGGCTTTCCTGGTCATGCTGGGCGTGAAGCGCGGACGGGCGAAACAGGCCGCGTAACGGCGGGCAGGCAGAAGAAGTGATGAAGAAACTGTATCCGGTCATCGCCGCCCTGGTGATGGCTGCCATGTCCGTCCCGGCCTGCACTCCCAAAACCCCCGACTGCAGCCTGCCGGAGGTCTTCTGCGTCGGGCTGGTGACGGATGTCGGCACGATTGACGACAAGTCCTTCAACCAGTCTGCCTGGGAAGGCGTCCGGCAGTCTGAGACCGACGGCGTGGCCGGCTGGGTCGAGTTCATCGAGACGGCCGATGCCAAAGATTATGATGGGAACATCGCTGCCTTCGCGGATGCCGGCTACGATGTCATCGTGACCGTCGGCTCCGCCCTGGGCGATGCCACCCGCGCCGCGGCTGCCGCGTATCCCAACACCTATTTCATCGGCGTGGACCAGTTCCAGGCGGACACGATTGCCAACGTTGCCGGCCTGAATTTTCCCGAGGGTCGGGCGGGTTTCCTGGTGGGCGCCCTGGCCGCGATGATGACCGCGACCGATAAAATCGGCGCGGTCTGCGGTACTGATGCGGATCCGTCCACCTGGCGCTATGGCGAAGGGTATCGCGCCGGCGCGCAGTACATCAACCCGGACATCGAAGTCTTCGTGGTCTATCACAGCGATGTCGGTTTCGATCAGGCCTTCGCCGACCCCGAGTGGGGCGCAGCGACGGCTGACTCGATGATCGACAACGGCGCGGACGTCATCTTTGGCGCCGGCGGCAAGACCGGCAGCGGTGCGGTGACGGCAGCCGCCCAGCGCGGCGTGTACGTTATCGGGGCGAACACCGACCAATACTACAGCCTGCCTAACGCGGCTCCCATGCTGCTCTCCAGCGCGATCAAACTCATTTCCCCAGGCGTTGCCGAACTGATCCTGGCTGCCGGGGATGCCCAGAGCGGCGCGGGAATCTTCCCGGCGGGTAACTTTATGGGCGACGCGGGTTACGCTCCGTATCATGATCTGGAAGACCGGGTTCCCGATGACGTCAGGACCCGCATGGCAGGGATCAGCTCCATGCTGCTGAACGGCGAACTGACACCGGACGTTTCGCCGTTCAAGCCGTAATATCGAAACCCGATTCGAACGCGGAGGGGAAAGAGTTGATCTCTTTCCCCCTCCATGACCGATGACCGGCCGCCGTTTTACGGCTGCAACGATGAGCGGCGGACCGGAGCGGTCACCGGCTGCTAAACGGCGGGCAGGCCGCGGGTCCCGCGCGCTGCGCAAGTGACATTCATCCAGCCAATTCGTGAGTCTTGCCCGTTTATAACCGGCGGGCTGGACTTGCATAAAGATGTGAGAGGCTGTATACTATTTCCGACTGGGGTTCGTTCATCCCTTTCATAAAGAGGAGGTGCTCGGCTGCTAAAAAAGGTCACACTTCTTCCAAACGGCTGTATCCCATATTCTTATTTCTCAAGAGGAGAAGAAAAAAAATGAAGAAACTGTATTTGGTTGTCGCCGTCCTGGTCATGGCTGCCATGCTCGTCCCGGCCTGTACCCCCACGGCTCCCGATTGCACGCTGCCCGAGGTTTTCTGCGTCGGCATGGTGACGGACGTTGGCAAGATTGACGACAAGTCCTTCAACCAGTCTGCCTGGGAAGGCGTTCAGCAGTCCAAGACCGATGGCGTGGCCGACTGGGTCCAGTATATCGAGACGACCGATGCCAAGGATTATGACAAGAACATCGCCACCTTCGCGGACGCTGGCTACGATGCGATCGTGACGGTCGGTTTCGCCCTGGGCGAGGCCACCGCTGCGGCTGCTATTGCCTACCCGAACATCTACTTCATTGGCGTGGATCAGTTCCAGGCTTGGCCGTATGATACTGACACCGCCAATGATATCGCCAACCTGGCAGGCCTGAACTTCCCTGAAGACCAGGCAGGCTTCCTGGTGGGCGCCCTGGCGGCCATGATGACCGAGACCGGTAAGATCGGCGGCGTGTTCGGTACCGATGCGGTTCCGCCCGTCTGGCGCTTTGGCGAAGGCTATCGCGCCGGCGCGTTGTACATCAACCCCGATATCGAGATCTTCATCGTTTACCACAGCGATGTCGGCTTCGACAAGACCTTCACTGACCCCGAGTGGGGCGCGCAGACGGCCGACTCGATGATTGACAACGGCGCGGACGTCATCTTCGGCGGCGGCGGCAAGACCGGCAACGGCGCGGTGGTGGAAGCCGCGTTGCGCGGCGTGTACGCCATCGGCGTGGACACCGACCAGTATTACACTCTGCCCGAGGCGGCCCCCAAGCTGCTCTCCAGCGCCATGAAACTCATCACCCCCGGCGTGGCTGGCTTGATTGTTGCGGCCAAGGATGCCCAGGGCGGCGGCGCTGCATTCCCGGCGGGCAACTATATGGGTCTGGGTGGCTATGCTCCGTACCATGACCTGGACAGCGTGGTTCCGGCCGATGTCAAGACTCGCATGGAAGAGATCAACGCGGGCCTGTTGGATGGCACCATCCTGACCGGCGTTTCGCCCGTCAAGCCGTAAGTGTAGCCTGCTGATTCGTTAGAAAAATGGGAAGGGGAAAGAGACTCTCTCTTTCCCCTTCCCGCTGCTAGGGCATCGCCCCAAAGGGAGCAATTTTATGCTGGTTTATGTGCTGGGCTTTCTTGGCGCTGTTCTTCTTGGAACGCTGGCGATTGTTTTCTTCGCTGTGTTGGCTGGAAAGGGGAAAGGAACTGGGCAGAAATCCGTGATTCCTCCGTCTGCTGGTTCCCCATTACCCACGCCTTCCTCTGCCCCGACCCGGTATACGTTTAAAAGCATCATTTTTTCGGCGGTCGATTCTCTTTTAGTTCCTTTGCTGGCCGTGCTCACGGCAATTCTCCTCGGGGGGATTGTGATTGCCGTGGTGGGCGGTGACCCGTTTGCGGCGTATAAAGGCCTGATTCAGGGCGCGTTCGGTTCCGCCAAAGCGTTGAGCGAGACGGGCGTGTGGGCTACCCCCTATATTTTTGCCGGGCTGGCGGTGGCGGTGGCGTTCAAGGGCGGCCTGTTCAACATCGGCGCGGAGGGACAACTGGCCCTCGGCGCGGTGGTGGCTGCGCTGATTGGATATGCCCTCCCCGGGTGGCTCGGTTTTGACCTGCCTGCAATCATTCATATTCCTCTCGCGATCGGCCTCGGCGCGCTGATGGGCGCGCTGTGGGCGGCCATCCCGGGCTTCCTGAAAGCCTATACGGGCGGCCACGAGGTCATCAATACCATCATGATGAATTACATCGCGTTGAACATCACCAGTTTTCTGATGAATGGCCCGATGAAGGATCCCAGCCCGACCAATGTGATTGCCCGGACGCCGGCGATTGCTGAAAGCGCCCGCATCGCGCCGCTCTTTGAGGGCTTCCGTGTCCACTGGGGATTTATCCTGGCCCTGCTGGTGGCAGTTCTGATCTGGCTCCTGTTGCAGAAAACCACCTTCGGGTTCGAAATCCGCATGGTGGGTTCCAACCCGGACGCCGCCAAGTACGCCGGCATCAACGTCAAGCGGACTATCGTGCTGACGATGGCGCTCTCCGGGCTGCTGGCCGGCCTGGCCGGGGCGATCGAGGTGACCGCCCTGAATTATCGTCACGAACTGGGTTTCTCGATGGGATATGGTTTCGATGCCATCGCGATCGCCCTGCTGGGGAAGACCAATCCATTTGGCGTGGTGATCGCGGCCATCCTGTTCGGCGCCATGCGCAACGGCGCCACCCGGATGCAGTTCCTGACCATGATCCCGGTGGATGTGATTTCCATCATCCAGGCGCTCATCCTGCTCTTTGTTGCCGCGGATGCCATTATTCGCTACATTTACCGCATCAAGGCGCGCGGGGAGCGCGTCACCCTGACGCGCGGCTGGGGCGGTTAGGCGGAGGGTGTCATGAACTGGAAACGCTTCGGTTTTATCGCTCTCATCATTGTCATCCTGTTCGGCGCGGTAGTCCTCGTCGGAAGTGTGCGGCAGGAACCGATTCTCATCATTGCCAGCATGCTGGCTTCCACCATCACCGTCGCCACGCCGCTCACGCTGGGGGCGCTCTCCGGCATCTATTGCGAACGGTCGGGCGTGGTCAACATCGGCATCGAGGGGATGATGCTGACGGCGGCCTTCTTTGGCTGGCTGGGTTCGATCTACATGAACAGCATCTTTGGGTTCGACAAGATGCCCAGCCTGATCATTGGCGTACTGGTGGCCATCCTGTCCAGCGTCTTGATGGCCCTGCTCCATGCTATCCTCTCCATAACCTACAAGGTTGACCAGATCATCGGCGGGACGGTGATCAACATCCTGGCGCTGGGGGTCACCGGCTTCCTCAACCGGCAGTTGTTCTTTGAAAAGGGCAGCATTTTCGGCGGGAATGTCCCGCACGCCCCCGGCACGCTGCCGATCGTCCATATCCCGGCCCAGGAAGCGGTTAGCGCGATCTGCGGCTGGACCGGGAATTCCGAAAACTGCCAGTTGGTGGCCAAAGCTGTTGGCCAGGTATTCGACCAGCAGCCCATTACCATCGCCGCCATCCTGCTGGTCATCGTTACCCATTTTGTGCTGTTCAAGACCCGCTGGGGACTGCGCACCCGCTCGGTCGGCGAGCATCCGCGTGCAGCCGATACGGTTGGTATCAATGTCATTTTCATGCGGTATGCCAACGTTCTGATTGGCGGCGTCATGGCTGGACTGGGCGGGGCGTACTTCACGCTCGAATCGGTGCCGTCCTTCGAGCCGGGCATGACCAACGGGCGCGGGTTCATCTCCCTCGCCGCGATGATCTTCGGCAACTGGACTCCCTTCGGGGCTTGGGCGGCCTCGCTTGTTTTTGGCGCGGCACAGGCGCTGCAGATCAACATGCAGTTGTACCGTGAATCTATCCCGGCGCAGTGGGCGTTCCTCCAGAGTTCTTACGTGGTTGGCATGGTGCCATACATCCTTACCATGCTCATCCTGACCGGTATCATCGGCAAGACCATCTCTCCGGCCGCAGACGGCCAGCCGTACGAGAAATAGGAGGCCGTCATGCCAGAGAAAACGATCATCCTCGAAGCAAAAGACATCACCAAGCAGTTCCCCGGTGTGCTGGCCAACGATCACGTGGATTTCAACCTGCGGCATGGCGAGATCCATGCCCTGCTGGGCGAGAACGGCGCCGGCAAGACCACGCTGATGAACGTCCTGTACGGCTTGTACAAACCCGATTCCGGCCAGGTCAGCGTCAACGGCCAGCCCATCGTCATCCATTCGCCAAAAGATTCCATCCAGGCGGGCATCGGCATGGTACACCAGCACTTCATGCTCATCCCCGTTTTCTCGGTGGCCGAGAACATCATGCTCGGCGATGAGACCCTTCGATACGGCTTTGTGCTGGATCAAAAATCCGTTGTAAAACGGGTGCGCGAACTTTCCAAGCAGTATAGTCTGGATGTTGACCCAGAAGCCATCACCGGTGAATTGCCGGTCGGCATCCAGCAGCGCGTCGAGATCGTCAAGGCGCTGTATCGGAATGCCCGCATCCTGATCCTGGATGAGCCGACCGCCGTCCTCACCCCCCAGGAAGCGGACGACCTGTTCGTCATCATGCGCGAACTCACCAGCCGCGGCGTCTCCATCGTCTTTATCACCCACAAACTCAAGGAAGTTTTGGCAATCGCGGACCGCATCACGGTCATGCGCGGCGGGCAGGTGGTTGGGACGGTAAAACCCAAAGAGACCAACGAGGCCAAACTGGCGGCCATGATGGTCGGGCGCGAGGTCATCCTCACGGTTGAAAAGGAATCCGCCAACCCCGCCGGGGAAATCCTGAAGGTGGATGCGTTGAAGGTGCGCGATTTCCGCGGGCAGGAAATTGTGCATGGCGTCTCCTTCGAGATCCGCGCCGGCGAGGTGCTGGGGATCGCCGGGGTACAGGGCAACGGCCAGACCGAACTCGTCGAAGCGCTGACCGGTTTGAGGTCCGTGGTGGGCGGCCGGATGTGGTTCTCCGGCAAGGATATGACCGGCAAGTCGCCGCGTCCCGTCACCGAGACCGGCATGGCGCACATCCCCGAAGACCGCCAACGGCACGGGCTGGTGCTTTCGTTCCCGGTGGCCGATAACCTGGTGCTGAATACCTACTACCGGTCCCCGTTTGGCATTTGGGGCGTGATGATACCGCAAGCCATTGACGCCAATGCCCGCAAACTCATCGAAGACTTCGACGTGCGCACCCCCTCGCCCTATGTACCGGTCAAGAAACTATCGGGCGGCAACCAGCAGAAGGTCATCGTGGCGCGCGAGTTGAGTCACAACGTTAAACTGATTATTGCCAACCAGCCGACGCGCGGCCTCGATGTAGGCTCCATCGAATACATCCACAAAGAGATCATCATCATGCGCGACCGCGGCGTGGCCGTCCTGCTGGTCTCCGCCGAACTGGACGAGATCATGGCGCTGTCGGACCGCATCGCCGTCATGTACCGCGGCCAGATCGTGACCACGGTGGAGGCGGCCACGGCAACCCGCGAACAACTCGGCTTGTGGATGGCCGGCGCGCACCCGGAACAATAAAGACCGAAGTGGAGAGCACATCATGCAGCTCATTGCATTTATCCTGATGGGTGTTGTCGGCGCAGTCTATCTCCTGGGATGGTGGATTACATTCACAGTGGTTTTCTTTCGCGAAGATCGCCGCAGCGGCCGGCGCTGGTGGATTGTCTTCGCCGATATTTTCCAGGCGTTGATGTTCGTCATAATTCCCATTGCATCGCTGGCAAATGCGTTTGACAAAAATGTGGCGGTCATGGAACGGAAGGCCTGCCAAATTCACCTGCTGACGGTTTTGGGCGGCGCATTCCTGCTCACCCTGATCTGGTTCATACTCCTGCGATAAGCGTTTCGATAAGACCGGTGTAATTCTTTACAAGGGCGGTGGAAACCGCCCTTGTGCTTAATAGTTGTAACCGGCTGATTCCCCTCTTAATAGGATCACCGCCCAACATTTGCGTGATCCGCGCGAATCTTCAATAACGTGTCGCTGCGAGCCGTTCTTTGGCAGAGCAGTCTCCCGGTTCGCGAGGAGATTGCTTACCCTGCGGGTATGCTTCGCGATCGGCGGACCCCGTAAGAATATCGGGGCAGCGACACCCGATTTGGTTTGCGGCTGGAGGCCGCGTGATGCGTCCACATCCCCGGACCTGGATCCTGCTCTGGATAATCGGCATTTTCTTCCCGCTGGCGTTTCTCGGCAAACTGTGGCCGGACTTCGGGAAGTTCTTCAGCGCCGTCTTTGCCCCCGCCTGGACGCACATCCTCATGCACGGACTGCTCTATGCCGTGCTGGGATTCCTGCTGGCAAAATGGATCCCGCCGTCATCGGTCAGGTCTGTGAGCGGATTGCTTGGCCTGTCCCTCCTGGTGGGGATTCTGCACGAGGGCGTGCAAATCCTGGCGGCCGGCGCCTGGCCGGGCTGGACCGCCGAACTGCTCGACCTGTCGGTGGACCTGGCCGGCGCGTGCCTCGGCCTGGCGCTCGCCCGCTGGCTTTCGCCGGGTCCGGGACGCCCGAAAGCCTGACCTTTGGCGTCCTATTAAACGCCGGATTGATTCTGTTATAATCGAAACGGCGGAATATTCCGCCCGATCTCGAAACGGAGGTATGGAATGAACACCCTGAAAAAAACTGCCTGGCTTTTGATCACGGCCGCCCTGCTCGCTCTGTCCGCCTGCGGCGGAGGGGCTGGCGCATCCCCCACCATTGACCCGGGCGCGGTGTACACCGCCGCTGTCGAGACGGCCTACGCCCAGTTGACGCTCACGGCGCTGGCCGTGACCGACACGCCCGCCGAGCCGCCGACCCCGACTGCGACATTGACCCCCCTCATCACGAACACGCCGCTCATTACCGATACGCCGCTCATCACCAATACGCCGTTCGCCCTCACGCCCATCGGCCCGACGCAGGATCTCTGCGATAAATTCCTGTTCATCTCCGATGTCACCATCCCGGATGGCGCCATAATGGGCCCCGGGGTGACCTTCGAAAAGACCTGGAGGATCCAGAATACCGGTCCCTGCACTTGGGATGACGGTTACGTGATTGTGCCCGGCTGGGGCGATATGATGAGCGGACCGTACATCAAGAAGATCCCGCACGATGTCAAACCCGGGGAAATGCTGGATATGTCCATCACGCTTGCCGCGCCGACCACTCCCGGCGAATACTTTGGGGCGTGGCGGATGCAGAACGACCGCGGCTACCCTTTCGGCATCGCCCTGACCGTTCTCATCAAGGTCGTCAATCCCTGACCGTGGACCTGAATCAGGTCGTCAAAAACGAAGCCCGCCGTCTTGGGTTTGCCCTGGCGGGCTTTACCACACCTGACCCTCCCCCCCACCTCCCGAACTGGGAACGCTGGCTGGCGCAGGGGCGGCATGGCCAGATGGACTACCTGGCCGACCGCCGCCGCGCCGACCCGCGCGCCCTGCTGCCCGGATGCCAGTCCATCCTCGCGCTGGCCGTCCGCTACCCAGACCCGGAACCTGCCCCCCGCGTCGAAGGACCTGGCCCACATGGCCGCGTCGCCGCGTATGCCTGGGGCGCGGACTATCATCTCGTCCTCCCGCCGCGGCTGGAGGCTCTGGCCGCCTTCGTCGCGGAGCAGGCGGGCGGTCCGGTGGCGCACCGCTGCTACACCGACACCGGTCCGCTCCTCGAGCGGGACCTGGCCCAGCGCGCCGGCCTCGGCTGGATCGGGAAAAACACCTGCCTCATCCACCCTGAAATTGGCTCGTACTTTTTCCTCGCCGAAATCCTGCTCGGCCTCGAAATCGAGCCGGACGCCCCCTTCGCCGCCGACCGCTGCGGGACGTGCACCCGCTGCCTCGACGCCTGCCCCACCGGCGCGCTCCTGCCCGGCCGCACGCTGGACGCCCGGCGCTGCATCTCGTACCTGACCATCGAAAACAAGGGCAGCATCCCGCCGGAACTGCGCCCGCGGATGGGAGACTGGGTCTTCGGCTGCGACCTCTGCCAGTCGGCCTGCCCGTGGAACCGCCGCGCCGAAGCGGACCGTTCGCCTGTTTTCCAGCCCCGCGCCGGCGTCCCCGCCCCCGACCTCGCCGCCGATCTCGCCCTCACGCCGCGCGAGTTCAATCAGAAATTCAAGGACAGCCCGGTCCAGCGCGCCCGGCGGCGCGGCTACCTGCGCAACGTGGCGGTAGCGCTGGGGAATACCGGCGGGCCAGAGGCCGTCCCCGCGTTGGAAAAAGCGCTGAAAGATGAAGAACCCCTCGTCCGCGAACACGCGGCCTGGGCGCTGGAGCGACTCAAACGATGAAACCGAAACTCCTGCTTGCCACCAACAACCCCGGAAAGGTGGCCGAGATGAAGGCGCTGCTCGACGGTCTGCCCCTCGACTTGCTCACCCCCGCCGACATCGGCCTGACCCTGGAGGTTGCCGAGGACGGGCAGACGTACGCCGAAAACGCCGCCCGTAAGGCGGAGGCCTTTGCCCGCGCCGGCGGACTGGCCGCGCTGGCCGACGACTCCGGCCTGGAAGTGGACGCCCTTGATGGCCGCCCCGGCCTGCATTCCCACCGCTTCGCGCCGCAGGCGGGCGCCACCGACGCCGACCGCCGCGCCTACCTTTTGCAGCAACTGGCCGGCAAGCCGCGCCCGTGGACGGCGCGCTTCCGCGCCACGGTGGCGGTCGCCGCGCCGGGGCGGGAGACGCGTTTCGCCGCCGGGACGTGCGAGGGGGAGATCATCCCGGAGGAACGCGGCACGAACGGGTTTGGCTACGACCCGATTTTCCTCGTCCCCGAATTCGGGCGGACGATGGCCGAACTGACGATGGACGAAAAAAACCGCCTGAGTCATCGCGCCCGGGCGGTGCAGAACGCCGTTCCGATTTTGAGAGAAATCTTGGGTTTATGAAAACCGGGCGACCACACAGGGTCGCCCCTACGCACCGGGGGTATAAGGGATGGTCATCAGGAAAACGCTCAGGAGCAACGACACCCGGCGCGGCTGTTCGAGCATCACCGCGTGGCCGGCGCCGTCCACCGTCTGCAGGGCGGCGGAGGGGATGTGGTTGGCCAGGGCTTGCGAGAACCGCAGGGGCGTGAGCCGGTCTTCGTCGCCGCACAGTACCAGGGTTGGGGTGCGCACCTTCTCCAGCGATTTCGTCACGTCGAACGCGTTGCAGGCCACCAGGTCGCCGTGCAGGACTGCCGGACGGGTCGCGGCCAGCAGGCGGGAGGTCTGCGCTTTCAGGCGCGCGTCCGCGTGCGGGCTGAACAGGCCGTCGAGCAGGAACTGGAGGGCGAGCGCGTACGTGGCCGGGTTGGCGGAGTTCTCCAGCAGAGAGGGGGCCACCGGCAGGCGCGCCCCGCACGAGAGCAGGCCCAGGCCGGCGGTGCGTTCGGGATGATCCAGCGCCAGGGTCAGGGCAATCGCCCCGCCCATCGAATGCCCAACGAACACGGCCTTCCAGATGGAAGCAGTATCCAGGAATTCGGCCACCGTTTTGGCATAGTCGGCGGCGGACTGTTTCCCCACGCCCTCCGATTTCCCGTGCCCCGGCAGGTCGAGGGCGTACACGCGCTGTCCGCCCATCCGGCGGAACTCGGGCGGCCAGGAGAGATGGCTGCCTCCCGCACCGTGGAGCAACACGACCGGCGGGCGCGAGGGCTTGCCTGCCTCGTGAAGGAAATAGTAGAGACCATTGGATGCGGGCATGGGAAATTTCAGCGCGGCTGGGCGGAGTGGTGCAGGCGGTCGGCGGCTTCCTCGGTCAGCGGAATGTAGACCTGCACGCGCGTCCCCTTGCCGGGCGCGGACTGGATGTTGAGCAGGCCGCTGATCAGTTCAGCGCGTTCGCGCAGGTTGATCATGCCCAAACTGCCGCGTTTGTCGTAGGCGCGGTTGACCGCCTCCACGTCGAAGCCAACGCCGTCGTCCACGATTTCCAGCATGGCGATGCCCTGGCCGAGCGAGCGCAGGGTGATCCCGATGTGCACCGCCCGGGCGTGCTTGCGGGCGTTGTTGACTGCTTCCTCGGCGATGAAGAAGATGACGCTCTGCTTGCCGATTTCCATGTCTTTCAGGAGCATCTCATCCACCTGGACGAGCACCTCCTGCGAATACGTCTCTTTGGTCTTGTCGGCGATGGCATGCAGGGCGGCGATCAGCCCCTGCGATTCGAGCACGAGCGGGCGCAGGGTGAACAGCATGTGGCGGATCTCTTTGGACGTGCGCCGCGCCAGTTCCTCGATGCGGACCAGTTCCTCCCCGGCGGCTTTGGGGTCTTTTTCGAGCACGCGCCGCGCCAGGTTGACGCGCATCGCCATGGCCGCCACCGACTGGGTCGGACCGTCGTGCAGGTCGCGCGCCATCTTCTTGCGGGCCTCTTCCTGGACCTCGATCATGCGGTCGCGTTCCTCCACCAGGTCCTGGTACAGGCGGGCATTCTGGATGGCGATGAGCGCCTGGCGGCCGAGGATTTCCAGCAGTTCGCGGCGGTCTGGGGTAAAGTAGCCGGGTTCCGGGTGGCCGAACAGCAGGACGCCGTAGGCGCTGAACCCGCTGCGCAGCGGGAAGCAGTACACCTGTCCGCAGGCGAGCAGGGCGGCGATGCGGCTGAGTTCGGGGTCATCCCTGACGGAGTCGGCCAGGAGCGGCTTGTCCTCGTCAATGGAGCGGGCGATGATGCCCTCCCGCCCGGCCAGCACGGCGCGCATGTCGGCGGGGGTGAAGCGCCGGGCGGAGCCTACTTCGAGGATTTCCTCTTTCGAGAAGAGCAAACCGGCGCAGACCAGCAGGTCGTCGGGCGGCGCATCGGGGCCGGGATTCATGGCCGCCAGGCTGATGTCGAGGGCCGAGTCGATGACGCGCTTGTAGTTCAGGGTGGTCATCAGGGTGGAGGTCAGGCTGTAGACGGCGCGCACCCGTTCGTTCTCCATGCGCAGGCGTCTTTGTTCATCCTCCTGCTGGAGGCGGCGCATCCGGCGGATGTCGGCGACGACGCGCTGGCTCAGGAAACCGAACAGGGCAGCCAGGCCGAACGTCAGCAGGATCGCGCCCCCGGCGAAGAGCAGGGCTTTGCTTTCGCGCGTCTGCGAGACGGTCACGCCGGCCTGCACTGCGGCCAAGAGGACGGCGGCGATCAGTGCGCCGCGCATTTCGAAATAGAGGGAGGCGGAAAAAAGCGGAACGAAGACGATCCAGGCCGCCGGTCCAAAAAAGCCGCGCTGGAGGAAGAAGTAAACCGCCGCCGCGGCCAGGTCAATCGCCAGGCTGATTTCGCGGTGGTGGGACAGTCGCCGGTTCAGTCCCGCCAGCACGGTCAGGACCAGATTCCAGACCGCCAGCACGCCGAGGACGAGGCCGGGCGCGGCGGTCAGGTCCCCGCCGCGCGCGATGGAGATGGTCAGCCCCAGCAGGGCCAGCCAGCGCAGGGAGACGGCGAACCAGTCGGCCACGAACGGCGAATCGGATGTGCGCACGGTTTAATGATACTCGATTCCCGCCCTCCGGCAAGCGCGAAGACCGGCAGGGGCGTTGCAGTTTGATTGCGGGTTTTTCGACGGCAGGGAAAATCCATCCGCAGATTACGCAGATGTCGCAGATTTTTTAATAATCTGCGTAATCTGTGAAATCTGCGGATAAGAAGCTGTGGAGCGAATTGCCAATTCGCTCTACATTTTCGACTTCAGCCGCAGCCGCCACAACGGACCGACCATGCGGCGGACGAAATACTTGGCAACGATGATGGAGAACCACGAGCCGCCGTCGCGCCGGTGGACGCGGATCATCTCCGGCCAGCAGCGGTCGTCGGCGGCGAAGGTCTTGCCCTGCGTGTGCAGGCGGAAATTGGCCCAGGTGCGCGGCACGTAGGCCAGCGGGGCCAGGCGCGCCAGCCGCACCCACAGGTCGTAGTCCATGGCGAAGAAGAAGGACGGGTCGAGCGGGCCGACCTGCTTCCACAGGTCGGCGCGGAAGAACGAGGCCTGCTGCGGGATGTGAACGTAGCCGCGCCGCAGGCGGGCGTAGTCCGTCTGCGCGGCGGGGAAGCGGCCGGTGACGCGCCCGGTCTCGTTGATGAAGTTGGCGTCGCCGTAGACCATGCCGGCCTCCGGGCGTTCCAGCAGGGCGGCCACGGCTTCGGCCACCGCGCCGGGTTGGTAGGTGTCGTCCGAGTTGAGCCAGGCCAGGATCTCGCCGCGGGCGCGGGCGAAGCCTTTGTTGATGGCGTCGGTCTGGCCGCGGTCCGGTTCGGAGACCCACCAGGCCAGACGGTCCGCGTAGCGGCGGATGATGCCGGCGCTGCCGTCGGTCGAGCCGCCGTCCACGACGATGTACTCGATGCGCGGGTAATCCTGTTCGAGCACGGAGCGCATGGCCGCCTCAATGAAGCGGGCGTGGTTGTAGCAGGGGGTGATGATGGAGACGAGTGGTTGGTCCATATGCTTACATCCAGGAACAAAAAAGTGATTCACCGCGAAGGAGCGAAGGACGCGAAGAATTTCCGGGGTCGCGAAGGATTCCTTCGCGTGCAAAAGGGGGTCTTCGCGGTCTTCGTTTCTTCGCGGTTCCTGTTAGCGGCTTTGCCAACAGATCAGGGAGCGGCGAGGGGATAGAGTAGATAAAAGATAATGAAATCGTCGCTCTGGGCGAAGACCGGGTAACGGGCATAAAGCAGTTCCTGAAGTTGCGTCTGGCGGTCGAACTCCTCGAAATCGGTGACCAGGAAGAACTCCCGGCCGTTTGTCAGGGTGGCAAACGTGTCTTCAAAATTGGATTCGGCCCCGAATGCCAGCGCCTGGTATTGCAGGTCGCCCAGGGAGGGCCAGTTGGTGATGTGCATCCAACCCCAATATTCGGCGCGGTAGCCGTAGTCCTGCGTCAGGCCGACGATGGAACGGTCGTGGCCGAGCATCCCGCCCATGCTGGCCCAAAATTCGGCCTGCGGACGGTAATCGGTATTGCGGAGTTCACGGCGCACGTCCCAGGAGGTCATAACCAGGCTGAAGACCAGCAGCAGCGCCGCGGCCGCCCGGACCGGGAACCGGGTCTGCCACACCGCGCCCAGGCGGACGGTCAGGGTTTCGGCCAGCGGCGCCAGGCACAGGGCGGTGATGAGGATCAGTGGCAACTGGTAGTAATCGTGCGTTGAGTTGTGATAATTGAATAGAATCCCGTAGGCCAGGTAGCCGCCCCACAGGCCGAAGGCCAGGCTGCGGGCGGGCTTGTTGGCAAACAATAGTGTGCCGAACAGCGCCAGAGCGAAGGGCAGGCGCCCGACCACCGTGTTGATATTTGATTCCCAACCCAGGTAGAAGGCCGGGCTGACCAGAAGGGACGGGACAAAGCGCCCGCCGAACTGCTGTCCCAGGTAACCGGCAACGGCCACTCCGTAAATGTAGTACGCCGCAGTCGGCAGGAGGATCAATCCGCCAATGAGCCAGGCCTGGCGGTTCCGCAGCGCCTGCCGTAGGCCGATCACGCCAAGCAGTACACCGGCCAGCCCGCCAGCCACAAAGAAAACTGCGGTTGTCTTGATGACGATCGCCAGTCCGCCAAAAAGCCCGGCGGCAACAGCCCAGCGCCAGGTGCGGGCGGACTGCCAGCGGATGAGCGCCCACAGGAAGCCCGCGGTCAGTGCCACCATCAGCGGGTCTGGCTGGAAACTGCGGCTGGCGATGATGCCGTAGGGGAGGAACAGGAAGAACGACGCGGCGGCCAGGCCCCCGGTCCAGGAGGTGAGTTCCTTCGCCAGCAGATAAACTGCCGCGCCTCCCAGCATCCAAAAAACAATTGAATAAATACGGGCGATCCACAGGTCGGCGTTGCCAGCCAGTTGATACGTTTCCGCCACGATGAATTCGAGCACTGGCGGCTCGATGGTGGCCTGCTGCTGCCACTGGTCAATAGCCATCTGGCGCTGCCAGTCTGGCACGCCGGGGGCGGACTGGTAGTAAATGCCGCGCGCTTTGAGCGCCGAGAACAGCTGGCGGGTGGGATGGAAGTCGAGCGGCAGGTCGGTCAGGTCGTAGAGGCGGATGCCGAGCGCGGCCAGGAAGACGGCGGTCACGAGGACGATCCGCCAGAGCCGGGCGCGGCGGGAAGGGGCGGTCGGTTGGGTGGCGGTCATCCTTTTCCCTTTCGGATGAACAGCGCGTCGGCCTGCAACACCGAGCCGTCGAGCGGCGAGAGCATGGTGTCGAGACTGCCGGCGTAGCGGAAGCCCGCCCGCACCAGCAGGGCGTGGATTTCCTCGAAGAGCGGCTGTCCGGCGTACAGTTCCTGGAAGGAGACCTCGGTCAGCAGGTAGTCCACCTGCCGGAGCGTCTCGGCTGCGCCGCGCAGGACGGCGGCTTCGTAGCCCTGCACGTCTATTTTCAGCAGGGTGGACGGTGCGAGCGTCATCCGGTCGAGGAAATCGTCCAGCCGGGCGAGCGGGACCGTGATCTTGGTCTGGCGCCCGGTCTGCGGGAAGGCGCGCCGGTGCAGGTCGCCCATCTCCAGCACGGAGGACGAGGCGGAGAAATCGTTCTGGAAGAAGTCCACGGTCCCGGTCCGGTCGCCGAGGGCGGTCTGGAAGGCCTGGAAGCGGCCGCCCGGCGTCAGGTTCTTCACCAGTTGGCGGTAGTTCCCGTCCAGCGGCTCGAAGGAGTAGATCTGCGCCTCGGGCAGGATGGAGCGGACGGCGTAGGCGAACGAGCCGACGAACCCGCCCGCGTCGATCACGGTGCGGATGCCGGCCTGCCGGAGAAAGGCGCGGTGCGGCGTCAGGCGCGGCAGTTCGTGGACGAGCGTGCGGTCCGTGAGCGCCTTGCCGAGCAGGGGCAGGAACTGCCGCGGGTACTGGAACGGCAGGGAGAAATATTCGATGCCTTTGATAAGCAGGGAGGAAAAGGAACGCGGCATGAGATCCTCGAATTTTATTTGTGGGGACGGCTCCCATGCCGTCCCGACAGGGCGTGGGAGCCCTGTCTGCTAGATATTCTCTGGCGGCGGGCAGACAGGTAAACCTGGCGCAGGCGTCCCAGGCCGGTCAGGCTGAGCAGGGCGTAGGCGGCACGCTTCCAGGCGCGCAGGACGGTCGGCGGGTGGGCGGTGAAGGCGCGCCCGTACTCGGTCAGCGCGCGGCGGGGCTGGCCGCCCTCGACCAGGTAGAACGCGCTCAGGCTGTGCATCCCGGCCTCGGCACGCTTCCGGTTTTGGGCGAGCAGGTCTGCCAGCGCGGGCTGGGACGGCATCCACGCGGCAATGCGCTGGATTTCCCGCGCAAACTCCATCGGGTGGGCGATGTTCTTGGCGGCCAGGTGATAGCGCGCCGCCGCCAGCGTTTTCGGCAGGTAAACCATCCCGGCGGATTGCGCCACGCGTAGCCAGAGATGGTGGTCGAGCAAGTAGTGGTACGAGGTGTCGAGCGGTCCGGCCTGCTCGAGCGCGCGGCGGCGCAGGAAGACCGACGGCTGGCCGATGATGCGGAACTCGGTCAGCCCGGCCAGCCCCCAGCCGCCGTAGCGCAGCAGGTTCAGGGTGCGGCCCGTTTCGTCAACCGCCAGCACGTCGCCGTAAATCAGTCCGGCCTGCGGATTCTCCTGGAAGGCGCGCACCGCCTCGGCCAGCGCGCCGGGCAGGTAGAAGTCGTCCGAGTTGAGCCAGGCAACGATCCCGCCGCGGGCGCGGGCGAGGCCTTTGTTGATCGCCTCGGCCTGGCCCGTGTCCGGCTCGGAGACCCACCAGGCCAGCCGGTGCGCGTATTTTTTGATGATCTCGACGCTGCCGTCGGTCGAGCCGCCGTCCACAATGATGTATTCCAGGCGCGGGGTTCCCTGCCCAAGCACCGAGCGGATGGTCTGTTCGAGGAACTGCGCCTGGTTGAAGGACGGCGTGACGATGGAAATCAGTGGAAGTTCGGACATTTTAGAAAAGGGACAGGTAGTCCACTTTCGGGAAGACGGTCAGTTTGCCGCCGACCGTTGCGTCCCGGACCTCGCGCCGGTCGGCCGCGAACGCGGCTTTTGCCAGCCGGTAGGCGCGCTCGGATGTGTCGAGGTCGGGCAGTTGCCAGCGGAAGCCTTTGCCGAAGTAGTTCGGCGCGAAGTGGTTCGGGTCGTCGCCCTCGGAGGTGACGGTCTTGTTGGCGTCGCCCTTCGTGACGAAGTTATGGTCCACGCCGATGAGGTTGACCTGCGCGAAGCCCATGTGATAGGCCAGTTGCAGGGCGATGAAGGTGACGGTCGCGCCTTCCCAGAGACGCCCGGCAGCGTTGCGGGCAAAGCGCGGGCCGGTGTAGGTTGTAAAAAGAAATGTTGGCAGGTTGGCAGGTTGAAAGGTTTCGGGATGAAAGAAGCGACGGGAGCGCCAGGTGAGGAATTTCGGGATGGGGAGCGCCAGGATCTCGTCCCGGCATTGCTCGATGACCAGGTCGTTGGTCGAGACGAAGTAGGTGGTCGTGAAGCCGAGTTCGGAGAACAGGAGATAGATGCGGTTCAGCCCGAAGGTGAACTCGCCGCGCAGTTTCGTCAGGTCGGTCTGCCGCAGGCTGGGACCGTTGCCGAGGATGAAGCAGCGTTCCCCGCGGTGGATGTCTTTCAGCGCGGCGAGGCGGCGGATGCTCTCCCGCCGCCAGGGGTGGAGGGCCGCCGGCGCGAGGTCCGGGAGGCGGCGCAGGGCATCGTAAGATTCGCGCGCCGCGTTCCAAAGGGGAGCGGGGGTGAGACGCTTGATGGTCTCTTTCACTCGGTACTCAGCCTCGCGGTCGCGCCGCCATCCACGATCATGGCCTGGCCGGTCATGAACGAGGACTGGGTCTCGTCGGCCAGGAAGTAGATGGCGTGGGCGATTTCTTCGGGCTTGCCGACCCGCCCGTTGACGGTCTTGCGCGCCAGGTTCTCCAGCCGCTTGTGGACGTCGTCGCCGCTGACGTGGCCGCGGTTCAGGCCGGCGCGCAGCATGGGCGTGTCCACCGCGCCGGGCAGGATGGCGTTGACGCGGATGCCGTCTTTGGCGAACTCGATGGCCATGCCGCGCGTCAGGGCCAGCATCCCGCCCTTGCTGGCGGCGTAGGCGGCGATATTGGCCGAGGTCTGCACGGCGTGGACGGAGGAGACGTTGACGATGGCCCCGCCGCCGGCGGCCTTGAAGAGCGGGTAGGCCAGTTTGGCCGCCAGGAAGACCGAGCGCAGGTTGGATGCCATGACCGCGTCCCATTCCTCCACGCTGGTGTCGAGGATGGGCTTGGCAATCTGCATGGCGGCGTTGTTGACCAGTGCGTCGAGTTTGTCGGTGAAGGCGCGCGCCTGGTTGAAGATGGCTTCCAGCGCGGCCGGGTCGGAGATGTCGGACTGGATGAACAGGCCGTTGGCGGGGAAATCCGCGCCGAAGGGGAGCCGGTCCACGCCGACGACGCGCCAGCCTTTTTCTGCAAAGTGGACGACGGTGGCGCGGCCGATCCCGCCTGCGACCCCGGTGATGAAAACAATTTTCGATTGACGATTTTCGATTGACGATTGGTTATCCATGTTTATTCTTTCAGGTCGGCAGCAGAAATACCCAGGCCTTCCAATAGATTCTTAATCGTATTCCAATGCACCCGCTCCCACGCGGCGGGACTGGAGTTGGCGTTGTGCGGGGCGAGCAGGACGTTGTCCATTTTCAGCAGCGGACTATCCTCGGGCAGCGGCTCGACCTCGAACACGTCCAGCGCAGCCCCGGCAATTGTACCTGCTTTCAACGCGGCAACGAGCGCGTGTTCCTCCACCACCGGTCCGCGCGCGGTGTTGACGAGCACGGCGGTCCGCTTCATCAGCGCCAGCGTGCGCGCGTTCATCAGGTGGAAACTGGTCGGGTTCAGGTCGCAGTTGAGGGAGACGAAATCAGATTCAGAGAGCAGAGAATCGAGATCGGTCATATGTATGCCGGTCTCGGCGATGAAAACGTGGTCAATCTCGACGATGTCGTTGCCGAGCACGGTCATGCCGAAGGCGCGCGCCCGCCGCGCCAACGTCTTGCCGATGACGCCCACGCCGACGATGCCGAGCGTGCACTCGTGCAGGGCGCGGCCGGGGAGTTTCTCCCAGTTGCCGGATTTCATTTCCCGGTCCATCCACGGCAGGCGGCGGGCAAAGGCCAGCAGGCAGCCCATGACCGTGTCCGCGACCGGCAGGGTGAACGCGTTCGGCGTCCGGCAGACTTTGATGCCGAGACGCGCCGCGGCGGCGCTGTCAATCGAGTCGATCCCCGTCCCCCACTTGGAGATGACCTTCAGCCGCGGCGCGCAGGCTTCGAGGACGCGCGCCGTGTACTGGTCGTCGCCGCAGATGGCGCCGTCGAACCGGCCGGCGTACTCCAGCAGGCTGGCTTCGTCGAGCCGCTCGCGGACCTCGGGCGTGATGAGGTCCAGCCCGTGCCGGTCGAAGACCGGGCGGAAGCGGTCGAGGGAAGGCAGCATGTAGGGGGCAGAGAAAAGGATGGTGGGCATGGGATTTGCTCCGGTTTTTTTCGCGGCAGGCTACCGGTCCAGACACGGATTCGGGACGAGCGAAAAGTTGTAGATGTCCGGCGTCGGCGAATAATAACTGATATCGTCCAGCAGAGGATAATCCCCTCCGAGGTAGGTGTCCAGTACCAGCCGGAAGGTGTTGACCGGCGAAATGGCCGGGTAGAGCAGGTCGTTGTGGCCGGGCAGATGATAGGCGTTCAGGATCATGAACTTGCCGCTCCCGTTCTGCAGCCACGGGCCGTGGTCGCCCTGCACGATGATGACCGGCGGCGTGGGCGACTCGTCGAGGAGGGTCTGGAGGGCGGCTTCCAACTGGCCGTTGATGTAGGCCACCTGGTTGCGGTAGCCCTTGGTGTAGGATGCGCCGGTGTAAAGGCGGTCGTCGTTCAGGAAGGCGGCCGGGTCGGTCCACGAACCGTCCGGCGCGTAAACGAAGGGCGGGTGCGGCGGGAGGATGTGGATGAAGACGAACTTTGGGCCGGGCATTTGCGCCAGGTCGTCCATGTTGTCGAAGATGAGTTCGGTGCGCTGGCGGAAGCGCTGGCCGTCAATCTCGTCGAGGTTGATGCTGCCCGTGTCTTCGAGGTGGCGCAGCGGCGTGGTGCGCAGCAGGAGCGTCTCGAAGGAGGTCATCTGCGACCAGAGCGGCGAGGGGGCGAGGAAGGCGTCGGCGTCGGTGATCTCGGTCCAGGGGAAGCCGGTGGCGAAGGCGACGGTCTTGTAGCCGGCACCCTCCAGGTCGGCGCGCACCGCGCTGTGGCTGATCGAGTCCCACAGCCTGCCGCGGCCGATGCTGGGCGGCTGGTAGGCATCGTCGAGATTCTGGAGGTAGTCCATGTTCAGCGACGAGGCCAGCGAGACCTCCGTCCGGTTGTAGTTGCTCTGGCTGCACTCGGCCACGTAGAAGCCCATTTCTTCGAGGTTCTGGATGAACTCAGTGTTATCAATCTTGAACGAGCGTTGGAGCAGGTCGGAGCGCCCGTACGAGTCCACGATGATGTAATAAATGTCCGGCGGCGTTTCCCCGGCGGGGACGGTGAGTGTCTGCACGTCGGCGTGGTCGTCGGCGACCGACCCGGAATAGGGCGCGGTCCAGATGATGACCTGCGCGGCGGACGTGACGACCAGCCCGAGGGCGACGAGGTTCAGCGCGGGCGCGGCCTTCCGGACCCGGGTCCTGCGCCGCGCCAGCCAGCCGGTCGCGGCCCCGGCGAGGACGAGCCACAGTCCGCCCATCCACGCGGCCAGGTGCGGAACGTCCCATTGTTTCGAGACGAGGTTGCAGGCGTGGCCGTAACTGTAGAACAGCAGCAGCCACAGGCTGACGGTCAGCGCGGCGCGCTGTTTGCTGCCGAAGGCCAGCCGGAGCAGGCCGAACAGGACCAGCGCGGCGAGCAGCGACAGGAGCAGGGCGCGCATCCCTTCCGCGGGGCGCATCTCGGCCGAGTTGTAGGCGATGAGCGCCAGCGGCGGGTAGATGGCGAAGGCGGCGAAATACCACGGGGCGGCGAAGATTTTGGCGAGGCGTTTTTTCACGGTGATGGCCTAAAAAACATAATCCGCAGATTGCGCAGATTTCACAGATTTAAAATCTTTTTCTGCGTCATCTGCGTAATCTGCGGATGATTTATTTTTCGCGCTGTTGCATCAGGAAATCGGCGATGGCGAAATCAAGTTCCTCGTCGATATCCCAGGCTTCGTCGGCATCAATCTCGAACATCAGCGGACGGTCACCGAGACGGTTGCGCCGCCGCTCCAAATTCGCGCGGTTGAAGATATAGAGGCACGAATTCTCCTCGTAGACCGGCGGCAGGTCCTGGGTCTGGAGCAGGACGTTCGGGTCGTGGTTGAGGGCGCGGCCGGACGCGTCGTAGAGCCGCGTCTGGAGGCGCGTCACCGAGAAGAGCGAGTCGTGGGCGGGATAATCTGCCAGGAAAGCCTGGATCGCCTTCGAGACCGTCTCCGCGCGCAGCAGCGGATTGGTGCTGTGCGTCTGGAGGTAAAACTCCGCCGCGACCTGAGACGTGTCGTAGAGCAAAATTTCGTTCATCGGGATGTTGTCCGCGCGCAGGCGCTCCGGGCGCGGCAGGACCGTCACCTGCGGGAAATCTTTCTGCAAACCGGCAAGGACCGGTTCGGAGTCCGTGTCCACGACGATGGTGGAAATTTCCGGCACGGACAGCAGTGTCTCAACGATGTGCTGGTAGAGCGGCTTCCCGGCCAGCAGACGGTAATTCTTGCCGGGTACGCGCTGGCTGTGGTGGCGCATGGGGACGAGGGCGGTGAGTAGGGTCATAGTGAATGGGAAATGGTGAATGGGAGATGGTGAATAGTGAATGGCTTAAGGTTCTTGGGGTGGCTCTGGGATTTCGGGAATCTGGGTCAAATAATCCGCGGGGGATTCGCGAACGATGTAGTGAGCACCAGGTTCGTTTTCGCCGCGCTTTGAACGCTTCAAATAAGCAATGTAACCGTTAATAATACGCGCCAACTCTTCGATCCGGTCTTTCAGGCGGTTGAATATTTCATCGGAGGTGTATTTCAAATCATGTGCCAGGGTAAGATGGCTATAGGTCTCTATCAAAGAACCACGCGCAATGTAGCAAAAGCGCACATTTTCCTGATAATAAAATCGCCCATGTCCCTCGGCAATATTCGCTGGAACGCTCTGGACTGCTCGGCGGATTTGCTGGCCGAGGCTCCACTTTTCTTCAGGAGGTAGCTTCGGTAAAACATCCTGATGCACTGCCATAGCTAAATCCTTGGCCTTTTTCCATGCCTCCAGAGTTTCCAAACCTTGAATGTTATCGCCAGCCATCTTTACAAGCTCCTATTCACCACTCACTATTCACTTCTTTACTCATTATACCTAATCGGCTCAACCTCGCGCTGCCGGGACTCGGTCTTTTCCCAGCCGACGTGGTAGTAGAACGTCTGGCGCAGTTCGGGCGTCAGCGGGCTGGCGGAGCGGTAGCCCTGGTGCGTGCCCCGGAACTGGTTCCAGCGGAACCAGAAGATGCTGGCGAGACTGCGTCCCAGCACCCGCGTCCGGGCCGCGTGGAGCAGGTCGAAGCCGATGCTGGCGGTCACGTTGCGGACGAAGTCGTACAGGTTGAAATGCGCCTCGGGGAAGATCTGCTTGAAGGCCATTGCCTCGCGGCGGTAACGGTTCAGGACGCCGCGCGGCGTCTCGTTGTGGACGTGGACCACCTCCGCTTCGGCGGCGTAGGCGATGGCGTGACCGTCTGCCTGCGCCCGCTTCGCCCAGGCCAGATCCTCCAGCCCGGTCAGCGTCTCATCGTAGGGATGCGTCTCCCAGACCGCGCGCCGGATGGCGGCGTTGGCGTTGTTGCAGAACGGATGGTTCTGGCGCGCGGCCGATTGATCGGGATACCAGCGGGCGAAGATCTGGTGTTCGGAGAATTTGCTGTTTTCGCCGCCGCGCTGTTTGCCGTAGGCCAGCGCCACCGCCGGGTCGTCGAACGGTTCGAGCAGGCGCTCCAGCCAGTCGGGGTAGACCGGGTAGACGTGCGCGCTGGCAATGGCGGCCAGGGGCCGGGTGGCGGCGGCCAGTCCCAGGTTCAGGGAACGCCCGAAGGTGAACTCCTCCGGTTTGATGTGGACGATCTTTGCGCCGTAATGCGCGGCAATGGAGGCGGTCGCGTCGGTCGAGCCGGAGTCCACCAGGATGATTTCCACATCCCGGACGGTCTGGTGGGAAATCCCTTCCAGCAGGCGGCCGATGTGTTCCTCTTCGTTGTAGGCGCGGATGACGAGGGAGCAGTTCATTTTGCGCGGCGTCTCCGTTTCGCCAACTTCGGTTTGAGGAATCCCCACAGCGCCGTCAGGCCGGCCCCGGCCAGCAGGGCCAGGAACGGCATGACCGGGACGCGGTAACGCGAGTTGGCGCTGTAGCCGGTGATCAGGAGCAGGTAGGCGATGGGGAGGAGCAGCACGGCCAGGGCGAGCCAGTCGCGCTTTTTGAGCAAGCCCGCCGCGCCGATGACCGCGCCGAGGTAGGCTGCCGCGAGCAGGACCAGGAACGGGAGGAAGATCAGGCTGGACAGGGCTTGTCCGCCAAAATAATTACTGACGATCCCTTCGATGCCCGCGGCTTGCAGCACCTCGACCCCTTCCGTGCTTCCCTGCGACAGCCCCAGGTATTTGACCGTGTAGCCCATGCCCGGCAGGAAACTGCGCAGGTCGTAACGCAGGGTCAGGTAGATGAACCTGCCGGGGTTCGCAAAAATGATCTCCTTGCTGATCTCCCCGCGCACGTGGTACAGGTTGAACTCGGTGGCTGCGAGGCCGCGTTCAGCGAGGGTCTGCTCCACGACCGCGTCCAGTTCGACCTTGGCCTGGTCCACGCTGATGTGCTGCAGGTCGGCCTCGACCGTGGCCGCGCTCCAGAGCCAGTAGAGGTCCGACTCGGTGGTGATCGCCGGGATGCCGACCACCTGGGCGTTCCGGTACGTCCACGGGAAGAGGAACAGGGCCGCCAGCAGGACGACGTAAATGACCGTGTGGCCGACGCGCTTCAGGAACGGCGCGTTCCTGTTGAAGGCGAGCAGGATCACCAGGCTGACCAGCCCGAAGGCCATGGCGATGGGGCGGCACAGGGTGACCAGGCCGGTCAGCAGGCTGGTCGTCACCAGCCAGACCAGCCGTCCGCTCCGGATGAACCGCATCAGCGCGTACGTGGCGGAGAGGAGCAGGAATGTGAAGAAGGTGTCCGTCAGGACAAAATACGGCGAGATGAGCGATTCCAGGCTCAGGGAGAGGATCACCGCTCCCAGCGCGGACGAGGCCGGCGTCAGTCCCAACAGGATGCCGGTCCGGTAGGTGATGTAAACCGTGCCGAGTCCCAGCAAGACCTGCCAGACGATGATCCAGATCAGATTCTCGCCAAAGACTGCCTGGACAACGGCGATGAACACCGGGTACATCGGCATGCGCATCCCGCTGGGGTAAGAGTAATAGCCATCGTCGAGGAGCATCTGCGCCGGCTGGAGATAACTCCCGCTGTCGGTCCCGAGGTTTCGCTCGGGATGGGCAACGGCAATTGCCAGCAGCCCGGCCCGTAACAGGAGGGCCAGGATGACCGCGAACAGGATCCAACGCTGGTGGTTCCGAACTTTGTCCATTTTCCTCTTCTCACAGAGTGAAATTGAAGGTGGGAGGATTATACGTCCCTTGAATCCATTCGGTCAAGTTGGCGGCTTTGGATAGGTGGTAAAATCTGTCATGGCTGGAGCCTGTTTTCCACCCTGCCAGGAACAAGGTTTTGCGTCAAAGTGAAGAAACCCGACTATTTCATCCACAAGAATGCAATCGTTGAGGAGGGCGCCACGATCGGCGCCCGGACCCGGGTCTGGGCGTTTGCCCACGTTCTGCCGGGCGCGGTCATCGGCGAGGATTGCAATATCTGCGACGGCGTCTTTATCGAGAATGACGTGCGCATCGGCGACCGCGTCACCATCAAGTGCGGCGTCCAGGTGTGGGACGGCGTCACCATCGAGGATGATGTTTTCATCGGACCGAACGCCACGTTCACCAACGATCCGTTCCCGCGCAGCAAACAGGTTCCCGAAAAATTTTCCAGGACTTTGATCCGCAAAGGGGCCTCCATCGGCGCAAATGCCACCCTCCTGCCGGGCATTGTCATCGGTCCGAATGTGATGGTGGGCGCGGGCGCGGTGGTAACCAAGGACGTTTCTGCCAACGCCATCGTGGTTGGCAACCCGGCGCGCATCAAGGGCTATGTTTCCTCCGCTTTTCGGGAAACGATCAGACCCGCGCAGAACCTCGAAGACGCGGGCAGCCTCACCGTGGACGGCGCCCGGATCGTCAAACTTCCCCTCATCACGGACCTGCGCGGCGACCTGATCTTTGGGGAATACGACAAACATTTGCCCTTCATCCCGAAACGTTTTTTTGTCATCTCGAAAGTGCCCACGCTCGAAGTGCGCGGGGAACACGCCCACAAACAACAGCACCAACTGCTGGCCTGCCTGAACGGCTCCTGTTCGGTCGTGCTCGATAACGGGAAGGAACGCAACGAGATCCACCTCAACCGCCCGGATATCGGCCTGTACATTCCGCCGATGGTGTGGGCGCTCCAGTACAAATATTCGGAGGACGCGGTGCTCCTGGTGCTCGCCTCCGATGTTTACGATGCGGACGATTACATTCGGAATTACGACGAGTACATGAAGACGGTCGCTTCGCCATGAGTTCGACGATCCCGTTTCTGGACGTTGGAGCTGCCTGCCGCGAACTGGCAGGGGAACTGGACGATGCCTATCGCCGCGTGATGGGGTCGGGCTGGTTCATCCTGGGGAAGGAAGTCGCTTCCTTCGAGCAGGAATTTGCGGGCTACCTGGGGGCGGGATTTTGCGCCGGCGTCGGCAACGGGCTGGACGCCCTGCACCTGATCCTGCGCGCCCTCGACATCGGTCCCGGCGACGAGGTGATCGTCCCGGCCAACACGTACATTGCCACCTGGCTGGCTGTGACGTATGCCGGCGCGACGCCGGTGCCGGTGGAGCCGGTCGAACGCACGTACAATCTGGACCCGGAACTGGTCGCGGCCGCCGTCACGCCCCGGACGAAGGCCGTCCTGCCGGTCCACCTGTACGGCCAGCCGGCGGACATGGATCCCATCCTCGCGGTGGCCGCGCGGTTCGGTCTGAAAGTGGTCGAAGACGCCGCACAGGCCCACGGAGCGCGCTACCGCGGCCGGTCCGCGGGCCGCCTCGGGCACGCCGCCGGCTGGAGTTTTTACCCCGGCAAGAACCTGGGCGCGCTGGGAGACGCGGGCGCGGTCACCAGCGATAACGAGGCGCTGGCGGAGAAAGTCAAAGTTTTGCGCAATTATGGTTCGCAGGTCAAGTATCACAACGAGGTGAAAGGCTTCAACAGCCGGCTGGACGAATTGCAGGCCGCGCTGCTGCGTGTCAAACTCCCGCGCTTGGAAGAGTGGAACGCCCGCCGCGCCCGCCTGGCCGGCATGTACCTGGACCTGCTGAAAGACACGCCGCTGCTCCTGCCGGTCGTCCCGCCGGGGATGGACCCGGCCTGGCACCTGTTCGTGGTGCGCTGCGAACAGCGCGACGCTCTGCAAAATTTCCTGCGCGAACAGGGCATCGAGACGCTCATCCATTACCCGGTGCCGCCGCACCTGCAGCCCGCCTACCGTGAACTCGGGTTCGGCCCCGGCAGTTTTCCCATCACCGAGCGCATCCACCGGGAAGCCTTGAGCCTGCCCATCGGTCCGCACCTGATGCCGGTCGAAGTGGAATGCGTCAGCGCAGCGATCCACGCCTTCTTCGCCAATTCCCGCTGAAGTTCATTTCCAGAAACGAGGCCCCGTGAGTCTGATTTCCATCGTCGTCCCGGTCTATAACAATGCCGCCAGCCTGCCGGACCTGCTGGCGCGGTTCCAGGAACTGGCCGCGCAGGACGCGCAGGACCGGTTCGAATTCGTGTTCGTGGACGACGGCTCGTTCGACAACTCCCTTTCCGTCCTCCTGTCGCTGGCGCAGCGCGAAAGCCGCATGCGGATCATAAAACTCACGCGCAACTTCGGTTCGAACGCCGCCCTGCTGGCCGGACTGGGCCAGGCGCGCGGCGATGCGGTGGCGGCCATCGCCGCCGACCTGCAGGACCCGCCCGAACTGATCCTCGATCTCATTCGCCACTGGCGGGAAGGCCACAAGGTGGCGCTGGCCGCCCGCCAGACCCGCGACGACGGCTTCCTGAACAACCTGCTGTCCGATATTTTCTATGCCATGTTCCGGCGCTTCGCCATCAAGGCCATGCCCAAGCGCGGCTTCGACTTTTTCCTGCTTGACCGGCAGGTGTGCGACCTGATCAATCACATCCAGGAGAACAATGTTTACCTGATGGGATTGATTGTCTGGCTGGGGTTCACGCCGAAGGTGATCACCTACCACCGGTGCAAGCGCGAGAAACGCTACGGGCGGTCCATGTGGACGTTCGGGCGGAAGATAAAGTATTTCATCGATTCGTTTGTGGCCTTCACATATTTCCCCGTGCGCGCCACCTCCATCATCGGGCTGACGTTCAGCGTGGTTGGCTTGTTGTACGCGGTGGCGATCGTCTTCATGCGCCTGTTCCACTACGTGCCGATTGAAGGCTGGGCATCCTTGATGGTGGTCGTGCTGATCGTGTCAGGCGTGCAGATGATGATGATGGGCATCCTGGGCGAATACCTGTGGCGGAATCTCGACGAGACCCGTAAGCGTCCGCCGTTCATCATCGAGCGCGTTGTGGAAGGCGCGGACAAGGAAGAGGAGCATCCATGATTTACAGGCTTGGCCGGTGAGACCAACTATGGACCCAACTGTCATCTCGATCTTGAAATGCCCTGTTTGCGGAAGCGGCCGGTTATCGTCGAAAACCTTCCCGGAGGCGGGCGAAGGGAAAACAGAAGACGGCGTGGTCTGGTGCCCTGACTGCTCGATGTGGTATCCCGTCGAAGACGGGCTCCTCGAACTGCTGGCCGGCGATTTGATCTACCGGGAAGACCGGGTAAGGTTTGCGCGGCGCTATTCCGCGAATCTGGTCGAGTTGGGACTGGACCCCTCGTTCGCCTCCGCAGGGCAGCGCGACAGCCGGCTGCAGATCCAGCAGCAATCGCATTTCGATTGGTACGCACAAAACGCAGAGCAGTCTTACTCGGAATACGAACAAACCCCCTTCTGGCTGGCGGCCGACAGGATCGCCTTTGATGCCTGGCGGAAAGAAGCGGGGAACGGGAAATGGCTGGTGGATCTGGGCTGCGCCCAGGGGCGGAGCGCCTTCAAGTTAATGGACCTCGACCTCCACATCGTTGGAATGGATGTTTCGAAGCGCCTCGTCCGCCAGGCGCTCGAACGTTACCGGCTGGGGAACTATCGCGCCAAGGCCGCATTCCTCGTCGCAGATGCCAGCAGTCTGCCGCTCGTTGACGAATCGATTGACTACGTGTTGATCTACGGCGTCCTCCATCACCTGCCGGACCCGAAGCGGACCTGCCGGGAAGTCGCCCGCGTCCTGAAAACCGGCGGGGTGTACTTCGGATCGGAGAACAACCAGTCCGTCTTCCGCAAGATTTTCGATCTCCTGCAAAAGATCCGCCCGTTGTGGTTCGAGGAAGCGGGCCCCGAGGCGCTGATCTCCGCCGGGACGATCGGGCAGGCATTTTCCGGCACGGGGGTTTCCATCCAGACCAGCACGAGCGTTTTTTTGCCCCCTCATTTGCTCAACCTCATGAATAATCAAACCGCTTACCGCTGGCTGCGTTTTTTCGATGGAATCGGCCGGCATCTCCCCCTGATAAAGAACAACGGCGGATTGATCTTGATACGGGGCGAGAAAGGATAGAAAAAAACTGCGGCAACTGCCAGACATGGCGATCGCCGCAACCGGTCAGAGGTTTTTGAACATTCCCTTGTTGGGCTGTCAGAACTGCCGGTAGGGATTGGGCGTCTTGCACTTCAGCCGCCCGTCGAGGTACTGGCGCACCAGGTCGTCGTTGTAAACGTTGTAGATCATGCGCAGGTGTTCGGGCATGAAGTCGCTGGCGAGGAAGTTCTTGCCGGTGGCTTTTTGTTTGCGCGTCACCCAGGCACCCTTCTCCGCGTAGATTTCCAGCAGGCGGACGGCATCGCTTGCCGATTGCAGCACCACCTTGCAGGCCGCGTCGTGGATGCCGTCGTCGGGGTGCAGCACGGGCGTGACCTGGTGGATGATCTCCCCGGCGTCCGGTTCGGAGACGATGAAGTGGAAGGTGCTGCCGGCGTAGGGCGGCTCGAGGAAGTAGAACGGCCAGAAGAGTGTGGCCGCGCCGCGGTAGCGCGGCGACAGGCCGAGATGAAGGTTGACGGTCGGGCAGGTCAGCGCGGAGAAGAGCGGGTCGCGCACCATCCCGGAGCCGAAGACCAGCGCCAGGTCCGGGTCCACCGAGCGGACGAAGTCCACGCTTTCGGGCGTGTTGAGCGTCTCGTGCGTCACCTTGCGCGTCGGGCAGTTCGGGAAGGGCTGGTCGCCGAAATATTTCTTCTCGGCCTTCTCGCGGTTGCCGAAATGCCGGATGAAATTCTCGCGGTCCACCTCGGCCAATCCCTCCGGCGGCTGGGGCAGCAGGTTCTCGCGGATCTCGATGACCGCGCCGGAGAGCGGGAAGGCGCGGGCGATGGTGTTGATGTAGTGCAGGTGGCGGGGATGGCTCCCGCCGATCCAGAGAAGTTTCATGGTTCCTCCGTTTTACAATTCTTCCAGTAATCCGTGCCCGACCAGTTTTTCTGCGACCTCGGTCAACTGGCGCACCGGCAGGCCGGTCTGTTCGGCGATGGCAGACAGGGATGTCTGCCCGTCGCCGTGGAACATCAGCCAGCGGATGGCGTCCAGTTCGCTGCCGTACAGGCTGCGCTCGTCCTGGACCTCGTACCTGCGTTCGGCGTGGCGGGCGGACGCGGCGGCCTGCTTGATGCTCCCGCCGATCGCCGGGTAGAGGCCGCGCTTGCCGAGCATCGGTTCGCCGCACGGCATCTTCGAGCGGTAGATGCGCTCCTGCTCGTGTTGGCTTTTGTGTGGAATTTGCGTGGCAATGTGACAGTCACTTCGGAAGTGACTGTCACATTCCACATCATCGCGCTCCTGCTCCAGTTTTTCGATGGCGAGCAGGTACAGGTCCAGCGTCTGCGCGAGCGCCTCGGCGGAGATGAACTCCAGGTTGTCGAGCGAGGTGTGGTAGTACGGGTACTCGTAGTATTTATCCTTGCAGATCGTCCCGACCGGGATGCGGAAGGCGGGCGAGGAGTACTGGCGCTCATCCGAGCCGTTCACGTCGAAGGGATACTCGATGAAATCCAGGCCGCGTTCGCGGAAGGCGAGACGGGCGGCGCGGTCCACGCGGGCGTCGCCGCGGAAGGACTGTTTGTAGCCGAACTTCCCCGGTCCGGCCACGGTGCTGAGCACGAAGCCTCCGGCCAGCGATTTGGCCCGCGCCTCGTTTTGCGCCAGCCAGGCCAGCGCGCCGATGGTCTCCGGGACGATGACGAAGCGGTAGGGATGGCGCAGTTTTTTCTGGCGGAGTTCGCGCAGCAGGAGCGTCCACAGGACGATGCCGGACAAGTTGTCGTTGCCCAGCGAGGGGTGGCAGGCGTAGGTCGAGACGAGGAACTCCTGCCCGGAGGTCCCCGCCAGCGCGGCCTCGCCGTAGGTCAGCGATCCGGGAGCCAGGGTTGTGTCCACGCGGATGTGGTAGGCCGCCTCGCGGTCGAGGGCGTCGAACTGTTTCTGCGTCAGGCAGAAGCCCCACATGCGGCGGTAGTAACTCGTGCGGTAGGGGATGGCGTCGGGCAGGTCTGGCAGGGTGAAGAGGTGCGGGCGGAGTTCGTCGAAGGTCAGCCTGCCTTCGAAAGGCTCGCTGTAGTTGACCAGGTGCAGGTTGTTCTGCCGGAAATCAATCACCCGCCGCCCGCCGGGATCGGCCACGAAGGCGTCGCGCACGTTCCATTCGTCCGGCACCGTCCAGTCGTAGCAGGCCGTGCCGGAGGGAACCTCGTGCAGGTCGAACGGCGTGACCTGGCGCAGCAGGTCGAAGGTCCGGCGCAGGCCGCCGCCGGTGATGGAGCGGCAGATGGGGAACAGGTCGTGCAGGAGGGCGTCGGCCTGTTTGGCGGCGGTCTTCGTCATGGCTGTGTCTCCGCGCTCTGCCGGCGCGCCAGCGCGCCCGCCGCGGTAACCAATCCCAGCGAGACCCAGATGTAAGGCAGCGCCAGCGAGTCCACGCTGAAGCCTTCGACCAGGAAAGCGACCACCGCCAGGGCGCCCATCCAGCCGATGGCCCGCAAGAGGGAAGACTGCTGGCGGCGGAGCAGGCGGTTCGCCAGCCACAGCACGTACAGCCAGGTCACGAAGAGCGAGAAGCCAATGATGCCGGTCTCGGCCAGCAGGCGCACCCAGATGCTCTTGACGTTGGGTAGGTAGGCCGCCACCGTGGTGACGCTCAGGATTTCGTTGAGCGCCTGCGCCTTGTAAGGCAGGTTGGCCTGGAAGAAGAAACCGGCGTTGCCGAGGCCGACGCCCAGCAGCGGGTGCTGGGCGAAGATGTTCCATCCCGCCTGCCAGTAGACAAGCCGCTCGGCGAAGGCCAGTTGCGCGGCCAGGTCGAACAGGCTGGTGGGGGCGCGGCTCATGGCGAACAGGCGCGCCAGGCGCGGGTCCAGCCGCGAGGCCGCGAAGACGAGGCCGAAGGCGGCGACGGCGTAGGCCGCGTACAGCCCGGCGGTGACGCCCAGTTCGAGCCATTTGCGCCGGGACGGAACCCCCTCGACTCCCGGCCTGGCGCGGCGGACGATGCGCCCTGCCAGGCGGCCGGTGAACTGGACGACCAGGTAGGCCGCCACGAGCAGGAAGGCCAGCAGGCCGATGCGCGAAAAACTAAAGAAGAGCAGGATAAGTCCGCCGGCCAGCAGGAAATTTTCCGCCGTCAGCCGCCAGAGGCGGAATTTCCAGGCCGAGTGGCCGGCAATGCTGGAGGCCAGCCAGAGCGGGAGGTACAGCACGTTGAG
Source organism: Anaerolineaceae bacterium (assembly GCA_009772985.1). GTDB lineage: Bacteria > Chloroflexota > Anaerolineae > Anaerolineales > Villigracilaceae > UBA877. Next base: position 344,599 of record WOUS01000001.1, read on the forward strand.
TTGGTGCGCCAGCCACGAAGGTTCGAGGGTCAGGCCGGTGGCGCGCATGGTGAACACGTTCGAGGTCAGGGGGCGGACCGAGAGCAGGTCGTGCAGGGATGTCATCCAGGCCGGGTAGTCGCCCCCCCGGAGATAAATGACCGCCACCTGAGCCAGCCCCCAGGCCAGCGCTGCCAGGCCGCCCCAGTTGAGCCAGCGCAGGGCGCGGTTCAGGCGGGCCTCGTCCCGGAACCAGAGCGTGACGACCAGATAGAAGGCGACTGCGCTGACCAGCGTAAAGGCGGCTTCAACCTGTTCGCGGAGCAGGGTGTGGCCTTTGTAGGTATTCACCGGCAGGAAGAAGGCCGCCAGCGAAGCCAGGATGGCGACTGCCACAAAAGCCAGGAAGGGCCGCGTCTCGCGCCAGAGTTTTCCCCCGGCCAGCGCGTAAAGCGGGAGCCAGGCCGCCGCGGCCAGGCCGACGAACACGAGGCTGGGGGGCGCCACCTGCGTCCCGCCTGCCAGTCTGGAGAGCAGCGGCAGGCTGGTGACCGGCAGGGAGATTAGCGCCAGCGCCAGCAGGATACCGGCCAGTTTGTCGGCCAGCAGGAGCAGTTTACTTTTTGGGTTGATCATGCCGTTTGGTCCCGGCAGGCGGAAGGCTGGCGGAAAGGATGAAGCCGAGCAGCAGGCCGATGGCTGTCCCGGCGGAGAGGGTGAGACTCCGGCTGAAAAGGGACGGCTCGGTTGGGACGGCGGCCCGCTCGGCGATGGAGAAATCGAGCGCGAACGTGATGCCCCCCGCGGCCTCCCGCTCGGCGGCAGATTGGGCGTCCAGGCCGGCGAGATGGGCGTCCATTTCGGCCAGGGTCGCGAACGAAGTCCCGGCGCAGGCGTTCGCGGCGGGGAAGTCGCTGGCCGCGAAACAGCGCCGGACGAGGTCCGCTTCCATTTTCAGCCGCTCGGCGTTGAGGGCGTGGCCGTTGGCGTCGGACAGGGCCGCGTAGACGGTGTCGGCCCACAGGTCCGCCAGAGCCGCGGCCGTTTGCGGGTCGCGCGAGCGGACGACGATCCGCCAGCGCGAGTAGAGCCGTTCGATGCGGAAGTCCTGCGAGTTGAAGTCGGCGTGGCCGAGGTCGAGGCCGCGTTCCTCCGCCCCGGCTACCAGTTTGTCCTCCACGTCCTGGCTGTAGAACAGCGCCAGAACCGGGCCGAGGTATTGTTCCTGCAGGGCGTAACTCATGGGGAGTTTGTCCGCCGCCGCCAGTTCCTTCTGGCGCAGCGCCACCGAGAGCGTGACGCTGGACTCGTAGCGGGGCGGCTGGAAGCGGGTGAACAACCAGCCCAGCAGGCCCCCGGCGATGCCGAGCAGGGCGATCAGCCACCAGAGACGGAGGGCTTTCTGGAGGGCGTCGAGAGGGGAGAGTTCACGGTTGTGCATGGCGGTGGTCCAGGTAAATGATGATGGCTGCTCCTGCCAGACAGACCAGCAGGAAAACCAGGTTGGCATAGAGCGGCTCGAGGCGCAGGGCCAGGAAGGCGATGCAGCCCAGCGCGACCGTGGCCAGGTGCATCAGCACCACGGCGCGGTTCGAGTCCAGCCCCAGTTTGACCAGGCGGTGATAGGTGTGGTCCAGCCCGCCGCGGTGGGGCGGCAGGCGGCGGCGCAGGCGCGAGAAGACCACCAGCGTTGTGTCGAAGATCGGGACGCCCAGGATGAGGATGGGCAGGAACCAGGCGGAGGCCTGCGGATACCCCTCCGGCGTGAAGAGGATGCTGACCGCCGCCAGCAGGAAGCCGATGGTCTGCGCGCCGGAATCGCCGAGGAAGAAGCGCGCCGGCGGGGTGTTGAAAAAGTACAGGCCGAGGCCGATGCCGAGCATGAGCGTCAGCAGGCGCAGCAGGGAGTCCTGCTCCGCGCCGAGCGTGACCAGGATCATGAATGCCACCGCCACGCTGCTGGTTCCGGCCACGATGCCGTCCATGCTGTCAATGAGATTCATGGCGTTGGTGATGCCGACGATCCAGAATAGTGTGATGAACCAGTTGAACCAGATGAGCACGTTCTCGCCCAGCCCGAGGAAGCCCGGTTTGAGGATCTGCACGTAGACGCCGAAGACGATCAGCAGCACACCCGCCAGCACCTGCCCGGCCAGTTTGACGCCCGCCGGCAGGCCCTTGTAATCGTCCCACAGGGCGATGGCAAAGACCAGCAGGGCCGGCACGAGGATGCGCCACAGGTCCCGGAGCATCGGCAGGTTGAACAGCAGGCTCCCGGCAGCCAGCGCGGCGACGAGCGCCAGCCCTCCCGCCAGCGGCACGGGAGCGTCGTGCTTCTTGTGCGGCTGGCTGCCCGGCACGTCCATCGGGCCGAAACGCCGGGCGAAGGCCATGGCCGCCAAGCCGAAGCCCAGCGCCAGCACCAGCCCGGCCAGGATGTTGACAAACAGCGATACCGGATAGAGTTCACTCATCACGACAATCCTTTCAAACCTGCCTGCCGATACACGTCCAGCGTCCCGCCGACGACCTTTTCGATGGAGAAGCGTTCCTCCGCGATCCTGCGCCCGGCCGCGCCCATCTTGCGGCGCAGGGATGGGTCGGCCAGCAGGGACGCAATTGCCTCTGCCAACGCCCCGGCGTCCCGGGGCGGGACCAGCAGGCCGTTCACGCCGTGCGCCACCACGTCGCGGCAGCCGGGCGCGTCGGTGGTGACGATGGCCCGTCCGCAGGCGGCGGCCTCGGCCAGCGTCTTCGACAGTCCCTCGCGGTACGACGGCAGACAGAAGACACTTGCCCCGGCCAGGACGGCGGGCATGTCGTCCTGCCAGCCCTGCCATTCGACCACGCCTTCCTCCTGCCATGCGCGCAACTGTTCGGGCGGGACGGCGGCGGGATTGGCCGCGTCGGAATCACCGGCGAGGATAAAATGGGCGGTCACACCCCGGACCGTGAGCCGGCGCGCGGCTTCGACGAACTCACCCACGCCCTTGTCCCACAGCAGGCGCGCCGCCAGCAGCACGACCGGCGTCCCCTCCGGTTCGGGCGCGGGGACGAAGCGGGTCACATCCACGCCGGAGCCGGGGACGAGGTCCGCCTGTTCGGGCCGCGCCAGGTGGAGGTCGAGGAACGCCCGGCGGTCGTCCTCGTTCTGGAAGATGACGCGCGTCCCGCCCAGGCTGACTCGGTACAGCGCCCGCGCCAGCGTCCGCAGCAGCCGCCGTCTCGTCCCGCCGCCGAGGAAGAGGTAGCCCAGCCCGGTGATCGAGTTAACGACAGCCGGGACCCCGGCCAGGCGCGCGGCGAGCGATCCATACAGCACCGGCTTGACCGTGAAGTGGTGCACCAAATCCGGGCGTTCGCGGCGGTAGAGCCGCGCCAGGCGCAGGATGGTGACAAGTTCGGCCAGCGGGTTCATGCCTTTGCGGTTCAGCGGGAAGGCCAGCCAGCGGAAGCCGTCGGCTTGCAGGCGGGCGGCGTATTCGCCGGGCGGGGAGAGCAGGGTCACGTCCGCGCCGCGGGCGCGCAGGGCTTTTGCCAGCGGCAGGCGGAAGTTGTAGAGGTACCAGTCAGTGTTGGCGAATAGGAGGATTTTCATTAGACTTTATTTGTAATAGACCGAGCGCCTGTTTTTGCATCGAATTTTCACGAATTTCTCGAAGAAATTCGTTCAATTCGGGTAATTCGATGCAGAAATTTTTGCGAATGATGTTATTCGAGCCGCCCGGCAATTATATCCCGATAAAGGCGGGCATATGCGGCGGCGGTCTGCTTGATGTCGAAGCGGGCCAGGACGCGCCGGCGCGCCTGTTGACCGAGCGCGGCGCGTTCGGCCGCGGGCAGGGCGAGCAGGGACTGCCAGGCTTCGGCCAGCGCGGGCGGGTCGCCGGGCGGGACGACGCGGCCGGTTTCGCCGACGATGTCCGCCGCGTCGCCCACGTCCGTCACGGCGCAGGGGATTTCGCAGGCCATCGCCTCGCCGACCACGGTCGGGAAGGCCTCGCTGGCGGAACTGAGCGCGGCCACATCGAGGGCGGCGGTCAGGCGCGGCGAATCGTCGCGCGGGCCGAGCAGGTGAGCAACGCCGCGCAGTCCGGCTTCGTCCAGCCAGGCAGAGATGGCCGGGTTGCCTTCGTCCACGCCTTTGCCCCACAGCAGGAAGCGCGCTTCCGGCATCCGCGCGTGCAGGAGGGCCGCGGCGCGGAAGAAGGTGTGGTGGTCCTTGTCCGGGTGGAAGCGGGCGCACAGCCCGACGAGCGGCGTTTCCTCTCCGATGCCGAGTTCGCGGCGCACGTCGCGGCGCGCCTGCGGGTCGGGGCGGAAGGCGTCGATGTCAAAGCCGTTCGGGATGACAACCATCTTGTCCGCCGCGTAGCCGATGGCGGCGTGGCTCCGGCGTCCCGCCTCGGCGTTGCAGACGATGCGGGCGGGCAGGGTGCGGGAGAGACGTGCGTCAAGCCGCACCACCAGCCGCGTGCCGGGCTTAAACGCGTCCATGTTGGTGAACGTGTGGCGCACGTTCCAGACGACCGGAGGGGGATGAAAGAGACCGGCCAGCCGCGCCGCAAGTCCGCCAATCAAATCCGCGTGGTACATCCAGGTCTGGACAAGGTCCGGGCGGCTGCGGCGGAGGTGCGCGGCCAGGCGCAGCACGAGGCGCGGGTCCGGGCGGCCCGGCGCGAGGTCCAGCGCGCGGACGGGGATGCCGAGCAGTCGGATGCGTTCGCCGAGCGGCGCGTCGCCGGTCAGCGAGATGACTTCGGCGGGGAATTGGCCGCGGTCGAGCGTCGAGAGCAGTTTGAGCAGCGACATCTCCGCGCCCCCCACGCCCAGCCCGGCGATGACGTGCGTGATTCGGACGGGCGTCTCAGCCATCGCGCTCTCCGGTCAGCAGGCGGAGATATTTTTCGGTTGCCGCCTCGATGGAGAATGCGCGGGCGCGGGTGCGGATCTGTTCCGGCGGCAGCGGGTCGTCGAGCGCGGACTCGATGGCGGCGGCCAGCGCCGGGGCGTCGCCGACCGGAGCGAGCCGCCCGTATTTGCCGTTTTCCAAAATCTCCGCCGGGCCGCCCGGGCAGTCGGTGGAGACGACCTGCGCGCCGCAGGCCATGGCCTCGACCAGCACGTTGCCGAATCCCTCCCAGCGGGAGGAAAGCACGAGGGCGGCGCAGCGCGCCATGAAGGCAAAGGGATTGTCGGCGAAGCCGGGCATGTCCACGTCGGCGGCGATGCCGAGCGAGGCGGCCAGCGCTTCGAGTTCGGGGCGCTGTTTGCCGTCGCCGAGGATGACCAGCCGCGCCGCGCGCCGGGAGCGCAGGTCGGCGAAGGCGCGCAGGAGCGTGGGGTAGTCCTTGGCCGGGTGCATCCGCCCGGCGGCCAGCAGGACCGGCGGCGCGCCCGCCGCGAACCAGGGATGGGCCAGCGGGAGGCGCGCCAGTTCCTCGATCTCCGGGGCAACGACGGGATTGTGGACGACGGCGATCCGTTCGAGCGGCAGGCCGGACCGTGCGGCCAGGTCCTCCGCCGTGCCGCGCGAGACGGCCGCGACCGCGTCGGCCCGGCGGTAGAAGCGGCGCATCAGGAAGGGCAGGAACCGGTCGGCGAGGCGGCGGGAGTTTTGCAGGGCGCTGGTGGTGTAGCCGTGCTCGCTGACGACCAGGCGCATCCCCGGGCGGGCCAGCGTCCGCGCCCAGATGGCGACGAGGTTGCAGTGCGGCTGGGCGGAAAGCATGGAGGACGGACGTTCGCTCCGCAGGTAGCGGACGAGGGCGGGCAGCGACGCCAGCACGCGCCCGGCGCGCAGGTCCACCACGCGCACGCCCGCCGGGACGCGTTCGAGGAACGGACCCGCGGCCTGCGCCAGCACAATGTCCACCTGGCAGCCGCGTTCGGCCAGTCCGCGCGACAGGTTGAGCATGACGCGCTGCACGCCGCCGGGCATGAGGGAGGGGATGAAGAGGGCAATCTTTGCGGTCATTCGCCGGGTCCATTCACGAGGCGGCGGGCGGCCATTTGCAGGGCGATGAACGGCCAGAGGGCGTCGCGGGAGAGGCCGCGCCCGGCGGCATCCGCGGCCTGGCGGAGCAGGCGGTGATAGAGGGCGGTGGCGGCCAGCCGGTAGGCGCGTTCGCTGTGCGAGCGGCGGACGGCGGTCCGCGCTCCGCCCGGCAGATCGCGCCGGTCGAGGAAACTTTCCAACATGCGCAGGTCCTCGGTCAGGACGGCGATGCGCTGGAGGCCGCGCTTTTGGCTGCGCGAATCCTCGGCGGAGATGGTGGCGGATCCGCTGTGCTGGCGGTAGTGGTACAGCGTCTGCGCGAGCGGGACGGGACGCAAGCCGGCCAGGGCGGCGCGGATGAACCACTCGCGGTCCGCCACGAAGCGGTAGGATGGGTCGAATTCGCCGACCTGCTCGAAGAGCGCCGGGCGGAAGAACCAGGCGTTGGTGACCGGCGTGTCCACCATGCGCCGCCAGAAATCGTCGTCGCCGACGGGCGGGTTCTGTTTGACGATGCGCCGGTCCTCGAAATCCCCGGCAAAGGTGTTGCTCGCGCCGGAGATGGCGGGCGCATCCGGGTGGCGGGCGAAGGCATCCATCACGGCCGCGAACGCGCCGTCGGCGTAGAGGTCGTCGGCGTTGAGCAGGCCGATGACGCGGCCGCGCGCCAGGCGCAGGCCTTTGTTGAGGGCGTCGTACATGCCCCGGTCCGGGCCGCTGACGAGGCGCAGGTGCGGGAACAGGTCCAGGGTCCGGAGCGTGCCGTCGGTCGAGCCGCCGTCCACGATGATGTGTTCGAAGGATGGAAAATCCTGCCGGAGGACGCTTTCGACGGCGTTCCGGATGTAGCGTTCCTGGTTCAAGCAGGGGGTGAGGATCGAGATGTCCGGCGCGGTCATTTGAAGATAGTCTCCCTTTTGGGTGCGGCCCAATTCTTCACCGCGAAGCGGCGAAGAACGCGAAGGTTTTCTATGCTCGCGAAGGGTTTCTTCGCGTCCACAAAGGTTTCTTCGCGCACTTCGTATCTTCGCGGTTCATTTCTGTCGGCAATCATTGAAAACCACACTCTGCAGGGAGACGACTCATTTGAAAAGGGAGAGGTAATCAACTTTCTCGAAGATGGTCAGTTTGCCGCCGACGGTGGCATCCAGCACCTGGCGGCCCGCTTTTTCGTAGGCCTGGCGGGCGAAGCGGTAGGCGATCTCGGAGGTCTCCAGGTCGGGCAGTTGCCACTGGAAGCCCTTGCCGAAATAGTTGGCGGCGAAGTGGTTCGGGTCGTCGCCCTGCGAGGTGACAACCTGTCCCGCCGGGCCTTTGCTGGCGAAATCGTGGTCTACGCCGATGAGGATGGCCTGCCCGAAGCCGAGGAAGTAGGCCAGTTGGAGAGCCACGTAGGTCACGGTGGCGCCGTGCCAGATGGGCTGGCGCGGGTCGGCGTAGAAGCCCGGCCTGTCGCGCACGCCGACGAGATCGAGGAAGATCGTGTCGGCGGACGGGCGGCCGATGTCGCGGCGGCAGGACCAGGGGATGAACTTCGGCATTGGCAGCGACATGATCTCCGCCGCGCACTGGCGGATGACCAAATAATTCACCGAGACGAAGTAGGTGGTGTGGAAGCCGAGTTCGGGGAAGAGCAGGTAGATGCGGTTCATCCCGAAGGTGAATTCGCCGCTCAGTTTCGTCAGGTCGGTGTCGCGCAGGCTGGGGCCGTTCCCGATGATGAAGCAGCGCTCCCCTTTGTGGGTGTCCTGCATGGCCGTGAGCTGGCGCAGGCTGCTGCGCGCCCAGGGATGTGCCGCAAAGTCCAGCCGGTTCTTCAGCCCGCGGGCGGCGGACAGGATGGGGTTCATGCTTCCTCCAGCAGGAAATCGCCGCCGTGCAGGATGCCCTCCAGCACGGCGCGGACGGCAGGCGAACGGTCCGGGCGGAGGCGGGAGAGCGCGCCGGGCCGGACGCGGACGTAGCCGCGCTGTCCGGACGGCTCCAGGAATTCGCCGAACGGCAGGGAGGTGCGGAACAACTGGTAGTACAGGAAACGGCGGGCGTTGCGGAGGTGTTCGGGGCGGGGCTTGACCTCGGCCGCGCGCAGGAACTGCTCCAGCATCTCCCGGTAGGCGGGCACGCTCTCCGGGAAGAAGACGGCCGGGTACTGGGTGAAGCGCGCCTTGCCGGCGCACAGCACCGGCGCGCCCATGATGGACGCTTCGAGGCCGATGGTCGAGTTGTAGATCATCACGAACTTCGAGCGCTGGATGAGTTCGTACGAACTGAGAAACTCGTCCGCGGCGACGAAGACGATATTGGGCAATTTTGCCGCGCCGGTTTTTGCCACCCAGCCGGCCACCGATTCGCGCGCCGCCTTGCCGGGCCGCGCCTCGTCCGGGTGGGCGCGCAGGACGAACAGCGTCTCGGGATGGGCCTTTGCCGCCTCCAGCGCCAGGTCCAGCCAGGCGAACATGTCGGGGAAGACCACGTTCGAGTGCGGCTGGCTGGTGTCGAAGATGACGTTGGTAAAGACCGGCACAACCTGCCGGAACCCGGCGGCCTTTTTTAGGAACGCCTCGCCCAGCCCCTTCATCTCCGGCCAGAACTGGATGCCGGCCATGCTGAACCGGCCCTGGAAACGGTTTTCCAGATAGGCGTCGAGGCGGGCGTTCTGCGCCTCATCCAACTCGAATGTTTCGGGGATGGCGATGGGATAGGCCGTGGCCTCGCCCTCGGTGAAGTAGGCGCTGAACGGCTGGAGGCCGACCTCGTGCGTCACGACCCGGACCCCGCGCCGGCGCGCCAGGAAACGCGCCACCGCCTCCGGAAAGAACTGCCCGTTGAACAGCACCACCGCCTGCGGATCCGTTTCGTCGAGCAGACGGGAAAACTCGCGCGCCACGTTCCACGCGGACAGGAGGTACTCGCGGAACAGGAAGCGGGTCGCTTCATCGTCCTGCAAATTGTGGAGGCGCAGCCGCCAGCGCATGGATGGCAGGACGAGAGCGCCTAAAGGCAAGTGTTCAGTATCCAGTGTACAGTGTACAGTGGACAGTGGTTCGGGGAGGCGGCACTCGAAGGCGGACAGTTGCTCGACGGAGAGGCCGTCCAGCGCCGCGGCGAGCGCTTCGTCCCGGTGATAGGAGAAGAAGCGCGCCCGCGCCCCAACGGTCTGGAAGCGGCTCTGGCGCACGCAGATCTTGCAGGGCGGAGCCGCGTCCGGGCGGTCGGGGTCCGCGCCCAGTACGCAGCGGCTCATCCCGGCGCTGCAAACGAAATGCACGACCGGCACGCCCGCCAGCCGCACCGCCCAGGAGGTGACCAGCGAGAACCCGGCGTTCAGGCTCAGGTCGTTGATGCGTGTGGAGGCGTTGAAGAAGATCACCGGTTTTTGCCCGCGGCGCGGGGAACACAGCGCCGCGCCTGCGGCCGGGCCGAGGATGCGGCTGTAGTCTGCTAGGCGCACGCGCAGGCGCTCGATCCGTTTCAACGAAAACTTCTTATCATTTCCCAATGGACCGATCCTCCGGCTTTACGCTGGTTTGGTCTTGCAGACGCCGACGGGCTGGTACTGCGGGTCCCATTTGCCCCAGGGCATGCCGTTATCGCCCGATTTGGAATAGAAAGGCGCCAGGTTGTCGCGCAGTTCGGCGCAGTCCTTCAGGGAGGCGAACAACGCGTCGAACCGGTCGTAGTTGGAGGGCGCGCCCGGCGCGAGGCTGAAGAGCCGCCGCAGGGTGGCGTCGGTGTAATTCCAGCCGCGGGAGGGTTCGTGGAACCAGTCCTTTTCTTTGGCCGCACCCAGCGTGGCAAGCAGCCTGCCGCCCGGCTTTAATTTGCGCATGATCTCGGAAACCACGCCCGGTAGTTCTTCGGACGCGTTGTGCTCGAGGGCCGAGACGGCCACCGCCGCGTCCAGCGAGTTGTCGGGAATGTCCGGCATGAAGGCCAGATCGTGGTGATAGAAGACCAGTTTGCCGGGGAAGGCTTTCGGCAGGGCGGACAGGAACAGCCCGCCCAGGCCGCGCAGCGCGGCGGAGATTTTCCCCGCCCCGGCTGCCGCGGCGACGTTTTTGCGCACAATGGCCGCGCCCGATTTCAGGTCCGCGGGGCGCATGCCTGTCACGCGGTAACGCGCCCGGATGCCCAGCCTGAGTTCCGAGCGATCCACCCGGTCCACGCTGATGACTTTGGCCGCCTTCTGTTCGAGCAGGTGCCATTGCATCACGCCCAGGCCGGCCCCGGCGTCCAGAATGACGAGGCCGCGCGGGTTGCCCAGGTTTTCGAGCATCCAGGCCAGGTCCAGCAGGTAGTGCCAGCCCAGTTGGATGGGGAGCCGTTCGCTCAGGCGGGTCAATTCCGCCACCCGCTCACGATGCTTCGTCAGCAATTCTACGGACAGGATTTCGATCTTGTCGTTCACGGCTGCTTCCTCGCGCATAGCCCGGCTAACCATTATCTTCCGATCCGACCCGGCGCAGCTTCTTGAGTGATGACTTCTCGCTCTCGTAGACTTTCTTCACGCCGTCGCCGAGCGAGGCCTCGCTGACGCGGATGTACTTGACCAGCCGCTCGAAGCCGCCCGGCTCCACCGAGGCGGCCTGGTCGCTGCCCCACATGGCGCGGTCGAGAGTGAGATGGCGTTCCACCATGCACGCACCCAGCGCCACCGCCACCGCCGATGGCACCAGTCCCACCTCGTGGCCGGAGTAGCCGATGGGATTATCCGGGAACGCCTCCCGCAGGGTCTGGATCATTTTCAGATTCAGTTCCTCCGGCTCGCACGGATAGGCGCTGGTGCAGTGCATGATGACCAGGTTCTTCGCCCCAACTTCTTCCACGCCGCACTGGATCTCGTCCATCGTGGACATGCCCGTTGAGAGGATGACCGGCTTCTCGGTCCGGCGGACGCGGCGCAGCAGGTTGTGGTCGGTCAGCGAAGCGGAGGGGACCTTGTAGGCCGGGGTGTCGAACTGTTCCATAAAATCCACCGACTGCTCGTCCCAGACCGAGACCATCCACGGGATGCCTTTTTCCTTGCAGTGCCGGTCAATCTCGCGGTACTCGGCCTCGCCAAACTCGACCTTGCGGCGATAGTCGAGGTAGGTGATGTAGCCCCACGGCGTCTCGCGCATCTGGGTCTGCTGGGCGGGCGGCGTGGCGATTTCCGGCGTGCGCTTCTGGAACTTGACCGCGTCCGCGCCGGCGTGCACCGCTGCTTCGATCATCTGCTTGGCGGTCTCCAGGTCGCCGTTGTGGTTGATGCCAATCTCGGCGATGATGTAGGCCGGATGCCCGTCGCCGACGAGACGCTTGCCGATTTTGATTTCACGAGTCATGATGTTCTCCTGTTTTTTAAAATCATATCGCACAACTCCCGCACCGCGCCGCGGCCGCCGGGCTTGCCCAGGACGAAATCCGCGGCCTGCCGGACCTCGGGCTGGGCGTCCGCGACCGCCGCGGCCCAGCCGACGAGCGGGAAGCAGGGCAGGTCGTTGGTGTCGTTGCCGAGATAGACCGCGTGCGCCGGATCCACGCCGCGCTCCTCCAGCAGCCGCGTCAGCGCGGGACCTTTGTCCTGGATGCCCTGCACGAACGGGACCTTCAACTTCTGGCAGCGCGCCGCCACGACCGGGTTGACTTCCTTCGAAATGACCACGGCCTCCACCCCGGCCTTCCTCAGCCGGGACAGCCCCTCGCTGTCCGAGCGGTTCGAGGCGACGGTCTCGCGCCCGTCCTGGTCGGTCCAGACGCGGTTATCGGTGATCACGCCGTCGAAATCCAGCACGAGCAGGTCCACCTTCTCCGGCATGGACCGGCGCTTATGTCCCGGTGATCTTGCCGGGATCGGCCCCGGCGTGACGAAGTCCAGCCCGCCGAAAGTTGCCAGCCATTCGTATTTCGCCCAGTCGGACAGGTTGTCCAGGTCCACGCTGTAGCGCGGGTCAATCACGAGCGGATAGATTGCCTCGCCGCTCATGGACTTCTTTTCGAGGATGGTCGCGGCGCGGATGGCGTCGATATGTCCGGTTTGCCAGTAGACGGGCGGCAGGATTTGGCGCGGCGCGTTGTACGGTTCGGCGAGGCCTTCCACGTCCAGCAGGTTCTGCATTGGCGCGTCCTCGCCGGAGGGCAGACGCCACATCTTGTGGGGATTCTGCCCCGCCGGGACGACGCCGCGCACGCAGTCCGCGTCCGGGTGCGACCGCAGGATTCGGATGGCGCGGTCCACGCAATCACGCGGGCGGATGGGCGAGGTGGGGCGCAATTGTATCACCACATCGGGATGGTAGTTTTCGTTCTCGGCCAGCCAGCGCAGGGCGTGCTCGAAGACCGGCAGGTCGGTGGTCGCGTCCTGAGCGAACTCTGCCGGGCGCAGGAAGGGGGTCTCCGCACCGAACGAACGGGCGACGGCGGCGATCTCCTCGTCGTCCGTGCTGACGATGGTGCGCGTCACCAGGTTCGATTGCCGCGCCGCGGCGATGCTCCACGCGATGAGCGGAACCCCGGCAAAGTCGCGAATGTTCTTGCGCGGGATGCCTTTCGATCCGCCGCGGGCGGGGATGAGGGCGAGGATTTCAGGTTTCAAGATATCTCCGTAGGGCAGATTTGCATGTCTGCTTGGGTGGACACTAGTCAGCGCAGGCATAAAATTTATAAAAATGGCGCGACTTAACCAATTTGATGTTACCATCTCTGTCTACAAGAACTTCTACCGCGTCTGTGTAATGATCTTCACAGCCACACTGTGGTTCCAGGTCGGAAAATAAGTGTATAAGATAGCCATTTTTAGTTTCTTCCACAAATGTATCTTCAATTTCATTAACAAAATAAAAACGATCGTAGTAGAAATCAATTTCAATACCATACATTGCATAATAATTCGTAGAGGCCAAAACGTAGCTTAATGCTTCATCTGGTGACTCGATCGGTACAGACATGGCTTTGATTTCTTCTTTTCCAATGAATTGATAAGCGCCATCCCTGAATGTCAAAAAGGCTTCCGTACGATAAGATAAATAACACCCAACTACAGTGAAATCAGTCCCAATGGGTTCTAATCCGTAATTTTCGCACGTCACTACTGGATAAGGTAATCCGCCGAGCAGGTGATTGACACCTATTCTTTCACAGCCCAGTTCAAGAAGTGGGCTCTCGGATGAGCAAAGCCCTGAATAGTGTCCTGGAATATATTCAGTTAGGGGACATCCAGCATCTTCAATCCAATCCGTATTAATCATAAGATTGGGTTCCGTGTGATGAACAACTGTGGGGTGCTTTGACGATGATGAGCAGGCTGAGATGGCGAACAAAACTAACAAGACTTGTGCTACTTTTTTCATAAGACAACTCCTTGATATTTAGGGGTCGCCATGCACAAGGATGCAGGACACCGCTGACCACGGCAACAAACCACGGTCGGTCGTCCATCGTCGGTCGTCGGTTTCACCACGCCGTCCAACCTCCGTCCACGACCACGTTCCCGCCGGTCATGTACGACGAGGCGTCCGAGGCCAGGAACAACAGCGCGCCGTTCATCTCGTCCTTGCGTGCCATGCGTCCCAGGATGGTCTTGGCGGAATAATTCTGCACGAAAGTCTCATCGTGGTTATTGTACACGCCTCCGGGCGTGAGCGCGTTTACGCGCATCCCGGTCCCGGCGTAATAGGCGGCGAGATACTTGGTGAATCCCAGCACGCCCGCCTTCGTCACCGTGTAGTAGACCGGCTTGAACGCCAGCCGCTTGCCGTCCTTGACGTAAATCCGCTGGTCGGGGCCGTTCAGCCCGTAGGTCGAGCAAATATTGATAATGCTGCCGCGCTTGCCCTGCGCCAGCATCGGCTTGACGCACGCCTGCGTCACCAGAAACATGCCGGTCAGATTGACGTTCAGCGCCGCGTTCCACTGGTCGAGCGGATAGTCCTCGAACTTGCCCGGCGTGATGCCTTTCGCCAGCGCCTCGGGATCGAACTTCGGGTCCAGCGCGGCGCTGTTGACGAGGATGTCGAGACGGCCAAATTCCTTCAACGTGAACTGGACCAGCGCCTCGACCGAATCCGGTTTGGTGATGTCCGCCGCCACAGCCCGGACCGGGAACCCGTCCGCCGTTAATTCGGCCGCGACCTTCCCGGCCGCGTCCGCGTTCAGGTCGGCAACCGCCACCGACGCGCCGGCCTCGGCCAGCGTGCGGCAGAACTCGCGGCCGAGCAGTCCCGCCCCGCCGGTGACGACCGCGACCTTCCCCGCCAGATTGAATTTATCTAGAATGTTCGTCATAAAATTCCTTTCAGAGAAATGGTCTTCCCCTGCGCTGCGGATTGTTTCGCCGCCAGCGCCAGTTGCAGGGCGCGCACGCCGTCATCCAGCGTGCAGACTGGTTCGGCCTCGCCGCGCGCCACGGCGATGAAATGCCGCATCTGGTCGAGGAACAGCGTGTTGCGTTCGAAGCCTGCGGGCGGGGCAAACTGCTCCACGACCGGCGCGGGCGGGTTGGCGCTCCACGTCCCGAAGGCGGCGGACATGCGGAAGAAATGCAGCACGCCGTCGGCGTTGTCCCAGCGGAGCGTGCCAGCGGTTCCGGCGATTTCCAGCCGGTGCATGGGCGGGCGCTGGACGTAGTTGACATGCACGCCGCCGAGCGCGCCGTTCGCAAAGCGCAGGCCGATCTCGGCCGCGTCCTCCACGTCAATCTCAAGGGGGGAGACGCGCCCGTTGAACGACCAGACCGACTCCACCTCGCCCGCCAGCCAGCGGACGTAGTCGAGCGGGTGGGTGAGCGTGCGGATGACGCCGCCGCCCAGGTCGGCGCGCGCCGCGTAGGATTGGCGATAATCCTCCCACGGGTGCCAGTCCGGCAGGTACTCGCCCCAGTGGGCGTGGACGGTCAGCGCCTGGCCAAGCGCGCCGCTGGCGATGATGTCTGCGGCTTTTTTTAGCGTGGGATGGAAGCGGAACTGGAACCCGACCAGGATGCGGCTGCCGGACTTTTCCGCCGCGGCGGCCAGCCGGTCGAGCCGTTCCGTGGACCCGGAGACCGGTTTTTCCAAAAAGACGGCACAGCCCGCCTCGACCGCGGGGATGGCAACATCGAGGTGCAGGGCGGTGGGATTCGCCACGATAACGGCGGCAGGACGAAGGTCCAGCGCGGCGCGCAGGTCGGTTTCCACCGGCAGGCCGGAGAGTTCGTCATCCGGCAGGGTGGCGCGGTGCGACCGGTACAGGAGGATGTCGGTCTCGCCGAGCGCCCGCAGGTTGCGCAGGTGGCGGCGTCCGATGGAACCGAGTCCGGCGATCAGGATCTTCATTCTGCCTCCGCGAGCAGACCCCGCACGAACGTGGCGAACTTGCGGTTGCCCGCTTCGTTCCAGTGCGTGTCGCCGGGATAATAATCGCTCAACTCGAACCCGGCCGGGGCGTGGAAGGTCACCGATGGCAGGTCGTACATCCGCTTGCGCAGCAATTCCCAGCCCTGCTCGTAGTTGGCCAGTGTGGCCCACAGGGTCGCGTTCTGGAATTGCGGTGGCACCAGTTCCTGCTTCAGCCAGACGCGCGCCACCAGTGTGCGACGGAAGCGGGCGAACATGGCGTGTAGCCCGGCGAGCGTCTGCGCGACCGTTTCGGCCTCCTTTTCGTAATCGAAACGATTGTACAGCGCGCTGAGCACGTAGGTTGCGTCCCCGTGACGGAAGCGCAGGATGCTGCCATCGCGCAGGCCGCGCAACTGGCGCACCTGCTTGCGCGCCTTCAGTTCAATGCACTTGAATAGCCGGGTCTCCCATCCCATGGCCTCGAACAGGTTCCGCTTCCAAGCCTGTGCGAGAGCGAAGTTGCGTGTGAAGGTATACACGTTGGGATGGTAAAGGAACAGCAAGGTCTCTTCCGGGCCGCGGTACAGTTCGTCCAGCAGGGCGTTCAGTTCTTTCACTCCGACTGGCAGGCCCAGGTTGAGCCAGCCGGTTGGATCGAATGCCAGATCATACCAGTTGCGGCCGTTATCGACCGCGAAGCCCATCGCAAAGGATGTTCCGCTGATCACACCGGCCGCCCGCGGGTTCTCCGGGCCGCGCAGGCCGAGCGCGTTGCTGCGCAGCGAAAAGCCCAGCTGTCGGCCATCATCATCAATGTTCGGCAGCAGGCGCAGGCCCGAGCGCGGATCCGGGCGCAGGTATTTCAACCAGCGCCGCCCCTGAAATGGATCGCTGAAGTTCAGATTGGCTCTGGCCATGTTAACCTTGATTGCTAATGATCCGGAACAAGGCGTTGTAGATGCGGTGGGCCAGCTCTCGGATCACTTTCCAGCGCAGGATGCGGTTGGAGAGGCGCCCGGGCAGGCGCGTGATTGGTGCCGTGGCTTCGATGCCGTACTCGCGCGCCAGGGCGGCGGTTTCAGCGTCGAGGGCGTTGCCGGTCAGACGGGTGAGGAAGGTGCGCGTGCAGAAGCGCAGGCAGCCGAGGCGGTCCACTTCGTTGTCGAGGTCGCGCATCTTGCCCATCAGTTCCCCGCCCCAGACTTTGGGCAGGGCTTCGAGGATGACGTGACGGGGGGCGACGAACTGGTGGTGTCCCGCCGAGACGAAGGCCTGCACACCGTTGAAAGTGACGGCGATGTCTTCCAGCCCATCGGTTTCCTTCTGATAACTCTCCCAGGTGCGGCCCATGTGGTCAATGTAGTGCTGTTCCATCTCGCGTGGCAGCAACATGCCGCGCTCCACCTTCACATCCCGCCGCTTGATAAACTTCATCGTGGACTTGATCCCGTAGGCCATCAGCGGGCGCATGTACAGCCCGCACACCGAGCCGACGTTGGGATAGGTGTCAATGATTTTCAGGTGCTCGTCCAGCCAGCCGGGGAGGAAGAACACATCGTCGTCGGTGTAGGCCACGATCTCGCCGGGCGCGGCGTTGAAGATGATCTTCAGCGCGCCGAGTTTGCCGATGTTGCGGCTGGAGAGCAGCAGGTACTGGATCTTCCCGGCGCCGCGCAGTCCGCGCAGGTAATCCACCCAGCGCGGACAGGAGCCGTTGTCGAAGACCAGCAGGTCGTACGGCTGGGGCGTGTTGGCGATGAGACTCTCCAGACTGACGCGCATGGAGTCGAAGCGGTGCTCGAAATACCCGGCTTCCTCCGGCAGGCAGGTCAGCATGGCGAGCGTGACGCGCGCCGGGTGGTAATCGGTCTTGTGGTCGCGGTTGGGGTTCATGCCAATGCGGGGCATTTCAATTCCTTTCGTTTTAACCGCGAAGAGGCGAAGTTCGCGAAGAGATCATCGAGGCCGCGAAGAAACCTTCGCGCGCATAAAGGAACTTCGCGGTCTTCGTTGCTTCGCGGTTCATTCTTGACGATCATCCTGATGCTCCCGTTCTACGAAGAGGCCACTTTCGCGCGCAGGCGCTGGAAGAGGGTGGTGATGCGCCCGGTGAGCGCGTAGTTGTTCCACGCCAGCAGCGGATAAGATTCCACGAACCGGCGCAGGGTTCCGCCCGTCCAGCGGCGCGGGCGCAGGCGTCCGTCCACGAAACGGCGGTCGGCGTCCAGCAGGGTGAAGCGGGTCGTCTCGCGTCCGCCCGCCAGCCGGATGTTGACGCCGGTCTCCGGCAGTTTGTAGTGCGGCACGCCGCCGGGCAGGTGGCGGTAGTCGTGGCTCTGGTGGATGACCGTCACATCGTGCGTGGCGTCCACCACCGGCCATTTCCGGCGGCGGGCTTCGTAGATCATCCAGTTGTCCCAGCCGGCGCGGCCGATGGCGAAATCGGGGATCGAGGCGAAGCATTCGCGTGGGAAGACGAAGTAGTCGCTGCCCGCGGGCGGATGCAGTTTGCCGGACTCTTTGACCCGCCGCGCCAGCCCGGACTCCCAGCCTGCCGCGAAGTCGAGCGGCGACTCCACGTCCAGGTCCCAGCGTTGGCCGACGAGCAGGAACTGCCGGGCCTGCGCGGCCATTTTTTGCGCCGCGGCGACGAAATCGGGCAGCAGCAAAACGTCCGTGTTGACGCAGGCCAGCAGGGGCGAGCCGCTGTTCTCGCGCGCCAGCGCGAAGATGGACGAGACCAGCGGCGTGCCGCTTGCGTTGCGGGCCACGTCTGGCAGGCGGCGCAGGCCGAACTCGCGGGCCGCTTCGGCCATGCCGGCCTCGTCACCGATGAGCAGAACTTCCACGTCCGGTAGGCGCGTCCACGCGGCGAGCGCGTTGCGCTGGATGACGTTGATGTGCGCGTCGGTGAAGGGCTTGGGGGCGGTGAAAATCGTCAGCAGGGACATGTCAGGTGAGTTCGATCCAGGCTTTTTTCGGGAACAGGCGCGACAGGACGCGGCGGCGGAGCAGCCCGAGGCGGCGCTTGATGGCCGCGCCTCGTTCGGGACGGAGCACAAATTCTCTTTGCGGCTGCGCAGGCCGGGCGAGCGCGGTCAGATAGTAGGGCAGGATGGTGGAACGCGGGCGGCCATGGCTTTCCAGCGCGGCAACCTGGAAGCCCGCTTTTTCGAGCGTCTGGCGCAAAGTGCGAGCGCTGAACGAAAAAAGGTGCGCCACCTCGAAGGAATCATGGCAGTAAAGATTTGGCGCTTCGAGCAGCAGCCAGCCCTCCGGGGCGAGAAATTTCTCGCGCAGGTTGGCAAGATAGCCGACCGGGTCGGGCAGGTGTTCGAGGACGTGCGCCATGCTGACGAGGTCGAACGGGGCCTCGCCTTTGAGTTCGTCGAGCGAGGCGTGGACCGGGATGCCGCTGGCGCGGGCGTACTCGCGATAGGCCTCGCCCGGCTCGATGCCGGCGGGTTGGCTGCCGAAGGTTTCGCGGAATTTTTGCAGCAGCAGGCCGGAGGAGCAGCCGATGTCGAGGTGACGGGTGACGCGCCCGACATGGCGGCGGGTGAACTCGTAGAGCGAGTTCGCGCGGGCGCGCTGGACGGCGAGGTCTTTGACGTTGGGGCCTTCGCCGCCCTGGTACATTTTTCGGTATTCGGCCGCGTAGAATTCAGCCGACTCGGCCCCGGTCATGCGCGGGGACTGGTAAACCAGTCCGCAGTTCCGGCAGAGGCGGTTGACGACAGCCTGGCCGCGGAAGTCGCGCCGGTCAAAGGGGCGGCTGCGGTCGCTGTGGCAGAGCGGGCAATGGGTAACAGTTTCGGACATTTTTCCTCGAATGATTCATCCGCAGAGTTCGCAGATTTTTGGTTCATTGGGAGTTGCCGTGACGCACCACTATATTTGGTGGTCTGCTGTGGGACAAATTGGCAATTTGTCCTACATGTGCTGGTCTATCACGGCGATTCCCAGAGACCCAGATTTTTTCTGGGTTAATCTGCGTAATCCGCTCAATCTGTGGATCGAATTGGTTTCTGGCGTTCGTCCACATCGAAGGCGGTCTTGTGGACGACAGCCGCGTTGACGGCAAACATCTCCGGCTGATTCTGCTGGAGGGATAGCACGTCTTGCCAGGAGAAATCGTCGCGGCCAAAGTGGGCGTAGACGCGGCGCATGAGTTCCAAATCTTCGGGCGTGTCCACCGTCCAGCGCAGGGAGCCGTAGTCGGGGTCGTGGTGGAGTTGGGCGATGCGGAAGCCGTGTGCGGAAAGACCAGTATCCAGTGAACAGTGTTCAGTGTACAGTGTGCCGTGTTCGGTGTTCAGTGGATGGCGCTCGCCGGAAAATACAACGCCTTCGTAAAGATACGGCATGACGTGTTCGCGCTGGTGCTTCCCGCGCGCTTCCTTCCAGGCGCGCTCGAGGGCGGCGAAGGTGCAGACTTCCACGTCGAGGCCGATGGGGAAGGTGCGCGTCCAGGGAGGGGGGAGGCGGTTGCAAGAAAAATTGAGGTGATCAGTGAATAGTGAATGGTGAACAGTGAGTAGTGAGACGGTTTGGTTGATCAATTCAGGGTCAATCACCGGGCAGTCGGCGGTGAGGCGGACGATGATTTCGGCTGCGAACTGGCGGGCGGCTTGATAGTAGCGGTCGAGCACGTCGAACACGTCGCCGCGGAAGACGGGCGTGTCGTGCGCCGCGCACCAGGCCGCGACCGGGTCGTCGGACGGGTCAATGGTCGTCGCAACCGCGACCAGGTCCACAGTCCGCGCCCGCCGCGCCCGACTCAGGACGCGCGCCAGCATCGGCTGTCCGGCAATGTCCAATAAAACCTTGCCCGGCAGCCGGGAGGAACCCATCCGCCCCTGGACGATGGCGACGGTACGCGGCATGGCTATCCTTCCAGCATGATGTCGTCGAACAGGATCGTGTCCACCCAGATGGAAATGGTTTCGATAACCGGATATTCGTAACGCCGGATTGCCGTCCAGATGGTGGCGTGCAACTGGTCGCGCGCCTGGTTGTTCAGGCACTGGTCGTCGTGGCGTATGATGGCGCCGCCCAGGGAGAGTCGCAGTTCGGTCCCCACCACTTCCACACTGCTGAAATACAGGTTGGAGGCGCTGAGCGGGTTGGTGACGTTGCCGGAGTACGCCCACTTGGTGTTGAGCAGGTAGGAGACCGCGATGCGGACGTCGGTGAGCATGTCGCCGGTGAAGCCGTGGTTGATCGGGATGGGCACAGGATAGTATTTGCAGTTTTCCTGGTCAGTCGTTTCGATCACGTAAATGGCGAGGTTGTCGGCCAGCGACAGGCGGAGCGGCGTGTTGGTGGGCGTGACGGTCGGCGTGTTGGTGACCGTCGGCGTGGGCGTGATGGTCGGCGTGGGCGTGACCGTCGGCGCGCGGCGGGTCAGTTCGACAATGGCGGTCTGCATGGCGGCGGTGTGGATGGCGGCCACGTCCACGGGTGTGGGGGTGGGGACGGCCGGGGCCGCGCCGCAGGCGTTCAGGCCGAGGCTGAGGAGCATAAGCAGGGCAATTCCAGCAGTAATCTTTTTCATGTTCATTCCTTTCGGCGCGCGGCCGCGATCTGGTAGGTTTCGAGCAGTTTCGGGAAATTCTTCTTCCAGTCGGCGCGCGCCTCGGCGGTGAGACGGGCGGCGCGGCCGATTTTCGGCAGGGTTTTGCGGCTTTCGATTGCCGCCAGGATTTTTGCGGCCAGGGCGTCGGCGTCGCCATCGGGGAAGAGCCAGCCGTCCGCGCCGTCGGTCACCCATTCCTTGTTGGCGGGGATGTCCGAGACGACGACCGGCAGCCCGCAGGCCAGCGCCTCCATCAGCGAGACGGACGAACCGTCCACGTGGGAGGGCGAGACGTACAGGTCCGCCATGTGATAGCAGCGCGGTAGGTCGCGGTTGCTGACCTGCCCAGCGAACGTGACCCGCTCCAGCACGCCGCCGCGTTCCAGGATCTGGCGGATGGCCTGCGCCTGCGACCCGCCGCCGAGCAGGAGCAGGTTCACGTCGGACCTCCGGCCTGCCACCGTGACGAAGGCCTTTGCCAGCACATCCACGCCGTAGCGCGGTTCCCAGGAGCGGTTGCAAAAGACGACGAACGACGGACGACGGACGACCGAATTCTGAGGGCGGAAGTTTTCCAGATCCACACCCCAGGGGAAGACGGTGGTGCGGGCCGGGTCCATGCCGTATTGGACGGCTTTCCGGCGCGTGGCGTCGCAGTCGCTGGTGAAGGCATCGGAAAAACGTAAAACGTAAGACGTAATCGCGCGCATCAGCCAGTTACGGTCGGCATCCTGCATCAGGTCGAAGCCCCACGACATGACGAGCAGCGGGTGGAATCCCGCCAGCGCGGCGACCAGTCCGCAGGTCTGGATGGGGCCGGCATGAACGAGGTCCGGCCGGATGCGCCGGATGATGCGGCGCAGGCCGGTCACGTACTTCGGCAGGCCGCGCCAGCGGAAGGCATCCCGTCCGCCGGCCCACTGCACCTGCTCGATCTTCGCCGGGACGGGACGGTCCTCGGTCTGGCGCGGGCCGCGCTGCAATCTGACGTAATAGATTTCATGATCGGTTTCGGCTAATGCTGAAAGAAACCGGTAATCGTGAGGAGTGTAATCGAGAGAGAAGTAAATTACTTTCATAGATTCTGCAAATGAAAAATCACAAACGTTTTTGTATTGCACCGGCCAGTTCGAGAATCAGTTCTTGATCTCTTTCGTGATCGAACATGGTCGCGTCGACAATTTCTTTCGAATAGGACCAGGGCAGCCCTCTGCGGATTTCTTCTGGTTCGGTCATGTATCGCGGAACGATGTGGGCATGCAGCGCAGGTTCCTGGTTTCCTGCAATCGCGTAGTTGATGCGATATGCGCCGGTTACTTCCAGCAAAGCGTCACCGATCAAAGCCATATCACACAGGTATTCAACCCGTTGTGATCGGTCGAGGTTGTTCAGGCTTGCCACAACGGGGTCTGGCAGGAGAATTGTATAACCGCGCAGGAATTGCATATCGGCGAGGACCGCCCAGCCGGAAGGAACGCGGCAGATGGCGGCCGGGTTGGCGCCTGCCCTGGCTAAATCGACGCGCTGATGGATCATGGTTGACATGATTATGCACCCAGATCCGTCCAGCGGAGTTCTTTGCCGAAAGGAAGATCATGCAACGCTTTCGTACCAAGGACATTTGGGATTTCATTCGGCTTGACCGCGCCCGGCGTGGCGGGACGGAGCACGTCAATCATCTCGCGGGTGAAGATTTCTCCGGCCTGGATGTCGCGGGCGGCGCGCAGGCAGCGTCGCTGGACGACCTGGGTATCCTGCTCGTTGGCGGTGATGGATTTGTCCGCCGAGCCGAGGGCGCGTTCGAGCAGACGTGTCTCCGCGACCATGTGCGCCCAGTCTTTGGGGTCCAGCGCAAACTTGTGGTCGGGGCCTTCACGGTCGTTGCTGTCGGTGAAGTGGCGCTCGATGACACGCGCGCCCAGTGTCACCGCGCCGAGCACGGTCGCGTTGCCGTGCGTGTGGTCGGAGAGACCCAGCACCACCTCCGGGAACATGGCCGCGTAGGTTTTTAGCACGTTCAGGTTGATGTGGTCGTAGTTCTCCGGGCTGGCGGTGTAGTTGGTGTTGCATTGCATGACGCATAACTGCTTGTTAATTTTCAAAATGGCATGGACGGCGCGCTGTACCTCGCCGATGTCGGCCGCGCCGGTGGCGATGATGACCGGCTTGCCCTTGGAAGCCATGTGTTCGAGCGCCTCGATCCAGTCAATCTCGCCGGAGCCGACCTTGTAGGCCGGGATGTACGCGTCCACGTGTTCGATGGAATCGTAATCGTAAGGCGAGGTGAAGAAGTCAATCCCGGCTTTGTCGCACTCTTCTTTCAAAAGCGGCGTCCACTTCCACGAGACCGAGGCCTCGGCATAGACCTGCGTGACCGATTTCTTCCATTTCGCCTGGTGCGAGACCTGGGCGTTCATGTGCGAGAAACCGTAATCCGAGACGATCTTCGGGGCCTGGAAATGCTGGAACTTGGCCGCGTCCGCACCGGCCTCCTTGGCGAGACGGATGAGCATCTTCGCCCGCTCCAGGTCGCCGTCGTGGTTGGCGGCGATGTCGGCGATGAAGTAGGTGGGGTGATTGAAACCAATGGTGCGTGAGCCGATTTTGATTTCCATAGATACTCCTGGGTGGGAGAAGTAAACAGGTAAACAGGTAAACAAGTACACAGGTGAGACATGTCTACTTGTTTACTTGTGTACTTTCTCCCTGTGCATAACTCCTGATTTTCTGTGGATAACCCTGTTGAAATTGTGTATAAAACCGGTCGAGACCGGTGGAAACTCCGGGGATTTCCATGCCCAGCGCGGTGGATAACTTGTGGACAGACAGCCGCAAAATGGGCGAACGCCTGGCGGTCAGTTCGGATTGCCCGACGGAGATGGGGTCAATCAGCGTTTCGTCGAATCCGAACCGGCGCGCCAGCCGGACGCCGAACTCGTACTTCGTCAGCGCATCGGACCCGGTGGCGTGGTACAGCCCCGACAGGCCTTTTTCCAGCATCCGCAGCAGGGTATCCGCCAGGTCGCCGACGAATATCGGGCAGAACCAGACGTCGGTGAACCCGTTGCAGCGTTTGCCCGCGCTCAGGTTGTTGAAGAAAAATTCCGAGATGGAACGTTTGCCGCCCAGGCTCCATCCGAAGAAATTGACCCGCGCCACCGCGGCCTTCGGGTCCGCAGCAAGCACGTTTTGCTCGCCCTCCAGTTTCGTGACCGGATACATGCCGACCGGGCTGGGAGCGTCGGCTTCGGTGTAGGGTTCTTCCTTCGTCCCGTCGAAGACCGAATCGGTGGAGATGTGGACCATCTTCACGCCGCGGCGCGCGCAGGCCGCGGCCAGGCCGCCGGGCAAGTCGGCGTTGAGACGGCGCGCCAGGTCCGGGTCCGCCTCGCAGGCTTCCAGGTTCGCCAGCGCGGCGCAGTGGATCAGCCAGTCGGGGCGCGCCGTGTCGAGCACGCGGTCAACAGTCCCACGGTCCAGCAGGTTGGCGCAGATCAGGTCGAACGGAACGCCGCTCAACTTGCAGCGGTCCACGCCCGTGACGGTGTGCCGTTCGGATGCCGACAGCGCCAGGTTCAGTCCCAGCAATCCGCTTGCTCCGGTGACAAGGATGCGAGTCATTCCATCTCCGCTAATTGCTAAACGCTAATCGCTAATTCCCATTCGCATACGCTTCCTCGAACGGCGCGATGAACTTCTTGATGCCCTCGATGTCCAACTGCTGGGCGTTGGTGTCGCTGGTGTAGCGAAAACCCTCCGGCAGGGACTTGCCGCGCTTCTGCCAGTCGTAGACGAACCACATTGCCTCGGACGGCTGGATGACGAACATGTCGTCGAGTTCGACCGCGCTGCGCGCCTCGTCTTCCGAGACCAGCACCTCGTGCAGTTTTTCGCCGGGACGGATGCCGATGACTTCGATCTCGGCGTCCGGCGCGATGGCGTGCGCCAGGTCAATCACTTTCGTGCTGGGGATCTTCGGCACGAAGACCTCGCCGCCGTGCATCTGTTCGATGCAGCGGATGACGAAATACACGCCCTGCTCCAGCGAGAGCCAGAAGCGGGTCATACGCTCGTCGGTGACGGTGATCTTGCCCCCCTTGCGTTGCGCCAGGAAGACCGGCACCACCGAGCCGCGGCTGCCGACCACGTTGCCGTAGCGGGTGCAGGAATAGCGCGTGGCCGTCCCGGCGGCGTAGGCGTTGGACTGGACGACCAGTTTCTCGGCGGCCAGTTTGGTGGCCCCGTACAGGTTGACCGGGTTGACGGCCTTGTCGGTGCTGAGCGCCAGCACTTTCTTGACGCCTGCATCCAGCGCGGCCTCGACCACGTTGCTGGTGCCCATGATATTGGTCTTGATGGCCTCCATCGGGTTGTACTCGCAGGCCGGGACTTGCTTGAGCGCCGCGGCGTGGACGACGATGTCCACCCCGTTCATGGCGCGTCCCAGGCGTTCCCGGTCGCGCACGTCGCCGATGAAGTAACGCAGCGAGGGGTGATCGTAGCCCGCCGCGCGCATCTCGTGCTGTTTCAGTTCGTCGCGGCTGTAGACGATGATCTTCTTCGGGTGAAATTTGTCCAGCATGATGCGGATGAATTTCTTGCCGAACGAGCCGGTCCCGCCGGTGACGAGCACAGTTTTATTTTTCCAGTTCATGGTCACTCCTAAAAAAGATATTGAATTTCATATGTCGAGAAACATCTTCTCCAAAACGTGGATGTTCACCAGGGATTGATGCAAGAAATTTTTTGGCAGCATCCACGAACTTGATTATTTCCTCAACATCGAGTTTATATCGTTTTTGCATTTCCACATACCTACCAGCAAACGGTTCATATTCTTCACTGTATCCACTATCATGTTTGTAAGCGTTAATCATTTTTCGGACTTTTTCTACTTCCAAATAACCAGGCAAATCAGCTAATTTGATGTTGTAGGTATCCTCAATAATTTTGCAGGATTTTTTCTTTGTTCGATCCAGCATTTATTCCAAGATTTACCTGATCTTTTGTGTTCAATAGCCGATGAAATGATTTTCAGTTCGTACTCTACAATCGAATTTATCTCATTCAGCGCTGCGCGAGTAACGATTTCTTGGTAAGCCAATAGAATATCAACTGCGTGCTCATACTCTGCAAATCCATTATCCTCTTCATCAACGTTATCCTCATCGTGGTCATTGTCGCCGAACTCTTTTATATCACCGTTAACTTCTAATACAATTTGGGTTTCACCGCTGGCAATACGCACATCCGCATCGTCAACGCTAAGAGCGCGATTGACAAACATTTTCACATTTTCCAAAGCAAAATCAACAAACCATTGGCAGCCAGTCATTTTTTGCTTATCGCAATGAGCGGATACTGCCCCTTCTCGCCTAGGAAGCGCGGCAGGCGCTCCTCCAGCCAGTAGATGAATCGCATCTTCAGCCGGCCCGCCAGTTTCGCGTGGATGTACGTCCGCGTGAATTTGGTGCTGACGCTGCGCCAGACGAAAATCTGGATGGGCACGAGGCCCTGCAACTGCCCGCGCAGCCAGTTGGCGTCCGACTTGTGGACGAAGGTGCCGGCCGGCGTGGCCGGGGCGGGCGCGGGAGTAGCGGGTGCAGGACTCTGAGTCTGTCCGCGGCACAGGCGGGCGATGACACGGTTGACGTACGGCGCCAGCGCGTGGAACGGGCGCATCAGCGGCGGGTCGCTCCAGCCGTTGACGACCACGGCGCGGCGTCCCGGTTTCAGAACCCGGTACAGTTCGGCGTAGGCCTTGCGATGGTCGGCGGCGGGCAGGTGATGGATGGTGTGCAGCGAGATGACGCCGTCGAACGCGTCCGCCTTGAAGGGCAGGCTGGCGATGTCCATCACCACGTAGAGGCCCTTGTCGCCGAGACGCTGGCGGGCTTCCTTCAGCGCGGTAATGGAAATGTCCGCGCAGACGCGGTAGCGGTAGCCTTCGGAATAGGTCAGGTATTCGGGATACTGCACCGGCCCGGAACCGGCGTCCAGGAACAGGTTCCCGGTCGGGTCGAGGTAACGATTGACGCGCAGGTGGCAGCGGTGGATGTAGTCGCGCACCACCGGCCGCAGGTCCTCGTAGCGGGCGTTCTGGTAAAGTCCCTCGCCCACCTGGCTCCAGCCGGTCTGGTCGTAGAATTCGCGCACTTCCTGTTTGGTGTTCACTAAATATTGCTCCAATCCATCGGCGCTCCGGCCAACTGGTCGAGTGTGTCGGCGTACTGCGCCAGCCCTGCCTCGCTGAAGACGTACTCCATCGGGCGGGTCTTCAGGTCGTCAATCGTGCGCGCCAGGTGCCAGGGGAACGGGCGCGGGTATTCCTTGAAGAAGCGGTAGGCGTAGTTCCAGGCCAGGTCCAACTGCTCCGGCGTCAGGCGCAGGCGTCCCAGTTGGGGCAGCACACGGTCCAGTGCGGCGATGGTTTCGTCCCACGAGGCCGGGTCAATGGTGAAGCCCCGGCCGCGGTAGTGCGTCTCCCCGCCGGTGATGACCGGGATGCCGCGCGTGGCAATTTCGAGGCCGGTGGTGGTGGTGTAGGTCAGCGCCAGGTCGGTGATGGCGATCAGGTCGTAGGTGTTGACCGGGTCCTTGGGCCGCACGAGGTGGATGTGCTCCGGCAGTTCGGGCGTGACCTTGCGGATTTCCTCTTCGATGGACGGGCCGCGCGAGATGGCCTCGCCGGGGTGGATGCGCAGCACCAGCTGGACCTCGGGCCTGCCCGCGAAATAGCGCACCACGCCGGTGATCCATTCGGTCATCGTCCCGGCCAGCACCTGGCGTCCGAGCGTCAGGCTGTCGCCGAGCACGTTGGTCGGCAGGAGCACGATGGGGCGCTCATCCAGCCCGAGGATGCGGCGGATGCGGTCCCCGCCCTGCGCCGAAGCAAACTGCGGGTAGAGCCGGGCGAAGGTGTCGTCGGGCGTGACGTTCTGGCGCGCCTTGAGCAGGTACTCCAGCCAGCCGCGTTGGTCGGCGGTGAGCGGCTGGGACTTGCGCGCCGCCCACAGGTCGCCGGTATCGTGGCGGACGATCTGCGAGTTGTTCGCCATCCAGACCCGGTTGGCCTGGTCGCCGAATTCGTAGGTCACAGCCGGGATGTCCAGCGCGCGCGCCGCGGCGTAGACCGCGCCGAATTCCAGGATCATGCCGTTGGGGATGAGCACCGCGTCCGGGCGGTGCGACTTCATCCAGGCGTAGGTGGTGCGGGCGGCGAAATCGTTGCGCGCACGGCGCAGGCGGTAGACTTCGCTGGAGCGGTCCACGTCTTCGACCTGCATCGTATATTGCGTGTCGTAAATGGCGACCTGGTCCACCTCGCGCTGGAGCGCTTCGGGCAGCGCGGCGGCGCGGCGGGCGCGCAGCAGCGGCAGCGGTTCCAGCAGCGGACCGGCGGCCTGGAGCAGGTTGCTCACGTACAGGTCGCGCTTCCGCAGGTCGAACTTATTCACCGGCGAGAACCAGTTCGAGTAGGGCAGCCAGGCAAACGTGACGCGGTGGCCGCGCCCGGCGAGCGCCAGCCCGGTCAGGGCGGCGTGTTCGATCCAGTAATGCAGGGTCGAGAAGATGAGCACGTGCCGTCCGCGCGGGGCTTTGCGCGCCAGCGGTTCGACCTGTTCGCGCAGGCCGGGGAGCAGTTTTTCCAACGCCCGCAGGTTGAAATGCCCGCCGCCGTACTGCTTGCGGCGCAGGAGCCAGTAGATCTCCGCGCTGAGCGGCAGTTCGCCGATGATGTTCTTGAGGGAATCTTTGGCGCTCATTTGCGTTTCGCCTCGATGCTCCACTCCAGCCGCGGGCGGACGACGCCCGGCCGCGTCTCGACCCAGTGCATGCCCGGCGCGCCGGCGGCGTCCACGCTGAAGTCGAGCGCCTGGTCGTCCTGGAAGTAGCGCTTGATGTGGTAGGAACTGGCGTTCACGCCCAGCCCATAGCGCCCGGCGTTGAGCGTGTCGGCCGGGATGGTGCAGCGGCTGACGTACTGCCCGGCGGCGCGGCTGGTGTGTTTCTCGAACATGTGCGGCTCGTCGGTGTCGAAGGTGGTGAAGACCGCCTCGCCGCGCGCCGTGTTCAGGTACAGGCCGATGCGCAGCCCGGTGACGGGGGCGCTCAGCGCGTATTCCATCTCGATGATGACCGGCTCGGTCGAGCGCACCGAGTCCACGGTCCGGCCGCGCCCGTCGCACAGGCGCAGGGAGAGAGGGCGGAACGGCGCGGCGTCCGCCGGGACCTCGTCCGCCTCCCAGAAGCGTTCCCCGGCCTGGCTGTGCCCGGCGGAGAGGTAGCGGTCCACGGCCTCGGGCGAGGGGGCGCGCAGGGTCAGGCGTCCCTTTTCGAGC
This sequence comes from Anaerolineaceae bacterium, assembly GCA_009772985.1. Classification (GTDB taxonomy): domain Bacteria; phylum Chloroflexota; class Anaerolineae; order Anaerolineales; family Villigracilaceae; genus UBA877. The sequence continues at coordinate 373,789 of WOUS01000001.1, forward strand.
ACGATGGATTCCTGCGTCAGGCGCAGCACCGCCGACATGTTGTGGCTGACGAACAGCACTGTGCGCCCCTGCTGGGCCACGTCGCCTATCTTGCCGAGGCACTTCTTCTGGAACTCGGCGTCGCCGACGGCCAGCACTTCGTCCACCACCAGGATCTCCGGTTCGAGGTGCGCGGCCACGGCGAACGCCAGCCGCAGGTACATGCCGGAGGAATAGCGCTTGACCGGCGTATCAATGAACTGCTCGACCTCCGAGAAGTCCACGATCTCATCGAACTTGCGCTCGATCTCGGCGCGCTTCATGCCCAGGATGGCGCCGTTGAGGAAGATGTTTTCGCGCCCGGTCAGTTCGGGATGGAAGCCGGTGCCGACCTCGAGCAGGGACCCGACCCGGCCGCGGATCGTCACCGAGCCTTCGGTCGGTTCGGTGATGTGCGAGAGCACCTTGAGCAGGGTGCTCTTGCCCGCGCCGTTGCGGCCGATGATGCCCAGCACCTGTCCCTGCTTGACATCGAAGGAGACGCCGCGCAAGGCCCAGATGGTATCGGCGCCGTCGGCCTTCGGCGACTGGACGCGGCGCAGGGCGCGCAGGGGCGCGCTGAGGGCGTCGGTGATCTTTCCGCTCAGGGTCTCGTATTTCAGCGGGGCCATGCCGATGCGGTAACGCTTGCCGAGGTTTTCAACACGGATGACAGGTTTCATAGTCTAAATTGTGTCTGCGAAAGTTTTTTCCATGCTGCGGAAGTAGAACAGTCCGCTGACCAGCACGATGACCGCCATGGCCGCCGAGATGGCGAGCCGGAGGTCGGGAGCGGTCTGCGTGCCGAGCAGCGCCCAGCGGAACCCGTTCACCACTCCGGCCATCGGGTTGAGGGCGTAGACGAACTGCCACTTTGCCGGGACCATGCTGGTCGAGTAGACGACCGGCGAGACGAACTTCCAGACTTCCGCCAGGAAGGGGATGATGTAGTTCACGTCGCGGTACTTGACGTACAGAGCCGAGAGCCACAGCGCCACGCCCAGCGCGGTGACCAGCGCCAGGAGCAGGAACAGCGGCAGGGTCAGCATGGCCCAGTTCAGGGTCAGGTGCGTGGCGCCGGTGGCGTTGTAGTAGATCATCATGCCGATCAACACGAGGAAAGCCAGCAGGAAGTCCACCACCCCGGCCATGACCGAGGCCAGCGGCAGGAGCAGGCGTGGGAAGTAGATCTTCGTCACCATGTTCTGGTGGCTGACCAGCGACCGGCTGGCGTTGTTCAACGCGTTGGCGAACAGCGTCCACGGCAGGAGGGCGGTGTAGGCGAAGATCGGGTAGGGCAGGCCGTCGGAGGAGACTTTGGCGAGTTCGCCGAAGAAGATGCTGAAGACCACCATTTGCAGGAACGGGTTGAGCACTGCCCAGGAGACGCCCAGCAGGGTCTGCTTGTAGCGCACCTTCAGGTCGCGCCAGGTCATGAAGAAGACCAGTTCGCGGTACAGCCACAGGTCGCGCAGGTTGAGCGCCGTCCAGCCGCGCGACGGGCGCAGGACGACGGTTCCGGGTTCGGGTTTGCTGATTGCGGTCTTTGCCATTGTCTCTGTCTTTTTTTTGCATCGAATTCCGCGAATTTCTCGAAAAGTTCGACCTGTTCGGGAAATTCGATGCGTTGTTTTCTTATTGCTTCCGGTGTTCGCGGTACCACGCGATGGTGGCGCGCAGGCCGTCCTCGAAGGAGGTGCCGGCGCGGAAGCCGAACGTCTCGCGGGCGCGCGTCACGTCCAGCCCGCGGCGGGGCTGACCGTTGGGCTTGGTCGGGTCGAAGACCAGCCTGCCGCTGAATCCGGTCAGGCGGACGATCATCTCCGCCAAATCCTTGATGGAAATCTCGTAGCCGGAGCCGAGGTTGACCGGTTCCGCGCCGTCGTATTTTTCGGTTGCCAGCAGGATGCCCTCGGCGGCGTCCTCCACGTAGAGGAATTCGCGCGTCGGCGAGCCGTCGCCCCAGACGACGATCTCCTTCTCGCTGCTTTCCTGCGCCTCGAGGCACTTGCGGATGAGCGCCGGGATGACGTGCGAGGAGGCCGGGTTGAAGTTGTCGCCCGGCCCGTACAGGTTGACCGGCAGCAGGTAGACGGCGTTGAAGCCGTACTGCTGGCGGTACGCCTGCGCCTGGACGAGCAGCATCTTCTTCGCCAGCCCGTACGGCGCGTTGGTCTCCTCCGGGTAGCCGTTCCAGAGGTCGTCCTCCTTGAACGGGACCGGGGTGAACTTGGGGTAAGCGCACACCGTGCCGATGGCGACGACCTTGCCCACGCCGCGCTGCCAGGCCTGGTGGATCAGTTCCACGCCCATCATCAGGTTGTCGTAGAAAAATTCCGCCGGATGCTCGCGGTTGGCGCCGATGCCGCCCACGTGCGCGGCCAGGTGGACGATGATGAGGTCGGCAGGTTGGAAAGTTGGCAGGTTGGCAGGTTGGAAGTTGTCCGGCAGAAGGTGCGCCGGACGCTGACCGGGCGGAAGCAGGCTCTCGTCCAGCAGGCGGCGGATCTCGTCGCGGTCGGTCAGGTTGTAGTGTTCGATGCGCGGGATGAGGATGTCGGCCGCGCCGCGCGCGACCAGTTTGCGGGTCACGAACGAACCGAGGAAGCCGGCCCCGCCGGTCACGATGACGCGTTTTGTTTTCCAGTCGAAGGGTTGGTTCATGGATGCTCCTTTGTCTTCAACCTTGCGAAGGTTCCGCAACCTTCGCAAGGGTAGGGTTACGCTTTTTCGAGATACTTGCTCGCCAGGATGCCGTGGGCGGTCGCCAGGCAGGGAATCCCGCCGATGACCGGGTAGACGAGGAAACACTCGCGGCAGTAGTAGTTGCCCTTGTGCATTTCGAGCGGGCGCTTGCAGGCTGGGCAGGCGTAGAAGTCCGTGCGGCAGTATTCGTTGTCACGGGCTTGGCTGGCGAGTCCCTTTTCGATGATCATCAGCGAAGTCTGGTTGCGCTGGCTCCAGTGGTAATCGTAGAGGCGGTGCTCGATGACCTTGTAACCGAGTTCGGCGGCGTGGCGCGGCAGGTCGCGGCAGTAGCGGAACTCCTCGATGTGGCGCTTCGATTCTTCGCTGCCGAGTTCGTTCGACGGTTCGAGCAGGACGAGATATCGCCGGGCGACGCGGTAGAGTTCGCGCAGGATATCCTTCTCGCGCCCGCGGTTCGACTCGACGGTGTGCGAGGTGTAAACCACGTCGAACGAATCGTCCTGGATCGGGATCTCCATCACGTTGCCGACGAACAGGTGCGGCGACACCTTCTTGGCCGCGGCGTACTCGTTCCCGCAGGCGATGCGCGACCAGGCCAGGTCGAAGCCATACGCCTCCGCCGGGACCTTCGTCATGCGCGCCAGCACGTTGACCAGCGTGGTGGCCTCGCCCACGCCCGCTTCCAGCAGGGAGGCGGGCAACATCCCGTCCAGCAGGCGCGCCAGCGTGCCCATGTAGTTGTCCACGAATTCGGGGTGCTCGGTGACGAACTTGATGTACGAGCCGGACTGCAGGTCGTACGAGGTCAGGATGGCGCGCAGGGAATTGGTCGCGCCCGGCTCTAGTTCATGGAACAGTTTCATGATGTTCGCGCCCCGGTCGTACATCTCCTTGACCTCGCGCATGGTTTTCGGTTTGGTCATCTCTATCCTTCTTGCCTTTGTGGTCAACTGGCTAATTGCCGTGATTCTGGACACGGAAGGGACGGATTTTACGGATTCTCACGGAAAGGCCTTTAAAACCCCGTTCTTTTTCCGTGCTGTCCGTGTATTCCGTGTCCAAAAATTTCAATGCACGATGAACTGCGCGTTGCGGTAATGCTCGCTCTGCGGCTCGCGGATGATCCCGGAGCGCAGGGCGTGGAGCAGTTCACGCACGCCGTCCTCCACGGTCAGGGTGGTGGCGAACCCCAGCCCGCGGCGGATCTTCTCGAACGAGACCGTGATGTCGCGCATGTCGCCGCCGAACGAAAGGTCCTTGTGCGTGACCGTCGTCTCCGGCAGGCGCTTTTTGATGAGCGCCACGATCTCATCTTTGGTGTAGTTGCCGTCGTCCGTGCCGAGGTTGTAGACCTGGCCGCGCACCGCGGCCTCCGGCGCCTCCAGCCCCAGCAGGATGCCGCGCACTACATCTCGGACATGGACAAACGAGCGCGAATAGCCGCGCTGGTAAATGACCAGTTCCCGCTTGGTGAACGCCTCCAGCACGAACTGGTTGACGATCAAGTCGAAGCGCGTGCGCGGCGAAATCCCGTACAGCGTGGCGAATCGGAAAATCAGCGGCGCGGCCGAGGCGTCCTTTTGGCCGAGCAGGAATTCCTCGGCGGCGATCTTCGTCTCGGCGTAGATGGACTGCGGGTTGAGCGGCGACTCCTCGGTGACCGGCTTGCCGTCCGGCGAGAGGCCGTAGTTGCTGTAGGTGGATGAAAACACGAACCGCCCGGACCCGAATCCGGCCGCCTGCTCGTAGACAGTTTTCACCGCCTCCACGTTGTATCGCCAACTGGCAGCCTTGCCGATGGCCTGGCAGGCCGGAAACCCGACGATGGCCGCCAGGTGGACCACCGCCTCCGGCTTCGGCCAGTCGGCGCGGACGGCAGTCCGCACCGCATCCGGCTCGGTCACGTCGGCTTTGACGAAGTGGAAATCGGGATGCGCCATGAATCCCAGCAGCGACTCGCCGCCGAACAGTAGATCGTCCACCACGGTGACGCGCCGTCCCGTGCGCAGCAGTTCCGAGGTCAGGAGCGAGCCGACGTAGCCCGCTCCGCCGGTGACCAGCACGTGCGGCTTATCAGGCATGGACGGCCTCCGCGTGCAGGACGATTTTCAATCCGGCCACTTCCAGCGCCGGGGCGTCCTCGTCCGTCACCACGGCGATGCCCTGTTCGAGGCAGGTCAGCCGGCAGATGTCGGCCACGTCGCCCGCGCCGAGGACGCGTACGCGGTCGAACCCGGCGCGGCGCACCTCCTGCAATTGCTCGTTGACGCGCCGGCGTGCGTTGCGGTAGAGCAGGAACTGCTGTTCGATGTAGTCCACGGTCAGGCGGGCGCGCAGGGCAATGCCTTCGGGCGTGATGATGTAGTTTAGTTTCCTGCGCTCGGCGCGCGTGATCTTCACGTAGCCCTTGGCGATGAGACGCTTGAGATGCCAGTTGACGGTCCCGACCGCCACGCCCATCTGGGTGGCGAGGGAGGCCTGGGTCACTTTGGGGTCGCGCTCGATGGATTCGAGCAGGGCCATTTCACGGGAGTTTTCGAGGGAGGTTTCCATAATTCAAAAATCCAAAATTCAACTGTTGAATTATAACCGCGCCGGGGGATGAGTCAAGAGGCGCCCGGCGAACGTGGCAGAGCCGTTTTCGATTACAATCAGGCCTCGATATGGCAAAACATTCCCCCTCCCCGCGGACCGACCCGGCCGCCCTCGAATACCGCCGCGTGCGCCAGGAATTCTGGGACATTCAGGCGCGCCGCGGCCCGCGCCGCGGCTGGGGCGGGCTGTACCACCGCCGCCTGGCGCGCGTCTACCGTTTCCTCGTCAGACTGGGGCAGCGCGTCCTGGAGATCGGCTGCGGCGAAGGCGACCTGCTGGCGGCGCTCGAACCGTCCGAAGGCGTGGGCGTGGACTTTTCGCCTGCCATGCTGGAACGCGCCCGCCTCCGCCATCCCGGCCTGCGCTTCTTCGAGGCGGACGCGCACGACCTTTCCGCGCTGGACGGGGAATTTGACTTCATCATCCTCTCCGACACGGTCAACGACCTGTGGGACGTGCAGGCCGCCCTCGAACAGGCGCGGCGGCTTGCGGGCCCCCGCACCCGTCTCATCCTGAATTATTACAGCCACCTGTGGGAATTTCCCCTCACCCTGGCCCAGCGGATCGGGCTGGCCGTCCCGCATCTCGACCAGAACTGGCTGACGAACGAGGATATTGCCAACCTGCTGCTCCTGGCCGGGTTCGAAAAACTGCGCGGTTGGCAGGAGATGTTGTGGCCGCTGCCCTTTCCGCTGCTGGAGCCGTTCTGCAACCGCTTCCTGGTGCACCTGTGGCCGTTCCGCGACTGGGCGCTTGCCAACTTCGTCGTCGCCCGTCCGCAAGCGGACCGCCGGGACGGGAAGCCGTCCGTCTCGGTGGTCGTCCCGGCGCGCAACGAGGCCGGGAACATTCCCGCCATCTTCGAGCGCCTGCCGGAGATGGGACGCTTCACCGAACTTATCTTTGTCGAGGGCCACTCGCGCGACGACACCGCCGCGGCCATCGAGCGGGAGATGGACCGTCACCCGGAGCGGCGCTGCAAGTTTTTCCGGCAGACCGGCGCGGGCAAAGCGGACGCGGTCCGGCTGGGCTTCGCGCACGCCGCGGGCGACATCCTCATGATCCTGGATGCCGATCTGACGGTCCCGCCGGAGGATCTGCCGCGTTTCCACGCCGCGCTGGTTTCCAACAAGGGCGAGTTCATCAACGGCGTGCGGCTGGTCTACCCGATGGAACGCCAGGCGATGCGCTCGTTCAACCTGCTGGGCAACAAGTTCTTCAGTCTGGCGTTCTCCTGGCTGCTCGGACAGCCGCTCAAGGATACGCTGTGCGGAACGAAAGCGCTGTGGCAGGCCGACTATGACAAGATCGCCGCCAACCGCGCCTATTTCGGCGACTTCGATCCGTTCGGCGATTTCGACCTGCTGTTCGGCGCGGCCAAACTCAACCTGAAGATCACCGACCTGCCCATCCGCTACCGCGAGCGGACGTACGGCGAGACCAACATCCAGCGCTGGAAGCACGGCTGGCTGCTGCTGCGCATGGTCTGGTTCGCGGCGCGGCGGCTGAAGTTTATCTAAAGAAAGATGGAACCGCGAAGCCGCGAAGAACGCGAAGAAATCATCGGAGTCGCGAAGGAACCCTTTGCGTGTCTCAGAAATCTTCGCGGCCGCCTGCCCCCGTCCTTTGGGGTCGCTTCTTCGCGGTGAATCTCTAATCTCGTCTTGGAGACTGGATCATGACAGCATCGAATCGCGCAGAACACGAGATCGCCCACGGGCGGAAACTATCCGAAGCCGGGGCCGAGCAGGTCTGGGGCTGGGGCACGCCCGCCGGGCAGGTGCGCTTCCGCCGCCGCGCGGATTGGATCGCCGCGCAGGCCGGACTCCGGTCCGGGGTGCGGGTGCTGGAGATCGGCTGCGGCACCGGCAATTTCACCGAGGTCTTCGCCGCGAGCGGGGCCGACCTCCTGGCGCTGGACATCTCCGAAGACCTGCTGGAGCGGGCACGCGAACGCCGCCTGCCGGGCAACGTGCGCTTCGTCTGCCAGCCGTTCGAGACGCTGGACGAGGCCGGGGGGTTTGACGCGGTCATCGGCTCGTCGGTGCTGCACCATCTCGACATCCACCCCGCGCTGGCCGAAATCTTCCGCCTGCTCCGAAGTCCCGACCCCGCGTCGGGGAAGCCGGGCGGCGTGATGGCCTTCGCCGAGCCGAACATGCTCAACCCGCAGATCATGATCGAGAAGAATATTCCCTGGATCAAAGAGCGCATGGGCGACTCCCCCGATGAGACGGCCTTCTTCCGATGGCAGATGCGGAGGCTCCTGCGGGAGGCAGGGTTTACCGGGATCGAGGTGACGCCGCGCGACTGGCTGCACCCGGCCATCCCGCCCGCGGCGATTGGCTTTTTCGAGAAGGTTGGATCGGCGCTGGAGAAAATTCCGCTGGTGCGGGAATTTGCCGGGTCGCTTTATATTTGCGCCCGCCGCCCGGCCGGAACAGGAGGGACCCGATGACTGCTCCCCGCTTGAAAATGCTGTCGCGCGGCCAGTACCGCGGCGTCAAATACGACTCGCTGCGCCACTACTGGCCCGTTGTCGGGCAGATGGTTTGCCGCCGCGTGGAACTGTGCCTGGGCGAATGCCGGGGCAGGAGGTGCGTGCTCGAGGTCGGGTTTGGGAGATGAAAAGCCTGTTTGAGGCGGTGTACGAAGTGGGGCATTTCGTCGAATGACAAAAAGTCCCCGATGCGTGATCGGGGACTTTTGATTTTTTTCAGAGCGCTATTTACAGTTGCGGATATCCACCAGGCGGCGGTAGTCGGCGCGCAGGTCGTTTTCGCCTCGGTAGCCGTCCACCTGTTTGACCAGCACCACGCAGGGGGATTGGAGCAATTTCTGCGCCTGCGGGGTGAGGCTCTCCCAGTAGCGGATGTCATAATAGGCGTAATCGAACCCGGCGGCGTTCAGTTGGTACGGGTCCGGCGCGGCGACGAGCACCTGCCATTCCGGTTTGGGGTCATACCAGGTCAGGTATGCGTCGGTGAATCGCCCAAAGACAGTTGGAGCGCGCGGGGGGATGGGGTCGAAGACCAGTGCGTCGGGTTCCAGCCGGTTCCAGTATTCCTTTTCCATTTGCACATCCATGTCCGTCAGGAAGAACGAGGCCACCGGTTTCGCGGCGGCGATGAGTTCGGTGCCGAACATGACGATCCCGCCGAAGACGGTCACGGCCGCGGCGGCCAGCAGCCCGGCCTTGAGCGTTTCGGACCGTTCGCGCGCCCATGCCCAGAGCAGCGGGACGGCAAAGAGTTTACAGGCCAGCAGCAGGCCCTCGAGCAGGCGGGTGGTGCCGGTGATGCCGCCTGTCCCTTCGTAGCGGACGAAGACGGTGAACAGGCTGACGAATGCCGCTCCGGCCAGGGCGGCCTCGAGCCAGCGTTCCTCCCGCGCGGCCTTGACGCCGTGCCGGGCGACGAGCGGGAAGAGCAGGATGATGGGGCCGGTTTCGAGGAAGGCCAGCAGGATCTTCCAGCCGTTGTCGAAGGTCAGCGGGCCGAGGTGGCTGGAGACGATCAGGGGCGGCCAGGCGAAGGAGAAGGAGACATTGAAGTAGGAGGCCCTCCCGCCGCTGAGCAGGTTGCGCAGGACTTCGGTGAGCATCCCGCCCTGGAAGAGGGCGATCACCAGCGCGGCGGCCGCGGCGGCGATCCACGGCAGGAGACTGCGCGGCAGGCGGACGGTCCGTTTGGCGATCCAGTAAACGACCAGCGCCACGCCCGCCCCCGCCAGCAGGAGTGCCAGTGCCACCTCGTTGGCGAACGCCAGCGAGGCCAGCAGGACCGTCGTCACGACCGCCGCGCTCCAGTGTTTCCAGCGGTCGTACGTCATCAACAGGACGAGCAGGATGACGATGTAGAACACGCTGAAACCGGAAAATGACATGATGGCGGGCGGGTGAACGCCGTTTGCAAAGGCGAACGGGAACGGCACTGGCCCGTCGCCGCCAATTGCCCAGGGCGAGACCAGGTTTTGCAGGAATTCCGTTCCGGTGTCCTTGGCGGATCCCATCAACACGGTTTGGGCGGCGATCTTGTTCAGCGCGGAGGCGGGGAAGAGCAACAGCAGCCAGCGCATCCCGCCGGTGAAGGCCATCAGGATGGCGGCCAGCCAGCCGGCCAGCCGGCTGAAGGTGACGCGCCGCACCCACAGGAAGAGCAGGACGAACATCAGTCCGAAGGACAGGGCGCGCGCCAGGTCGAGGGCGGTGAAGGGGAACATATTTCCCAGGCGCATGAATTGGGCTGCCAGGAACAACAGGAAGTAGTGATAGTTGAAGCGCAAGGCCGGGTCAAGGGCGAAATGTGGCGGAACGTCGCCGGTGGCCAGGATGGAGGCGGTGGGGAGGTTCTGGTAATCGTCGAAGATGGCCAGGCCGCGTCCGATCTTGTACATGACGAAGACGATGACGGCTACTGCCAGCCAGGGCAGGAGCGACTCGCGCGCCGCGGCCAGCAGTTCGCGGAATTTCAGCGGCCAGGCCAGCGCAATCCCTGCGGCCAGCACCAGCAGGGCCGCCAGCCAGAAGGCGTGCGGCAGGGGCAGGAACCGGGCCAGCAGGTTGGCGGTCCAGTTGCCGAGCGTCAGGCCGAGGGCCAGGCCGATGAGCGTCTGTTCGTTGCGGGGGAGGTTGAAACTGCGGACGGCGATCAGCCATCCGCCCAGCAGCCAGAAAAGAAAGGCGATCCCCAGGAGGATCATGGAACCGTTTTGGAAGAATGCCATGCCTGTCTGCTCCCAACAGCGAAAGAGTGTGGCAGCATCACGGGCCGCCAAGCAGATTATATCCGAAATGGAAAGGAGCGCCGCGAAGGGCGCTCCTGTTGTTCTGCGAAAAGCCGGGCCGTTTTACGGGTCGTTCCTGACTTCGATGGCATCCACGTCCATGTAGGGGCGGGTGGTTGAGACAAATATCTGCTGGAGCCTGACCGTGTGTGTGCCGTACGGCATGGTCGGGACGACGAGCTCGGAATCCCACGTGGCTCTCCAGATGGTGGTCGAGTTGTACAAGTTCAACGTCGTCACTTTGATCCCGTCCAGGTAGACATCCACTATGCCCCGGTTGGGCGCCTTGACATAGTTGAGGATGAACCGGTTACCGGTGAACGAGAAGATCACCTGGTTGTTGGCGGCGGCCCCGGTGGTGGTAGCGGTTGCCATGTGCAGGGTGCTGCCATAGGAAACGGTAAGGCTGGGGTAGAAGGTCCAAGCGCCCAGATAGACAATGTTCGGGTTGGGGTCGTCGTGCATGCCGACTGCCAGCGGGGAGGTCGGCGCGGCCTGCAGGCCGGGCGAGTTCGACAGCCCGCCCAGGTTGCCGACATCGTCCTTGGCGCGCACCGAGAAGTAATATGTGTTGCCGGGGAAGAGGCCGGTGACTGTCATTGTCTCTGGTGTGCCGAAGGGACCGGGGACCGGCACGCCAACCGTGATGGGCGTGGCCGCGGTCCAGAGCACCTCGGTGCTGATGGGGGTGTTGCTGTAGCGTACCTGGTAGGAGGCGGCGGTGCCGCTGATGCCGTCGTCGCCGACCGCGTCCCAGGTCAGGGTAACCGAGCCGGGGGCGGCTCCGCTCGCGCCGTTCAGGTTGATGATGGCGGCCGGCGGCACGCTGTCGGGAATGGTGATGGCGTCCACGTCCACATAGGTGCCGCTGAAATGCACTAGGCGGACGGTGTGGATGCCCATCGGCACGGTCGGGCTGATCCATTTCTTCTGCCAGACGGTGGCGAGGCTGTACATGTTGAGGGTGGCCACCTTGACGTTGTCAATGTACACATCCATCTTGCCGCGGTTGGCGGCGGCGGTGTAAGTGAGCGTGAACGAAGCGCCGGAATAGTAGAAGGTGGCCGAATTGCCGACGGTGTTGGAGAGATGCAAGGTCTTGAGGTAAGGCCCGGTTATGAGTGGGTAGTAGATCCATGCGCCGCCGTAGGAAATGTTGCTGTTGTTGTCGTCGTGGACTCCCATGCCGAGCGGGATGACGACCTGCGCCGCGGCGTCCGGCGAGTTGGAGAGGCCGCCCTGGTTGGCGACTTCATCCTTGGCGCGCACGGCAAAGTAGAACGTGGCGCCGGGGGTCAGGCCGGCCGCGGTCATGCTTTGCGGGCTGCCGCCTGCAGCCGGGACCGGCAGGCCGCTCGTGATGGGGGTGGCCGCGTTCCAGGCACTCTCGCTCGTGATGGGACTCGCGCTGTAGCGCACCAGGTAACTGGTGGCTGTGCCGGCGGTGATGTCGTCGCCGGGGGCGGTCCAGGTCAGGTTCACGCTGCCGCCGCTCGTTCCGGTGGCAGCCGCCAGGTTCGAGATGGCTGCGGGCGGGACGATGTCGGGGACAGGCACCACGATCAGGCCGTCAATGTCGGCGTAAATCTGGCCTGGTAATGTCCCATCAACATGGACGAAGCGCAGGGTGTGCACGCCGGCCGGGATGGCCGGGCTGGTCCACAGTTTTTTCCAGACGGTGGTCGTTCCGTACATGTTGATGGTGGCAAACGGCGTGACGCCGTCATCCAGATAGACATCCATCTTTTCGCGGTTGGCACCCTGGGTGTAGTAGAGTTTGAAACCCGTGCCGTAAATGGTGACGGTGGCGCTGTCGCCCAGGCCTTTGGAGAGGTGCAGGGTGCTGAGGTAAGGCCCGCCGAAACTGGGGTAATTTGTCCAGTTGGTCCCGATGGTCGGGTAGTTGGGGACCGGCGTGGGGGCGTAGACGAAGGCCGGGTGCTGGTCATCGTAGGTGCCGCCCGACAGGGCTGGGACGAAGTTGGCAGTGATGGACATGGGGCCGCTCACCGTGAAGGTCAGCGGGTTGCTGGTGCTGGTCAGGCTGCCGGTCCAGTTCTTCAGGGCGTAGCCGGAGGATGCCAGTCCCACCAGTTCGACGGTGGCGCCCTCGCCGTACCCGCCCGGGCAGTTGGACGGCGGGTTGAAGTAGATGCTGCCTCCGCCAACGGGCGTGACGGCCGCGCTGAACGCGTAGCAGATCAGGCGGTAGTTGGCGGTGACGGTGTGGTAACTGGCCGGCATGGTGACTTCATTGGTGAGCGCCGTGCTGGTATCGTCGTTCGTGCCGGTCCAGGAGTCCATTTCCCAGTGCGCGGCGGGGCTGGCGGTCAGGCTGATGATGGTGCCGGGCAGGTACTGCCCCGGCGCGCAGCCCTGGCTCTTGATGGGATCGGCAGCCGGATCGGACCCCTCGCCGGTGTGCGTCAGGGCCAGGGTGTAGCAGTCGGTGACCGGGCCCTGCCCCGACCAGGTGGTGAAGTTGACCGCCATCTCGGGGGTGATGCGCAGGCCGCAGTTGTTGCCGGACAGGCAATCGGTTTCCGGGAACACGAATCCGCCCGCGTCGAACAGGTTGATGCCGGTGGCATAGAAATGCCCGCCGTCGTTGACCCAGATGGGGGCGCCGTCCTGCCCGGCATCGCCGAAGTCGGTATCCATGCCGTAACTCAGGTGGGTGTCGCTGATTTGGGTCAGCGGACCGCTGTCCCACCACAGGCAGGCGGCAGTCCCGACGCCGCACGCGGCATCTTTATCCATGGGGTAGCCGGCCAGGTTGGCCGTGCCGGTCAGGTAGTAGTTGCCGAGGTACGAATCGCTGAAGTAGCCGTATTCCATCCAGCCGGTGGAATAGCCAATGGTGGCAGATGGATCCAATTGCACCGCGCCGTAGTCGTACAGCGGGTCGCCGCTGTTCACCCAGGCATCGGTGGAGTAGGTAAGGATGGCTTGCGCCATCCCATAGGGCTGGGTGGTGCCGTCCTGGCCGGGTGTGACGTCGGCGCGGTTGGTCCAGCCGTACACGGGGTCATAAACGCAATGCCCGGCGGTGACGATGGTGTGGGGTCCGATAAAGTAACCGGTGCAGATTTTATTTGGTCCCGATGGATACGTGAACAGGATCTGGGCGATGTACCGCCAGGGGATGCTGTCAGTGGGCGTGATGCGGATGCGGTCGTCGTTTTCCGGGAGCGGGACCACCGACATCTCTCCTGGGGCAGCTGCCATGCTGTCGAGCAGGGTCTGGTGGTCCACCCCTCCCTGTTCGAGCGGCGGCGACTGCACCGGGGTGTGCGGGTCTGTGCCTTCAGCCTGGGCGCGGGCGGGGACGGCGGCGCCCGGCATCCCGAAGAGCGATGCCACAATCACCACCAGCGCGGCCGCGCGCAGGATCTTGCCGGGTAAACTGGTTCGTGCATTCATAACTCACCTCCGAACGATTAAAACGGGTAAATTACAGCGAAGGAAAGATAGACTAATTCATTATATCTTTCGCTCATTCTGATTTTAACCGGATATTGGTTGGATTATCATAACAGATTGATTAAGTATCTTTACAATCGGTTTTCCGTCGTTTGCCGGAAATACAGGTCAGCGCCGGGGGCGATGCCCGGCGCTGGCGGTTTCTGTATAGGTAAGGCGAAATTCATTTCGCTGAATGATAGGGCGGAATTAATTCCACCCTACGTCCGGCGGGCGAGTACCTGCATCTGGGTCACGCTGTCGGTCTGATCGTCCCCGGTCACGAACCCGGGCCGGACCCGGGAGCGGAGGCGCGCGAACGCGGCCTCATCCCGCTCGAGCACGGTCATCTCCACCTGCGGGAAATGGCTCTCGAAAACCTGGCGGTAATCGCCCAGCCGGAAGCGGTTCAGGTTGCTGGTGGGGTTCAGCCAGTTCCGCCAGGCGCGCTCCGAGAAGGTCAGCATCTCGAAGGGGTATTTGAAGAAATGGTCGCGCAGGTCCACAAAGTGCAGGTGCGCGCCGCCGGGCAGGGTCAGCGCGGCCAGGGCAGCGGTGATGCCGTCCATGTCGGCGGCGGGCAGGTGCTCGAAGACCGAGGCGCTCAGCGCCAAGTCCACGGGCGGGAAGAGGCGCTTCTGCGCGGCTGTGCGGATGTCCTCTTGCACGAGGGTGATGAACTCCGGGCGCGGCCAGACCTCCGCGCCGCGCGCCAGCAGGCAGTCTTGCGCGGCCGGCAGCAGGTCCCGGTTGCGACGGTGGTCGGGCGGGGCGAAGCGGTCGCACAATACCACGTGCGCCGCGCCGCGGCGGAGCAGGTCCACGCCCAGGGCGAACCGTCCGCCGTAGCCGAAAACCAGCACGCGCTTCCCGGCGAGAGTCAGCCCGTGGGCGGCGAGCGTTTCGGCGTAGCGCGCCGCGGCAAGCGCCGGTTCGCGCGTCTCCAGCCCGGGGCGGATGATCCAGCCGCGGCGCAGCAGGAAGCGGGTCAGCCTTTCGGGGAGGAAGTGGCGGGCGAGGCGGGGGAGCAGGTAGCGCAGGTTCATGGTTATCACGGGTTCAGGTATTGGGCGCAGGCTTCGGTATTTTCGCGCGGCGTGAGCAGTTGTACGCCAGCATCTTGAAGTGTGATGAGTGGTTGGTAGAAACATAGGGTGGGAACGGATACCCACTGTACCCAGGCATCGTTTTCCTCGCCGAAATTTTTCGTCCGGCCAGCGTAATTGATTTTCAGAGGCTCGGTGATGATGAGGGCGAAGCGGCGGTTTGCCAGGTCGCGGTAGTAGGAGGCGAAATAGGCCGCGTTGCCGCCCATGGCCTGGTCCATCATGTATTTCTTTTCGTAATCCGGCGTGAACGGCACATCTTTGATAAAGCCGAAGGTCAGCAACTGGCGCTGGTCCATGAAGAGAATTTCCCCTTTATCCTGATAATCTTTGACAGTTGCCTGTAGAAAGTTGAGGGAAGCATTTGTGGTCTCCGCAGAAGGCACAAATGCAGGCGTGGTCACGCGCCAGGCATTCCATGCCGGGATGAGCAGGAACAGCGCCAGCACGGCCTGCGCCCTGCGCGGCCATGCAGCGGGGGCCAATCGGCCATCTCGGTGGAGGGCGTGGGCGGCCAGCCCGGCCAGTAGCGCGATGGTCAGGAGGTAAAGGTCCAGGTTGTGGAGGTCGCCGCCGCCGCCGATCTTCATGCTCATGATAATGCCCGCGCCGAGGAACGCCAGCGAAGCGCCCGCCGCGGCGGCGGCCTGCACCCAGTCCATTTTCCAGCGGCGGGTGGCAGCCAACCAGACAAGCAGCACGACCAGCGGACCGGAGGCCAGCAGGATGCCCGGCAGGATGCCGGCCGGGTAGGTGGCGTTCGCCCACAAGCGGTACCACAGCAGCGGCTGCTTGCCAATAATATCAGACGATCTATTCCAAACGTTGCCCCAGGAGGCCAATATGCCGGGCAGGACTCCCAGCAGGGCCAGGGCGGCGGTGGGCCAGATGCGCTGGAGGAAATTCCCTTTCCGCTGGGGATAGTAGAGCAACAGGTCGGCCAGCGCGCCCCAGGCGCCGGGTCCCACCGCCCACGTAAAGCGGCTGAGGCCGGCTGCCAGGCTGGTGGCTACCAGCGAGGCGGCGCGCACCCAGGGGTTCCTGACGAACAGGAATGGCAGGAAGAGCGTTAGCGCCACCAGCAGCGGCGGCAGGACCGGTCCCTGGAGCAGGTAGAGGGTCATCCACAGCAGGAAGGGCGGGAACAGGCGCGAGGTCCGCACCGGGCGGGCGAGCAGCCAGCCGACGGTCAGCGCCGGGACGGTCAGCAGGAAGACGTTCCACAGGCGGTGCGCCCAGATGGGCAGGCCGGGGATAAGGAACAACGACCCCCACAGGGCGTAGCGCCCGGGCGAGAAATAAGGCACTTCCAGTTTGCCGGGATAGTTGTAAAGATTGCTGGCGAAGGTCAGGGAATAATCATAGAAGCGATTTCCTTCCGACCAGCCAAGGGAGAAAGGATAGGCGGTCACGCCGGTGAGTCGGTTGGAGATCACGGTGGCGAAGAGCAGCAGGCCGGCGGCGGTGATCCAGCCTTCGGGCGTTACCAGCTGTTTCTTCTCTTTGCTGACCAGCACTGCCAGGCCGACGAGCGCAAGCAAGAAGACGCTCAAGCGGGGAAGCAAGTAGGCGGCATAATTCTCCCGACCTTCCAGATAAAGCAGGAGCAGAGGCGCGCAAGCCAGGAGGATACCAAAGAGCCAGCGCAGCCAGCCGGCGCAGTCGCGCCAGGCAGTCAGCTGATTACGCCAGACAGCCATTCGATCACGCCAGACAGACAGCCGGGTCTGCACCTTTGGGAAGACATCCAGGTGGTAAAGGAAAATTGCGACTCCCGCTGCCAATACTGCGCCGATCAGCGTCACGCCGCGGTAGATAACGGCGAGGGGGGTCATCAGTCGAACTTCATTAACTGCTTCAAGGTACCCCAGCCATGCCAAGGCTAATACCAGGATATGCCAATCCGGCGGATTCTCCTCACGGCCAGCCGAAAGCGCGGCGAGTTGAGCCATGCCAAGCAGGAAAAGTGTGCGCGTCCACAGGCCGGTGAAGACCACCTGCCAGGGCGAGTACAGGAAGAACCAGATCACAAAACCCAGGCAGGCCGCCAGCGCTGCCCAGCGGAACCAGCGCAAGTGGCCGGCGTTGAGCGGGAGCCGCCCCGCCTCATCCGGTCCCCAGATGGACAGGAGCAGCGCGGCCAGTCCGCCCAGGAGCAGGAGCGCCGCGGCGGCAATCGTCAGCAGGTGGAGCGGGGAGAGTAGAACATCCCAGTTTCGCTGAATGGCCAAGGCCTCGCGCATCTCTCCCACACAGGCCCAGCCTAGTGCCAGGAGAAGAACGGTGAGAAGGATTTTTCTCGTCATCTTGCTCTCGATCCTGATCCGGGTCATCGGTTCAGGCCGGTTTCTCGAACCAGTAGAAGTGAGCCTTGCGCGCCCCGCCCATCTCGTGTGCGATCAGGCGCAATCCCAGCGCATCGCCCAGCGAGATCATCTCCTCCCGCATGTAGAAGCGGGCGAACGGCGTCAGGAAATCGTCGCCAAACTGCTCCCACGACCGCCGCGGGCCGGGGAAGAAACTTTTCTGAAAAACGGCGAGGGCGAACGAGAGGGCGAGGTAGTAGAGCGGGAAGGCGGTCACTTTCAGGACGAGATCGCCGAGTTGGGGACCGAGGACCTTTCGCACCGCCTTGACCTGCGGGCTGACGAAGAAATACAGCGAGCGGTAGAGTCCCTCCCAGGAATAAACGCCGAGCATTAATTTCCCGCCCGGCTTGAGCACGCGCACCAGTTCGCGGAAACTCATGATCGGGTCGGGGGTGTGATGGATGACGCCGTAGGAGACGACCATGTCGGCGGATGCGTCCCGCAGCGGCAGGCGCAGATTGGAGCCGAGCGCGGCGGGCGCCTCTACCGGCGGCCGGCGGACGTATTTCAGCGAGCCGTACGCCAGGTCAATGCAAAATGGGGTGACGCCCCGGTGCTGCTTGAACACCTCGGCGATGGCGCCCTTCCCGGCGCCGACTTCGACCACGAAGCCCAGGTCTTTGAACCAGGCGGCATACTTTTCCTCGCGCAGCCAGCGGCCGAGCGGGATGTTGTCCAGCGCCATGTAGTTGTGGCAGGGTTTCTGGTCGTAGTGGCGCATCACTTCGTTGTGCTTCTCAGCCTGGTGTTTCGAAAATATCTCTTCGGCCTTTTCCCCGTGCAGCGGGATGCCGGCGTCCGGGCGCAGGTCGGGGATGTCTTCCATGAACAGGTAACGCAGACCGGAGGCCTTGCAGACCAGGCTGGGCGTCCCCTGTTCACTGATCTCGATTTCGAGCGGCTTGCGCGAGACCGGATCGCAGATGAACTTCAAATAAGGTTGAATGGCATTTTCCATCGTTGACATTGGCAACTCCTGTGTTATTTTACCGCTAGAGGCGGGTCGTTTTGTGAATGATTCTCTGCTTTCCTTTGTCCGGCCAGATTCAATAAATCCCGCCAGCCGAAAAACAGGCGCACGCCGCCAAGCAGGCTGACAGACATCGTCACCAAACGGGAAAGGAGCGCCGCGGCCACGGCCTGTTCCAGCGAGGCACCCTGCAGCACGAGCAGGTAGGTGACGCTGCCTTCCAGGATGCCGAGACCATTGATGGCGATGGGAATCAAGGCGACGAAATAAGAAAGTTCCGCGATCCCGGAGGCCTGCCAGTAGGAGACGTGGATGCCCACCCCCAGGGCGATCACCCAGAAAGAGGCGAACGCCAGGCCGATGGAAAGCCAGGAAAGCGCCAGCGCGGGCAGGACGCAGGCGGGCGAGACGAACCACTTGCGCACCTCCCGCCAGGTGCGGACGAGGCGCTCGCGCAGTTTCGGCCAGCCCATCCACCCGGCAAGGCCGAGGACCGGGAGTAGGCCGCCCCGTCCCAAGCCGGGCAGGGTAAGGCCTTCCAGCGTCAGCGCGAGCGGCAGGAGCAGGACCATGCCGGCCAGGTTGTACAGCCGGTCGGCGGCCACCGAGGCCACGATCACGCCGCGCTTTTTTTCTCCCTGCGCCGCGCCCGCCATTTTGACAACGTCCCCTCCGATCGTGGTGGGCAGGAAATTGGATGCGAACGCGCCGACGAAGACCAGTCCCAGCAGGCGGGCGAAGGGGATCTCCAGTTTCTGGAAGCGCAGCAGGAAATGCCAGCGCACGGCGATGACCACCTGGGAAAGCGTGAACAATCCCGCCGAAACCGGCAGGCACCACCAGTCCATTTGTTGCAGGTAAGGCCAGGCTGCCGCCCAGTCCACGCGGCTGAGGAGATAGCCGATCAGCGCCAGCGGGACAACGATCCGCAGCGCATTGAAAAGCACGCGAGACAGGGAGGTTTTCTTTTTCATGCCGGACCTCTGGCCTGGTTAGACCGCGACCTCGGCCACGGGCCGGTCCAGCGCCGGCTGTGTTTCGAACCCGCGTACGATCCCAATGTCGGCCAGGTGGAGCAGCATCAACAGGAACAACTGCACCTTCGGGGTCAGGCCTCCGGCCGCGTCCATGGCGGACCAATTGATGAAACCGAGCGCTTCGCGGGCCGGGGCAAAGGCCGGGTCGCGCCGGGCGCGGGTGAGCGCGTCCTGCAGGAGCGGCGTAAGCCCGACCTGGTACAGGTTCTGCGTGCCGCCGCGTCCGAATTTGGCGCGCCAGACGACCGGCGCGGGCAGCAGGCCTGTCATCGCCTGGCGCAGGATGGCTTTCCCTTGGAAGACCGGCCGCCTCAAGGCCGGACCGGTGATGCGTTGTCCATCCCTCATCATCCAAAGTGAGGCGAGCAGCGGCGTGTGCAGGAACGGGACGCGGCCCTCGACGGAATGGGCCATCAGCATCTTGTCCACGCGCAGCAGTTGGGAATAGGCCAGCTGGTACGTGCAGTCGAAATGGAGGAAGCGCTGCAAGCGCGTGCCGCGCGAGGCCTGCCATACCCGCTGGAATTCGTTGAAGTGAAAAGCGAGCCGTTCCCGGACGCCAGTCCCGGCCACCGATTCGTCGAAAAGCAGTCCGAGAGTCGCGGCGTTCGTGCGCCGCCTCGAGGCGTAAATGGAAAATATCGAGGCCGGAGGCAGGGGCGCTTTTGCCAGCGCGTGCCAGGGATACCCGCCGAAAAGTTCGTCGGACCCCTCGCCCAGCAGGACCACTTTGACCTGTGACTGGTGGAGCGCCTGCCCGAGGAAGAATGGCGTCAGGGCCTGGATGTTCGGCACCGGCTCTTCCAGGTGCCAGGCCATGCGCCGGAACAGGTTCTCCAGGTCGAGCACGCGGGCGTTCGCCACCACCTGCCGGATGCCCAATTTCTCGGAAACGCTCTTCGCAAAAGGCGTTTCGTCGCTTTCTTCGCCGTAGCCGACGGTGTAGCACAAAATGTCCGGGTTGATCCGGCTGGCCAGGGCGCAGACCGCGCTGGAATCCAGCCCGCCGGAGAGCGACATCGCCAGCGGCGCGTCGGAGACCAGGTGCGCCTCCACCGAGGCGGCCAGTTGCTCCCGCACGGACTCCGCGTCGATACCCTCTCCTCCTGCGCTGGCCTGAATTACATCCTCCAGCGAGAGGAAGCGCCGGAGCGAGCAGTCCACCCTGCCGGACTCCAGGTGTGCTTCCAGGATGTGGCCGGGAGGCAGTTGCCGGACATCCTTGTAAACCGTGTCGTGCGTCAGGTGAAAGCCGAAACTGGCGAGATCAATCACGACGGGCAGGTTGAATTCCCGCCGGACAGACGGGTCGGCAAAAATGGCTTTGACCTCCGACCCGAAGAGCAGGCGGTTCGAGTCGGCGTAGTAGTAGAGCGGCTTGATGCCGAACGTGTCGCGCGCCAGCAGGAGGGTCTGACTGCGGCCATCCCAGAGCGCCAGGGCGAACATGCCCGCCATGCGGGCGAAAACATTCTTTCCCCATTCGAGGTACCCCTCGACAACAACCTCCGTGTCGCCTGTTGTATGAAAAGCGTGGCCGAGGGATTCCAGTTCGGCGCGCAGGGATTTGAAATTATAGATTTCCCCGTTGAAAACGAGAACAACGTCCGCGCTGTGGGCGTGGAATGGCTGTGCGTTGGCGTCCGAGAGGTCCACGATGCTCAGGCGGTTGTGTCCCAGCGCGAGGCGGCCATCCAGGGCGGAGAACAGCCCCGATCCGTCCGGCCCGCGGTGGTGCAGGCGCGCCACCATTTCCTCTGCAATCCTGGCAGGGAAAGGCTTGCTGGCAAAAGCGCCGGAGATTCCGCACATGGCTTAGCGCTTCCTCAACACCAGGATGAACGGCGTCTCCCAGTGCAGGCGGCGGCCCAGCCGGATGAGCAGGTCCACCAGGCGCAGGCGCTGCACGAGGCGCACCCAGCCCTTCAGTTTGCTCAACTGCGCCCAGTCCGAGAAGGCCGCCGTGCGCAGGCGTTCCTCCCAGGTGGACTGGCCCAGGTCGAGCACCTCCACCTGTTCGCGCAGCGGGGCGAGATACTTCATCAGGCGGCGGTAGTCAATCAGTTGCAAGTGGTTGAGGAAGGCGGGATTGCGTCCGAGCAGGCGGACGTAAAGTTTGGCGAGCGGTTTGGCGATGTGCGGGATCCACAGGATGGCGTAGTGTCCCTCCCACCATGAGCCGTAGTTCGGGAAGGCGAAGTGCAGGGTCCCGCCCGGCTTCCCCGACGCGGGGTCGGGACTTCGGAGGACGCGCACCGCCTCGGCCAGCACCGCGGCCGGGTCAGCCACGTGCTCGAAGACGGTGAACGAGCAGACCAGGTCCATCGTACCGGACGCGAACGGGAGCGACTCGCCGGCCGCGCGCGGAATGCGGTTGCCGGTCAGTCCGAGTTCGTCCTGGACCGCGCGGCAGACCGCGGCCGAATCGGGGTTGGGTTCCACGCCGAAGGCCTGCACCCCCTCCCATTTGGCCGCGTACGAGACCAGGGTGCCGAAGCCGCTGCCGAGTTCCAGCATCCGCCCGCCCTGGGCGGGGAGCAGGGGGCGGACGCGGTTGAAGAGTTCGCGCGCCCGGTTCAGGTCCAGGTAGTCGCGCGCCAGTTTGGCCGGGTCCACCTTGACCACGCCGCGCAGCGCGTCCGACCGATGACGGGTGACGCGCTGGATCAGTTCGTCCGAGAGGGGAGGAATAACAGG
Source organism: Anaerolineaceae bacterium (assembly GCA_009772985.1). Classification (GTDB taxonomy): domain Bacteria; phylum Chloroflexota; class Anaerolineae; order Anaerolineales; family Villigracilaceae; genus UBA877. Next base: position 395,537 of record WOUS01000001.1, read on the forward strand.
GTGAGTCATAGTTTTCCGGCAACCAGGTCCTGCATCACCGCCAGGTTGGCCCGGACGGCGCGCTCCACGCCCTGCCGCACGGCCTCGCGTTCGGCGGGCAGGCTGGCAAGGATGGCCGCGGTGCGCTCGAAGGCGGCTTGCGGGGATTGCAGGAAACCGCCCAAGTCTACCACATTCGCGCCGAGGCCGAGAGCGTTCAGGATGTCGCCGCCCTTGAGGGTGTAACTCAGGTTCAGCGCCGGGACGCCGTAGCGCAGGGCGATGAGCGTGGAGTGCAGGCGCATCCCGATCATCAGGTCGAGGCGCGACATCATGGCGTAGTAGCCGGGCATGGACAGCGGCCCGTCGGTGAGCAGCACGTTTTCGTCGTCCGCGAAGCGGGCTTTCAGTCCGGCCAGCCAGGGCAGGTCGTCCTCCCATGGCAGGATGCCGGGCTGGTAGGCCGAGACGAGCAGGATGCGGGCATCGAGCTCGCGGCGCAGGGCGGCAACCAGCCAGGCGGCGCGTTCGGTCAGTTCGGCCATTTTGGCGAGCGAGCGCGCCCGGTACTTTTTCTTTGCCAGTTGATAAGGAAGCAGGCCGGACGAAAAATGGAACCACTGGCGGATGTTCAGCCCGACGACCGGACCCTTCGACCGGCTCAGGGCTTCGCCTTGCGCGTCCGCGAAAAACGAGTCCAGCCGCGCCCCTTCGACGGGGTCGGCGGCGCGGGCGTCCTGCTCGAAGCCGGGCAGGAAGATGGCGTCGTGCGCCAGGATACGGTGGGTTTCCGGGCGGATGCGGCCAATCAAATTGTACGTGCCGGGGTCGCGGGCGACGAAGGTATCCACCTGCTTCAGCGCCTGCCGGGCGAGAATCTGCCCGGCGCGGGTCGTGATCGGCCCCGCGCCCTGGAAGAGCGCCACGATTTTCAGCCCCAGCATCCGGTACAGACGAAACGCGCCCCAAAGATAAAGCAGGCGCGCCAGGCTGGAATCATCCTGCATGTCCAGCCCGACCGCCCACAGGACGGTATCCGCGCGACGCAGGGCGCGCCAGCCGGCGCGGTCCTGGAGCAGGTTCTTCAGCGGGCGGTATCTCAGGCCGGGATACGGCAGCGGCGGCACATCCTCGTCTGCGCGGGAAAAGACGGTCACATCGTCCGCGCCGAGGTCGTGGAGGGCGCGCAGCACGCCCCAGCGGCTGGCGATGTCGCCGCGGTTGCCGAGGATGAAACGCGGCAGGACGAATGCGGTCATCCCGTTACCTCGCGGAAGATGGCCTCGTAGCCGTCGGCCACGATTTCGATGTCGAAGCGGCGCGCCAGGTCACGGCTGATGCGGCGGGCTTGCGCCAGCGCGGCCGGGTCGGAGAGCAGACTTCGCAACGCGGCGGCCACCGCCTCGCCGTCGCCCGGCTCGGCCAGGAAACCGTTGCGCCCCGGCTCGACCAGTTCTACGAACCCGCCCACCTTGTTGGCGACAATCGCCAGTCCCATCGCCAGCGCCTGCACGCCGACCACCGGCAGCCCCTCTGAGAGCGAGGGCATGAAGAGCAGGTCGCTTTTGGCGAAATGGGAAATCACCTCCTCCGGCGTGACCCAGCCCGGCAGGCGGAAGCGCTCGCCCAGCCCGTGCGCGGCAATGGCCGCCTCGACCTGCGGGCGCAGCGGCCCGTCGCCGAGCATGGCGCAGGTCCACGGCAGATCACGCACCCGCGCGAGAATTTCCACCAGCCCGACCGGGTCCTTCTGCGGCATGAACCTCCCGGCGAAGACGATGGCCGGCGGGGTGTGGACTGCCAGCGAGGCGGGCTTCAGCGCTTTCAAATCTACGCCGTTGGGGATGACCTCCACCCGGACCGGATACCTGCCGCGCGCCAGCGAGCGCGTGTACTCGCTGACCGCGGCCACCCGCTTCGCCCCGCGCCAGATGGGCGGCGTGAACGGAGAGAGCCAGCGGAACCAGTTCCCGGTCTTCTCCGGCACGCCGCCTGGCACGTCGCCCAGGTGGACGGTCAGCACGTACGGGACCTTCGTGAGGCGGGACAAAGCCCAGGCCGCCGCCCCCGCCGGAACGGCAAAGTGGACGTGGATCACATCGGGGCGCCAGCGGCGGATGAAACGGAATCCGGCCCACAGTCCGGCGAGGACGAAGGCGGTCATGGCCGGGAGTCCGGCTTTATAAGGTAGTGTTCGCAAAGAGGGGAGTCGGACGACGCGCAGTCCGCCGCGCGTCTCCTCGCGCGGCAGGCCGCGCAGATGGGCGGTGAGGACGGTCAGTTCGTGGCCGCGGCGGGCCAGCGCGGTGCAGATGTCTTCGGCGGCCTTCCCGCCCCCGCCGCCGACCGGAGGAAATTCATGGATGAGCACCAGGATGCGCATGGTTCACTTGCGCTTGCCGATGAATTCGCGCACGGTGTAGGTTGGTTTTTGCTGGGACTCGTGGTAGGTGCGCACGAGCAGTTCGGCGATGAGTCCCAGCAGGATGGACTGGAAGCCGAGCACGAAGAACAGCACACTGATCTGGAAGAAGGGCGAGCCGAGCACCGAGATGTCAAAAAAGATGCGCCGGATGGCGATGACCAGCAGGGTCAGCGCACTGACGAACATCAGCCCGATGCCGGTCCCGCCGAAGAGGTAGATGGGCTTGGCGGCGTAACTGAGCAGGAACTTGACCGTGAACAGGTCGAGCAGCACCTTGAGCGTGCGCTCCAGCCCGTATTTGGCCTTGCCGAATTTACGCGGATGGTGCTGCACCACCACCTCGGCAATCTTCGCCCCGAACGCGTGGGCGTAGACTGGGATGAAGCGGTGCATCTCGCCGTACAGCCGGAACCCGCCCAGCACCTCGCGCCGGTACGCCTTGAGCGTGCAGCCGTAATCGTGCAAGTGGACGCCGGTGACGGTGGAGATCAACCAGTTGGCGACGTGGGAGGGCAGGTTGCGGGTGAGGGCGTTGTCCTTGCGCGTTTTGCGCCAGCCGCTGACCAGGTCGTAGCCCTCGTCCAGTTTGGCGAGCAGCATCGGGATGTCGGCGGGGTCGTTCTGCATGTCGGCATCCAGCAGGACGATGATCTCGCCGCGGGCGTGGTCAATCCCGGCGGCGATGGCGGCGGTCTGCCCAAAGTTGCGCCGGAAGACGACCACCGTGACGTGGCGCGGGTCTTTCTTCGCCAGGCCTTTGAGCACGGCCAGACTGCCGTCCTGACTGCCATCGTCCACGAAGACGATCTCCCAGTCGAGTTTCAACGGGTTCACCGTCCTGTGGATGGCGTCGAACAGGAGCGGAATATTCTCTTCTTCGTTGTAGACCGGCACAATCAGCGACAGGTACGGCATGGCTTCCTCCGAAAATACAGACTTTACCACTTCAGCGGGAGAACCTCGACACAAGAGGTATTGCAGGCGATTTGCCCTGTCTTTTATGGCGATGATGCAATCGGTTCCCATCTGTACAGGTATTGATCTGAAAACGCTCCCAGGTACTGGATCGTTTTATTGCCCGTTGAAATCGTTTCAAGAGGCAGTGCATTCAGCCAGTTCAAACGAAGTTTATCTATAACGATCCAGCCCGAATCATATTGGTCCACAACAGAAAAAATATAGTCTCTGGGGTTGTTTTGGCTGAGATTGAAGCAGTACATTGTTTCGAAATCCGGCTCTTCTTTCCATTGTGCGAAACTACAATAGACTGTTGAAATCAGAACATCATCTCTTGTTGCGTGTTCGAGCAGAAACGAATGAACTGGCCCAACATCATCGTGATATTCAAGAGTTATTGGCATGTCGCCATTTAGATTGTAAAAAGTGGGTAACAAAACCTGGTTGAAGTTAAATGACAGGAGTATGAGAACCAGCATCGTCAGATAAGAGTAGATCTTCTTGATAAAAACTACCTGGATGAAAATCCCAATGAGGTAACAGCCAATTCCTAACAGAGGAATATACCAGAATTCCAAATTGTTCATATGGCGAGGAGCCGAGAACATCTCATACTCGTAAAAAAAGTAAAAAGCCGCAAAGTAGGAAAAGAAAAGCGCTGTAAAAGCAGGGAATACGAAGGCATAACGTTTTAGGAGTATGCTGGTTAAAACTGCGCCAATTAATCCCAGTATGGGAATGATGGCTATCCTATTGAAAAACCATTGTTGAGGGGCGTTCGAAAAGAAATATTGTAATATTCCGTTATTAAATTTGGGGATGAGAGAAACATTTAAGTCCTGCTCGAGAAAAGTATATGTTCCATAAAGCACCAATGAACCGAGAATGAGCAGAAACGATATATTTAGTTTATCTTTTAGATTAACTTTGCCGAGGAGAAACAGACCAAATACGCCATAGGCGATTACGATAACCCTAAAGGTTGAGGATTTATCGATAATGGATATATAGATAAGGGGAATTAATAAAGCCAATCCCAATGTGAATGTGTTGAGTTTGCATAACCGTTTCCAATCCCTTGCCAGGGCGAAGTGATCCGGGAACTTCTCGATGAACATGATCAGTCCATACACTGTCCAGTAACAATAAAAGGGGTAATAGGCATATTCCCGGACGTTCCTGGATATCGCGATGGTCCAGGGATTGGTTGCGTACAGCAGGCAGGACAAAACAGCGATGGGCCGGTTTATTTTTCTGGTGATCAAATACAGCGGAACGATTGCCAGGGCGTTAAATAACACTCCTGGTAATCGGGCGACCCATATTTCGGCGCCAAACAACCCGAAGAAAAAGGATACTGGCAAAGTCACAATGAACATACCGCGCTGGTATATCGAATTCAAAGGCACACCATGTAATACTTGTTTTGCGGCATTCAGGTGGATATATTCATCAGTATAAGGGCTAAGATTCTCTAAGTTGAAGATGCGAAGCAATATCGTTATAGTCACCAGCCCAAATATAATCAGCCATTCCGATTTCGATGAGCGGCTCACAAGTGATATTTTTAGTTTGTCAAGAAATATTGATCGTTTCTGCCAAACCAAAATGCTCAACGCGCAAAACAGGAATGTAAAATTTACGGCGGTTAATGCCAATACAAATCCCCGCGACGCATACCAGGGGACATCGAAATTATATACATACAAGTATTCGTTTTCTTTTACCGAAAAAAGATCCAGGGATTCATGGCTCCCATTCCATGCAATATCAATGTTCCCCGACAAGGGAGATTGGCGGAACATCAATATGGCCTTCCCGCCCGTTATTCCCCGCCATTCCAGGTTGTTATTTTCAGGGTCGATGAGAACGAGACTATTATCCACTCTTTCCCAACCCTGGTAACTCACCGTTTCATAGGAAATCTCCCCTGCCGATGTAGTGAACCAAAGCAGGGTTGTATCTTTACCTGCGGATTGTTGCAAAGCCGGTATGGAAATCTCGAGAGTTTGACGCGGCAATAAGAAATTGATATATCGTGCGGGTGATGTCCAGGCATTTGTGCCGCCAAACATTACAATTAGACCACCCAGAATACTCCCACCTATAAAGGCCCAGCGTGCGTTTTTTTTCATCCCATTCAAACGAGGGATAATCCATAATTCGAGGAGAAAAAAATAGCCAATTGCACCAATCAGACCGGCGAGAATGGTTAAAAGCATTATGCGCTTACTAAATGCGGGAAAAATATCGATCAGCGCGTAACTATACAGCGAAAGAGCAAAGCCTGTCCCCAGCGCTAATGACATACACACACTGCGGCTTTTTGTATGTAAAAACGAAGCGATTCGTTGCATAGTTTCTCCAAAAAGGGAATTCGATCAGGGTTTGAGGCGTTTCAGGTCGGCATCCACCATCATCTCGACCAGCTGCTTGTAATCCACTTTGGGATTCCAGCCCAGTTCTTTCCTTGCCCTGGACGGGTCGGAGATGAGCAGGTCCACTTCGGCGGGACGGTAGAAGCGCGGGTCCTGGACGACGTATTCGCGGAAATCCAGCCCGGCGCGGCCGAAGGCCAGTTCGCAGAATTCTCGCACCGCGTGGGTTTCGCCCGTCCCAACGACGAAGTTGTCGGGTTTGTCCTGTTGCAGCATGAGCCACATGGCTTCCACGTAATCCCCGGCAAAGCCCCAGTCGCGCTGGGATTCCAGGTTGCCCAGGCGGAGTTCTTTGGCAAGTCCCAGTTTGATGCGCGCCACCCCGTCGGTGATCTTGCGGGAGACGAACTCCAGCCCGCGGCGCGGGCTTTCGTGGTTGAACAGGATGCCCGAGGCGGCGAACAGGTTGTACGATTCGCGGTAGTTGACCGTGATCCAGTGTCCGTACACTTTTGCCACCCCGTACGGGCTGCGCGGGTAGAACGGTGTGCTTTCCCGCTGGGGCACTTCCTGCACCTTGCCGAACATCTCGCTGGAGGAGGCCTGGTAGAAGCGGATCTTCGGGTCCACGCGCCGGATGGCCTCCAGCAGGCGCGTCACGCCCAGACCGGTCACTTCGCCGGTCAGGATGGGCTGGCTCCACGAGGCCGGCACGAAGGACTGGGCGGCCAGGTTGTAGACCTCGTCCGGTTTGTGTTCGGCGAGGATCACCTCCAGCGAACCCTGGTCGTGCAGGTCGCCCTGGAGCAGGGTGATGCGGTCCCGGATGTGGGCGATGCGCTCGAAGGTGTCGGTGCTCGAGCGGCGCGCCATCCCGATGACGGTGTAGCCTTTTGCGAGCAGCAGTTCGGCCAAGTACGAGCCGTCCTGACCGGTGATGCCGGTGATGAGTGCTGTGGGCATGGGTTCCTCCGTGATTTTTACAAAATTCAGTTGCTGAATTATAACTTGCTTCTTTTCATTTTGGGTTTGGATTCGCGGGAGGCTTTTTGCCTGTCCCGCCACCAGCCGCCGAGGATGACCAGCCCGCCCAGGGCGAGGATGCAGGCCACCATCACGCCGAACGGGAGTTTGCCGAATGCGCCGGTGTAGCGGCTGAGGTACCACTCGGTGAAGAAGGCCAGGAAGATGCCCTCGACGAGCAGGATGCGCCCCAGCCAGGGGTCGCGCTCCGACCGGCTGCGGGTCCAGGCGAACGCTGCGAGCGCGGCTTGCAGGAGCAGGAACATGACTCGGTAGCGGGGATTGTCCCAGTCGTCCGCTCCCGCCCGAATAGCGGAGAGGATGCTCCACGCCCAGGATGCCATCCACAACCAGAGCCAGGCGAGGCGTCTCTGTTTGGGGCTGCGGAAGATGGCGACCAGGCTGTAGACCAGGAAGGGGGCCAGCGCGTACCAGCCGGCGGCGCGCAGGATCTCGATGATTTTCCACGGCCACCAGGTGGAGTCGACGATGGCCGCCGGCAGGACGGGCCGCGCCAAGCCGTAGAGGATGACGAACGGGAGTTGCAGCCAGGCGGGCATCTCCTCGAAAAGTTTTTGCACCCAGCCGGAATTTTTTTCCAACAGGTGAATATCCCACTGTGATGAAAAGCGCAGCCAGCTGGTCAGCACTTCGAGCGGCGGCCTGCCGGCCAGGTTGCCGCGCGCCAGCCCGGCCCACAGCAGCACCAGCGCCAGCGCCAGCACGCCCGCGCCGGTGAGTACGGCGCGCCACGGGATGCGGCGCCCGCGCTGAGCGACATTGTCCCCGTAGGGGAAGTCGAAGCGTCCGCGCAGCCAGAGCCATCCCGCCAGAATGACCAGCGTGAATATGGCAACGCCGGGCGAGAAGAGCAGCATTCCGGCGAAGCCCGCCGCCAGCCAGGCCCAGGCGCGGCGCGGCGCGGACCGCCATTCTGCCGCGCCGAGGAAGGACATGACAACGAACGTGATGAGGAACGGCTCGCGCATCTGGGCGCTGCCTTGCAGCACACTTTCGGGGTAAACGGCGAGGATCAACGCCACGGGCGCGGCCATGCCCTCGCCCCACGCCAGCCGCGACGCCTTCCACGCCAGCGGGATGCCCGCCGCCGCGAAAAGAGCCGCCAGCACGATGACCAGCAGCGGACGGTGCGCGTCGGGGCTGAGGCCGCGGTAGGCCGCCGCGCTCAACCCGAGCAGGCCGCCGTACTGGTCCATCGAATAGGATTTGGAGAACGCCAGCCAGAGCGGCTGGCCGGAGGAGGCCAGCGCCCAGGCCTGGGTGTCGCGATGGTAGGCATCGTAGAAAGCGTATCCCGCCGCCTGCGTCTCGGACCCCGATCCCGCCGCCGGCAGCACCTGCTCGAGCGCCGCGCCCGCGCCGATCCGCAGGACGAGCGCCGCCAGCGTCAGCCAGAACAAAGTCCTGCCTGCCCCGGCCCATCGCCAAAGAATGATGAGCAGGAACAGCCCCGGCGCAAGCAGCGCGGAAAACGCCAGCCAGCCCAAAACCCAACTGCCGGGCTGGGTCAACGACAACAAAGCGGCAAGGATGAGTCCTGCCGGAATGGTGAAGAGTAAGCCTTTCCAGATTACGTTGGGTTTCATCAAAGACCTTTTTGCATCGAATTTCGCGAATTGCCCGAAAACAATTCGGTCAATTTGGGTAATTCGATGCCCTGCTTTCCTACTTCTCGAACCCGTCCACGGCGCGGCGGGCGCGCTCCAGCCAGGTGTATTTTTCCACCGCGCGGCGGGCGTTGCGGCCAAGCATGTCGCGGCGCTGCGGGTCGGCCAGCAGCGCATCCAGCGCGGCGGACCAGGCCGCGGTCTCCTCCGGCGGGGCGAAGACGGCGGTGGACTCATCCAGCACTTCGCGCAGCACGGGCAGGTCGCTGGTCAGGATGGCGCGCCCGGCGGCCATGTACTCGAACATCTTCATCGGGCTGGAGACTTCCGCCGAGCGGCCCACCCCGGTGCTGATGCCGATGACGCGCCCGTAGGGCATCAGCAGGATGTCGGCCGCGGCCTGGTAGCGCGGAAGTTTTTCGTTCGGGACGAAGCCGGTAAAGGTGACGTTGCCCAGTCCCTGCGCCTCGGCGCGGGACCTCCAGCCTGCCACGTCCTCCGGGCGGCCCCCGGCCCAGACGAAGTGCGTCCGGCGGTGGGCGGCGGCGAGCGCCAGGAACAGGTCCGCGCCGCGGCCGGCGTAGAGATGCCCGGTGCAGACGACCGTCTGGGTTTCGGGCAGGCCGATCAAATGGCGGGCAGTTCCCGGGTCCGGCGGCGCGGCGAAGCGCTCGAGGTCCACGCCGTTCGGGGCGATGACCACGTCCGCTTTTTCCAGGCTGAGACGGAATTCGCGTTCGATGGCGCGCCGCAGCGCGTCGGTGATGAGCAGCAGGCGCTTGCGTCCGCGGGCGCGCAGGAACAGGCGGAACCAGAGCGGACCGACGAGGCCGGCCGGCAGGTCGTGCAGTTCGAGCACGACCGGCAGCCCGGCGAACAGGCCGAGCGCCGCGGACTGGAGCGGCCAGACGTAGAGCAACTCCGCGCCCGCCTGCCGCGCCCGGCGGACGGCAAGCCAGGTAAACATACGGCGGTTCACGGCGGGGAGGTGGATAATCTCGAAGGGCGTGGTCAGGCCGTAGTGGCTGACTAATTGTTGATTGCTGATTGCCAATTGTTGATTTTGCGGAACTAAAAGCGTGACTTCGTGGCCGAGTTGCGCCAGCGCCTGGCAGGCTTTCATGGCCTGGATGCTGTTGGCTGTGTCGGACGGGATGCGGGAGGTAGCGATGGCGAAGATTTTCATGCCGGCCCTCCTTCCGATTGCTGGCGGATGACTGTCATGCCGCGCCAGATGTTCAGGCCAATGGAGACGACGAGGAAGCCGGAGAGGATGGCGGCCGCGCTGAGATACCCGGAGCGCGGAACGAGGGTGAAGATGAGCGCCAGTTCCACCACGCCGACCAGCGCCGCGCTGACGAGCGGGAAGGCCGGCCGGCCGAGCGCCAGCAGGAGCGGGCGGTTCCAGCCGAAGATGTTGGCGAACCCGTAGCCGATGAGCAGGATGAGAACCGCCGGGTAGGCCGGGGCGTATTCCGCGCCGTACAGCAGCGGGATGAGCCACCAGCCCAGCGCGGCGATGATCCCGCCCGCGGCGACCACCCAGCCCGCGGCCAGCAGGCTGACGCGGCGCAGCAGTTGCCGGGTGGCCGCGAACTGTTTTTCGGCGATGGCGCGCGTGATCTCGGTGTAGGTCGGCCAGATGAACGGCTCGATTGGCAGCATGAGCAGGTTGGTGAAGCCGAGGGCGATCTTGAAGTAGCCGACCTCGGTTGCGCCGATCAGCGCGGCGATGTAGAGCGGGATGTTGTCGCGCACGAACAGCGTCACCGTGCCGTTCAGGTTGGTGCTGGCGGCGAAGCCGAACAGCCCGCGCCAGCCGCGATAGGTCCGCAGCGGGACGCGCGCCCAGCCGGGCAGGGTCTCGTTCAGCGTACGGACGGCGAGGACGACGATGCCGATCCCGGCCAGGGTCTTCCCGGCGACGTAAGCGGCCAGGATGAAAGCGATGCTTTTTGTATCCGTGAGGAACGCGCCGAGGATGAGCAGGAAGGTCAGGACAGTCTGCGCCAGGTAGATGGACGCGAACTGCCCGAAGCGGCGGTGCGCTTGCAGGACGCCGCGCGAAGTTTCGTAGATGAGATTGGAGAGCAGGGTCACGCCGTAAAATGCGAACAGCGGCGCGGCGGAGGCGTCGCGGGCAAACGTCCGCGCTGCCCAGGGGGCGAGGGCGAGCAGGAGCAGGAACGCCGCCGCCGTGGTGACCATCTCGGCCAGGGCGGCCCCTTTGGCGATGGCGGAGGCGTCATCTTTCTTGTCTTCCACGATGGCCGTATTGAAATGACGCACGAGCACTTCGCTCATGCGGAAGGAGAGCAGGTTGTGGATGGTGGTCGCGAAGGCGATGATGGTGGTGACAATCCCCAGCCCTTCCGCGCCCAACATGCGCGCCGCCAGAATGCCCTGAATGAAACTCAGCCCGGCGGCGATGGCGTTGCTGCTGGAAAGGAGGCTGCTGTTCCTGACCACCCGGCGCAGGAGACTGTCCTCGCGCCAGATGGCGCGCACCTTCTGGAGCAGGCTCACGGAGTCAGCACCTCTTTGGACCAGGCGCGTTCGGCGTTGTACCAGTCCACCAGTTTTTGAACGCCCTGGCGCATGTTCACCTGCGGCTGCCAGCCGAGCAGTTCCTTTGCCTTGCTCACGTCGGCCCAGTTGGTCAGCATCTCGGCGGGATTGGGCGGCAGGCGGTTGATATCCGCTTTCTTCCCGGTGAGTTCTTCGACCAGTTCGACGAGGGCGTTGATGGTGATGACCTCGTGCCCGCCCAGGTTGATGGTCGCGTACCCGAACGGTTTGAGGGCGGCGATGGTGCCGCGGGCGATATCGTCCACGTAGGTGAAGCCGCGCGACTGTTCCCCGTCCCCGTAAATGTGGACGGGACGCCCCTCGCTGATCCACTGCACGAAGCGGAAGATGGCCAGGTCGGGGCGGCCGGCGGGACCGTAAACGGTGAAATAGCGCACCACGCTGACGTCTATCCCGTGCAGGTGGTGGTAGGTGTAACTCAGCGTCTCGGCGGCCTTTTTGCTGGCCGCGTACGGCTGGAGCGGGCGGTCGGTCCCGGCGGTCTCGGGGGTGGGATAGGGCGGGTCCCCTCCGTAGATGCTCGAGGTGGAGGCCATCAGGAATTTGGGAATGCCGCGCTGGCGGCACAGTTCCAGCATGTTCAGCGTTCCGGTCAGGTTGGCCTCGTAGAATATCCAGGGATTCTCGACGCTCGCCCGGACGCCGGCGCGCGCGGCGAGGTTGACGACGGCCTCGAATGGACGATGGACGATGGACGATGGACGATTGAGGATGCCGCGGTCCGAAATATCGTCGCGCACGAACTCGAAGCCGGGCAGCGTCTGCAATTTGCTCAGGCGGTATTCTTTCATCCGCACATCGTAGGCATCGTTCATATTATCCACGCCGACGACGGAGTGCCCGCCTTCGATGAGCATTTCCGAAACGCGGGCGCCGATGAAACCAGCCGCGCCAGTGACAAGATAGTTTGCCATAGTTTTACGCTTTACGTTTTACGCATCACGCCGGAGTAAATCGTAATGCGTAAAACGCAATTAGAGCCTCTCCACCTTTGGATTATCCTTGCCCATCTTGCCGAGGGCATTGCGGGTGTCGAAGATGAATTTGGCTTCGGCCAGGATGGACTTGTAATCGTAGCCTTTGTGATTGGTCACAATGACAACCACGTCGGCGGCGCGGACGGCAGGCATCAGGTCCGGGACCGAGCGCATGCCCACACCGTCGTGCGTCTGCAGGGAGGGGATGTACGGGTCGTGGTACTCCACGTCCGCACCCTTCTTCTGGAGCAGGCCGATCACGTCCAGCGCGGGGGACTCGCGGATGTCGTCAATGTCCGGCTTGTAGGCCGCGCCCAGCACGAGCACGCGCGCACCCTTCAGCGTTTTGCCGCGCCCGTTCAGCGCGTCCAGAATGCGGGTCACGACGTAGCGGGGCATGTTGGTGTTGATCTCGGAGGCCAGTTCGATGAAGCGGGCGTTGTACTGGAAGGCTTTCATTTTCCACGAAAGGTAGAGCGGGTCAATCGGGATGCAGTGGCCGCCCAGCCCCGGTCCCGGCGTGAACTTCATGAAGCCGAACGGCTTGGTGGCGGCGGCTTCGATGACCTCCCACACGTCCACGCCGAGGCGCTCGCACATGATGGCCAGTTCGTTGACCAGCCCGATGTTGATCATGCGGAAGGTGTTCTCGAGTAGTTTCGTCATCTCGGCCGCCTCAGCCGAGGAGACCATGTGGACCTTTTCGATGGCCGCCCCGTACCAGGCCTCGGCCACTTCGCCGCAGGCCGCGGTGATGCCGCCCGCCACCTTGGGCGTGTTGAGCGTGGTGAAGTCCGCGCGGCCCGGGTCAACCCGTTCCGGCGAAAAAGCCAGGAACCAGTCCTCGCCGACCTTCAGGCCTTTTTCCTCGCCCAGTTTTGGCAGCAGGACCTCGCGCGTGGTGCCGGGATACGTGCTGGACTCGAGCACCACCACGACGCCCTTGTGCATGTATTTTGCCAGTTCCTCGGTGGCAGACACGATGAACGACATGTCGGGATCGCCGGTCTTGCGCAGCGGCGTCGGGACGCAGATGCTGACCGCGTCCATTTCTTTCAACGCCGAGAAGTCGGTGGTGGCTTTCAAATGGCCGGACTTGGTCAGTTTCGTCACGGTCCCGGTCGGCACGTCCGGGATGTAGGACGTGCTTTTGTTCAACAGGTCAATCTTGCGCGTGTCCGGGTCAATGCCGGTGACGTGGAATCCGGCCTCGGCGAACACCACTGCCAGCGGCAGGCCCACGTAGCCCATGCCGAGGATGCCGACGCGGGCGGTTTTGTCTTTCAGTTTCTTGATGAGAGTATCTTTGATAGTCATTTGTTCTCCGCTTTGTTTGTGTCGTTGCGAGGGTCGAGTTGCCCCGAAGGGGCGTATCGAGACCCGAAGCAATCTCCTTGCGAGTTGGAGATTGCTTCGCCGCCTCGGTCTCGATATGCTTCGCTACTCGACCATCGGCGGCTCGCAATGACACGGGCTAGAAAAGGTTCAGTTGCTTCGGATCTTCCTGCGGCTCCTCCGCCGCCGCGGGCGCGGACCGCTTCTGCGCGGCGCGCGCCTGCTCCAGCAGTTTCGGCAGTTGACCGAAGTCGTGCAGGATGGCCGGTTTGAGCGCCGCCTGGTGCAGCGCCGCGGCCGGGTGGAACATGGCGATGACGAACCGCTCGCCGACGCGGCGCATCTGTCCGTGCACCCCGCTGATCTTCGCGCCGGGCATGAACTTGCCCATCGAGTAGCGTCCCAGCGTGATGATGATCTTCGGGTTGATGGCCGCCATCTGCCGTTCGAGATAGACGTTGCAGGCGGCCAGTTCCTCCGGCAGCGGGTCGCGGTTGCCGGGCGGACGGCATTTTACCACGTTGCCGATCCAGACTTTGGGCCGCTCCAGTCCGGCCGCGGCCAGCAACTCGTCCAGGAACTTCCCCGCCGGGCCGACGAAGGGACGTCCCTGCTCGTTCTCGTGGAAGCCCGGGCCCTCGCCGATGAACATGATCTCCGAGTCCGCCGGCCCCTCGCCGGGGACGGATTGCTTGCGTGAATGATACAGAGCGCACTTCTGGCAGGCGGATACTTCTTTGGCGATCTGGGCAAGGGATTCTTCGGCGGGCATGGTCGCTCCGTTCCAACGTTGGCAGGTTTACACGTTGGCAAGTCAGCACGTTGACAGGTTCAGTCTTTCAGCGTGAGAACGTGCAAACCTTCCAACGACATAAGGATTGCATCCTCGAAATTATCTTTGTAATAGCGCGGCCTCACGCCGTCAATCACAAAGCCATATTTTTTATACATCGCCAGCGCGGCGGCGTTCCCGGCGCGCACCTCGAGGAAGGCGCGCCGCGCTCCTTCCGCGCGCGCCGCCTCCAGCGCGGCCAGCAGCAGCCGTTCGCCGAGTCCCTGCCGCCGGAAGTCCGGGTGGGCGGCGATGGTGGCGATGTGCGCCTCGTCCACGATGAGCCATAGCACCAGCATGGCGGCGATGCGCCCGTCCGCTTCGAGCACCCAGGGGCGCGCGGCCGGGTTCTCCGCCACCTCGAACCGGAAGGAACGCTCCGGCCACGGCAGGCTGAACGAGAGCCGGTCAATCTCGGCGACAACCGGCACGTCTGCCAGCGTCATCCGCCGGAAAACCAGTTGAAGGTTGGCAGGGCCTGCCATGAGCTTGTCGAAGGGTTTGCACGTTGGCAGGTTTTGGTTCACGCCGGCAGGCCTCCCGCCACATGCAAATAAATTGGCGCGAGAGACGCCGCCGAATCCGTTTTGCCAGCCTGCCATTTTTGCCAGGCAATCTCGGCCAGGATTCCCGGCCTGCGGACGCACTGCGCCGGGGAGGCCAGCCTCACGTTCTTGAACTTGCGCGCCAGGATGTGACGGTCATCGGCGGTCAGTTCGCCGCAGATCAGGACCGGCTTGCGGATCTTCTTTTCCAGTTCCTCCGCCGTCGTCACGCGGGCGGGACCGTCGGCCTGCCACCCGTTTTCCGTCGGCTTGTACCAGACCAGCGCCAGCCGTCCGCGCCCGGCCTGCAGGACGGCGGCCAATTTTCGATTATCAAGCGGGACGGAGGCCGCCACCACGTCCAGGGTCGGGACGCCGATGAGCGGAATGTGCCGCGCCAGCGCCAGTCCCTTGACGAAGGCCAGTCCCACGCGCAGGCTGGTGAACGAGCCGGGGCCGATGGCCGCGCCCAGGGCCTCCACATCCTGCATCGTTTTTCCGCAGCGGGCCAGGAGTCCCGCCAGCGCCGGGGCGAGTTCCTGCGTGTGGCGCAATTTGCTGGTGCAGACGAGTTCCGCGAGGACGGTTGCCCCGTCGTAGAGCGCCAGCCCGATCTGCGCGGTGGACGTGTCGATTGCCAGCAGCATCAGTCCGCTCCGTAGACGGTCTGCCGGAGGCTGTCCAGCAGGGTTTCAAAGCGTTTGCCGCGCGGCGTGAAACGCAGGGCGCGGTGTTCGTCGGATTCGTATTCGAGGAAAGCCCACAGCCGCTCATCGGGCAGGGCGGCTTCCACGCGCTCCGGCCACTCGACGAAAAGCGGCCCCTGGGCGAGCAGGCTGTCGAGGTCGAGTTCTTCGGCTTCGGCCAGGCTTTCCACACGGTACGCGTCGAAATGGAAGAGTTGGCCCGCGTCGGCGCGCCGGTAGGCGTTGACCAGCACGAAGGTCGGGCTGGAGACTTCATCCAGCGCGCCCCAGCCCTGCGCCGCGCCCTGGACGAGCGTGGTCTTGCCCGCGCCGAGGTCGCCTTGCAGGCAGACCAGGTCGCCGGGCTGGAGCAGCGCGCCGAGGCGCATCCCCAGGCGGCGGGTCTGGTCGGGGGATTTGCTGAAGAACTCGAATGTGTGCGCGTCCAGGATGGGCATCGCAGGGGATTATACTACGGGAGATTGGGGACATTTTCGGACGCAGGGGAATCGCTGGCGAGGAATCGGATGGCGGTGGATTAACCACAAAGGCACAAAGACACAATCCTGTTTGTGACTTCGTGCCTTTGTGGTTTTTGCCGGGAGGAATGGTTATTCGCCGGGCTTTGCGGAGGAAATGGTTTCCGGCACTCTTGGGAGAATCGCCTTCACCCGCCGCGCCAGTTCGCGGCGCGTCAGCATCACCCGCCGCTTGCAGACGGTACATTCCAGGCCGATGTCCGCGCCGAGGCGGGTGACGGTCCACTCGTAGGAGCCGCACGGATGGGGTTTTCGCAGGCGGACGGTGTCGTTGAGTTGCAGGTCGGGGAGCATGGGGATCACCCGCGGCGATTATACCGCGCCGGGCTGTTCGCCAAAACCAAAGTGCGGCGGCTGTGGAAGCCCGCCGCACCTGGTTTGGATGACTTTGCCGGTTACGGCGTGCACGCTCCGCCCGGCACGGCGTTCGGCGGACAGGGTGCCACACACACCAGTGCCTGGTTTGCACCCCCTACCCAGCAGCCCACCACCGGCGTGGCCGTCGGCGCGGGCGGCGGGATGGGGGTGACCAGCGGCAGGTCCCCGGTCCCGCCGCGCACCTCGACCACCGTGTTGGCGACCCAGCAGTGGTTCTGGATGTTCGCGTCGAAGACCCACCACCATGATCCGTCCTGATTGCGGCCCTCAATGGGGAGCAGCATTCCCTGTGTCAGGTAATCCAGGATCGGGTGGTCCAGGGTGGGGCCGGAACGGCAGACGGAATTCTTCAGGATGAACGCGAATGGCGTCACCGGCGTCTCGGTCGGAACCGGCGTTGCGGACGGGACCGGCGTGAAGATTGGCACGGGACCCAGCGAACAGTCCAGGCCGTGGATGTTGATGACGAACGACCTGGTCTCCGAGAAAGGCCCCTCGACGCTGCCGGGCAGGTCGGCCTGCACCCGCCAGTAGTACGGCTGGCACTCCACCCAGGCAGAACCGGGCGGGAAGAAGAACAGCACGACTGTCCGGTAATCCTGGTTGAAGACGAGCGTGTGGGCGATGTCAGCGGGGAAGGAGGGCGAATCGGAGACCTGGACGATGTAGCCGTCCGCGGGCAGGCAGGCGGCCGGGTCATCCCAGATCATGTGAAAACTAACGGTGGGCGTGGTCGTGCCGTCCGAGAAGGTGATGTCGCTGCCGGTGGTGATCACGGCCCCCTCCTCCGGCGCCAGCAGGAGCGGAGCCGGGTACTCCGCCGCGTACGGGTCCATGCAGAGCGGACCTGTCACAAAAAATGCCCGCGTGGAATATGGGCCTAACTCTGTTCCGCTCTGGGCGGCGACCTCCCAGGTGTACATGGTTCCCGGCAGGAGCGGCGTGGCCGGCGTCCAGGAGGTGGCTTCGATCAGGGGCATCGTGATGCCGCTGTGCCCGCCGGCCGGATACGGTTGGTAAATGAACACCGTGTAGCTGTCCGGCGCGCAGGCGGCCGGGAATTCCCACGTGAAGGTCGGCGTGAGAGTGCTAACGACCGGAGTATCGCCGGGTGTTGTGGAAGTGTCATTCGGCAGAAGGTTGACCGGCGCGACCAGGTCCTCGACCAGGCAGGCCGGCTCGTCAACTGGTACGCACGCGCCCAGCGGCAGGATCAGCCCGGTGAGGGTCAGAAGCGCAAATATATGAACGGGATGCAGGCGACGGGATTTCATACGGACTCCTTTCCTGAACCAGTGCAAGCCCCCCGAAAAGTTGAACCTGCCCGCCTGTGTGTCGAAAGCGCGCAGGAGTGCTGCTCATATTATACAAGTTTTTCCGGGCGTTTGTTAATTTTGGTACTAACGTCCCCCGCGGCGGGCAGGCGGATCGCCTCCCTGTGACGCGGCCACCATTTGTTCTTTTTTGTCCCTTGTCAACTTTTTAATTTGACGCTCGCGCCGCAGCGCGCTGACCTTGTCCGGCTGCTCCTCGACGTACACGAGCCGGACCGGGAGCCGGCCGCGCGTGTAGCGCGCCCCGCGCCCGGCGTTGTGCTGGCGGACGCGCCGCTCGGGGTCGGCGCTCCAGCCAGTGTAATATGTCCCGTCGGCGCACTCGACGATGTAGCAGAAAAATTTATCGGAGGCGGGCATTTCGGATCCACAGATTGGGCAGAGGCCGCAGATTTTTTAAATCCATCTGCGCAATCTGTGAAATCTGCGGATGGTAATATTGACGGTCATGGAGTCCTCACTTGAGTCTTAACCACCAAGGCACGAAGACACGAAACGGTTAAAGTTGAGTCTTCTGACTTCGTGGTAAATGATCTTGACTTTCTATCTGTGCATCAATTCTTGTCATCTACCTCTTGCAACGCGGCCAGCAGCGCATCGTCAGCGGCGGGGACATCCTGGTGGCGGCGGATCAGGCCGCAGGCGCGGGGCGATGCGCCGGCGGCCGCGGCCAGGTCCGCGCCCCAGGCGGGATGCTGCGCGGCGGTCACGAACGGGCGGCGCAGGCCGCAAGGGTCGCCGCTTCCCCAGCGCCGGGCCGCCTCCGGGAGGAAATGCCGGGCGAGCACAACCAGCGCCCGGTCCAGGGGCGAGAGCGGGGCGAGGACTTTGCCGGCGTCGTGGAGCAGGGCGGCAGCCAGCAGGTGCGGGTCGGTTTGACCGGCGGCGGTCAGCCGTTCGTACACCTGGAAGGCGTGCGCCTGTTCGGAGGGCTGCATCCGGCGGAAGAGAAAAATCTGTGCGGGGGAGAGGCGCGGGCGGAGCAGGTCGTCTGTGACCGGCCTGCGGGTCGTCAGCAGGGCGCGCCGAAACTGGCGGGAACGGTAGGCAAGGCGCGAAAATCGGCTCATCGCGAGCCGAGTATAACATGTGTTAGAATCGTGAGAGCCGGGGACGCCGACCCCGGCTCTCTTGAAAGGAGGAGAAGAGAAATCGCCTTACGCCCATATGCTACCATAAGGGTCTGAAAAGCGCTTGACGCTTTCCCTACGCTTCCCCTACGCTTGTCTGACAATTTTGTCGTCATTTTTTCAGGAGATTGTAATGCCCCCCCTTGCCATCGAAACCGAAGCCCTGGGCCGCATCTATAAGATCCGCGGCAGCAAGAAAGAGAAGAAGATCCGCAAAGAACTGGTCGCCTTGGCGGATGTGAACCTGCAGATCGAAACGGGCGAACTCTTTGGCCTGCTCGGTCCGAACGGGGCCGGGAAGACGACGCTGATCAAGATCCTGACCACGCTGCTCGCCCCGACCACGGGCTGGGCGCGCGTGGCCGGTCACGATGTGGTGGACGCGGCGGCAAAAGTGCGCCCGCTTATCAACATGGTCTCCGGCGGCGAGTCCTCCGGCTACGGCCTGTTGACGGTGCGCGAGAATCTGTGGATGTTCTCGCAGTTCTACGGCGTCCCGTCGAAGGAGGCCTACCGCCGGATTGACGAACTGCTCAAGCGCGTGGGCATTTTCGACCGGCGGCATACCAAGTCGGCGGACCTTTCGACCGGCCTGCGACAGAAAATGAACATCGTGCGCGGCTTTATGACCGACCCCGACGTGCTGTTCCTCGACGAGCCGACCCTCGGCCTGGACGTGGGCGCTTCGCGCGAGGTGCGCGCCCTGATCCGCGAGTGGGTGGACGACCGCCGGAGCGACGTGCGCCGCACGCTGCTGCTGACCACGCACTACATGGTCGAGGCGGACGAACTGTGCGACCGGGTTGCCATCATCAACCAGGGACGCGTCCTGGCTTGCGACACGCCGTCGGCGCTGAAACAGCATCTGCAGAAGGACGCCATCTTCGAGGTGGAGACCAGTCCGCTAAACGGGCTGACGGCGCAGACCATCGAGGACCTACCCGAGGTCCGCACGGCGACCGCCACGGAGCACGACGGCGGCGCGACCCTCAACCTGATCCTGGTGGAGGAGAACGCGCTGGCGCACGTCATCAACGTCTTCACGCAGAAGAACGTCCGCATCCTGAAACTCAGCAAGCGCGAGCCGACGCTGGAGGACGTGTTCGTGGACCTGGTCGGGCGCTCGATGGCGGATGTCGAAAAAGGCGGAGAGAGCAGTGAACAGTGAACAGTTATCAGTGAACAGTCAAAAGCGGAAAAACACCGGCTGGCGGCTGTTCTTCCAGTCGGTCATCGCCCGCTCGTACCCGCGCATCATCGGCCAGCAGCGCGAACTCTCGTGGATGTTATTTGAAGTGGTCATGCCGATGATAGCCGTGATCGGTTACGTGCTGGTCTACAAGGCGTTGAAGGCTCCGGAAGAGTACATCGGTTTCGTGGTCATCGGCGGGGCGATGATGGCCTTCTGGATGAACGTGTTGTGGAGCATGTCCAGCCAGTTGTACTGGGAGAAGGAACAGGGCAACCTGGCGCTGTACATCATCGCGCCCAACTCGATGATGTCCATCCTGCTCGGCATGGCGCTGGGCGGAATGGTTGCCACGATCCTGCGGGCGGCGGTCATCATCCTGCTCGGTTCGTGGATGTTCGGCGTGACGTACGCGGTGGTCAGCCCGTTCGAGTTGTTCGCCGTCTTCGCCCTCTCGATGGTGGCGCTCTACGGGATGGGGATGATGTTCGCCTCGGCCTTCCTGCTCTTCGGGCGCGAGGCCTGGGCCGTCTCGGACATGATCCAGGAACCGGTCAACCTGGTGACGGGCTTTTATTTCCCGGTCAAGTCGCTGCCGTTCTGGGTCGCGGCCATCGCCTCGGCCATCCCGCTGACCCTCGGCCTGGACGCGATGCGCCAACTGGCCTTCCCGTCCGGCCTGCAGATGGGATTCCTGTCCACGAAAGTGGAGATCCTCATCCTGGCCGGTTTGAGCGTGTTCTTCCTGGTCGGGGCGAAGTTGCTGCTGGCTTACACCGAAAAACGCGCCATCCGCGAGGGGCGGCTGACCGAGGCGCGGAGGTAGGATATGGACAGATCAACGGCAGCAGTTACCCGGTCCGAAACGTGGCGCTCGTTCCGCATCGCCACCTGGCTGGGCTGGCAGATCGCATCCAACTGGACCGACCCGCTGTGGTTCGCCATCTATTCCATCGTCCGGCCCGTGTCGCGCGCGGCCATCCTGGTGGTGATGTACGGCGTCATCACGCAGGGCAATTTCAGCGATCCGCTCTTCCCGTACATCTATCTGGGCAACGCGTTCTACAGTTACGTGTTCACGGTGATGAACGGCGTCTCGTGGGCGGTGATTGACGACCGCGAACATTACCGCACGCTCAAGTACATGTACGTCGCGCCGATCCGCATCCCGGCCTACCTGCTGGGGCGCGGCGTGGCGGGCTTCCTGACCGCTTCGCTGTCGGTGGTCATCACCATCCTGGCGGGGGTGCTGTTCCTGCACGTTTCCTTTGACCCGCTGCAAGCGGACTGGCTGTTGTTCTTCGTTTCTCTGGCCATCGGCGTTGTCATGCTTGCCATGATGGGGCTGGTGCTGGCCGCCCTCAGTCTGCTGGTGGCGCGGCATTCCGGCTTCCTGGCGGAGGGCGTGAGCGGGGTGCTGTTCCTGTTCAGCGGCGCCATCTATCCGCTGGATGTGCTGCCGGTCTGGCTGCAACCAATTGGGTATGCCATCCCGATCACCTACTGGCTGGAACTGATGCGCCGTTCGCTGATCGGGAGCGTGGCCGAAGCCTTCCCGACCCTGGCCGCGTTCAGTAATCTCGAACTGCTCGGCATCCTGGTCGGGCTGTCGGTCGTGTTCGGCGTGGCATCCATTTACGTCTTCCGCGCTTGCGATAAACGGGCGCGCGAGCGCGGCCTGATTGATAGGACGACGAATTACTAAAAAGAACGTTGGCACGTTTGAACGTTGGAACGTTGGCATGTTTTGAAGAGAAGAGAGGAGGCGCGATGGAAAAACTATACATCGGCGAACTCAAGGGGACGCCCATCGGCGACCTGTGGCTGGCGGTCTCGGACCTCGGGCTGGCCGCGGTGGAATGGGGCAAGTCGCAGGCCGAATTCGAGGCCTGGCTGACCAAACGCTTCAAGCGGACGGTGGAGTACAAGCCGAAGAGGGTCGCCCAGGCCGCCAGCGAGTTGCACCAGTACCTGAAAGGCAAGCGCCGCCACTTCACCCTCGTGATTGACTGGACGCTGCTGCGTCCGTTCCAGCAGGCGGCGCTGCGCGCCACCTATGAAATCCCTTACGGCGAGACGCGCACTTACAAGGAAATTGCCGGGCAGATTGGCCGTCCGCACGCGGCGCGCGCCGTCGGCCGCGCCGAAGCCACCAATCCGATGCCGCTGGTGATTCCCTGCCATCGGGTCATTGGCACGGATGGCAAATTGCACGGCTACGGGCTGGGCGAGGGGGTCAAGACGAAGGAGTGGTTGTTGAAATTAGAAGGGGCAGTGTTGGCGTAGAAAAAATCCCGCGTCCTTTCAAGCAAGAGACGCGGGATTTTGATTTAAGCGTGTTTCGCTCAAGGCAGTTTTTCAGTTTTTTCCACCGTCGCCAGATACGTTTCGATGGCGTCTTTGATATTTTCCAGCGCTTCCTGTTCCGTCTCGCCCTGCGACCAGCAGCCCGGCAAGCCCGGGCACCAGACCGCATAGCCTTCTTCTGATTTTTCCAATTTCACTCTATATTTCATAATTACGCTCCTGTGGCTGGAATTAAGTATAACACAGCCAGCAATCTCCCAATTGTGATAGACTCACATCGGAAACTGACCACTGAACACTGGACACTGACTACTGATGACAGACTTCCGCTCCGGCTTTATCGCCATCCTCGGCAAGCCCAACGTGGGCAAATCCACGCTGGTCAATGCGCTCCTCGGCCAGAAGATCGCCGCCGTCTCGCCGCGCCCGCAGACCACGCGCCGCCGCCAGTTGGGCATCCTGACCACGAAAACCGCGCAACTCGTCTTCGTGGACACGCCCGGCATTCACAATCCTCGCCACAAACTCGGCCAGTTCTTCAACCAGGAGGCCGAAGAAGCCCTCGACGGCGTGGACGTGGCGCTCTTCCTCGTGGACGCGTCCGCCGAGCCGGACGATGACGACCGCCTGGTCGTGGACCTGCTCCGTTCCCTGCGCCGCAAACCGGACCTGGTGCTGGGCCTCAACAAAATTGACCTCGTCCCGTCCGGGGCGCTGGAGGCGCGTCAAGCCGCGTACCAGATAATGGTCCCGGACGCACCGGCGGCGGCCTTTTCGGCGGCGCGGCGTGACGGGCTGGCGGAACTGCTCGCGGCGCTGGAATCCCGCCTGCCGGTCCGCCCGCCGGAGTTCCCCGAAGAACAGGTCACGGACCTGTACGAGCGCGAGATTGCCATAGAGTTGATCCGCGAGGCCGCGCTGGTCTATCTCCAGCAGGAAGTGCCGCACGCCCTGGCTGTCCGGCTGGACGAGTTCAGTGAGCGCGAGAATGGCAATGCCTACATCGCCGCCACCCTGTTCGTGGAGCGCGACTCGCAGAAGGGCATCGTCATCGGCGAGGGCGCGATGATGCTCAAGCGGATCGGCTCGGCGGCGCGCAAGGAGATCGAGGCGATGAGCGGGCGCAAGGTTTACCTGGAACTGCGCGTCAAGGTGGAGAAAGACTGGCGGAACAATGAGTCGGCCCTGCTCCGCTTTGGGTACAAGATCAAGCAAAGGAGGAAGAAATGATTTTCGGATTGATTCTCGTGCTGGCTGTCGCTGTGTTGGACTGGATCGCCGTCGCCCAAGGCTGGAAAAAGGTCGAAATCATTGCCAAACCGGCGACGATGGCGGCGTTGTTCCTGATCTTTGCGCTGGTCGGTTGGTTCAGTTCGCTGCCGCTGATTTTCTTCGGGGCGGGACTCCTGCTCTCGCTGGCCGGGGACGTGTTCCTGATGTTCTCCGACCGCTGGTTCATCCCAGGGCTGGCCGCGTTCCTGCTGGCGCATGTGGCGTACATTGTCGGCTTCAACCTGCCCCTGCCGGACGTGTCATCGGTCTGGTCGGTGAGCATCGCCATCATCCTTGCGTTGACGGCGGGGCGCGTCCTGCGGCGGATCGTCGCCGCGCTGAAAGGAAAGGGCTTGCAGCGGCTGGTCGGTCCTGTGGTGCTGTACGGGATGGTCATCACGATCATGCTGCTTTCGGCCATGCTGACCGTTTTCAACCCGGAGTGGGATTCCATCCCCGCGCTGCTCGCCTCCCTCGGCGCGTTCCTGTTCTATTTTTCGGACATCATCCTGGCATGGAACAAATTCGTGGCTCCCATCAAGAATGGGCGTCTCGTGAATATGGTGTCCTATCACCTGGGGCAGATCGCGCTGGTTGCGGGGGCGCTCATTCAGTTCACGAAATAAAGTTTGGGGCTTTGGGAATCGCCGTGACGTAGGGGCAGACCTGGGTGTCTGCCCGGGCGAACACGCAGGTTCGCCCCTACGGGTGAGGGTGTGTCAAGGCAAATCCCAGAGAACCATAAAGTTTCGGGCGGCCATCTGGCCGCCCGAAATCTATTTCAAGTCGTAATACTCCCTGGCTTTTTCCTCGACTGCATTCTCCAGCCGCGCGGCGCGCTCGTTGCAGCAATCTGCGTCTGTTTCGCACATATTTTGGATGGCCTCCGCCGAGAAGAATTTCTGGATGTCCGGCCAGTATTGCGATCCGTCGCCCGGGATCTCGTGACCGGTCACCACGTATTGCCCGTTCGACTCCTGCAAATGCAGCGCCACCGGCAGGCTGCTGGCCGTGCCCATCGTCAGCGCGCCATCTTCCAGGTAATACTCCGCGCACAAAGCCCAGACGTACACATCCGCGTCGTCGGTTCTCAGGTCCGCCTCGAGCACATCGTAGGCGCAGAAAACTTTCCCGCCAAAGTTGGCCTGCCCGATGTTTTCCACCAGGTAACTTTCCACGGGGGCCCGATAATCCGGGGATGTGGGCGTGCAGGCGGCCAGAAGCGCCAGTATCAGAACAAGGATGAAAGTTTTCTTCACGGTTCCTCCTACTGCTTTCTGAATGGTTGGAATCCCTCGCCGAGCGCCTCATGTGCCGCGCCGATGACCATGAACGCCTCCGCGTCCGCCTCGTGGACGATGGTCTTCAACTGCTGGACCTCGGACCTGGTCACCACGCAGTAGATGACCGGACGTTCGGAGCCGGTGTACGCGCCCGTCCCTTGCAGGACGGTCACGCCGCGCTCCATCTCGGTCAGGATGCGGCCCGCCACCTCCCGGCATTTGCCGGTGATGATGAGCGCCGTGCGGACGGTGCCCGCGCCCTCGAGCGTGCTGTCCACCACCAGGCCGGAGACGTACAGCACGATGATGGCGTAGAGCGCCTTCTGCCAGCCGAAGACGAATCCCGCCGCCAGGATGACCAGTGTGTCGGTCATCAGGTAACTCTGCGTCATCGGGATGCCGCGCCAGCGGTTCAGGATGCGCGCCAGGATGTCGGACCCGCCGCTCGTCCCCTGCGCCCGGTAGACCAGTCCGTAGCCGATGCCGCTGAACACCGCGCCGTACAACGAATTGAGCACCAGGTCGTTCGTGATTCCGTTTTGGGGAAAGAACGGCAGCCAGAGCACCGCCTCGGTGAAGAAGGAATACGCCGCTACCGCCGCCAGCGTCCGGACGGCGAAGCGCCGTCCGCCGAGCATACGCCAGCCGATGATGAAGAGCGGGATGTTGCCGACGAAGACCATCACACCGATGGGCCAGCCGGTATAGTGGTGGATGAGTTGCGAGATGCCGCTGATGCCGCCCGAGGCCAGTTCCGCCGGGACCATGAACAGGCGCAGGGAAATCGCCTGCACCAGCGCGCCGGCGATGAGCAGGATGTAGTCACGGATGGAGGGCCAAAAACGTTTGAATTGATCCATTATGCCTCCGGTAGGGGCGACCCTTGTGGTCGCCCTGCCTGCGCCAGTGCCGCAGGCACAGGTGGGCAGGGATAAACCCTGCCCCTACGATTCTTGCAATTTCACTCCTGCCAACTCTTCGATGATCCCCACCACCGCCGAGTTGTCCAACTCGCCCATGCCGTTCTGGAGCATGGCATTGTACAGTTGCGCGTCCACCGCCGCGGAGGGGAGCGGGATGCCGTACTCACGCGCCGTCTCCAGAATGATGTTCAGGTCTTTGGCCTGCATGTAGGCCTTGAATCCCGGCGACCGGTTCCCGGCGAAAAGGCGCGGCGGCTTGACATCCAGCGTCCAGCACTGCGCCGCGCCGCCCTTGATGGCTTCCACCACCCGCGCCGGGTCCACGCCCGCCTTCTGCGAGAAGATGAGCAGTTCGCCCATCGCCACCATCTGCGCCGCGACCATGATCTGGTTGGCAGCCTTGGCCACCTGACCGGCGCCCGCCGCGCCGACGTGCGTGACCGTCCTGCCCATCGCCTGGAAGACCGGCATGACCTTCTCCAGCGCCTCCGCCGGACCGCCGACCATGATGGCGAGCGTCGCGTTGCGCGCCCCCACGTCACCGCCGGAGACGGGCGCGTCGAGGCTGAGGACGCCGCGTTCGGCCAGACGCAGGCTCAAGGTCCGCGCCGCCGCGGGCTTGATGGTTGAATTGTCCACCCAGATGAGGCCGGGGCGCGCGCCGTCGCGGATGCCGTTCTCGCCCAGCACCACTTTTTCCACGTCGGGTGTATCCGGCAGGTTGGTGAAGACTACGTCCACCTGCGCGGCAACTTCGGCGGGCGAGGATGCCGCCTGCGCGCCTTCGGCAACCAGTTCGTCCACCGCCGCCCGCGAGCGGTTGTGGACAATGACCGGGAACCCGGCTTTGAGAATATTGCGGGCGATGGACTTGCCCATCAGCCCGAGGCCGATGTAGCCGACTGTAAGCATGGGAACTCCTTTGGAAGAGATGGGGAAATTATAACCCCTCCCGCTGGATGAGCCGGGAGGGGGAGCAGGCAGGAGGTCCGGAACGAACCGCTTACTTTAATTCGTAGACAATCGTCACGGTGGTCGTGATCTGCATCGAACCGGCTTCCACCGGCACGCTCGGGGCGGCGTTGGCGCTCATGGCACGCGTGTCGTAGTAGACCGGGCTGGGCGTGTAATCGTAGTACGAGATGGTCTGCACATCGCCCAGGCGGACGCCCGCCGCGCTGACCAGTTCGTCGGCCTGTTTGCGGGCTTCGGCCACAGCGGCCAGCCGGGCCTGCGTGAGGGCGTCGGACTTGTCGGCCACGTCGAAGGAGATGCTGCCGATGGTGTTGGCCCCGGCGCGCACCGAGGCGTCGAGCAGGCCGCCCAGGATTTCCAGGTCGCGCACGGTGACGTAGACGGTGTTGTCCACCGCGTAGGTCACGCCGATCTGGTTGTAGTCGGCGTCGTAGACCGGCTGCGGGTAGATGCTGAAGTTGGTGGTCTGGATGTCGCGGTCTTCCACGCCGAAGCCTTTGACGGCGGCGATGACCGCCGCGGCTTTGGCGCTGTTGTCGTCGAGGGCCGCGGCCGCGCTCTCTTCCTGGCTGTGGACGCCGATGGAGACGTAGGCGATGTCGGGCGTCAGCGTGACCATGCCCGTGCCGGTGACGGTGATCGTCCGCATCGTGGGCTGGGGCTGGACGTTGACGGTCGAGGGTCCGCAGGCGGTCAGCAGGGCGCCGATTGCCAGGATCGAGAGAAGGAAGAATAGTTTGGTTTTCATGGGATGCTCCTTGATTGGTGAAGATTGTACACCAGTAATGCCCTTCCCCGTCTCATCCCCCCATTTCTGCACTTCGAAATGGGGGGACAGAGGGGGGTTGAAAATTGGGGAGGGTGCCGCTCGCACCCCGAAGGGGCGAAGGCGGGTGGGGGCTACTTGATCCCGTAAGTCACGTTCACAGTTGCGGTCACCTGCAACTGCCCGGGGTTGATGGGCGCGGCCGCGCTTTCGGCCCCGCCGCCACCGCCCATGCCGTAGCCATATCCATAATAAGGCGTGGAGTAATCGGCATAGGAAATATTCTGGATGCCGCCCAGGGAAACGCCGGCGGTCTGGGCCAGTTCATTCGCCAGCGAACCGGCGTTTTCCATGGCCTTCTGGCGGGCCTCGGCGAGTGCAGCGGTTTTATCGGTCACGTCGAAGGAGATGCCGTTGATGTTGTTGGCGCCTGCGCCGACCACGATATTGAGCAGGTTGCCCAGTTTGGTCAGGTCGCGCACGGTGACCGCGACGCTGTTATCCACCGAGTACATCATCCCGGTGTACTCCCCGGTCATGGGGTCGGAGGTCTGGTAAGACCAGACGCTGAAGTTGCTGGTCTGGATATCCTTGCCGTCCACGCCGTTGGCGCGCAGGGCATCCACCACGGCCTGCGTCTGGGCGTTGTTGCTGGCCACGGCCTGGGCGATATCTGCGTTTTCGGTGTGGACGCCGATGTTGATATAGGCGATGTCGGGCGTCAGGTAGACCGTGCCGGTGCCGGTGACGTTGAGCGTGTTTTGGCTGCCGGTTGACGGTCCGCAGGCGCTGAGCGCCAGGGCCAGGATGAGAACGGACGAAAAGATGAACAGTTTGGTACGCATGGTTTTCTCCTTTTTGGAAAGTGGTATAACAATATCGAGACGCCCCGCCGGGCGGAAAAGTTCCTTGTCTTTTGCACGCTTTGCCGGTAGAATAAGACAAATGTTCTACTGCTTCTTGCATAAATCTGTGAACTCCTTGTATCGAAAGGCTCGGAAATAACGGGATTTTGGTTCAGATATTTACGCAGTACTCTGTAACGGAGAAGCATGACGCTCAACTTCCAGCAGGTGTTCGACAAGATCCGGGAAATCGGCCTCGGCGCGCAGTCGCGCCGGGAGAATTTGGAACGCCTGCGCGAACAGGCCGGGGAATTGCTCAAAGCCTGGGCGGACAAAGCGGACGAACTGAACGCCAAACTGGATCGCGCCCGCCAGGCCGACCCGTCCATCCGTTGCGCCATCCCGCTCGCCGGGCCGCTCGATGCGGCGCGGGACCCGGAGCCTGCCCCCGCCAATCTGACTCTCATCGCCGCCGACGGCTCGCAGATCGCCCCCGACCGGCACGCGTCCGTCCTGTTCAGCCTGGTCAACGTGGGAGCCATCGTCATGCGGACCGGGTCCGGCGAAGCCCCCGAAATCTTCACCGACAGTCACCTGCTCTTCGATGACGAAATCTACACCGAAACCGGGATGCTGACCAGCGAAGCCATCGAACTCCAGCGCGACATCGCCGAACGGCGGAAACTGCTCGAACTGGCGAAGCAGGTGAACGGTGCCGCCCTGAGCCGCCGGGCTGAGCCTGTCGAAGCCCTGTCGAAGGGTCAGGTTGTTGCCCTGACGGACGGGCCGGTGGAACTGTGGGGCGCGAAAAACGGCGGGGAGGACGATTACCGCAAGAATCTCGAAATCCACAAATCCATCCTGTCGCAGTTGGAAGCCCTCGGCGTGACCGTCGCCGGGTACGTGGACAAGCCCGGCGCGGACCTCGTCGTCCGCCTGCTGGAGATCGCCCGGCTGTCGTCGGAGGAGCAGTTCAAGGACATCCGCAAGCAACACTCCCTGCGCGGTGTGACCGACCGCTGGCTGTATGGCCGGATTTTGAAAGCCGGTCAACGGTCCGCGGTGTTTGGGATGCAATCCGGGTCGCGGGCGCATTACACCGGCGACCTGGCCCTGCACTTTTTCTACCTGAACGTGGGCGATGGGAAGCACCCGTCGCTGGTGCGGGTCGAACTCCCGAAGTGGGTGGCCGATGACGAAGAAAAACTAAACCTGCTCCACGCCGCCCTGCTCGATCAGTGCCGCATGATGGGCGCGAAATCGTACCCGTACATCCTGCACCGCGCCCACGAGATTGCGGTGGTCAAGTTCGAGGAGAAGCGCCAGGTGGAGCAGATGCTGGAATTGGAGCTGCGCAAGTCCGGCGGCGAGGTCGAGGAAGGTTCGAACAAACAATCGGCGAAGGATTTGCCGGGAAGGAAAAGATAGTGTCGCTGCGAGCCCGGATCTCTTGCAGGGGCGGACCTGCGTGTCCGCCCGGTGGGGCGAAGCAGCCTGCCATCCGACCGGGACGGAGAAACTGCTGGAAATGTTGAAGCCGAAATTGCCCGCCGGGATTGAAATCCCCGGCTGATACAGCGAAGTCCGCTGAAGCGGACTGAGAGTCGTTCAGAGAAATTTCGAGGCGTTATGACAACCATTCCAATCGGTCACTTGCTTCGTTCAAGTATCACCGGCTTCGTGGCCGGCTGTTCGGTCGCGCAACTGGAAGCCCCGGCGCTGGGTGCGCTCGTCCGCGCCCCGCTGGATGGCGGGTACAGCGTCTACGGCCTCATCACCGATATCCACATCGAGGACGATGGGCTGGTGCGCCAACTTGTCACCGCCGGGAACGTCAGCCCGGAGGTGATGCACGACAACCGCGAGCGCCGCATCGTGCCGGTCGAAATGTCTGTGCTGGCGGTCGGGTACGAACAAGACGGGAAGATTTCCCACCTCCTGCCGCCCCGTCCGCCCCTCAGCCTGGACGTCATCTATCTGTGCTCGGACGCCGAACTGGCGAAATTCACCGGCACGAACAAGTTTGGTTATTTTCGCCACGTCTTGCAAGCCAAAGATATTCCCATTGGCGAGGTGCTGGCGGCGCACATTCTGGACGTAAAAAAGAAAACGAAAAACGTAAAGTGGGTCGAAGATGCGACCCGTGAACTAATTACCCTGTTGCGTGACGATTACCCGACGCTCATGTCCGTGCTGGGCGCGTTGGGTGAGGTGGTCTAACCACAAAGGCGCGAAGACACAAACCTTTTGTGGCTTTGTGTCTTCGCGGTAGAGAGACCGTTTATGGCAAAACGAAAAACTACGAAGACATCTTCTTTCGGGACCCCGGGCCGGGTCGGCCACGACTCGTCTGCGTTCTACGCCGGTAAGTTGTACGCCGGGCAGCCGCGCGGACAGGATGTGCCGTACCTCGAGAACCCCATCCCGCCCGAGTCTCTCGACCGTATCTTCTGCCACTCCGCCGAAGCGATGACCGAACTCCCGGATTGCTCGGTCCATCTCATGGTCACCTCGCCGCCCTACAACGTGGGCAAGGACTACGACGAAGACTTGTCGCTGGAGGAGTACCTAGCCTTTCTGGAGCGCGTCTGGAAAGAAACATCCCGCGTCCTCGTCCCCGGCGGGCGGATGTGCATCAACGTGGCGAACCTGGGCCGCAAGCCCTACATCCCGCTGCACGCTTTCATCGCGGAGCAGGCCATCCGTCTCGGCTTCCTGATGCGCGGCGAGATCATCTGGAATAAGGCCGCCAGCGCAAGCCCGTCCACGGCCTGGGGCAGTTGGAAATCGGCGGGCAACCCTACCCTGCGCGACGTGCACGAATACATCCTGGTGTTCTGCAAAGAGACCTTCAAACGCCAGAACCCGGCCAAACGGGAAAACACCATCAGCCGGGATGAATTCCTGGAATATAACAAATCCGTCTGGAACTTCGCTGCCGAACCGGCGCGCAAAGTGGGGCATCCCGCCCCGTTCCCGGTCGAGTTGCCGCGGCGGCTGATCCAACTCTACACCTTCGAGAACGAGATCGTGCTCGACCCCTTCATGGGCAGCGGACAGACCGCCATCGCAGCAGTCAAGTCGAATCGGCATTATACGGGCTATGAAATAGACAAGGATTACGCTTTGCTCGCAGAGAAAAGAATTCTCGACCACAAAGGGCACGAAGGTGCACAAAGGAAAAGAAATGGATAAACCCGTTCAAAAACAATTCGCGCCTATCCCGGTTGAGGCTGAAGTGATTGGCAAGAAAGTGCTGGATGCTGCCTATGCCGTCCATTCGGCTCTCGGCCCCGGTCTGCTGGAATCCGTTTACGAGGCTTGCCTGGCGCACAAACTCCGCCAGCAGAACGTGCCGGTGGCAACGCAAGTGGTGATGCCGGTCATGTTTGAAGGCGTACAGATAGAGACCGGTTTGCGCCTTGACCTGCTCGCCGGGAAACTGGTCATCGTTGAACTCAAATCAGTCGATACGCTGATTCCACTCCACGAGGCGCAACTGCTCACCTATCTCAAAGTCACCGGCCTGCGCCTCGGCTATTTGATCAATTTCAATGTCGTTCATCTCAAGGACGGCATCAAGCGCATGGTGAATTAAGACTCCCCGATGCGCAAATCAATTAAAAACCTTCGTGTTCCTTTGTGTCCTTTGTGGTAGAAAAATACGTGGTGAAAAACTATGACAGATAACCTGAATCCTATCGGCTACATCGTCGGCGGCGGACTGAAAGAGTCGTTCCGCGCTCGCCTGACCGTCCCCTCGCAGGAAGTACAGGAGGGCGCGTTCGTCGTCATCCCCAGCGGGGACTGGCAGTTCTACGGTCTGGTCACCGACCTGCAACTGGGCGCGACCGACCCGCGCTTCGCGGACGAGCAGTCCGAGACGCGCCTGCCGCCCGCGTTGGCCCACGCCCTGCACGGGCAGACGCTCTTCACCAACCTGGAGATTCTCCCGGCCCTGATGCTCGAGCGCGGACCCGAACCCGGCTCGCCGGAGTACGCGGCCTGGAAGAAGGAAAACGCTGAGAAATCGCCGCGCCCGCTCCCGGTCAAGACCGTGCCGCCGCACCACGCTCCCGTCCGCATGGCCTCGGGCGGTGACATCGCCGAGATCTTCGGCGACCCGGCCGAGAAGGGCAACTTCGTCATCGGCTACACCCGCGAGCAGGGACATCCCGTCTGCATCAACCTCGACAAATTCGTCCAGCGTTCGGCGGGCGTCTTCGGAGCCACGGGAACCGGCAAGTCGTTCCTGACCCGCATCGTGCTGGCCGGGCTGATGCACCACAGCCGCGCCTCGGTGCTGGTCTTCGACATGCACAACGAGTACGGCTTCGATGACACCGCCTCCGACACCGGGATGCGCGTGACTGGGCTGAAGACCAAGTTCGCCAGCCGCGTGCGGGTGGTGGGACTGGGCGCCGGGACGACCATCCGCAATTCCACGCCCGATTTCAACCTGGAGATTGCCATGGGCGACATCACCCCGGCGGACGTGGAACTGCTGACGCGCGAACTGAATCTCAAAGAGACCACGCCGACCACCCTGCACGCTCTCACCACGTCCTTCGGGCGCGACTGGTTCCGGAGTTTTAAGTCCATGAACCGGGACGAGGTGGAGGTGGAAGACGAGAAAACCGGCAAGGTCAAGAAGGTGCCGCACCCCGACAGCGTGGCCGCCTGGGCCGACGAGGCGGGCGTCAATGTGATGGCCGCCGAGGCCCTGCACGACAAACTGCGCCGCCTGTTCGACAAGGAATACATCGTTGAGAAGCCCGCCGCGGACTCGCTGGCCGAGATCATCAAATCGCTGGAGGACGGCAAGCACGTCATCCTGTCGTTCGGGCAGGCCTACGAGACCGACCTGGACTACCTGCTGGTGTCGAACCTGCTGACCCGCAAGATCAAGCACGTCTGGGAGAACCGGACCAACGCCTTCCGGTCAAGCGGTAAAGCCGAACCGCGCCAACTGGTGATCGTGGTGGAGGAGGCCCACAAACTGCTCAACCGCGAGATGGCCGCGCAGACCACGTTCGCCAGCATTGCGCGCGAGATGCGCAAATACTACGTCACCCTGCTGATCATCGACCAGCGCCCGTCGCAGATCGACGACGAGGTCATGTCGCAACTTGGGACGCGCATCTCCGGCTGGCTGGGGGACGAGGACGACGTCCATGCCGTGCTGTCGGGCCTGTCGGGGCGCGAGTCCCTGCGCGGGATGCTGGCGCGTTTACAGCCGAAGGAGGAAGTGCTTCTGCTCGGTTGGGGCGTGCCAATGCCGCTGCCGGTGAAATCGCGGAGATATGACGACAATTTCTGGCGCGAGTTGTTTGGCGCGGGCGGGAAGAAGGATGAGGCGCAGATCATGAAGGAGTTGGGGTATTGATTGACAGCATCCGATTGTAAGAGTATGCTCTTGTTGATTATTACAGAGGAGCAAAATGAACCGAATTGTCAGCGCAACGGATGTTCGCACTCGCTTTGACGAGATGATGCAACAGGCCAAGACCAGCCCGGTTATCGTCACGCGCTATGGCAAGCCGGAGGTGGTGGTCATTTCCAAACAGGAATATGACTGGCTGATGGAAGCTGCCCAGAGATTGGCAGGAGAGGCGGAAAGAGCCTCTGGGGATTGACATTCCCGGCTCGCGCCCGTTCAGCCGGGTTTACCCGGCTTCGTATTTCAGCCGGATGGTTCAACATCCGGCGAGGCGCAGATCATGAAGGAACTTGGGTATTGATTTTGTATTGTCGGAATCGCCAGGGATTAAAATCCCCGGCTGAGATACAAAGTCGTCTAGCGTCGTCCATCGTACCCGAAGACGAAAACCACGAAGAACGGGAATGTTAGGCAGAAATTGTTTACTTGATACCTTTTTCGACCTCTTTGAAATATAATAGGGGAATAAATAATATTTGGGAGTGTACTAATATGGATAAAAACTCTAGAAAAGAAATTGTCGCAATAAAGGTTACTCAGTGGCTTAAAGGTTGGGACAAAATCCAATTTGCAGAAGAATCTTTTAGGCGAAAACCCCTTCCATATTTTTATATTTTTAAGATGGCTGCTTGTGATTTAAAAGCATTATCAGGTATACAAAAACGAACCACAGAGGGTGGATTATCCCGTTCTAGCGATTTTGGCATTCAAAGATTGCATGACAAAAAACGATCAGGTGTAATCAGTGAATTTGTTAAATATGGCTATCCATGGTCTGAATTAAGCGAGAGTAAGCGTAATTCAGGAGAATTTGAAGATCTTAGAAAGCCGGGATGGTTGCCTACTTCCATAGTAGTTAATATCATCCATCCAGATATTATGCGCCCTGGGCACAAAATATCTGAATCTGATCGTTTGTTGATTAAGGATGAAACAAAAGATTTTGCAAAAATTCTTCTTCCTGAAGGCTTTTCCGGGCGTAAATGGAAACCTAACCATGAATATCCTATAGAAGTTATTGATGGTCAGCATCGCCTTTGGGCTTTTGAGAATGATAACTTTGCGGGAGATTTCGAACTACCCGTTGTAGCATTCTATGGTTTAGATATAAGTTGGCAAGCTTATTTATTTTGGACAATTAACATTAAACCAGTTCGAATTAATGCCAGCTTGGCTTTTGATTTATATCCTTTGCTACGGACCGAAGATTGGTTGGAGAAATTTGAGGGGCCTGCAATATATCGAGAAACGCGAGCGCAAGAACTAGTAGAAGCCCTCTGGACCTATCCCAAAAGCCCTTGGCATCAGAGAATTAATATGCTTGGCGAGGCCGGAAAGCCTTACGTGACACAAGCTGCTTGGGTAAGGTCATTGACTGCTACGTATATTAAATCTTGGGAAAACCGTCGATCCAGTATTGGTGGATTGTTTGGGGCGAAGTTAGGAAAAGATCTAACTGTCTTACCTTGGAGCAGAATTCAACAAGCAGCATTTTTAATATCAATCTGGAAATCATTAGAGGAGTCGGTTGCTACATGTAATTATGATTGGGCTGTAAGCTTAAGAACTGAATCCCAAGTGTCTTACTTGTCCTCTGCCGACATAGCATTTGGCGGTACAAATTCTTTGCTGAACACAGATCAAGGTGTGCGATCTGTTTTAAATATTACAAATGATTTGTTTTATATAAACTCTGATACTTTAAAGCTGTCTCAATGGCAAGTTGAAAGTGATGATGACATTGCTATAGCAGTTTCCTCTCTTGAAAAAAACAAGACTATTATGGGCTTTATTTCTAGCTTGACTGCTGCTATAGCCAAGTATGATTGGAGAACTGCTAACGTACCTGGTCTCACGGAAAACGAAAAAACATCTAGCCACCTGACAGTTTGGAGTCACAGGTAGGTACACAGCGGAACAGAGATAGAAAGAGCATTGATGAGTCTCCTTTGGATGAAACGCAAGCCGAT
>WOUS01000012.1:0-40108 GCA_009772985.1 Anaerolineaceae bacterium
GGCAGCTCCAAGGATTCGGTTTCGTGGTGGAAACCTAATTTACTCGGTTTTGCTCGCCGATCAACACCTTTTTACGAAACTGTCAGGTGGCTAGAAAAATATTTGATTTTGCGCCAGATGAACCTTGGAAATCTACATTGCGTGGGCGTTCAATTTCTCGGTATGGGATTTTGGAAACCAAAGAATATTTAAAATATGGCGATTGGCTTGCGCGAAATTGGCAGAATAAAACATTTTATGAAACTCCCAAAATTGCTATTCGTGAAACAGGAAATCGAATCGTCGCTACAATAGATACCGAGTTTCGATATTTCTTAAGTTCTCTGTATGCGATTTATCCGAAATCCTTTGATGAAAAGATGTCGTTGAAATTTTTGTTAGGGATACTTAATTCCTCCCTTGCTACATTTGTTATAAAAGCAATTGCACTTGATCTAACAGAAGGAGCGTTTACGAAATTCCGCACCAATCAACTTGCACGTTTGCCTATCCATTTAATCAATTTCTCCGACCCGTCCGAGAAAGCCGCGCACGACAAGATGGTTGGGCTGGTGGAGCAAATGCTGGCGCTGCACCGGCGTCTGCCCGCGGTCCGCACGCCGGGGGAGAAGGAAATGTTGCAGCGGCAGGTCGAGTCCACGGATGGGCAGATTGACCGGCTGGTGTACCAGTTGTACGGGTTGACGGAAGAAGAGATCAAGATTGTGGAAGGCAAATAGCAACTCAACTTTTGCCATCTGGCGAAAGAGTAATCGTTCAAACCATGAAAGGAGCATACAATGGCAAAACTTGGAATCCTGTTCAACATCGAAGAATTGGGGGGCGGCCTGTACGGCTATGAAGCCTACAAGAATTTCTTCGAAACAATGGACACGCGTAAAATGCCCGGCGTTGTCCTGTACGATGGCGACACGCGCGCCACGCTCTCCGGCGGCCAGAACACCTACTGCATCGCTGTGGAAAGCGAGGATGCGAAAGCGATGGAAGCCATCAAGAACAAATTCCTCCTTGCATCAGCGAAAGGACTGGCCCCAGCCAATGAGCGCATCCTTGAAGGGGCGCAGATCGAGAGCGAACCATTGGTGCTTTCGGCGCAGGTCGGTCCCGCCGGGGAGCTGGTCAATTGCAAAACCGGCTGGGTGCTCGAAGCCTGGAACGAAACCCGGAAAAAAGGGAGTCGGGTGGAACTGCTGACAAAGAAGGATTTCCAGAAGCGGCGCAGGGTTTACATCAGGAATGAATTCATCAAGTCTGGCATCGGGCTGGTCATATTTCTCGTATTCGGAGCCTTGTTCTCCGGGAAAGAGTTCGAGGGAACAGCCGGCGCTTGCCTGGGATTGTTTGGCTACTTGATGATGCTTGTTGGATTGGAGTTGTTCGTCCTCCGGTTCATCCCCCTCGGCTCCATCCACAAAGAACCATTCGAGCGTTCGGTTCTACGGAGTCAAAACCAGCCGTCGTGGTTTCACAGCGTTGCCTGTCCATCCTGCCAGCACACCAACCAGGTCAACGTGGGCTATTGCGAATTTACCTGCCAGAAATGCGGGGGAGGCAATCGTCACCGCTCGCCGCTTAACATAAATCCCCCAGATACGCTCACAAAGGGGGCAACCTGTGTCTCGTGCAATGCGTTGAACGAAATCAAAGACCGGCCCGCCACATTCACCTGCGAAAACTGCGGCCAGGAAGTGATCGTTGAAAAGATGCCCGCCTGAAATACCGCCCGCCAATTTGTCCCATCCCCGGCCTCGTTGCCGGGGATTTTTTTCTTGTAAAATTTGCACGCCGCGCGCGGGGTGCAGTGCAACTACATCCTGAACAAAGAACCTACTTCCGGTTCACCATCCACACCCCCGCCAAAATCAGCGCGCCGCCCAGCAGCGTGACCGGGGCCAATTCCTCGCCCAGGATGATCGCCGCGACGATGACCGTCACCATCGGTTCCAGGTACAGGAATGCGCCCGTCTGCGCCACCGGCAGGGATTGCAGCGCGTCGTACCAGAAAATGTACGCCAGGCCGGAGCAGAAAATGCCGAGGAAGGCGATGCCCGCCCAGCCGTCCCAGGGGACCGGTCCGGGCTGGACCGGGCGGCCGGCCGCGAAAAACAGGACGGACGAGAACAGCCAGCCGAAGGCCATCACGTAGAACATCATCAACGTGGCGGGATACTTCTCCAGTCCGCGCCGCGACAGGACGGAAAAGACCGCCCAGTTCAGCGCGCTGACGAGGACGAGGAAATCGCCCGCCGTCCCGAATGTGCCGGAGACGAACAGGGACAGGTCGCCGCGCGTGACCACCATCAGCACGCCGAAGGTCGAGAGCAGGATGCCCGCCCATCCCAGCCAGCGCAGCCGCTCCTTCAATACCAGCCAGCCGAGCAGCGCCATGAAGACCGGGATAGTGGACACGATCCAGCCGGTGGTGGTGGCCTGCGCCGTGACCAGCGCGGTGGATTGCAGCCACTGGTGGAAGGTGATGCCGAGAAAGCCGAGCAGCGCCAGGTAGGGCCAGTCCTTCCGCTCCGGCAGGCGGAACTGGCGTCTCAGCGCAACCGCCGCCCCCAGGATGACGACGCCCATCGCAAAGCGCAGCCAGACAACGGCGTCGGGGTGCAGGTAGCGGAGGGCGATTTTCGTCGCCACGAACGACGCGCCCCAGGCGATGACCGCAAAGAGCGCGCCCGCAATGGCGCGGGGGGAATCCGGTTTCATGGCTGGATGGTTTCCACGGCTTTTCGCTCAGGGATCGGAACGCCTACCTCGCGCAAGTCAGAAGCGCCCGCTTCATCCGCTCCAGCGCCTCCTCCAGCGTCCGGCGCGGGCAGCCGAAATTCAGCCGCACGAACCCCTCCCCGCCCGGCCCGAACTCCGCCCCCTCGTTCAGCGCGACCTTTGCCTGCTCGAGGAAGAATTTGTGCGGCGAGGGGAGGAGGTTCAACTCGCGGCAGTCCAGCCAGGCCAGGTACGTCGCTTCCGGGACCGTGATCCTGATCCCGTTTAATTCACGCCGGACGAACCCGGCGAGGAAATCGCGGTTCGCCGTCAGGTAGGCGCGCAGGTCCGCCAGCCAGCCGTCGCACTGCCCCGAGAACGCGGCCTGCGCGGCGACCAGCCCCAGGCTGTTGACGTGCATCGCCATCCGCTCGACTGTATTCTTGAACCGGCCGCGCAGTTCCTTTTCGGCCACAATGGCAAAGCCGCAATGCAGCCCGGCTACGTTGAACGTCTTGCTCGGGGCAATCAGCGTGACCGTGCGCGCGGCAATCTCCGGGGCCAGCGAGGCGACGGGGACATGCTCCGCCCCACCCAGCAGCAGTTCGGCGTGGATCTCGTCCGAGCAGATGGCCGTTCCGTTCTTCAGGCAGAGTTCGGCCATGCGCTGCAGGTCGGCGCGCGAAAAGGCGCGCCCGGTCGGGTTGTGCGGGCTGCACAGCAGGAACATGCCCGTGTGCGCGCCCTCGGAATTCAGGCCGCGCGCGAAGGCCTCCCAATCCACGCTGTATCTCAATTCCTGGCTATACGCAGAGCATTCCAGCGGAGCAAACTGCCGCGCCAGCCCGGCCTTCGCGTGCACGCCCAGGAATGGCGGGTAGACCGGAGGCTGGATGAGAATCCCCTCCCCCGCCGCGCAGACCGCTCCCGCCGCCGCCGTGAACCCGGCGATGACCCCCGGCGTGGCGACCACCATCTCCGGCGAAACTTTCCAGCCGTAGAGTTTATCCATGCGCGCCGCGACGATTTCGCGCAATTCCCGCGTGGGAAATTCGTAGCCGAAGACACCGTGCCGCACGGCGCGGCGCAGGGCCGCCAGCACCGGCTCCGGCGCGGGGAAATCCATGTCGGCCACCCAGAGCGGCAGAACGTCCGGGCCGTAGAGTTTCCACTTGATGCTGTGGGTGGCGCGGCGGTCAATCACGCGGTCGAAATCGTAAGGCATCATCTCTCCAAAATAGTCTCATTGAAGTTTAACGGGACAGGACAGAATTTATCCACAGATTTTCGCAGATTTCGCAGATATATCTGTGAGTCCACTGCAAAAAAGATTCCTCACCGCGAAGAGGCGAAGGCCGCGAAGGAAAGTTTAAAATCGCGAAGTTTTTTTTGCGGATTTTCAACACGGATATTTAAATTCGGTTCTCTGGGAATCGCCGTGATGTAGGGGTATATCACGGCAACTCCCAAGAGCCTTAAAATCTTTAGTTTTTCTTCGCGTTCTTTGCGGCCTTCGCGGTGAAAAAGTTTTTTTGCAGCTCGGTCATCTGTGAAATCTGCGTAATCTGTGGATTCCTCCCGCCAAATACGGGAAAGCCCCAAAACGCAAGGGCGGACTGTGTGTCCGCCCGTTTCAATCAATCTTTCAATCTTTCGGCGCTTCGCTCACGATGTACAACGGACGGCCCTTGGCCTCGTCGTAGATCCGCCCAATGTACTCGCCCAGCACGCCCAGCGAGATCAACTGCACCCCGCCCAGGAACAGCACGGCAATGAGCGTGGTCGCCTGGCCGAGGAACGCCGAATGTCCCGCCAGGCGCATGGCAATGACCACCGGGATGGCCAGGATGCTCAAGGCCGCGGCCCCGAAACCGACGTAGGTTGCCAGTTGCAGCGGAAAATACGAAAAGCCCGTGATGGCATTCAGCGCCAATTTGAGCATTTTCTTGAACGGGTACTTGGTCACCCCGGCGTGACGGGCGGCGCGCCTGTATGGCACGCCCACCTGCCGGAATCCCACCCAGGCCGACATGCCGCGCGGGAAGCGGTGGCGTTCGCGCATGGTCTTGAGCACATCCACCACTTTGCGGTCCATCAGGCGGAAGTCGCCGGTGTCCATCGGCATCTTCACGTCGGTGATGCGATGGATGATGCGGTAGAACAGCGAGGCAGTCATCTTTTTGAACCACGTCTCGCCTTCGCGCTCGGCGCGCACCGCGTACACCACCTCGAAACCCTCCTTCCACTTGGCGATCAGGTCGGGGATGACCTCGGGCGGATCCTGCAGGTCGGCGTCCATGATGACCACCACGCCGCCGCGGGCGTAGTCCCAGCCGGCGGTGATGGCCACCTGGTGGCCGAAGTTGCGCGCAAAGATGACCGGGCGGACGTGCTTATCCAGCCGCGCCAGTTCGCGGATGCGGCCGGTCGAGCCGTCGGTCGAGCCGTCGTCCACCAGCACCAGTTCCCAGGTCCCGCGCGCTGCGCTCATCACCTCCCGCACGCGGCGGGTAAGTTCGTCCAGGTTGTCCAGTTCGTTGTAAATGGGGACGACGATGGAATAGTTGACGGTCATTTTTTCTCCTGCCGGCGGTTCCGGCGGACCGTCAGCCTGCCCGCCGCTGGTTCGGGCCTGGTCTCAGGGACGGGGTCCGGGAAGGGCGTCATGCCGAGCACGCGGCGGCGCAGGTAGTCGAAGATGACTGCCAGCGAAGCCGCCACCGGGATGACGAGCAGCGCGCCCAGGATGCCCCACAGGACGGTTGCCGTGATGATGAAAATGAATACCAGCGCCTCCGGCATGTGCACGCTGCGCCCCATGATAAAGGGCCGCAGCCAGAAATTCTTGAGACCGATGAGAACGAGGTAGACCGCGATCACGATCAATACCACG
This sequence comes from Anaerolineaceae bacterium, assembly GCA_009772985.1. Classification (GTDB taxonomy): domain Bacteria; phylum Chloroflexota; class Anaerolineae; order Anaerolineales; family Villigracilaceae; genus UBA877. The sequence continues at coordinate 5,606 of WOUS01000012.1, forward strand.
CCAAAGTGCGGGAGCGGGATCCAGTTCGAACCTTCGAGCAGGGCCACCACGGCCGCCAGGACAGCCGCCAGGAACGGGCCGACGTCCGGGACGATGGTAAAGAAACCGGCCAGGATACCCAGCACCAGCGCGCCGGGGATGCCGAGGATCGCCCAGGCAATGGTGAACACCACGCCGACGATGACCATCAGCAGGATCTGGCCGCGCAGGTAATTCATCCAGACGGCGCGTACGCGCTGGTAAAGTTCTTCCAGTTCAGGGCGGGCATCCTCCGGGAAGGAGGCGATCATCCGCCCGCGCAGGTTCGCCCACTCGGCGAGGAGGTAATGCACCGCCACCAGCACCACGATGACCCACAGCGCGCCGAGCGAGGTCTGTTCGAGCAGTTGGAGCGCATTCTCGGACAGATTGGAAAGGAAGGTGGAGCGGAACAGCGCCAGGCTGTTCGCCATCTGCCCGAAATCGAGACTCACCCCGGCAATGGCGTGCGGCTTGACCAGCCAGACGAGCAACTGGTTGAACAAATCCAGGATATCGGTAATGATCCGCTGGAATTCGTCGAAGAAAAGCGGCGCGATGCTGGCCGGCGCGCCAACAAGAATCAAGATACTGAAAACGAAAACGATGTTGACCGACGCCTTATGCGACAATCTCGTGCGCCTGGTCAGGTAGTTCACAGCCGGGTTGATGAGATAAGCCACGAATGCGGCCACGATGAACGGCTTCAGCACCGAGCGGATGTACCAGAGACCGATGATAAGAAGAACGACCAGTGCCCCGAGAACTAAATACCGGAGCGGGGCGCTCCATTGTTTTTGGTTCATAGGATTTTCTTCACCGCCTCCAGGGTCGGTTCAATGATCGGCGCGGCGCTGACCGCCTGCATGGCGGCGCGCACATCCTTCAAACCCGAACCGGTATTCAACACGATAATCGGATCGGCCTCCGAGACAAGCCCCTGCCCCGCCGCCTTGACCAGCCCGGCCCAGGAGGCCGCCCCGGCCGGTTCGGCAAAAATTCCCAGCGGACCGAGAGCGGCAATCGCTTTCAGGATCTCGGCGTCGCTCACCGTGACGTACGCGCCGCCCGTCTCGCGCGCCGCGCGCACGGCGCGCACGCCGTCGCGCGGCAGGTCCACGGAAATGCTGTCGGCGATGGTGCTGGCCGAAACCGGGGTGATGCGTTCGACCCCGGCATGGAAGGCGTTGGCGATGGCCGCCGAGCCTTCGGCCTGCACGCCGACCAGGCGCGGCATCCGGCTAATCCAGCCCAGGGCAAGCAGGTCCTTGAAGCCTTTGTGGATGCCGGAGATGATGTTGCCGTCGCCGACCGAAACGAACACCGTCAGCGGCGGGTGGCTGTCGAGCAGGCTGCCATCCTCGTGCCATTGGCGGTGCTCGTCGCGCCACCATTCCCAGATCTCGAAGGCGGCGGTCTTCTTGCCCTCGGCGGTGAAGGGATTGTAGCCCGTGTTGCGGCAGTACCAGCCAAACTCGGCGGCGGCCTTGACCGTCAGGTCGAAGGCGTCGTCGTAGGAACCGTCCACGAGAATGACCTTCGCGCCGTAGACGAGCAGTTGCGCCACCTTGGCCGGGGGCGCGGATTTTGGCGCGAAGATGACGGCCTTCTGCCCGAGGGCGGCGGCCATGCCCGCCAGGGCCGCGCCGGCGTTGCCGGTGGAGGCGGTCACAACCACGTCCGCGCCGATCTCGCGCGCCCGCGCCACCACCACTGCGCTGGCGCGGTCCTTGAAGGAGGCGGTCGGGTTGCGGCTCTCGTCCTTGAGCCAGACGTGCCGCAGCCCGAGCGGCGCGGCGAGACGCTCGAGCGTGTAGACCGGCGTCCAGCCCGCGGCCCGGATCGAGGTCCCTTCGCCGCCCGGGTCGGGGACGGGCAGGAGCGGCAGGTAGCGCCAAAGCGATTCCTCCCGGCGCGAGGTCACGTCTTCGGGCTGGTATTTATGGCGCAGGGAATCGTAATCCAGCGCCACGTCGAGATTGCCGCCATCCTTCGGGCAGGTATAGGTCACCTGGCCGGGCAGGTACTCGGCGTTGCACAGCGAACAGCGATAACCGATGAAATTCGACATGGGCTGATTATAACGTAGGGCGGACCTGTGTGTCCGCCCCGCGCGTTCATTCAGATTCGAAGGGGACGCCGAGCGAGGCCGGCGGCGAGGCGCGCATGGCGCGCAGCAAGCGTGTGGTGACATGCCGCAAGCCCTCCGGCATGGCCGCCAACATGCGTTCCACCCACTCGGCATTACTGATGTTGACCAGCAGGAGGGTCAGGATCATGAGCGGGAACGGAGCGACCTGCAGGACCTGGGACGGGATGCCCGGCAGGACCGGCTGGAGCACCAGTCCGAGCCATTGCAGGAGCGAGAACAGGTACGCGCCGAAGGCCGCCCGCAGCGGGTTCCAGCCGCCGAAGATGGTGATGGAGAGGGCGATCCAGCCGAAGCCGTCCAGTCCGGATTGGTAGCCCATCCAGCCGGCCTTGACGTTCAGGGAATAGGCCGGGCCGGCGAGGCCGATGACCGCCCCGCCGATGATGGTGTAGACGTAGCGCATCAGGTTGACGTTCGCGCCGCGCACGAAGGCCGCGGCCGGGCGTTCGCCGATGCCCCGCAGCATGAGGCCGGGCCGGGTGCGGAAGATCCACAGCCAGACCAGGAAAATGATGGCGAAACTCAGGTAGGTCAGCACATCCTGGCGGAAGAACAGCGGCCCCAACACCGGGATGTCTTTCAGGAATGGGATGGGCAGGGCTGCCAGGCGCGGGCCGGAGATGTTCATGTAGGGCGTGCCGAGGAAATAGGACAGGTCGCGGCCCAGGAGCGCCAGCACGAACCCGACCGCCACCTGGCTCTGTCGGAGGGTGATGCTGCTGAACGCGACGATCAACGCCACCAGCGCGCCGACGAGCATCCCCATCAGGAATCCGAGCAGCAGGCTCCCGGTCTCGCAGGCGACGGCAAAACCGCCGATGGCCGAGAGCAGGATGGTGCCGTTGAGCGACAGGTTGATGATGCCGGCGCGTTCGGTGATCGTCTCGCCGATCACGGCAAACAGGATCGGCGCGGCCAGCGCCAGCACCCCGGCCAGGCCGACCAAAATGGTATTGGTATCCATCGCTATTTCACCTGCTTGTTTCTGATTTCAGATTCGCTGGGCTCCGCTTTCCGTGCCGTTCCCAGAAAACGCTGGCGGGCGCCTTCCCCGAGCAGCACCAGCAGGACCAGCAGGCTCTGCAGGACGCCCGCGAACGAAGAATCCATCTTGTAGTTGATCTGCAGTTGCACGCTGCCGGTGTTCAGCGCGACGAAGAAGAACGCCACCGGCGCGGCCCAGAGGGCCTGGTAATTGACCAGCATCGCCACCAGCAGGCCGAGGAATCCGTAACCGTTCGAGATATTCGGCAGGAGGTTGTGCCGCAGTCCCACCACCTGGATGGCGCCGGCCAGCCCGGCCAGCGCCCCGCACAGCAGGAAGGCGAACATGCTGTATTGCCAGGTTGGCACGCCCAGCAGGAAAGCCGCTTTCGGATTCTTGCCGACCGCCTTCAATCGCAGGCCGAAATGCGTGCCGCGCAGGAGCAGGTAGACCGCCGCGATCGCCAGGATGGACAGCCCCAGCGCCCACAGGCTCAGGCTGGTGCCAGGCAGGGTCGGCAGCCATAATTCCCGCTCGAACGGCTTGGTGCCGGACATGGAGGCCACGCCGGGGCGCGCCCAGGGCCCGAAGACCAGGTAGATCGTCAGCGCGGTGGCGACAAAGTTCAAGCCCAGGCCGCCGAAGATCTCGTTCACGCCGCCGAATACTTTCAGCGCCCCCGCCAGGGCGGCCCACAGCGCCCCGCCGATGATCCCGGCCAGGATGCCGAGGATGATGATCAGCGCAGGCGGGAGGCTCGTGTCCTGGAGCAGGAGCATCATCCCGGTAGTGAAGATGGCGCCCACCCCCATCTGTCCTTCCACGCCGATATTCCACAGTCCGGCCGAGAAGGTGATCAGCACGCCCGCCGTCGTTAACAGCAGCGGCGACCAGGAGATCAGGATGGTCACGATGCTGTCCCAGGAACCGAAAGCGCCCTTGAGCATGCTCCAGTAGGCCTGGAACGGCGGCGCCCCGGCGGCGGCAAGGATGCCCGTTGTAACCAGCATCGCCACGAGCAGCGCGCCAGCCTGAAAACCGAGATTGACCCAGATGTTTTTCTTCATGCGCTCTTCCCTGTCGTGAATTCATCCCAACCCTTGCCGCCGATCAACTGGCCGAGTTTGTCCGTCTTCAACATGGAGGCATCCAGCGGGGGCGTGACCCGGCCGCTGAAGAAGACCAGCACCCGGTCGCTGTATTGCAGGATTTCATCCAGGTCCGAAGACATGAAAATAATGGACGTGCCTTGTTTACAGCGTTCCTTCAATTTCGACCAGATGTAGATCGTGGATTCGATGTCCAGCCCGCGCGTCGGGTGCTCCAGCAGGAGCAGCGCCAGCGGGTCCCGGAGCAGGGCCAGCAGGGCGCGCTGCTGGTTGCCGCCCGAAAGCGACTCCACCGTGCTGGCCGGCGTGCCTTTGACGTTAAACCCGGCGATCCGCTCGCGGGCCAGGGCCCCGCCCTGTTCCCAGTTGATGAAAAAGCCGTCGGGCGGCTCGGAAAGGACAAAATGCTCGGTCAGGTTCAGGCCGGAAACCAGCCCCTCTTCGAGACGCGCGGCGGGCAGGAACGCCACGCCGTTCCGCTTGAAGGCATGATAGGATTTGCCGGTCAGGTCTTTCCCGCCAGCCAGGATACGTCCGCCCACCGTCCGCACCATGCCGGAGACGGCGCGCAGGAAGAGTCCCTGGCCGGAACCTTCCATCCCGGCCAGCCCGATGACCTCGCCCCGGCACACGTCCAGCGAAACGTCCCGGACCTTGAGCCGGTAGTCCTCCACCGACAGGTTGTCCAGGATGAGCGTCGAGCCGCCGCCCGCGCACGGATTGCGCTCGCCAGCCGAGATGCTCTTGCCGAACATCATCTCGACCAGATTCTTCGTGGTGTAGGGCGGCTGCGCCTCGCCGACCAAGTATCCCTGCCGGAGGACCGCCACGCGGTGGCACAGTCCCTCCACGTCTTCCAATTTGTGAGAGACAAACAAAATGGTCTTGCCCTGTTCCGCCAGCAGGCGCAGGGCAGCGAACAGTTTCTCCTTCTGCGCGGCGCTGATGCCGGTGGTCGGTTCGTCGAAGATAAGCGCACGCGCCCCCAGCCACAGCAGGCGCAGGATCTCCAACTGCTGGCGCTCGCCGACCGTCAGCGCGTCCACGTAGGAGTCGGGGTTGAGGGAAAAGCCGAACTGTTCGGCCAGCCGCTTGAAGTCGCGCGCCGCTTCGGCCTGGCCGGGCAGCAATCCGCCCTTCCGGCCGAGGATGAAGTTGTCAATCACCCGCATGGGAGGGAAGTCCAGCGGGTCCTGGTGCAGCATCCCCACGCCGCAGCGGATGGCGTCGGCCGGGGAATGAATGCTCACCGGGCGGCCATCCAGGATGATCCCGCCCGAATCGGCTCGCATGAAGCCGGATAATATCTTCATCAGGGTGCTTTTGCCCGCGCCGTTCTCGCCGAGGATGCCCTGGATCGTCCCGGCCGGGACGCGCAGGGTGATGCCCACGTTGGCGCGCACCGCGCCGAAGGTTTTGTAAATGTCTCGCAGTTCAACGTCCATGCAGTTTCCCTAAAGAATAATGGCTCTCTGGGAATCGCCGTGATGTAGGGGCAGACCTGGGTGTCTGCCCGGGCGAACACGCAGGTTCGCCCCTACATGTGGGGGTGTGTCACGGCAACGGTGTGTCACGGCAACTCCCAAAAAACCAGAATAATTCCTGCGCCGATAAGTAAGAGGGGGAAGGCCAATGCCTTCCCCCTGGCGTACCAACGAACTTACTCGGAAACGCTCTGGCCTTCCATGCCTTCGAGCAATTGCGGCAGGTACCAGATCTGCTGGTCGGTGGCAATGACGCCGTCGGCCAGGTAGACAACGCCGTCCTGCAGGTTGATGGGACCGACCCACAGGTTCAGGCCGCCGGCCAGGTCAGCGATGAACTGGTCGAGTTGCGTGGACGCATCCGCGCCCAGCGCCGCGCCCTTCACGAAGCCGACCGCGCTGGTGTCGGGATTGTTGATGTTCGCCCAATCCGGCCCGTTCCACTGGAACTCGCTGGTCCAGTCGCCGGTCTGGGCGGTTTTGATGGTGGCCGCGTAGGCGGGGCCCCAGTTGAAGTACGGGACGCCGAGGCAGACGCCCGGAGCCGTATCGCAAGCGCCCTGGTAATCATAGGGGATGGCCCAAACGGGCGTGCCGGCGTCGCTGTATTTCTTGGCCTCGGTGATGGCCTCGGTGGTGTCAATGCCGGAGATGACCACATCGTAGCCGCTGTTGAAGAAATCGTCAGCGACCTGGGTCGGGTCGGAGGTCACGCCGGGGATGTTGAACCAGAAGCCGATCCAGGTGACCTTGAACTCCAGGGCAGCCGGGTCGTTGCCAGCCTGCGCCCAGCAGTACTTGGCGCCCAGGTAGGCCGAGGAGGCCAGGCGGCGGGTCTCGTCATTGATCAGCGGCCCAAGGTAGCCGATCTTGCCAGTCTGGCTGGTGAGGGCGGCCGTGCAGCCGGCGATCATCTTGCCGTATTCCATGCGGCCCATGATGTTGGTCATGTTCTCCATGGCGATATAGGCATTGCCATCCGCCCAGACCTGGTCGCCGGAAGCCATGATGACGTAGATGTCCGGGTGATCCTGGGCAAACTTGGTGGCCTCATCCTTCATGTCATCCGAGTTGAAGATGATCAGTTTGGCGCCCTGCGCCACCAGTTGTTCGGCCAGTTGCGAGGTGGTTGTGCCGGGATAGGCGGGCGAACCGGAATACACGTTCTCCAGATAGATCATCTTCGCGCCGGGGATCTGCTGTTCGACATAGAGACCGGCATCGTAGTGCGCCTGGGTCCAGCCGTGATCGTTGTGCGGGCCGACCAGGATCATGCCGAAGGTGAACTCGTCGCCGAGCGGGGCCAGTTGCGAGCCGCCGCCCCCGCCGCAGGCCGAAAGGACCAGGATCGCGGCGATGCTCAGGAAGGCGATTTTTGCAAGTATTTTACGCATAGGATACTCCTCCAGAAGAATACGAAATGGATAGGGTGAAATGGCGCTTACCGTTGACACAATGAGCGGGTCCCCTTACACATCACCTCCTTCGAGTAAAGTTATCTATACAACTGTGATTGTACTCCATCACCAAACTTACGCTGTTATTCTAACATGCAGCCGCAACAAAAAATAGTAGCGTATATCAGGTTTTTCAAGGATAACAATTAGGTCTTTCGGCCAGCAGCAGCCGCGCGGCACGCCGCTCCGGCGTATCGGGGGTGGAAAGAACGATCCGGTCCCAGAGACGGCAGAGGAGCGGATCCAGGTACGGCGCGGCGCGCGACACATCGGCGGTGGCGGCCTGGGCGCGCATCCAGGCTCCGGTGTGGGCATAGGCCTCGATGAAGACGAGCCATTCCTGCTGCAACGCCGGGAAATATCCCTGCGACATGGCCTCGTCGCCCAGCGCAACCGCCTCCCGCCAGTTCCCCTGCTGGCGCGCCAGGTCGGCTTTCTCGAAATACCAGCACCAGCCATGCTCCGGCTCCGGGCCGTACAGCGCCGGTAAAAGCGGACTGCCCGCGGGCAGGATCACGTCTGTCTGCGAGAAGGAGGCGGCGGCGCGCAGGGTCGGGTGGATGACCGGGTTGACGGTATCCAGGTCCGGGTCGAGGACGCGCAGACAGCCGGGCGGCGAGTAGTCCAGCGCCAGCGACCGGGTTGTGTTCCCGTCGAACGTCCCGGCGTAAAAACTGTAATGGATGGGCAGTCCCGGCTCCAGCGCGGGCAAACTGCCGCCCAGCCGCGAGCGCGGGTGGAACAGCCAGTAGTCGGCGCGGTCGGACCGGTTGGCGGGCGCGTACGTCCAGTTCAGCGCGGCGCTCAGGGAATTGTCGGCGTAGTAGGTCAGGGCGCTGTCATTCAGAAAGACCAGCGTGCCAGGTTCGAGCGCCGGGACGCGCCAAGCCATCTGCCAGAACAGGGCTTTCTGGAGTTCCCATTCGCGGGCATAGGCATCGGCCAGCGTCACCTGCCGCCCCGCCGCCAGGCCGACGAGGGCGGCCAGCAAGCCAACCTTCAGCGCCGGGACGGGGACGAACTCCAGCAGTCCCGCCGCGAGCAGGCTGACGCCGAGCATGAACGGCAGCGTGAATCGGTCGCTCGGAAAGTTCAGGGCGACATTGAACCGGATCAACCAGAACGGCCAGCCTGCCAGGAGCATGGCAATCACCCCAAGCCACACCGCCCGGGCCGCCCCGCTCCGGTCTGGACCGTGAGCCTGCTTGCGCGCGGCCAGCACGGTCAGCGCCCCAGCCAGCGCGACAACGGCCAGCCAGACACCGAAAACGCTCCCATCCCCCGCCGCGGGGAAGCGGAAGGCCTGTCCCCACGCCGCGCCGGTGACCAGCCACAGGCTCTTCAGGATGGATGCCCCAAGCGCGAGCAGGGCCGCGCCGGGGGCAGACTGCCAGGCGTCGAGCGCGGTCATCGCGTAGAGTTGGTTCGGGAACAGGAAGGCGCGGCCAAATGCCGCGGCCAGGAAAATGCCCAGGTACGGAAGGGACAGGCTCACGGTCCGGCGCAGACGCGGCTTCACTTCCGGGAGGCCGGTCCGCAGAGCAATCCAGGTGACGAACGGCCTCAACAATTCCAGCAGGAAGAAATATTCCAGCGCAAGTAAATTTGCGGCCGAGAGCAGCAGCGCCGCGGCCGTCAGCGGCCAAAAGAGGCGCGGGCGGCGCAATGACCAGACTGTGAAAAGGATGGAGAGGAGAAAAAAGGCCAGGATGGCCAGATAGTGGCTGTAGGTGTACGCGACGAACTGCTGGCTGAAGCCGGGATAGACGAGGAACAGCAGGCTGGCGGCGGCGGCGAGAAAGCCGCGCCCCGGCCACAGGCTGCGGACGAGCGCCCAGAGGGCGGCCGCCCCGGCCCAGCGCCAGAAGATGGCGAAGATGTGCCAGTAGGCCGGGACGGGCGGGAGGATGGCGGTGGTCAGTTGGAAGAACCAGCCCAGCGCCGGGCGGCTGATGTCGAAGCAGCGCGCCATGGCCTCCGCCCCCAGCCGGTAGCGGATCCAGACGGTGAGCAGGTCGTCCCAGGCGAAGCCCAGGCGCGGCAGGAACAGTCCGTACGCCAGCACGCTCACCGCCAGCAGGAGCGCGGGCGCGGCGGGAAAGACAGTCCGGGGCCGGTTCGGGCGAATGGGCATCGAAATCCGCTTTTGAAATTCAGGCGGAAGCCGCAATGGCCTCCGCCCGAATGGACACGAATATTTACGGCACGATCCAGGTGCCGGTCTCGCCTTTGAGGGCGCGACCAATGTTTTCGGGGTTGGTGATGAGCGCCTGTTTGCCGCCGTTTTCCAGAAACCAGATGATGGCCTGGATCTTGGGGGCCATCGAACCTTTGGCGAAGTGCGTGCCTTCGGCCAGGTATTGCTTGGCTTCGGCCAGGGTCATCTTATCAATCCATTTCTGGTCGGGTTTGCCGAAGTTGAGCGCCACCTTCTCGACCGCGGTGGAGATAAGCAGCAGGTCGGCTTTGATCAGGCGGGCCAGCAGGCTGGAGGCGAAGTCCTTGTCAATGACCGCTGCCGTTCCAGCATACTCGCCCTCGCCTTTGTCAATCACCGGGATGCCGCCGCCTCCAACGGTGATGACCACCGTCCCGGCATTGATAAGGGTCTGGACCGATTCGAGTTCGACGACTTCCTTCGGGAGCGGCGAAGCGACCACGCGCCGCCAGCCGCGCCCGGCGTCTTCCACCACGCTCCAGCCGAGGTCTTTTTCGCGGCGCCTGGCTTCAGCCTCGTCCATAAAACTGCCAATTGGCTTGGATGGGTTTTTAAAGGCAGCATCGTTTTTGTCCACCAGCACCTGGGTCACGACAGTGGCAACTGGCTTCTTGATGCCGCGTTTGAATAGTTCGTTCTGCAGAGTCTGCTGCAACGCGTACCCAATCGCGCCCTGGCTGTCTGCGCCGCACACTTCCAACGGGATTTCGTGCATGCCTTCCACTTTCGCGGCGATTTCGGACCGCCGCAGGATGAATCCAACCTGCGGGCCGTTGCCGTGACCGATGGCCACGTCCCAGCCCGCCTCGATCATGTCGGCGATGTGGTAAGTGGTCTCTTTAGCAGCCAGGTACTGGTCTTCGACCGTCTGGTGTTTGCCGTCTTTGATGAGTGAGTTGCCGCCGATGGCAACGACGGCGATTTTGCGGGATTTGCTTGTCATTAGTACTCCTTGGTTTGATGATGTAAGCAGGTAAACAAGTAGACAAGTAGACAGGTAGACAAGTAGACAGGTGGACAGGTGGACAGATGAACGGAAGGAATGCTACTCCTCTACTTCGTTATCGCCCGGATCATAGGGATCATAATCCGCTTGATCTTCGTGAATGGATTTATCTCCGAATTCTTGCGAACCGGTGCGCAGACGGCGTACATAAGCCATGTAACCATTGAGAGTCTGTTCTGTCTCACGGATAAGTTTGTAAAGTAACTCGAACTTCTTCTGGTCAATGTATTCGAGCACTTTTGCGTTGATAACATGCGAGAGCGTTTCGTTCAACTCGCCACGCGCAATGGAATATTTGTGCAGGCTGTCGAGATAGTGAAAGCGTCCATATCCTTCGGCAATGTTGGCCGTCACGCTTTTGGACGAGCGGCGGATTTGGGCGGCAAGATCATACTTTTCCTCAGGAGGCAGGCTTTTGACCATCTTGTGAACTTCGGCGACCACTTCCAGCGCGAGCTTATAGCATTCCAGATCTTCGAACCCGCGCTTTCCCGGCACGCCAGGCGATTGATACAACACCTTCCGCTCACTCATACCGCCTCCTTGTTTCCTTGTCTACTTTCTACTTGCCTACTTGTCTACTTTCTACCTGCCTACATCGTCAACGCCATCACCGCTTTTTGCGCGTGCATGCGGTTCTCGGCTTCGTCATAGACAACCGACTGCGGACCGTCCATCACGCCATCGGTGACTTCGATGTTGCGGTCGGCAGGCAGCGGGTGCATGTAGATGGCGTCCGGCTTGGCGAGTTTCATCTTCTTCTCGTCGGTGATCCAGTGGGAGTATTTCTTGATGATCTTCGCGCCCTCTTCCGGGTCCGGGGTGTGGACCATGGCGCCCCACGACTTGGCGTAGACGATGTCAGCGTCCGTGAAGGCGGCTTCCATGTCGTCCGTGATTTCAAAGCCAGCGCCAAACTTGCGCGCCTGTTCCTGGGCCTGTTCCATGATGTCGGGCATCAGTTTGAATTCCGGCGGGTGCGCCAGCACCACGTCCATGCCGAAGCGCGGCATCTGCAAGACGAGGCTCTGCGGGACGGACATCGGCTTCTGGTAGGAAGCCGCGTAAGCCCAGGAGACGACCATCTTCTTGCGGCGCAGGTCGCGGCCTTTTTTCTCGATGATGGTCATCAGGTCGGCCAGGCACTGGAAGGGATGGTAAATGTCGCACTGCATGTTCAGCACGGGGACGCGCGAGGCCTTGGCGACGGCGTTCAGGTAGCCGTTGCCGATGCCCCAGTCCACGTGGCGGATGGCGATGCCGTCGTAGTAGCGGCCAAAGATCTCGCCGATTTCCTTGGGCGTGTCGCCGTGCGAGATCTGGGTGGACTTGCTCTCGATGAACGCGCCGTGTCCGCCCAGTTGCGCCATGCCGGCTTCGAACGAGCCGCGCGTCCGCGTGGACGAGAAGAAGAACAGCATCGCCAGTACTTTGTCGCGCAGGTAGGGATGCGGTTCATTCAGGGCGCGTTTGCGTTTCAGGTCGAAGGCCACGTCCAGGACGGTTTCGACTTCTTCTTTCGTAAAGTCCAGGTCGCCGATCAGGTCGCGGCCGTGAAGAAAGGTTTGCATAGGTTTAGTCTCCTGGTTCTATAGTTTCGTAGTTGGGTAGTTCTTTTAGTTGAGTGGTTGGGTGGTCAGGTGGTTTCGTAGAGTTGATTGAAACGTGTGAGGATTTCGGGGTTCTCGAGCGCTTCGGAGAATTGGGTCAGCCAATTGCGAATGTAGGCCAGGTCCAGTTTGCCGCGCTGGCGCATGAAAATTAATGAAACATCTCTCCAGTCTTTCTCGCGATTCGCAAGGGCTTTATGAATGATGAAATCCTCCGCCGTGCAGACACGAACAGGCACGCCCAGAATTTCTGCGTTTACCGCGCGTTTGATCGCTTCCTTCTCGTAATCGAACATACTAACCAAAATATCAGCCGCCACGTTGGGCGAGGCCCAAAAATGGATGATATAAGGACTGAGTTTGTGGGCCGGAATACTGGTTGGCCGCGCCGGAAAATGCTCCAGCACCAGTTTACGAAAATCCGCAAGCGGCATGTCAATGCTCACCTTGAAATCAACATCATGCGTTACCCGCATTTCGCCCCAAACAGATATCGCCAAGCCGCCGATCAGCATATACGAAATGTGGCGATCATTGAGAAAATCAATGACAAGGCGCATGGAATCGGGATTATTAAACATGCTTCAACTTCTCTGCCAGTCGCTGCCATTTCTCAGCGAGTTCGATGTAGTGGCGTTCTCTTTCTTCTTGAAATTCAGGAGGCACATCTGTCGAACCCGCAAGGGAAGTTGCCAGTTGGCACATGGCAAAATAAGACCGAACACTTTGTTCAACAGTCTCGGTTGCCAAACGCTCTTTCAACTCCTCATGTTCCATCTCATTGATGAGCTGATATTGGGCTTTCCATTCCTTGACAGCCTTCTTGTCTATTTCCATTCGCGCCTCGATCCTTGTTCTGATAGTTGGGTAGTCTTTATTCGATGAGACCACAAAAAAACTACCCAACCATTGAACTACCCAACTATTACTCCATTGCGCCAAGAACTAACGCCAGCAGCGCCATCCTCATCACCACGCCGTTGAACGCCTCCTGCCAGTAACGCGACCAGCGGGTGATGTCCACGTCGGTCGGGACCTCGTCCATGCGCGGCAGGGAATGCAGCAGGATGGCGTCCGACTTGGCCTTCTTCTCCAGCAGTTCGCGGGTGATCTTGTAGTTGGCGGGGGTCATGCCCACGTCCTTGCCGGCGCGTTCGTCGCGGCTCTTGGTGTAGTCCGGCTGAACGACCGGCTCGACCAGGATGACATCCGCTTCAGCGATGGCCTGCTCGACATGCTCGGCCTCTTTGAAGTTGACGCTGAATTGTTTCAGTTCGGCCTTGAACTCGTCGGTCAGCGCCATATCGGGCGGGGAGACGAAGGTGATCGGGCAGTCGAACTGGCTCAGGGCATAGCCGAGCGAGTGCATCGTTCTCATGCGCATGTCGCCCACCGCCAGCCAGGTCAGGCCGTCAATCGTGCCTTTCTCTTTCAGCACGGTGTACAGGTCGGTCAGGATCTGGGTGGGATGTTCGCCCCAGCCGTCGCCGCCGTTGATAATGGGAATCGAGGCCCACTTGGCGGCTTCGTGCGGCGCGCCCTGCTGGAAATGGCGCATCACGATCACGTCGCCGTAGAACTCCAGCATCTTGACGGTGTCCTTGATGGACTCCTGGTAGAAGTCACCGGCGCGGGTCATCTTGGCATCCGCGAAACCGGTCACGTGCCCGCCCAGGCGGTGCATGGCGGCTTCGTGCGCCAGGCGCGTGCGGGTGGACGGCTGGTAGAAAGCCGTCACCATCGTCTTTTCCGCCAGCAGGTCGCTGTTACGGCGGCTGACAGCAATGGGTTCCAATTCCGCCGCCACGTCGAAGACGTGGAAGAACTCTTGCCTTTCGAAATCTTTGAGGGACAGGATGTCCCGGCCAGCAAAACTACGCATTTCATACCTCCAGAGAATAGAAAATAGAGAATAGAGATTCGTAAAACGTGCTGCGTAATTACGTTTTACGCTTTACGTTTTACGTTTTACCCACCCGCCGTACCACGTGAAAGTGGAAATAACCGGGCAGGAAATAACTAAAGGAATAATCCACCACGCGGCCGTCTTTGGCGTACAACTGGGCCACGAAATGGAGCAGCACATCGTCGCGCTGGATCTGCAGGGCGCGCGCCACTTCTGAGGTCGCGCCGATGGCGCGGATGTCGGTGCGGGACTGGGTCAGTTTCGGGTCGCCGCGCCGCAGCAACAGGTCCAGCACCGAACCGGTGAAACCGGTCTGCAGTTCGGCAGCGGCGAGAACGTCCACGGGCAGCGTGTCCACCAGGTAGGCGATGGGACGGTTGTCGGTGTAGATGACGCGCTCCACCTGGGTCAGCGGCGTCCCCTCCGGGACCTCGAGCGCGGCCGCGCTCCCGTCGCCCGCCGAAACCTCCCGCACCTGCAACTCGCCCATCCGCACCGGCAGGCTGGTGCGCGCCGCCAGCGACTCGATGCTTTCGAGCACCTCCAGCCCGCTGTCCATGACCGGGACTTTGGCGACCACGAACGTGCCCACGCCCTGCCTGCGGCGGATCAGCCCCTGCCCCTCGAAGGAGCGCATCGCTTCGCGCAGCGTGGCGCGCGAAGCCCCCATCCGGCGCGCCAGTTCCGGTTCGGAGGGCAGGCGGCTTTCGGCCGGGAGGGAGGCGATCAGGCTTGCCAGTTCGGTCTGCAAACGGCGGAAGGGATACTGACTCATGGCTCTCCTAATTCCGGGCTGTTTCGACGACCGGGATGAATGTAAAGCGGGCAACATCCACCAGTCCCTTGTCTGAGAGGCGCAATTCCGGGATGACGGGCAGCGCCAGCAGGCTCAGGGTCATGTTGGGGTTGTTGATCTTGCAGCCGCAGGCGCGGAAACCCTCCAGGATGGCGCCGGCTTTTTGGGCGACCTTGTCGGCGCGTTCGGTGGACATCAGCCCTGCCAGCGGAAGTTCGAGCAGGCCGATGATTTTGCCCTTCCGGACGACCACCTGCCCGCCGCCGATCTCGGCCAGTTTGTTGACGGCCAGGGCCATATCGCCCTCATCCGTGCCGACGACGATCATCTGGTGGCAATCGTGGGCCACGGTGGAGGCGATGGCGCAGCGTTCGCCGAACCCGAAGCCGGTCACCAGGCCGACCTGCACGCCGCCGGCGCCGCGATGGCGCTCGACCACGGCAACCTTGGCGAGGTCGAGCGTCAGGTCGGTCTTGATTTCGCCGCCTTCCGGCTGAACATCAAAGATCAGATGCCGGGTGGGAGCCTGGTTCTCGATCACGCCGATGACGTTCACCGTGACGCTCGCCGCATCTCCAGCCGCCAGACGGAAATCGCCGGCCTTCAGCGGCCTCTTCAAATGGACGGATTTCAGCGCCCATTCCGGATAGTCCGCTTGCGGCAGGTCAATCACCAGTTTGCCGTTTTCGGCGGCGGCCTGCCCTCTGGCGATGACCAGTTCGACGCGGAAATCCTTCAAATCATCCACGATCAAAATATCGGCCCAGCGGCCCGGGGCGATGCAGCCGATTTCACGGGACAACCCGAAGTGTTCGGCGGTGTTGAGCGTTGCCATCTGGATGGCGGTCATCGGCGGGATGCCCTGCTCAATGGCATGGCGGACGATGCGATCCATGTGGCCTTCGCCGACCAGCGTCTCGGCATGGCAGTCGTCGGAACAGAGGATGAAATGCCGCGCGTCGAGGCCGAGCTTGGTGATGGCCGGCGCCTGCGCGGCCACATCCTGCCAGGCGGAACTGTAGCGGATCATGGCCTTCATCCCCTGGCGGACGCGGGCGATAGCGTCGTCGAGGCGGGTGCCTTCGTGGTCGTCCTCGGGGCCGCCCGCCGCGTAAGCGTGGAAGGCCGGCCCGAGGTCCGGCGAGGCGTAATGCCCGCCGATGACTTTCCCGGCCCGGCGCGCGGCGTCCATTTCCGCGAGCATTTTCGGGTCCGCGGCCGCCACGCCCGCGTAGTTCATCACTTCGCCCAGGCCGATGATCCCGTCCCAGGCCAGGGCTTTGGCGGCATCCTCCGCCGTGATCTCGCCGCCGGAGGTTTCCAGCCCCGGCGCAGACGGCACGCACGACGGCACCTGCACCCAAACGTGGATGGGCTGCCTGATGGCTTCGTCGGCCATCAGTTTGACGCCCTTCAGGCCGAAGACGTTGGCAATCTCGTGCGGGTCGGCGAACATGCCGGTCGTGCCGTGCGGCAGGACGGCGCGCACGTACTCGGTGACGGTCAACATGCCGGATTCGACGTGCATGTGCGCGTCGAGCAGTCCCGGCACGAGATACTTGTTCTCGGCATCCAGCACCACCGTGTCTTTGGTGATGGTATGCGAGGCGTCGGGACCGACGTAGGCAACGCGCCCGTCCTTGATGGCAACGTCGGTGTCCGGGACGAATTCGCCGGACTGGACGCAGACCCACGTGCCGTGGCGGATCACCAGGTCGGCGGGCTTGCGGCCGATGGCAACATCAATCAGGGCTTTGGTGGTTTCAGCAAAAGATGACACAGCGCCTCCCAATCATTGCGACAAGACCAGAACCGCCAGCCATGCGCTGGCGAGGAAGACCGGCGACGCGAGCAGCCAGGCGGAGAGGAATTTCCGCGCCCTCACGGCGAACGCGGCTCCGAGCAGAAAAATCGGAAGCAGAAAACCAAACCCGCGGATGGCGGGATAGCCGCTCAAATACCAGGAAACCGGCAGGAACAGCGCCGCGCTGACGAGCAGCAGCCACCAACGCTTCCAGGTCAGCCCGGCAATGGCGGCCAGCAGGGAAACGATGATCGCCGGCCAGCCAAAGAAGATTTGAACAAGGATTGTGGTCATGTAATTCTTCCTGCCAGTCAAATAGTTTGATCTTGCCGTTTTTCCACTTCCTCCCGTGCACGGGAAAGAAGTTGGTTCCACATCTCCAAAGCGTCTTGGCCGATGCGGACGGCTTCCCTGGTCACGATCTCAATGTCAACCGCAAAATCACTATATCCACTCAAACAGAACACAAGAATAGAGAGAATATCGCCGGGGTGTTTGAGCGACCGTCCTTCATTCCAGGCATGCAGTTTGCCGATGATGATGTCGGTGGGTTGAGCGACCCAGGCTTCAAAAAGGGGGGCGCCAGAATCGTCTACAAATTCTTGCCGCACCCTCCGGTCAAAGGCAACACGATATTCCAGTTCACGGCTAAGAGGCACAAGGTCAGCCTTTACGCCTTCCTGGGTGTCAATAATATTAAACATGATGCCCATTGCAGTGGAATTACGCATCATTTCAGGGTCAGCATAATAGCGCGGCAATGGGAACTTCTGTGAGAGAGCATCGAAATCCTGTTCGCGTAAATCAACTAAAATATCAACGTCCATTGTGGCGCGTTGGATGCCAAAAATAGACCCGCCAAAAGCGCCCACGATCATGTAGGGAGCGCCGATTTCGTCCAAAGCCTTGACAATCTCGAAATAAAAATCAATGGCGGGCATTAGGTTTTTCCATTCGGATAGGAGTCAGATATTCCAAAACTTTCATGTTAAGTTGAGAGATGGAAAGTTCCGGATATCGTCTCTTAAATGTGCCGCGCAGACCGGCCATCAAAAAGGCTCGCGCGTGCAACACAGGAACAATCCGCCGGCCCGGGCGGAGATTTGCCAGCAACTTGACCTGCACCCAATCAACCGGGTCCAGCCCACGCACGATTTCTCTAATCTCTTCTTTGGTCAAAGGTCTCTTCTCAACCATTGTTCAGCAGCCGCCTGGCAGCCTTGTTGTGACGTTCAACCAGTTTCCGTTCATCGAGCGTGACCAACGCCCCGTCGCGGACCACGGGCCTGCCGCCGACAAACGTGTAGTCGGCGCGCACCGGCTGGCAGAACACCGCCGCCGCGACCGGGTCATGCAGCGCCCCGGCATAGTCGAGGCGGTTGAGATTGATGGCGAAAAAGTCCGCGCATTTCCCGGCCTCGAGGCTGCCGATGTCGGAACGTCCCAGCACCGCCGCGCCGCCGCGCGTGGCGAGACGCAGGGCTTCGCGCGCCGTCATCAACCCCACCCCCCTCCCCTCCCCATTTCCGGGGGAAATGGGGAGGGGCGCAGGGGAGGGGTTCGACCGCGAGAAGCCGGTAATGCCTTCTTTGAGCCGCGCCAGCAGCATGGCCTGACGCGCCTCCGCCAGCATGTGCGAACCGTCGTTGGAGGCGCTCCCGTCCACGCCCAGGCCGACCTTCACGCCCGCGGCCAGGTATTCCCTGATGGGGGCAATCCCGGAGGCCAGGCGCATGTTCGACGACGGGCAGTGCGCCACGCCGCAGCCGTGTTTGGCAAAGGTCTTGACTTCCTCGCCGTTGACGTAGATGGCGTGTGCGAACCAGACATCCTCCCCCACCCAGTCCACCGACTGCATGTACGGCACCGGGCGATAGCCGAACTTTTGCAGGCAGAACGATTCCTCGTCCTCGGTCTCGGCCAGGTGCGTGTGCAAATGCACGCCGTACTGCCGCGCCAGCGCGGCCGATTGTTTCATCAGTTCGCCCGTCACCGAGAAGGGCGAGCAGGGGGCCAGCACGATCTGCACAAACGAACCCGGCTGCGGGTCGTGGTAGCGCTCAATGAGACGCTGCGAGTCGCGCAGGATGTTTTCCTCGGTATCCACGACCGAATCGGGCGGGAGTCCGCCTTTGGATTCGCCGAGCGACATCGAACCGCGCGAGGCGTGGATGCGGAGGCCGGTCTCTTTCGCGGCGGCAATCTCGTCGTCCAGTTTCGAGCCGTTGGGAAAAAGGTATAGATGGTCGGAAGAAGTGGTGCAGCCGGAGAGCGCCAGTTCGGCCAGCGCGGTCTGCGTGGAGAGGAAAATATCCTCCGGCGTCATGCGCGCCCAGATAAGGTAGAGCGTCTTCAGCCAGTTGAATAAATTCGCATCCTGCGCGGCCGGGACGGCGCGCGTCAGCGTCTGGTAGAAATGGTGGTGCGTGTTGACCAGCCCCGGCAGGACGAGATGCCCGCGCAGGTCGAGCGTTTCGTCAGCGGTGTTGGGCAAGTCTGAGACTTGCCCAACGGCTTCGATGAACCCGTCACGGATGAACAGGCCGCCATCGGGAATCTCCCGCTGGCGGTCATCCATTGTGACGAGAACGGTTGCATTCTTGACAAGAAGAGTAGCCATGTTTTACAGTTCGCGGTCTGGCAGTCACACAATCCGGCAAGCAACGCCCAACTACGAAACTACCCAACTACAGAACTACCAAACTAAATCCAGTTGTCTGACAACTACGCCCATAGTGTAGCAAAAAAGGGGGCGGATGTCAATTGCAGATGCTGTATAATTTCTGCATGAAACCGCTCCGCTTGCTGATCGTCTTCACCGCATTGGTATGCGCGGCCTCCTGCGCCCCGTCCGGGACCCTAAGCCTGCCCGCCGTGAAAACAAATGCGGCCGTTACCCAGCCGCCTGCCACGTTGACAGCCTCCCCGCCCGCGCCGACCCTCACCCCCACCCTCACGCCCCTCCCGACCGACACGCTGACGCCAACCGTCACGTTCACCCTCCCCTCCACGCCGACCGTTACGCCCACGTCCGCGCCGGTGGCGTTGATGGGCACTGTGCTGGAACATTCCAACTGCCGCTACGGGCCGGGGGCGGTCTTCCTGTACAAGTATGGTATTTTGCCGGACACGAACATGGAAATCATTGGAAGGGACGAAGCCGGGACCTGGCTCCTGATCCGCGCCATCGGAGGCGACAATCCCTGCTGGCTCAAGGCAACACTGATGAACGCGCGCGGCGATGTGATGACGGTCCCGCAGGTGGACCCGGACATCATCCTGCCCTGGTCGGCGTACTATCCCAACCCGCTCACCGGCGTCTCGGCAACGCGCAGCGGCAGCGAGGTGATCGTTTTCTGGAATGAACTGGTCACGAAGGCCGGGGATGAGATCAAACTGGAGGCTTCGCAGACCATGTACGTCATCGAAGCCTGGGTCTGCAAAGAAGGGAAAATCACCTTCACGGTGGTCGGCTCGAACACCACCTCTGCCAAAGTCCCGGACGAACCGGGGTGTTCTGAGCCGTCACATGGACGAGTCTATGGGGCAGACAAACACGGGTACACGCCCTGGCTGGAAATTCCATGGCCGTGAAAAAGAGCAAAAAAACTGCGGCCAAAAATCGGCGGGGTCAGGTCCCCTGCGGGGATGATAAGACCGTCGCCGAACAAGTGCTGACCGGCGCGGCAGCGATCCGGATTCAGCCGTCGAGCGGACTTTTTACTGCCATGCCGCCGCGCAGGTTGACCTCGTTGGTGGATGTGCTTATAATTTGGTTATCCGGTTTTAACCTATGGCGGTCTAACGTCCTAATTGATTTAGGACGTTAGATGGCGGGCTAGACCGCCCATAAGCCGTTATACCGCCGCCGTATAACCCCTGTTGGCACGCCCCTTGCACAACAAGGTAAAAGAGCAAAGCCCAAATGATGTGTGTGATTGTTATTTCAGACTGATTGAGAGATAAATACATGACAGCAAATTTAGGTGAAGAAATTGTCGCCGCTTATCTTCAATATATAAAAGGCTGTGAGTTTATCCAGCAGAATTTATACACGCCTGATGTGCAAGGGGAAATTGATGTTGTAGGAATTGACCTTGAAACAAAAACAATTTATGTTTGTGAAGTGGCTATTCATCTTGCTACAGGTTTGTACTATGTACCAAGCAATGTCACCAAATTAACGGAGAAATTTTCTAAAGACATAGAATACGCAAACAAATATTTTCCTAAGCACGCAAGGCAATTTATGTTATGGTCTCCAATAGTCAGAAAACCACGTGATGGCGCAAAATTCAACCAAATGGCTGATGTCGAAGCAATCACAGCAAACATTCAAACCAAATATGGCGTAACTCTCGAATGTATAATCAATGAGAAATTTTCTGATTGCTTGTCGGAGTTGCGAGAATATGCTCGTAATGAAACAAAAGAGTTAAAGTCGCCAGTTTTACGGCTAATGCAAATTGAAGAGTCTCTCAAAAAGCATATTGGTAAAACTGCAAAGTAATTTTCCAAGTCAAAAGCGTGCCAACAAAGCGTTCTCAGGACGTGAATTTCCGTCCTCCCGTATAAAATGATTGCTCGCCATCATCATGGGTGCACCCGACGCCCTCACGATGCACGTTTAAGAATCGTCCTGTGTTCCAAAGCGTTGTGAGCCAACTGGCCGGTCTGGCGCAAATCGGGCGCGGGTGATGCTTACGTTGGGCACCAGAGAAACCTGTGAGTGTCGATGTTGTCTAGCGCGGAGGCCCGGGCCTTACACAGGCGCTAATTGAACTCCTCGTTTTCGAGCAACGGGGTCATGTTCGCGGCGGTCGTGAAGCGAAAGAACAAGCCGCAAGAAGACCGGGCAAGCAAAGGCCAATGAAACAGAGCAGAAAGGGAAAGACAGAAACGAAAACAGCAAAAGATATGAAAGCAAAACAACGTGAAGACCTGCTTAGTGCACTGAAAGCCCGCTTTGAGAGCAATATGAACCGCCATAAAAGTCTTGACTGGGCTAACGTACAAGCAAAGCTGGAATCTGATCCTGAAAAACTGTGGTCACTCAACGAAATGGAAAGAACTGGCGGTGAACCGGATGTTGTTGGTCATGATAACAAGACGGGCGAATACATCTTTTACGATTGTTCAGCGGAAAGTCCTGCAAGCCGCAGAAGTGTTTGTTACGACCGCGAAGGGCTGGAGTCAAGGAAAGAACACAAACCAGAAAATAACGCTATGGATATGGCAACTGCCATGGGTATTGAACTTTTAACGGAAGAACAATATCGGGAGTTGCAGAAACTTGGAAATTTCGATACGAAAACATCGAGCTGGGTGAAAACACCTGCTGAGATTAGAAAACTCGGCGGCGCTCTCTTTTGTGATCGTCGCTACGACCATGTCTTCGTGTATCACAACGGCGCAGAATCTTACTATGCCGCCAGGGCATTCCGTGGCTCGCTAAGAGTCTAAATTTTGCCGGGACATCTTCTTTTGAAGGGGATGCCCTGAAAACGATTCCGCCCCGCGCGCTCGCCGGGGCGGATTGCTTTTGTTTCGCGTTCTTCTGCTTTTGCTTCTTCCTTTCCTCCCTGCCAAATTATTTCTTGCGCGGGGTGAGTTGGACCAGGGCGCGTGTCAGCGCCTTCTGGACCGCGGCCCGTTCGAGGTCCGGGAGCGTTTCGAGGTCCAGGTCGAGCGCCGTGAGGGACAGGCGATTCTCGTCCACGGTCAGGTAAGGGGATAGCGCGGCGCGTTCTTCCTTCAATCCCATCAATTCCCAAACTTCGATCGGCTTGTGGAATCCCTTGACCTCGGTCGGGCCGACGTGGCGCGCTTCGGCGATGTCTTCCACCAGCGCGTACGCGGCGCCGGAAATGTAGATGCTGTCGGGCGGCGCGAGATACTGGAGGCGGGAGGCCAGGTTGACGTGGTTGCCGATGATGGTGTAGTCCATGCGCCGGTCGCTGCCGAAATTGCCCACCGTGCAGATGCCGGTATTGATCCCCGCCCGCACCTGGAGCGTACGGTTGACGTACTGCCGCCACTTCTCCCGCAGGTGGAAGAGTTCCGCGCGCATCTCCAGCGCCATGTGCACGCAGTTGCGGGCGTGGGAAACATCGTCGGTAAACACCGGCGCGCCGAAGAAGACCATCACCGCGTCGCCGACGAACTTGTCCACCGTGCCGCCGTGCTTGATGGCGATTTCCGACATGCGCGTCAGGTAGGTGTTGAGGATTTCCGAGAGGAGTTCCGGCTCGATGGAATCGGTCAGGTCTGAGAAGCCGACCATGTCCGAGAAATAGATGGTCAGGTTGACGCGGGTGTGCTTTTTGGTGTCCGCGTCGGTGGTCCCGCCCAGCAACGCATCGTATAACTGCGGCGAGAGGTACTTGCGCATCTTGTCCCGCAAAATCTCGATCTTCTGGTTCTGGACAACCAACTGCTCTTCGAGCGCGGTGCCATGCTCCATGGTGTTTTCATAGAGCATCTTGAGATCGTCCAGCTCGCTCTCGAGATCGTCAATCTTTTTATGGAGCGACTCTTTCGTCTCGCGGACGGTGGTGGTGGACAGGGTTTTTTCCATCTCGCACCTACACGATATCCACCTGGACCTTGGACCAGAGTTTCGAAAGATTGGACAGTGATTTCTGCTGCCAGTAGATATCCTGGCTGCCCAGCACGACCATGCTGACCTTGTCTTCCTTGCGGGCCGCGATGACGAACTTGCTGATGGCGTTGATGCCGGAACTGTTCAGGAACTGCAACTGGCGGAAGTCCAGGGTGAGTTTGCCCTTGCCGGCCGCGCCGTGCGCCTTCTGCAGGAGGTCGGTGATGGGGGCATAATCGTCCGTCGTTTGCAGACGGATCGTCCCCTTGAAACCGACCACATGACTCGAGTCGTTGTGCTCGATGACGTACTCATCGCCTTTGATCTCTTGGACAGCCATACTAAATCTCCTTTACATGGATATGGGCTTGCACGTCCACCGCGATGCTCCCCTCCGCCACAGGTGTGAAGCGGAAGCCGAAGCGGACTTTGTAATCCTTCATCAGGGTCAGATAGCCGAGGCCGGAACCTTTCTGGTCGGTCTCGGCGTTCTCTTCCAGCCGCTTGAAATACAACTCATCCGGGTCATTGCCGAGCAGTTCCTCGATCAACTGGACAAACCCGTCGCGGCGCGCCGGTTCGATGTGGTTGGTCACCTGGAACGCCATCCGGTCGGGGAACAGCCAGGATTCGTAGACGACCGCGGCCACCGGCCCGCCGCTGAATTTGGCAGTGTTCTCGAACAACTCGTTCAGCAGGTAGGAGAGAGTGCTTTCCACCGCGTCGCGCCGCACCGGGCGGCCGACCGAAAACTCCGGGCTGGAGAGAGCGGTGTAGCGCGCCCAGAAATCGGAACTCAGGCTGCACCGCCGCCAGTATTCGGCCAGTTGGCGCGAATCCGTTTCCATGCGGCTGTGGCTGATCGTCCCGCCAGCCGAGGCGGGGAGGTCTTCCCAATTCCCATAGATTTTTGCTTCTTTTGTCACGGGACCTCCTATTTCTGCTTGATGACCAGCAGGGCAATGTCATCGTAGATGTGCGCTTCGCCGATGTGCGCGAACACGTCGGCGAGCATGTGCTTGACAATGTCCTTCGCGTGCAGTTTGTGGTGGCGGGCCAGGCTGGCGCTGAGACCAGACAGGCTGAACTGCTTTTTCTTCGCGTTGACCGCTTCCGTCGCGCCGTCGGTGTAGAGCAGCAGCACGTCGCCGCGGTCGAGATGGAAGCGGGAGGTCATGATGAACCTGTCAATATTTTCCTCCAGCCCCACCGGCATGCCCAGGTCCATCGTATCCGCCACCTCGACCTCGCCGCTGGTGCGGCAAATCAGGGCCGCTTCGTGCTGGCCGACCATGGAGAATTCGTGGTCGTTATATTGCAGAATGGCCAGGGTCATGTTCTTGTCTTCCTGGATGCGCAGGATGTTCTTGTAGAGCACCTGGTTCAGGACTGACAGCATGCGTTCCATGTTTTGCTCGCCGCTCTTGGAGAGCGTCAGGAGGGCGGTCTGCGCCATGAGCATGATGACGCCGGCCGGCAGGCCGTGACCGGTCACATCGCCGATGCCCATGTAGACGGTATCCCCGACCCGCAGCACGTCGTAGTAGTCGCCGCCCACCTCATCGGCAGGACGCATGTAGCAGGCAATGTCGAGGTCGGGAATCTCGCTGGTTTCGTTTTCCGGCGGGAGCACCATCATCTGGAGGCGGCGGGCAACGTCCAATTCCGCGCCGAGGCGCAGGTTCTCGCCGCGCAGTTGGTCGTTCAGGCGGGTGATCTCCTCGTTGGCGGTGCGCAGGTCGGCGGTCCGTTCCGCCACCTTGCCCTCCAGGTTGACGGTGTATTCGCGGATCTCGGCGGCCATAGATGTGAAGATGCGCCCCAGGCCGCCGATCTCGTCCTGGCTCTTGAGATCCAGGGCAACGTCATAATTCTTCGCCTTAATCGCCCCGGCAGCGTGCGACAGCAGGCGCAGGTCGCGCGTGGAATTATTCGCAAAGCGGACCGAGATCAGGGTCACAGCCACGAGAAAGGCTGCCGCGATCACCAGCGAAATAAGGCTGATGCGCAGCCTCTCCTGCTCGATGTCTGTGCGGGTCTGGTTGATGGCCTCGGAAATCTCCGCCTCGGGGACAACCACCACGATCTTCCAACTATCCGCCTGGTAATTGCTGTCGGAGAGAGGCGGCAGGCTGTTGTAGGCCAGCATTTCCCGGTGGACCTGCCCGGAGGCGTCCGTCAGGTCAATTTGCTGGGAGCCGCTGGGGTTCGCCAGGATGGCGGCCGCCAGATTACGCACCACCGGGTCACGGGAATCGGTCAGCGCGCCCTTGTAGTAGACCAGGTCGCCCAGTTCGGTCTTCGTGAATTCCACCTGGAACAACTGGCTGCCCACTTCGGGCATGGCGATGATGTTGCCCTGCCCGTCCATCAGGAAGGCGAAGCCGGTCTCCGCAATCTGGATGGAGAGGATGTTTTCGACAATCGCGTTCAGGGTGATGTCCACGCCGACCGCGCCGGCGAACTGGTTCGTCTGCTTGTCCCACAGGGGATAGAACATGGTCACGATGAGTCCCTGTCCGGCGGCGTCCACGTAGGGTTTCTCCACCGTAACCGGGCTGGGAATTTCCGCCTGCAGTTGCGGGTCGGTGTACCAGCGCGTCCAACTCGCGACGTTGGGGGCAAAGAAGTCCTTCCAGAACAGGGAATCGAGGATGCCCTGGTCGTTGAGCACCTCCGCCAGGTGATAGTTCGGGTAGGCGCGCGTGACCGGCGTGGCCGGTCCGCCAACGTAGTAGACGAACGCGTTGTTATCGTTCGCCTCGAAGACGGCCGCCATGCTCAGGTTCAGGACGGCGGAAAGTTCCAACTGCTGGACGGCGCGCGGATCGTTCGCCAGCGACGGAGGGACGAGGGCGTCCACTGGGGCGGACGAGTCGGAGGTCAACGCGCCGTGCTCCTCGTGCAGCACCGTCTGGAAGAGCGGGATCTGGTACAGCATCGGGTCGGTTGCCAGGTAGGCGGAATTGTCCACCATATTCTGGGCGGTCCGGCCCAGCACGCTCAGGTTATCCTGGGCGGCTTTCAACTGGAGCCAGGTGGAGTTGGATTTTTCTTCCACCAGGCGTTCGAGGAATTCCTGCACGGTCTTCTGCATGCTTGCCGAACTGCGCTCGAGCGAAAAGTCGGTGATGCTGCGGAAGTTGTACATCAGGAACAGGTACAGGACGACGGTCGTGATGATGACCGTGGCGAGGTTGAACAGCAGCAACTTCCGCTGGAAACTCTGGTTGAAGAAAGCGATCAGGCGTTTCATGCAATCACCTCTCACGCTTGCTGGCGCAGCGGCTTGCGCCCGGAGGCGGCCACCATGACCCAGGTGGTGTACCCGTGCGGGTTGCGGATGGTGCGCAGGTGCGCGTCGTAACCGGCCAGCAGGCTGTCCTGGTCGGCCTGGTTCAAGTGCAGTTGATTGCCGATGGTAAAGACGGAGAAATACCGCCAGGATTCGATCACCTGGGCAAAGGCGGCGCGGTCGGTGTTGCCGGTGTCCACCACGATGTGTTCGGCGCGGATGTCCTCCAGCCGCGCCTGCGACAGCACCCCGTAAAGTTTCTTGCCGTTCCGCAGATCCATGCCCATCTGGTCGCCGTAGACCGAAGCGCGGTCGTAGGTCTTGCTGATGAGGTCATCTTCCGGGTTGCCGACGATCAAATCGTAATCCTCGCCGGTCACGTAGACCCGCCCGCCCGGCTTGGCGATGCGGACGAGTTCCTTGAGGATCTGTTCGGGTTGGGAGAAGATTTGCAGGCTCAGGCGGCAGGTGACGAAGTCGAACGTGTCATCGCCCAGCAGGAGCGCGGTCGCGTCGCCGCGCTGGAATTCGGCGTTGCGGACGCTGAACTCGGTCTGCAGGTTCCGGGCGTACTCCACCGCCGCCTCCGAGTGGTCCACGCCCAGCATGAAGCCCGGCTCGAACTCGCGGCAGATGAGCAGCGGCACGTCCCCGCAGCCGCAGCAGATGTCGGCGATCTTCATGCCGCGCGCCAGCCCGTGACGCTTGAGGGTTTCCTTTTCGATGGGCCACAGGATGCGGGTCTGGTTGCGCAGCAGGGGGATGAAATCCATGTCCTCGATGATATCCTGGCTTTCGTAGAAATGGGCATCGTAGACCGAGAACTCCACCTTGTCCCAGACCGCGCGCAGGTTGGGCAGGACGCGCTCCGACCATGCCAGCACCCCCGAAGCGATGACCTTGATAACCAGCCGGTCGCGCCCGCGCGCATACGCCGATCTTGACCCCCTCCGCGTTCACGTAGCGCAGACGGCGGAAGTTCAGGCGCAGGCTCCCCTCCACCTGGTCGTGGACCTGGGTCAGGTACTTGAGAACCGCCGAAGTCTCATCCTCCCCCGACGGACGGAAAACGCCTTCGAAGTTGATCTGCTGGTCCAGCGGGTCGTAGAGAAGTGTGTACGTTGAGCCGGTGTATTTCATGCAGACAGATCCTTGGTGGGGATGAAGACCCGGGTCACGACCGCCCCGGCATCTTCCAGCCGGGCAGCCAGGCGCGCCCCAAAATCGTGCACCAGCATCACCAGGCCGAGTTGGTTGAAAGCCGGCTGCAGACGCTCCGCCGCGGTCAGCAACTGGAAATAGAGAGCGTCGGCGCCCTGAGTGCAGACATCGGTCAGGAAAGCGCGGTAAGCCTGCGCCATCTCGGGGCGCAGGCTGTGCGACACCTCCAGCAGGAGACTCTCGGCATACTGGGTGCAGTGCATGGTCAGGGTGTCCCCATCGGGAGAAAGCCGGATGACGGCTTCCAGGAAATCGTTCGCCACTGTCGAAATGAGATTTTCCGCCCACTCGCGCCGCACGAACTGATAGGCCGTATACCCGGCCACGTAATTCGCCAGCATACTGCAACGCACCCACTCCTTGTGGAAATCGGCGGCCTCGAGGGCGCATTCGAATTCCAGTTTGGGAAGTGTGGTCTCGGCCTCGAACCTGCCAATTTCCATTGTGCCTCCTCGTGGAGAAATGTAAAATGTGATGAAAGAGCGGCCTATCGTACGGGAACGGCGTCTTAAGTATAGCACACTCTCCACAAGCACGTTGACGCCCGCCGCCATCGCTTCTATAATCGTTTCGATGACCCGCTGCGACCTGTGTCTCGCCTGGAATTGGGAACACGACGCCGGCCTGGCCCGCCTGCTGGACGAAGCCTGCGCGCGCCGCGGCCTGACCCTGCTCCCGGTCACCCCGGCCAATCTGGACCCGGTGCTTGCCGCGCTCGCCTCGGGCGAGAGCCGCTTCCGCGTTTTCCTCGACCGCGCCTCTGACTCCGATCCGCGCTTCCAGCCGCTCGTTGATTGGGCGCGGACGAATTCTGCCCGGCGCATCAACCCGCAGGAGCAGGCGCGCTGGACGCACGACAAGGCCACCATGCACCTCGAGTTCCTCACCGCCGGGCTGGAGACGCCGCACACCATCATCCTGCCGCCGTTCCGCGAACAGCCCAGCCTCCCGCCCGCCGACCTGGGTCCGCTCGGCGGCAGGTTCGCCATTAAGCCGGGGCGCGGCGGGGGCGGCGAGGGCGTGGTGCTGGAGGCCGGTTCGTGGGAACAGGCGTTCGCCGTCCGCCAGCAGTTCCCGGACGAGAAGTATCTCCTGCAGGCGCACGTGACGCCGCGTCTGCTCGACGGACGTCCGGCCTGGTTCCGCGTGCTGGCCTGCGGCGGGGCCGTGTACCCCTGCTGGTGGGACCCGCGCACGCACATCTACGCGCGCCTCACGGCGGAAGAGTCGGCCCGCTTCGGCCTGCGCGGCCTGCGCGAGGTCGCGCGCCGCATCGCCCAAATCTGCCGCCTCGACCTGTTCTCCACCGAGATCGCCCTGACCGCGGAAGGCCGTTTCGTCGTCGTGGACTACGTCAACGACCCGGTGGACCTGCGCCTCCAGTCCGCCGCCGCAGACGGCGTGCCGGATGCGATTGTGGAAAGCATCGCCGGGCGGCTGGCAAGGCTGGCGGAACGCGTCTGACCGCGACCTGGGCCATGAACGGCCTGCTCGACCTGACCCTGCGCGGCCAGGGACTGGTCGCCATCCTGCCCGAGGCGGGCGTCCTGCTCGGCTTCGCGGCGGTGTTCTTCGCCATCGGCGTGCTGAGGTTCAAGTACGAATAGCGGAAGGAAAAAACAAAATTCGAAATGCAAAAGTCCCGACCAGACATATCTCTGGTGGGACTTTTGTTTTCGTTTTTTGATTCTTGTTTTCTACGGGTTTTGGATCTGCACCGCCCGAGCCGCGCGCGGGGAGATCTGCGGTCAAAAGATCGGCAGGGTCAGGAGACCCTTGCCGAACAAGGGTTACTTGTCAATACAAGGTAACATGCTAGCATCAATTCTTTTCAATAGAGGTTCAATATCTTGAACAGTAAAACCCTCAGATAAATGGGCTCTCATAAAAACAAAGTATCGCCCATATCTGGCCATTAACATACACCGGTAACCGAAATTTGTGTCGTTGGAACAAGCAAAGGCATATTGTCCTGCGATTTGACTAGAGTATGTTATTTCACTTGGCTTTGTCCAAGGAGTATTGTACTGGGTTTGAGTGAAAATACTATGGTTATACGCGTATATCATCCAAGCCAGCAAAGGCGTATTATAGTACTCAACAGCATGGTATACCTCGATATTTTCAGGCGCATTAAAAAAATAATGTGAAGCCGAGACCGTAGCCCAATCCTCAAAATCCGTGCCAGATGACATTGTTGTACCTGATGGAAATGCGCTTAAATCCAACAGGAGCGCATCTGCTGAACAATTTCCCACGGGTAAACCCGGGCTAGAATCTAACAGAGGTAGAAACGCTAGCAGTAAACAACAAGTAATAATTAGAAGCGCAGCTATACCAATGATCACTCTATACGTTTTTTTCATGGGCTATGCTCACTAATGGTAGAAAGCATCGGTGGAGTAGTAACCGCCAGGTTTATAATTACCGGGGTCAGATCTAAGATCAAGAGGGTAAGGTCCCACATAAGACTTGTGGTCAAGCGCCGGGGCGGGTTAGAACGTGTACCCCCAAAGGGGCAGACCTCGCCCCAGCGAAACCCCGCTTGCGGTTTGTTTCCCGAAGCGGGGAGTTACCTTTTTACTTCTTCCTTCTTACTCGTTCCTTCTTACTCCCCTTGCTGGATCTGCGCCGCGCGCAGCGTATTTTTCATCAGCATCGCAATCGTCATCGGGCCGACTCCGCCCGGGACCGGGGTGATGAAGCCAGCCACTTCCTTGGCCTCATCGAAGTTGACATCGCCAACCAGACGGTAGCCGCTCTTCCTGGTGGCATCCGGCTTGGAGTTGATGCCCACGTCAATGACCGCCGCGCCGGGCTTGATCCAGTCGCCGCGCACCATCTCCATCTTGCCGATGGCCGCGATCAGGATGTCGGCCTGCCGGACGACGCCGGGCAGGTCACGCGTCCGCGAGTGGCAGACGGTCACGGTGGCGTTCTTGCCGATCAGCAAAAGCGCGGCGGGCATCCCGACGATGTTCGAGCGCCCCAGCACGACCGCGTTCGCCCCTTCGATCTTGACCCCGGCCTGTTCGAGCAGGTAGATGCAGCCATACGGCGTGCAAGGCACGAACAACGGATCGCGTCCCTTCTGCGCCAGGCGGCCGATATTGATCGGCGAGAACCCGTCCACGTCTTTTTCGATGTTGATGAGTTGCAGCACGCGCTCCTCGTTCAAATGGGAGGGCAGCGGCAGTTGCACCAGGATGCCGTTGACCTTCGGATCGGCATTCAGGCGTTTTACCAGAGCCTCCACCTGTTCCTGGGTGGCGTCGCCGGGCAGTTGGTTGTGGAACGAATCCATGCCCAATTCCTGGCAGGCCTTTTGCTTGGAAGCCACGTAAGTGGCCGAGTCGACGCGGTCGCCGACCAGCACCGTCGCCAGGCCGGGCTTGGGTTTGCCCGCCGCGGTGCGCTTGGCCACCTCGACGGCAACAGCATCGCGCACTTGTTGGGCAATCAGTTTTCCATCAATCAGTTGAGCGGTCATGGTCTCCTCCGAAATTCAGAATTTGGCGTCTTGATTATCGGTGCTTCACGAATTGCTTCCGCTGGATTTGCAATCCGCCGTAAGCGTCTCGTGATTTACCGATTATACAATTTGAATTCGATTTGCCATAGTGACACTTGGCACAAGTTCAGGCAGGCGACATTCACTTTACCTCCCCGCGCATCCCTTCTCCCTCCAGCGCTTCCAGCAGTACATCGTCCATCATATTCCATCTCGGCTCCGGGGCGGCCGCGGTGACGCGTATGGCATTGCCGGTCAGCCCCCCCAACTGCCAGCCGGAATCGCCCAGCCGGTCGGTGGACTCCCACAACACGGACATCATCCGGCCGACGAACTTCCTCCGATACAACTCGGACGCCGCGCCGAACGCCTCCCGCAGCACGGCATTCCGCTCCTTGCGGACCTCGAACCTGACCTGCCCCTTCATGCGCGCCGCCGGCGTGCCGGGCCGCGCCGAGTAGGTGAAGACATGCCCGCCCGCGAATTCCATCGCCCGGACGAATTCCAGCGTTTCGGCGAACTCTTCGTCCGTCTCGCCGGGAAAGCCGACGATGATGTCCGTGGTGATGGCAACGTCCGGGATGGAGGCGCGGGCGGAATCCACCAGCGCGGCGAATGACTCGGGCGTGGTCTTGCGACTCATGCGCTTCAATACAGATGCGCTGCCCGATTGCAGCGGCAGGTGCAGGTGACGGCATAAACGCGGGTCTCGCCAGAGCGAGAAAAAGTCCGCCTCCAGGTCCCAGGGTTCGAGCGAGGACAGGCGCAGGCGCGGGACCGGCGTCCGGGCGAGCAGGGCAGACACGAGGTCCGATAAACGCTGCGGGGAGGAAAAATCCAGCCCCCACGCGCCGAGATGGACGCCCG
Organism: Anaerolineaceae bacterium; assembly: GCA_009772985.1. Classification (GTDB taxonomy): domain Bacteria; phylum Chloroflexota; class Anaerolineae; order Anaerolineales; family Villigracilaceae; genus UBA877. The sequence continues at coordinate 37,646 of WOUS01000012.1, forward strand.
TCAGCACGATCTCCTGCGTCCCGCCCTCCAGCGCGGACTGCACATCCGCGGCAATTTCGTCCACCGGCCGCGAGCGGGAGTCGCCGCGCGCGACGGTGGTGATGCAAAATGTGCAGGCGTTGTCGCAGCCGTCCTGGACTTTGATAAAGGCGCGCGTGCGGGCGCGCAGGCCGGGGAGCGGTGCGCGCGCCAGCGGCTCAAGATCGAAAAATTCCCGCGGCAGGTTGAGCAAATAGGTGGCCAGATTGTCTTTTTGCTGGTTGGGGATGATTTTCCGCACGCCGGGCAGGGCCGCGGCCGCCTCCGGTTCGAGCGTGGCCCAGCACCCAGTGACGACCACCTGCCCCGCGCCATTTCGATTCGCGCGCCGGACGGCGGCACGCGAATCCGATGCCGCCGCGCCGGTGACGGTGCAGGTGTTAACCACTGCCAGGTCCGCTTCGGCGGCGGAGGCGGCGATCTCGTGACCGGCGGCGCGGAACTGCCGGGCGAGCGATTCGATCTCCGCCTGGTTCAGCCGGCAGCCGATGGTGTCGAGGAAGATTTTCATAATGCCAGAGAGAAGAGAGTAGTGAATAGAGAGCAGAGAGTAGTGAGCAGTAAGACGATGTAGAGAAGAGACGAATCTCTGTTCTCTGTTCTCTCTTCTCTGCCCTCTGTTCTCTCTTTACGGTTTCATCACCACAAAATTATCGAACACGACGTCCACGCCGGGCACGTCGAACGCCCCGGCGATCAGGCCAACATCGCCATCAGGGAAAGCGGCGTCCTGCGTAATGGCGACCATCTGCCCGTTGACGTAGCCGGTCAGGGAAGCGCCGACGCAGTCAAAGCGCAGGTGGTTGGGCGCGACGCCGGTCACGATGGCCGCATTGTACGCCATCGTCGGCTGTCCGAGCAGGGAGACGACGCCGCCGCCGAATTTGCCGATGGTGTAATATCCATCGCTACTGATGACGAAGAAATAGAAATCCTGCGCGCTGCGGTACCGGCAGACCAGGCCGAAGCGGTTCTCCGCCGGACCTGCCAGCCGGGCCGCGTCCACCTCGAGGCGCACGTCCGTGTAGTTCTTTCCGGGCGCGGACCACAGATCGTAATCGGCCGCGTTGACCAGGATGCGATACACGCCGTTGTAATAGTCCATTGCGCCGACCTCGGCGGATATGCGCGGCCAGCCGCTGGAAGGATCGGAGAAGTCGTCCTGGTAGAGCGCATCGCCGGGCTGCGCGTCCAACTCCGCAGCAAAACCGGACCCGCAGCCTGCCAGCAAAAACAACAGGGCCAGCGTCCATGCCCGCTTCATGGGAAGTACTGCTCCAGCAATCGTCCGGCCTGCCAGCCGGTGATGCCTTCGGGGTCGAGGGCGCGGGCGGTCTCCAGTTCGGCGCGGGCGGCGGCGCGGTCCCCCAGGTGCAGGTAGACCAGCGCCAGGTGCAGGCGCGGCGCGGGCTGGTCTGGCGCGAGTTCGACGGCCACCGAAAACTGGCTTTCGGCCTCGCTCAGATTGCCGAGCGAAAAAGCGACCTGCCCGGCGATGTCGTACGAGAGCCAGTCATCGGGCGCAAGTTCGAGCAGGCGCTGGGAGGCCGGCAGGCCGATGCCTTGCAGGTCATAGCCATAGTTCACCGAATAAAGCGCCAGCGCCCGCCAGCCGGAGGCGTCTTGCGGATCGAGTTCGACGGCGCGCAGGTACTCGTCGAGCGCCCAGACGAGGCTGCCGTCCTGCTCATACGCGCTGCCGAGCGCCACGCGCCAGGCGGCCGCCTCCGGCTCGAGCCGCACCGCCTCCCGGAACATTTCCAGCGCCTTATCCGGCTGTCCCTGCCGCTGCCAGTACATGCCGTAGAAAACGCGGACAACGGCAGACTGCGGGTCGAGACCAAGCGCGATCTCCAGTTCGGCGCTCCCGTCGAGGCCGAGGTGCTGCTTCGCCTCGCCGAGCCAGGCCCACGGTTCGGCGTAGTACGGACGCTTCTCAATGGAACGGCGGAAGGCCTCGGCGGCCAGGTCCCACTCGCCCTGCGCGGCCAGGGCGCGGCCAACGACCAGGTAATGGTACTGAACATCATCCGAAAGCAGGGCGGTATTGACGGCGGTCTGCAGGGCGCGGGCGCGAGGTTCGAGCGCGGGGTCGCGCGAGGCCAGCGTCAGTTCTGGGAGGGCGGCTTCCGGGTCGGTGGCGGCCAGCAGGAGGGCAAGTTCGAAATGCGCCCGGAGATTGCCCAGATCGAAAGACAGCAGGGTGCGCCATTTCTCGATGGCAACCGGGAAATCGCCCAGGGCGCGCCACGCCCGCGCCTGCCGTTCGTAGGCCGGAGTTGTCCTGCCTGCATTCTGCCAGGCATTAACCGCATTGATCGGTGAACCTGATTGTGCATAGGCGTCGCCCAGCGCTAGCCAGCCATCCGAGGACATGGTTCGCCAGTTGGCTTTCTTCAGATACAGGATGGCCGTTTCGGGCTG
>WOUS01000012.1:40151-43880 GCA_009772985.1 Anaerolineaceae bacterium
CGAGACCGGCCTCCTGCCACAGGTCGGCCCGCCCGGGCAGGCGCGCGGCGGCGGAGGCGTAGCGCGCGGCGGCCGCGGCCGGGTCGCCGTCCGCCTGGAAACGGCGGGCAGACGCGAGGTCCAGCCAGCCGGCGATGAGGCGCGGGGCCAGGATGAGGGCCGCGAGACATATCAATATCAGGGCATTTTGCCCGCGCCGGTACAGGGTTTCCGTCCGCATGGGTATAATTATAGCCGACAGGCAAGGGCAATTCGCAAAGTTCCTCCAAAAATGCCGCCCCACAGACGCAAAGTAGCAGTATAATTTTTACTAAAGAACATGAACATCTTCCTGAACCAAATCCTGACCCTGCTTACTGAGCCGCCCGGCAACCTGGTGTACCACCTGGTGCTGGCGTTTTCCATTGCCGGGGCGCTGCAAGGCGCGGTCAACCTCTGGCAGACCAGCCAGTTCCCGCAGGCGAAGCGCGCCATCCTCGGGCTGGGCGTGCTGCTGGCCCTGCAGGTGGCGCTGTTTGCCGTCAGCGGGCTGGCCTGGCAGGGATTCCTGAACCAGGCGAATATCCTGCCGCCGCTCGACCGGGCCGTGACCCTGCTCAGCCTGGCGTGGATCGCCTGGCTGTGGACCTTCCCGGAGCCGGTGCGCGCCGCCGACGCGGCCACGCTCCTGCTCAACCTGCTGACGGTCGCCTTCCTCGGGCTGACGCTGGCCGCCTGGCCGCAGGGAGCGCCGGCGGCGTTCCTCGACCACGCCACGCTCGACCTGATCTGGCAGTCCCTCAGCCTGACATTCGTTGTCTTCGGGATCGCGGCGCTGGCCGTCCGCCAGCCGAACGGATGGGGCAACGGGCTGGCGATGCTCCTCCTGGCATTTGCCGGTCACCTGGCAGCCATCCTGGCCCCCACCGGCGGTGATTTCCCCGGGGCGGTGCGGCTGGCGCAGATCGCCATGTACCCGATCCTGCTCACGCTGGCGCAGCGCTTCCCGGTGCCGGAACGCGCCGCCCGGCCCGAACCGGAAAAACCAAGAAAAGTGGAAAAAGTGGGGAAAGCAGACAAGGCCGAAAAAGCCGCGCCGGCCGAACAGTCGGCGCAGGAAAAGCGCCGCTACAGCACCGACCCGAAAACCTTCCACGCCCTGCTCTCGCTGGCGGCGGAAACGGATGCCGACAAGATCGGCAACGCGCTGACGCGCAGCATTGCGCAGGCCACCCTGGCCGACCTGAGTTTCCTCGTCACGCCCGCCGGGGACAAGAACCTGACCATCGCCTGCGGCTACGACCTCATCCGCGAGGAGAATCTCAGCGGCGCCACGCTGGCCGGGGATTCGGTGCCGATGCTGGCAAACGCCGTCCAGCGCGGCCGCGCCCTGCGGCTGCCGGCCAGCAGCACCTCCTCAGACCTGAAAGGGCTGGGACAGGCGCTCGGTCTGGGCAGCGCCGGACACCTGCTCAGCGTCCCGGTCGTTTCGCCGGAACGCGGTCCGATCGGCGCGCTGCTGCTGCTATCCCCGTATTCCAACCGCCTGTGGAGCGCCGAAGACCAGGCCTTCCTGAACAACGTCGCCCCGCTGTTCGTCCCGATCCTGGAGCGCGGCCAGCGCGTGACCGCCATGGAACAGGAGCGCGACCACGCCCGGGAGACCGCCTCCACCGCCCAGAAGAAATTCGACGAGATCTCCAAACAGTACGACAGCGTCCGCGAGCAGGCTTCGCAGATGAAACTGCAGTCCGAGAACATGGCCGCCCTGGTGGCCATGCAGGAGGAGTCGCAGAAACTCATCGAGAAACTGAAAGCCGAGAATGAGCGCCTGCAAAAATCCGGCGGGTCCGACGGGGTCTCCGCCGCCCAGGCCGAACACGAACTGCGCCTGGCCCTCCAGGAAAACGCCCACCTGCAGAACGCCCTGGCGGATACCAACATCAAGATCCTCGAGATGGAAAAGCGCCCGGCCTCGCCGATCAACAGCGAACAGGCGGAAGTTGTCGCATCCATCTCGCAGGAACTGCGCCAGCCGATGTCTTCCATCGTCGGCTACACCGACCTCCTGCTGGGCGAATCGGTCGGCATCCTGGGCGCGCTCCAGCGCAAATTCATCGAGCGCATCAAGGCCTCCACCGAGCGCATCGGCGGCCTGGTGGACGACCTCATCCAGATCACCACGCTGGAAGTTGCCCACGCCGAACTCAAACCGGAAGCGGTGGACCTGAACCTCATCATTGACAACGCGGTGGCCTACACCAGCACCCAGATCCGCGAGAAGAACATCACCCTGCAACTGGATACGCCCGAAGTGCCGCCCCGCATCTCGACCGACCGCGAGGCGCTCCAGCAGATCCTGATCCACCTCCTGCAAAACGCCGGCGCGGCCACGCCCGCCGAAGGCACCATCGGCCTGCGCATCCAGATCCAGCAGCAGGACCAGAAGGAATACCTCCAGATCGAAGTGACCGACGGCGGCGGAGGCGTTCCGCCCGAAGATATCGAGAAAGTCTTCCAGCGCCGCTATCGCGCCGACCATACCCTGATCCAGGGACTGGGCGACACCAGTGTGGGATTGTCCATCACCAAGTCGCTGGTGGATGCCCAGAGCGGGCGCATCTGGGTCGACTCCAAGCCCGGCATCGGCTCCACGTTCAGCGCACTCCTGCCTGTCAACCGGGCGGCGCCTGTGGAAGAAGGATGACATGCGCACCGCGCGCCAGGTCCTGCTCGGCCTGTTCGTCGCCCTGGCCTCCCTTGGCCTGATCCTCGGCGGTTTCTCCCTTTCGCTAATCGAAGGCGGGCCGGCCGCGCCCGCCTCGCCCGTCCCCTCCGCCACCTGGATGCCGTTCACGCCCCTCGCCGGGCCGACCGGGACGCCCGCCTCGACCTCCACCCTGCCCCCCACACCGGTCAACTGCCCCCCGCCTCCGGGCTGGGTGCCCTACCTCGTCCAGCCGGGCGACACCCTCGACCTGCTGGCCTGGCGCTACAACGTGACCGCCGGGGAAATCGCAGCCGCCAACTGCCTGCTGACAGAAACCCTCGTGCCGGGCAGCCTGCTCTACCTCCCGCCCTCGCCCACCGCCACCCCCATCCCGTGCGGCCCGCCGCGCGGCTGGGTCATCTATTACGTCCAGTTCGGCGATACGCTCTACCGCATCAGCCAGTCCTACGGCATCACTGTGCTGGAACTCCAGCAGGCCAACTGCATGGGCAACTCCACGCTCATCCGCGTCGGACAGGCGCTCTACGTCCCGCCGTGGGCTACGCGCACCCCGTCGCCGACATTCCCCGGTCCGGCCACCGATACGCCGACGCCCAGCGAGACGCCCTCGCCCCTGCCCAGCGACACGCCGACCTCGCCGGCCCCCTCCGATACGCCCACGCCGAGCGAGACGCCGTCGCCCCTGCCCAGCGACACGCCGACCCCGACGCCGAGCGAAACTCCCAGCCCGACCGCCACCGCCACCATCCCCACCCCATGACCCCAACTTCAACGCCCGCCCCGGGTGGAACGGTCACGCGTCTCTTTCCCATCCTGAGTCTGGCCTGTCTGGCATTGCTGATTGCGGCCTGCGCGGCCGCGCCGGCCGCGGACCCCGCGCCGGCCGCCACGCCCGGCATCCTGCTCGCCACCGCCCACCCGAACCCCACCCTCACGCCGACGCCCTTCCAGCCCAAAGCGAACACAGCCACCCCCGCCGCGTCCCCCCTGCCAACCGATCCCAACGCCCCGCCGCCCAC
>WOUS01000012.1:43885-131011 GCA_009772985.1 Anaerolineaceae bacterium
ACAGAGACGCCGTCCCTGTCCCCCGCCGCCCCGACCCTTGACCCGAATCCCATCCTGCCGACAATTTCCGTCCCGACCGCCATCTACGCCCCCGACTACGCCCCCACGCCTTTCCCGAACCTGACCGACACCGACACGGTCACGTTCGCCCTGCTCGGCTCGGACACGCGCGGCGGGAGCACCTTCCGCACCGACACCATCATCATCGCCGCGCTCCGCCCGAAGTCCGGGCAGGTGACGCTCATCTCCATCCCGCGCGACCTGTGGGTCTACATCCCCGGCATCGGCATGCAGCGCATCAACACCGCCTACGAGTTCGGCGACATCTACCACTATCCCGGCGGCGGATCGGCCCTGCTCAAAGACACCATCCTGTACAACCTCGGCATCCGCATTGACCACACCGCGCTGGTGGATTTCGACGGCTTCCGCCGCATCGTGGACACGCTCGGCGGCGTGGATGTGCCGGTTTATTGCGCCTACACCGACTGGCGGTTGATTGATCCATCCTACGACCCGAATAACGAAGACAACTGGTCGCTCTACACCGTCGGTCCGGGCGTCGTCCACATGGACGGCGACCTGGCGCTCTGGTATGCCCGCTCGCGCAAGAAGAGCAGTGACTTCGACCGCGGCCGCCGTTCGCAGGAGGTGCTGCGCGCCCTCTACGCCCGCGCCCTGCAGGTCAACGCGGTGGCAAAACTCCCCGAACTCTACAACGACTTCAACAGCACCGTCGCCACCGACCTGGCCCTGCCCGACCTGCTCACCCTCTCGCCGCTGGCGCTGCACATGGACAACGCCGACATCCGCAGTTACTACATCGGCCGCGAATACGTCACCAGTTGGATGACTCCTGGCGGGGCCAGCGTGCTGCTCCCCAACGGCCCGGCCATCCAGGCCATGCTCCAGCAGGCGCTCGCCCCGTCCGCGCGGACGGAGGAGGCCGCCGCGGTCAGGATCGAAGTCCGCAACGGGACGTGGACCCCGGGCTGGGAGGTGCTGGCCGCCGAACGCCTGAACTATGCCGGCTATGAGACGCGCACCGCCCTCGCCGACCGGAGCGACTACCCGGCCACCCTGCTCTACGACCTGACCGCCGGCCAGGACCCCGTCCGCGCCGCCAGCCTGCTCGCCATCCTCGGCCTGCCATCCTCGGCGCTCGTCTCCGCGCCGATGCAGGCCGATATTTCTTACGTCCTCATCATCGGCGCGGATTACCAGCCGTGCTTTAATCCCGCCAACCTGGCGCCGTGATATTGGCGCTGTGCTATAATTTCTTCATCTCGTTCTAATCCATGGCGGCCTGACGTCCTGATTGATTTAGGACGTTAGGCGGCGGGCTAAACCGTCCATAAGCCGTTATCCAGCCGCCGTAAAGTCCCCGTAGGGGATAACCCCTGTTGGCACGCCCCTTGCGTAATTTTGTTTTGAGTTCTCCGTACCGAAAGAGGGTAAAATAAACGTATGACTTCATCAAACATGCTCAAAGAAATCAGAGAGAAGACAAGACTCACCCAATCCGAACTTGCTCAGCAATTAGGTGCATCATTTGTATCCGTAAACCGATGGGAGCGTGGAGCAAGCGAACCGAGTCCAGCACAACAAGAACGAATAAAAAATTTATATACTACACTGACAACATCATCTCACCAGCTTATGCCAAACAATAAACTACTTTTTTCTTCTAGGGGTATACGGAATCAATTACCACTTTTTGAAACATCCAAGAATACCCAAGTTGAATTGTCAGACGAAACACAACCTCCTATAATTTCCCGCTTATTACATGGGAAATATTTTTCTGTTGAACGTGAAAATTCAATACGAAAGTTATTGAGTAAACATACCAAGCCTGCGTTTACAGTTCAATCACACCCATTAAATGGCATGTCGGCAGGAAAGAACACTTATACCTATGATGCTCATACTTATCACACTAAAGTGCCCCCGCAAGGCATAGCAGAACTCTTAACTCATTATCTACCTAAAGGCGGCTTAGTTCTTGACCTGTTTTCGGGTAGTGGCATGACAGGGGTAGCTGCACTAGCAAATGGTTATGATTGTATTCTTAACGAGTTATCACCTGCTGCTTGCTTCATTGCAGATAGATTTGTTTCACACATAGAGCCTTCTATATTTCAGGCAGGAGTAGAAAAAATCCTTGATGAATTAAAAGATTTAAGAAAACTGCTTTATACAACACAGTGTAGAGAATGCGGAAAAAATGCTGAGATTCTTTACACCGTTTGGTCTTATAACGTAATATGTAATCAGTGTTCGCATGAATTTTTACTTTGGGACTATTGCCGTAAATATGGACAAACTGTTAAAGAACATAAAATACTATCAGAGTTTCCCTGCCCAAATTGTGGAGTAGTACAGAAAAAATCAACCCTTCAAAGAACTACCACTCACCCTGTTTTGTTGGGCTATAAATGCTGTAAATCTTTACAGCAAGAAGTTACCCTCAACGAAGATGATTTTAATCATTTACAGTTTATTGAAGCATCTCCACCATTAGCAGATGATTTCTTCCCAAAAACAGTTCTAGGTAAAGGAGTAAACTTACGCCAACCCCAAAAACATGGTTTTGACAGCGTAGATAAATTTTATACTTCACGCAATTTAGCAGCAATGAGTCACTTATGGAAAACTATTCATCGAGTAGAGTCACGAGAATTAGCTGCTTATTTGGCGTTCGTTTTTACTTCTTTATATCAACGAGTGACACGATTTTCTGAATATAGGTTTTGGGGTGGAAGTGGTAACACGGCACGTTTTAATGTTCCTTACATTTTCAATGAGACAAATGTATTCTTGACCTTTATTAGAAAGGCAAAATCAATTCAAGATCATTTATTATCAACATCTAGCAAATATACAGGCGAGGCATCTGTAGTATGTAATACTGCTACATCATTAGATTATTTGCCTGGCGAGTCTGTTGATTTGATTTTTACCGACCCTCCTTTTGGAGCAAATATTAATTACAGTGAGATGAATATTTTGTGGGAGTCTTGGTTAGGCGCTTTTACCGATAAGACCGAAGAAGCAATAATTAATAAATTCCAAAATAAAGGAATATCTGAATACCAAACCTTAATGACACAGAGCATGAAAGAATCGTATCGAGTGTTGCGCCCCGGTCATTGGCTTTTGCTAGTTTTTATGAACTCATCGAGCGAAATTTGGAAGGCTTTACGCGCATCAATTATCAGCGCAGGATTCATTATAAAAAATGTTAATGTTTTCGATAAACAGCATGGCACATTTAAGCAATTTGTCAGTGAAAATACGGCTGGGTTTGATTTAGTTTTACATTGTTTGAAACCTGAAAGCACAGAACAACCAATCACTCCCATCATAAATCTAAAAAATTCAGTGGTTGATTTTTTAGAAAACAGTCATAATAGTTTGCCCACAACTGTATATCTTCATGTTGAACGTCAAGAAGAACTTGACTTTAGAAAATTATATAGTGAATGGTTATCCTTATCGCTTATGTCGGATTCTGAATTAATGGGTTTTGTAAGTTTCAGAGAAACTGTAACAAATTGGATTAATCAACGAAAAGGAAAAGAATTATCATGAAGCGCCCCAGAATATTACCTGCCTTTTCCACAGATGAGAAAAAGAAGGTACACGAACTTCTTGCTACACGAGTAGCGTTTATGATGGGCAGAAAATTCGAAGAAGATGATTGGGCATATGTTTATTGCGCCGCAAAAGGAATTCCCAATCAAGGTTGGAGTAATCTCAAACTTGATGTTGTACATGATGGATTAGGAGTTGAACATAAAATGCTTCGTCCAAGTGGGGACAAGCCTGTGTCAGAAGTCTTTGGTTCACGTTTAATGCACCCTTCTGCAACTCGTTCAATTCGCATTAGCAGCAATGGTGAAGCAAATGAAGTAATGAAAGATGTTATAGAACAATATGCGGCTTATCTAAAGCAGCGCCGAGAGAAGGTGCATGAACAACAACCTAACAAAGAGCCTAATATGAGAACAGGTTGGCTTCTTTGGCAATCTAACTTAAGAGATTTTGTCTATTTTGAAGAAGAGACTCTCATTCCTGACCCAAACGACTATATTGCCGAATGGCATGAAAATATTTCCAGGGGCGCTCGAAAAGCCAGTAAAAGTTTATGGATTTACGAAAAAGAAACACGTGCAAAGAAATACTCAGTAACAACTGATGCAGGAGCAAAAATACAGCCTTATTTTGATGTTCCGCCAGCAAGTGAGCCAAACTTATACTTCTTCAGAGTTCAAGGTGAAGAATATGGAACGGACTTAGTTAGAATTTGGATACCAACGACTATGGCACGTGAACTTAAAAGGCTGACAGGTGAATTGACCGCTGACAACCTTCAAAGCGCAATCTCTAATATTCTATCAGGAATAAAAGAACCCCAAGCCGAATACAACGCCAAAAAGGAAGAAGCAGCACCCGTAATTCTCAAATCTGAAACTTACCTAAAGTTAGATTCTCTATTTCCAAATGCTGTAAGTGATTCGCATAAGATTCAACTTCTTGTCGAGTTATTAAATACGAGATAACTTAAGGCAAAAAGCGTGCCAACAAAGCGTGCAGGCGACTCGGCTACGCCTCCCCAATTCATGGGTGGCTGGCGCAAAACGCCGAGCGCCTAACGCAAACCTTGGGCCGCTTAATTAATCCCTATCTGATTTAACAAAGGATTGTGTATTCATGGAAAATAAATCGGCAGTTCAAAATCAATTATTTCAATCCATAATTGCTGAAGCAAAGAGAGTCCATGAAGATGCGCTTTTTTGTACTGCTGGACATACTCACGAGGCACGACATTGGGATACTTTACAGCTATGGTTAGGCATTCCTGCAACGGTGATCGCGGCTGTAACAGGAATTACTTCTCTGGCAAGTAATAGTGCTTCTGTTGGCATTTTAGGATTGAATATAAATATAATCACGGGAATTTTTTCCCTTTTAGTAGCAACAATATCTGGCTTGGCTACTTTTCTAGACCCAAAAGGTCAGGCTGCTAAGCATTATCAAGCAGTAAATTCTTACGCGGCCTTGCTCAATGAAACTCGATTCTTCTATGAAATTGATTGTATCCAAAACCGAGATGTTGAAAAACTCGAAGCTAACCTTAGAAAGTTATCAGAACGGCTAAACGACCTAAACAATCAAACTCCGTTGATTTCAACACGTGCTGCGGCCCTTGCAGAAAAATCTATTCTTTCCGGTAATTATGAATATCGGGTTGATAAACAGAGTGTCCGATAAAGAAAAGACATCAATGACCGGTTTTTATTGAAAGTTTGTTTCGATTCAGCCCTTTGCCTTTTGCGCCACGCTGTTCAGTTGTTCCCGGTCGGTGATCTCGAATTCGGTGCGGGTAATTTTTATCAATCCGCTGTCGGAGAAACGCTGGAGGAAGCGGCAAACCATCTCGCGGGTGGAGCCGATGCGGGCGGCCATGTCATCGAGGGTCAGGGAGCGGGCGGTTGGACCGGACGCCGCCTGGCCGGGGAACTCCAACAGGAGGCGGGCGAGGCGTCCGGCCACCGGCTGGAAGGCCAGGCCTTCGATGACTTCGCTGGCATGGAGCATCCGCTTGACCATCAGCCGGGAAAGTTCCCAGGCCAGGCGGCCGTTCTCCAGCAGGAGGGGCAGGATATCCTCGCGCCGCCACAAGTACAGGGCGGCCGGCTGGTTGATTTGCAGGGTCATCGGGTTGGGCATCTCCTCCTGGAAAAAAGCCAGCCCCCAGAAGAGTTCTCCCGGCCCCAGTTCGGCAATCACCAGGCTGCGCCCTTCGCCGGATTCTTTCACGACGTTCAGGCGGCCTTCGACCACCAGGAACAGGTACGGCCAGCAGTCGCCGGCGCAGGTCAGGAAGCCGCCGGCCGGGTAACTCCTGGAAATGGCCGCGCCGGCCAAACGGTCCCGCGCCGCCGCGCTGAGGTTGGAAAATAGCGGGTGTTGTTTGAGCAAGTCGAGGAGAGGAGTCGCCATACGCTGATTATAGTTCATTCACAAGCATTTAACTTTAGGCAAAGACAGGCCGCGTTGCATGTGCTATAAATCACACATAGAAATCCATCCCATAAGGAGTTTGCAATGGAAAATACCCCCAAGAACGTCCGTTTGATCCTGGCCATCCTGGCCGTGGTAGTCGGCATCTTCATGATTGCCGTCGCGCCCTTCCTGATCCAGACCTCGCTGGAGAAGGTGCTCACAGAACTGTCCATCGTGGCGGCGGAAAAGCCGGCCTACGCCAGCGGCATCCTGCTGTTCTCCTACTTCTTCCCGCTCTACCGCGGGCTGATCTACATCGGCGGGATCGCCCTGCTGCTGCTGGCGCGCTCCATCTACCAGGGAAAGGAATGGGCATACCCTGTGGCATTGCTGGCGGCGGCCTTCCCCTCGGCGGGCGGGATGTTCATGTTCATGCCCTATGTCTCGTTCGTGGATGGCTTCCCCATCCCGATGGTCGTTTCGATGGTGGGGTTGACCTTCTTCTGGTCGCTCATCCTGTTGCGCAAAGTGGACAAGTGGGTGAAATGGGGGCAATTCCTGGCCTTGACCTTCGCCGGGATGCTGACCACGCACGCCTTCATCGTCGGCATCGGCAACCTGCGCACGCTGCTGACCCGCCCGGACAAGCCGTTCTACGACGGGCTGGGGTGGTGGGTGCTGGCCTGGTCGCAGCCCATCCAGTGGATCTGCGCCGTCCTGCTCTTCGTCGCCATCTACCAAATGGCCGCGCGTAAATTCTCCGGCTGGTGGCTGGCGCTGGTGTCGGTCACCTCCCTGGCGGCAATTGACATCCCGATGCAGATCATCCGCCTGACCATGACCGAGTCCACCGCCTGGGATTATACGTATGGCTTGCCGATGATCATCGGCCTGCTGTTTGTCCTGCTCTTCCCGAAGTTCAAAGCCGCCCTGATAAAAGAATAGGCACAGGGTATTCTCCTTGAAGCAGGCGCGGGACGACCGCGCCTGCTTTGAAAATTACCCAGGACACACGCGACCGGGGGACAATACGAGGGAAATCTTCACCCGGAGCGCCCCCTTGACTCCCAGCCTGCCCCCGTTTTCCGAACCTTCTGCGCGGCTCGCAGCGACCCTCGCGCGGGTGCGCCATTTCGACGGCCTCCCGCCCGAGGCCCAGGACGCCATCGCTGCGGCGGCCAGGTCGCGCCACTTCGAGGCGGGACAGGTCCAGGCGGAAGAGTTGCGCCAGTCCACCAAGTGACTGCAGGGCGGCATGTTGTCCGCTGTTCTGCTGCCCATTCTGTTATCTCTGCCTTCAAGAATCTGCTCATCGAAAAGGGCAAGTAATATACCCCCCAAACGGTATACAACGCCATTCTCTTTATGCAAGCCCCGGGGACAGTTGGCGCTTTCCCCGGGGTTTGCTTTAAAGCAAGGAAATTGTTACTTGTTCGTGATACTCTTCACAGCATCAGTGACACTGGAAATCCATCTTCCGTGTTACACCGTCAAACCATTTTCAAAAAGGAGAGAAGGAATGAAGAAACTGTATTTTATTTTTGCGGCGCTGACCATCGCTGCACTGGCGCTTTCTGCGTGCACCCCCGCGCCCGCTACAGAGGTCCCAACGGAAGCGCCGGTCGCGGAAGCGACGACCGCCCCCGTCGAGCCTGAAAACGTCAGCGTGTGGACCCAGGACTACATCACGCAGGTTCCGCCCATTATGATGAATGAACCGTATTTCGCGATCTTCGGGCAGACTGCTGGCCCCGTTCCCTATTACTACGAAGAAGCCGTAAAACTGGCAGGACACTCCTGCGGCGCGACGGCAGGCGCGTGGACCATCACCCGAAAGGCGCTCGAAGCGCTGTATCCCAACGGTGAAATTCCTGTGCGCGGCCAAATCCATGTGGATGCCCCTGGCGCAGAAGATGAATGGTTCGTCGGCGTGTTCGGCGATATCATCATGTACATCACTGGCGCGGCGCCCAAAACGGGCTTCAATGGCTCGGATTTTGCCGTCAACGATCTGTATGTCCGCCAGAACAAAATGGTGTATAGCGATGAACCAACCGGTCAACTGCCTCCCATGCGCGAGTGGATCTTCACCCGCCTCGATACAGGCGCAAAAGTGGGCGTTAAATTCAACCTGGTTATCATCACGCCCATTCCAACCCCGGCACGCGTGGAAATGGGGAAAAAGATGGCGCTCGGACAGGCCACACCCGAAGAGGCCGCCGACTACATCAAGTACTGGAACGACCGGGCGCTCTTCGTTTTCGAGAACGCCGATACAATTGATGGTTTCTTTACCGTGACCATTTACAAATAGCCCGCTCGGAATGCGCCGAGCGCGGTGATTGCAACAACTCGATGACAACCCAAGACAGGCGACTCCTTTGGACAATCGCCTGTCTTGCATGTTGTGAAGTTCGAATACCTCTGGCTGCGATCGTCGGTCTGTCCATGATTGCAGTTACACCACACATTCTCCTCTCCCGTCACCCCCGCCCCTCTCAACAACAGAGAGGCCAGGGGTGAGGAACACAAAATCATGAAAATTCACCCTCGCCACTATCCCACCATCATTCTGGCCGCCTTCGTTGTCTTCCTGCTGCTAGGGTTGCTTCTTGGTTTTTCCCCCGAACGCGGCGGCGAAGGCGGCGGGCGCGGTTTCCTGTTCCTGCTGGAGGCCGTCGCATGACCGCCAAAACCTACTCGCTTGCCAAAAGCCGCCGCGCCATTCAATGGATCGGCGTGATCGGCGCCTTCGTGCTCGGGCTGCGCCACATCATGCCGGGCGAAGCCTCGCGCGGTGGATCGTTCGACTCGTTCTGCCCCTTCGGCGCGGTTGAGACGCTCCTGCCATATATTCTCACAGGGCACACGCTCAAGACCACCAACCTGCTCAACTTCTCGATCATGCTTGGCGTGTTGGGCGTGGCGCTCGTGGCAGGACGCGCCTTTTGCGGCTGGATGTGTCCGCTGGGAGCGATTCAGGATTTCCTCGCCGCGTGGGGACGAAGACTGAGCGGCGAAAGAAATCACATGCGCGGCAAAGCCAGCAAGGCGCGCTTCCCCATCCACATGCCCGCCGCGGCTGACAAATATTTACGTTACGCCAAATACCTGATCCTTGCGCTCATCCTCGTCGCCAGCCTGTACGCAGTCT
The DNA here is from genome assembly GCA_009772985.1 of Anaerolineaceae bacterium. Taxonomy (GTDB): domain Bacteria; phylum Chloroflexota; class Anaerolineae; order Anaerolineales; family Villigracilaceae; genus UBA877. The sequence continues at coordinate 53,052 of WOUS01000012.1, forward strand.
ATCCGCCCCTGTATGAGTTCTGTCCCGTGCGCGCCGTATTCGGTTTCAAGATGACGACGCTGTTGTGGAGCGTGCTCATCACCTTCATCGTTACCTCTGCATTCGTCGAACGCGCCTGGTGCAAGTACTTGTGTCCGCTGGGGGCGTTATTGGCAATTTTTAACAAAATTTCCCCGCTGCGGCTTGTAGTCAATCATGCCCGCTGTAACGGGTGCGGGCGCTGCGACGTGGAATGCTCGATGGGCATCCAGGATGTCCCGGAACGACTGCGGGACGCAGAGTGCATCCAGTGCCTGGAATGCCTGGAAACCTGCGCCCGGGACGATTCGCTGTCTCTGAAACTTGGCTGGAAATAAATCGAAACAGAGTACAATACTGACAGATATACTCTCCCCGGAGCGCCCCCCTTGACTTCCAGCCTGCCCCCACTTTCCGAACCTTCTGCACAGCTCAAAGCGAGCCTCGCGCAGATACGCCATTTCGACGGCCTCCCGCCCGAGGTCCAGGACGCCATCGCTGCGGCGGCCAGGCCGCGTCATTTCGAGGCGGGACAGGTCATCTATTTGGAAGGCGAACCGGCTGAGTTCGTCTACATCCTGGAACGCGGCTGGGTCAAGGCCACGCGCATGTCACGCGACGGCCGCGAACAGGCCATGCTCTTCCTGCAGCCGGTGGACATCTTCGGCGATATCGCCGTCTTTACCGGCACAACCTACCCCGGCACGGTCACCGCGTTGGAAGCCGTGGATGCCTGGATCGTCCCATCTGCCACGCTGATGGCGCTGGTGAAACAGCATCCCGCACTGGCGGAGGCGGTCATCCACAAACTTGGCGAGCGCGTACTGCACTACATCGAATTGGTCGAGGACCTTTCCCTGCGCAGCGTGGAGGCGCGCCTGGCGAACACGCTCTTGCAGCACGCCGAGGATATGGATGGCCGTCTCGTTGTGCCGCGCCGCGCCTGGACAACCTTCGACGAGATGGCCGTGCGCCTGGGGACGGTCCGCGATGTGCTCGGACGCGCCCTGAAAACGCTCGAAGCAGAGGGACTGCTCAGGGTGGAAAAACAGGAGATACTCCTGCTGGACGCGAAAGGGCTGGCGGAACGCGGGAATTTGTGACCAGCCGTACGATTACTGAATGGTGCGACCAGATGGCTACCGCGTGCTGATTTCCGTCAGCAGCACGATCACCTTTTCGTACAACAGAGTCTTCGAGGCCTGTCCTGTCGTCCCCCCACCGCCCGTCCCGACGGGGGTGCCGAGCGCTTGCGCCGCCGTTTTGGTGGCTTCCCTGTCAGCCTGGCTGACACTGCTTCCCGAACCGGAGACTTTGGTCACGCCAGGGATGGGAGTGGGGAGCACAATGCCATACTCAGCGTAAAAAGCGCTCAAATCGGCATTGGTGATTTGCATGGCCGCGATTGCCTGTATTTGCTCCACCGCCATTACCTGGGCAATCTGGTCCTGCAAAGCCGTCAGTTCGGCTTCGGCGACGGTATCGGAACCCATCAGGCTGAGGACGGCCTGCCAGAGCGGAAGCAATTCTTTGGCCTGTCCGGGCGTGACGGCATTGGGTGTGCCTTCCAACTGTAACGTACCGAAGGCCAGTTGATTCCACAGGCTGGCGGCGTCGGCATAATCGGTGACGAGATACGCAGATGCAAGCGAGGCGGGTGTGGGCGCAGTTTCCGGCGCCGGCGCGCAGGCGTGCATAAAGAGCGCGGCGAAGAGGGTCAAGATTGTCAGGGTGAAAATGCTTTTTTTCATGTTTGTCTCCTGTTTTCGCATCCTCCCCTTCTCCCGCCTGCGGCTTCGTTTCGCGAAGCGCCCCTTCGGGGCAGGGCAAGCAGGGAGAGGGAGGAGCGGGATAAAATTACGGGATGCGTGCTTCCAACAAGGCAATGACCGCATCTATCAGAGCGGACGAGAGATTGCTCCCGCTGCCGCCATCGCTGGAGGTAATGCCTTGCTCGGCTTGTTTGGTGGCGCGGGCTTCGGGCGACATGCCCTGTCCCTGCCCGGGCGTGCTACCGCTGCCACCGGACATGCCGCCGCTATTACCGAGCGTGATACCATTGGCTGAGGCCCAGTCCTGCATGTCGGTGAAGGTGAGCTGCATTTCGGCAATCGCCTGGAGTTGTTCGGGAAGCATGGCGGCTTCGATCTGCGCCAGCAGGGCGTTGGTCTCTGCCTGCGCCGCGCCCCCGCTTTGCTGCGTACCACGGAGCGCCTGCCAGAGCGGGAGGAGCGCCTGCGCCTGCCCGGAGGCGGGCGCCAGGTCAGTCTGGTTCAGTTCGATAATGCCAAGCGCCAATTGGTTACGGGCAGACAGCGCGTCGTCGTAATCGGCTGGCAGATTCGGACTGGTGTAGGTGTCGTCCGTCGAGACAGGCGCCGTCGTCCCCCCGCAGGAAGCGAGGAGGATGGCGAGGAGAATAGTCAGGGTGGGAATGAAAATCCGTTTCATGGTTGGTTCCTTTCAAAAGTTTGTCAGAATGCAGCGCAAGGGAATACCTTGCTTTACTCGCGCCGCAAGGCTTCAATTGGGTCGAGTTTGGCGGCGCGCGTGGCAGGATAGTATCCGAAGAAGATGCCGACGACAGCGGCCGCGCCAAACGCCAGCGGGATCGAGAGCGGGACGATTTCGGTGCGCATGGTTCCCCATGCACCGAACAGGTAGGAGCCGCCCACACCCACCAGCACGCCCACCAGACCGCCCGCCAGGCTGAGGATAACCGCTTCGAGGAGGAATTGCATCAGCACATCGGCGGGGCGCGCACCCAGGGCCTGGCGCAGGCCAATCTCGCGCGTGCGCTCGGTGACGGAGACCAGCATGATGTTCATGATGCCGATGCCGCCCACGATGAGCGAGATACCCGCCACCCAGGCCAGCAGGTCGCGGAAGGCGGCGGTGGTGGCTTCCTGTGTGGCGATGATGTCCTGCTGGGTTTGGACGGTGAAGTCGGGCTGGGCGGGGTCAACGTCGTGGCGCTCCGCCAGCAGGAAGGTGATCTGCGCGATAACGCTGTCAATTTGATCCTGGCTCTCGGCCTTGACGTAGATGGTGCGGACGCGGTCCGCGCCCATCGGGGTGGAGGTCATGAATTTCTGGAAGACCAGGTTGATCGGCAGGTAAACGCGTCCATCGTAATCCACATCGGAGACGATGCCCTTCGCTTCCATCACGCCGATGACGGTCAATTTGGTCGAGCCAACGGTGATGGTCTGCCCGATGGCGCTTTCTTCGCCAAACAGGTCTTTGGCGATGCCCGCGCCCAACACCGCGACTTTGGCTTCGCGTTCATCCTCATCTACGGTGAAGTAGCGCCCCTCGGCGACGGCGTAATCGCGCACCTCGGGAAAATCGGCGGTGGTACCGATGATGGCAATGGATTCGAGCGTCGTTCCGCCGGCGCGCACATTGAGCGGCGCAGGAGCCTGTTCGGCAGAGATGCCCGTGATACCCACCACCTGTTCGGCAATGGCGTAGGCGTCGTCAATCAACAGGGTGCGCGATGCGCCCGGGACGCCGCGCGAGGGGGAGACGATGACCAGGTTGGCGCCCAGCGCGTTGATCTGTTCGGCGATGGAAGCCTCCGTCCCGGCGCTGACGGCCAACATAACAATGACCGAAGCCACGCCGATGATCACACCCAGGGTGGTCAGGAACGAGCGGGCTTTGTTGAGCATCAGCCCTTCCCAGGCTGTGCGGAAACTCTTTTTGAATTTCATTGTTTCCCTCCATCCAATACCTTGCGGTCCAGGCACGGGCTGTGACCATCGCGCCCGTCGGAAACGACCTTGCCGTCGCGCACACAGACGATGCGTCCCGCGTGCGTGGCGATATCGGGTTCGTGCGTCACCATCACGATGGTCGTGCCCTTGGCGTGTAATTCGTGCAAAAGCCCCATGATTTCTTCGCTGGAACGCGAGTCCAGGTTGCCTGTCGGCTCATCCGCCAAAATGAGCGGCGGGTTGTTGATGAGAGCGCGCGCAATCGCCACGCGCTGCTGCTGTCCGCCCGATAACTGGTTGGGGCGGTGATGCAGGCGGTCCCCCAGCCCGACCGAGTTGAGCGCGGCAATCGCCCGCTCGCGTTGTTCCTCTTCGCTCACATCGTCATCGTTGTACATCACGGGCAGGCTCACGTTGGCGAGCGCGCTCAGGCGCGGCAGCAAATTGAACGATTGGAAGATAAACCCGATCTTGCGGTTGCGGACGGCGGCCAGTTCGTTCTTGCTCATGCCGCTCACGTCGCTGCCGTCCAGCATATACGCACCCGTCGTCGGCCTGTCGAGGCAGCCGAGGATGTTCATCAGCGTGGACTTGCCGGACCCCGACGGCCCCATAACAGCGACGAACTCGCCGCGCTCGATGCTCGCGTCCACGCTTGCCAGCGCATACACCGCCGCGTCGCCCTCGCCATAGATTTTTGCCAATTCACGGACTTCAATCAGTGGTTGATTCATTCATACTCCTAATCTTGAACTCGGACTCAACGTCTCCTGACGTTGGGATTTCGAAAGTCTGGAGACTTTCGACTCCGCGTCCTACTTCGTCTCCACCGTTCCTGTGCTGACCACATCGCCCGCCTTCAACCCGCTCAGAATTTCGGCATTGGCATAATCGCGCAGGCCGACCGTAACAGGCGTGAGTTTCAGCTGACCATCGGCCTCGACAACAAAGACCGCGTACGAGCCTGGGGTAATTTCACGCAATGCCTGCACGGGAACGATGAGAGCATTGTGCGCCTCCCCTGCGATCACCTCGGCATCCACGGTCATGCCCGACAGGATCACCACCGCCGCGTCAGAGGGAAGTTCAGCCCAGACAACCACCACGGGCGTGCCATCCACGGTTTGCAATGCAGGCTCGACGCGGATGACTTTGCCTTCCACCGTCAGGTCGGGATACGCGTCGAAAATAAAGAGTACCCGCTTGCCCGCCGCGACCTTGTCCACGTCGCTCTCGTCGAGATAGAAACGCACGAGTAAATTCTGCGTGGTTGCCACGCTCATTATCGGCGCCGTTCCCACCGTCTGCCCAATGACCGCGTTCAGACTCATCACTGTGCCGTCGAAGGGCGCGATCAGGCGCGTACTTTCCAGGGCCAGGCGCGCCTGCTCCAGTTTTGCCGTCTGCGGTCCCAGGGCGGCGAGGGGCGCAGTCAATGCTTCAGGCCCCGCTTTGACGATTTCCAGCGCGGCTTGCGCGTCTGCCAAAGCCACGCGGGCAGATTCTAGGTCCGCGCGCGCCAGGGTAATGGCTGCTTCGGTGGGAGGCAAAACCCCGGTCATTTCTTCGCCGCTTATTTCGTCAATCCAGGAGTATGGAAAGTACAGGGGGCAGTATTCGTCAACGTACGTGCTCTGCGCAGCCCTCAGATTGAGTTGCGCATATTGGACGTTCTTTTGCGCTACGGCCTTGGCGTCCTCGGTGGCAGCTGGATCCGCATTGACGGCGTCAAGCGCAGACTGCATTTCCGCCAGTCTTATCTCGTTATAATACACCTCTGGACTGATTAAATAGATCAGGTAGACTTTGGCATCATTCAGCGCGATCTCCGCTCTGGCTACCTCCCCATCGGCTTGCGCTACGCCGGCAGGAGTGAACAGCGCCTGAAAATCAGCCTCGGCCTGGATGTTGCCATCCAATCGAGCCAGCGACTGCCCGGCCACGACAGCGTCGCCAACCGAGACATTCAATTCGATCAACATGCCGCCGGATCGAAAACCCAGATCCACCTGGGCGGCCGGAATGACCGTCCCCGCGCCATTGGCCGTAATAACGAGGTCGCCCACGCGGACTTTGGAAGTTTGCAGCGCAGGCTCCGCGGCGGCGTCATCCGCAGAAGGGCTCATGAGGAACGCGCCTGCTGCGACAACGAACAACAGAATCGCGACTGCGGCGATCGTTGTTTTGCGGGTAAAGCGAAAGTTCCGCAAAGATAAAGAACGTTTGGATTTTTCCATGATTTGCTCCTGTTTTGTTTTTTTATTATTCTCAATATAAACGACGAGTGTAAAGAGAGTTTGATGCTTATATAAAGATACGATAAAGAGTAATGCGACAATAATTGTATGAATGAAACCGTTTATGTTGGCGGCGCGGCCTGCGCTTTCAGTAAGATGTTGATTACATGGGAGCGTTGCGCCAGTCGCGGGGGCGGGAAAGCGACGATTCTCGCCCGTTGCAAGTTGCCCGACGAACCAGGCGCCCGGCCAAAGGCGGCTGCCAGATTGTCATTTTCCAAATCTTCCGCAAAGCCGCGGAAACAAAAACGGCGTCCGCTTTTTGTATGCCAGGTATTCCTCGCCGAACCGTTCGCTCAGTTCGCGCGTTTCGTGCATGTAAATAAACGTCAGCAACGCGCTGAACACGATCACGGTCAGGAGCATCACTACGCCCGAACCCATCCACACCCCGAGTCCCAGGTACAGCAGCAACGCGCCCAGCGTCATCGGGTTGCGGGAATGGGCGTACGGTCCCTGCGTCACCAGCCTTTGCGTGGCGACCTTCGGCGCGGGCGTGCCTTTGCCGAGGATATATTGGATGCGCACCGACCAGCCGACGAGGGCCAGCCCGCCCACGGTCAGCGCGGGACCGAGAGCCTGGTTCAGCCACCCGAAGCGGATCCTGCCCCAGTCCGCGCAAGCCCAGCCAATCCCCAGCGCGAGCATCGCCATGGACAGCAGTCCCAAAAAGAAGAGGGCGATCACCCGCCGCCTGAGCGCATCCGAGTGTGTGCGCGTTTCGCTCACTGGGCATTCCCCTGTTTTTTTACAATTGCCTGGTTCAAGATATTGAGAAATTCATCCAGCGGCACGCGATGGACGCGCGCCGCCCATTCCACCGTGAGGGCTTTGGCGAGAAACATCCGCAGGGAGTAACGTCCCACGCGCTGGACGCCAAAGATTTCCATTACGTCGGCAATGTCGCCGTATTCCAATAGGATTTCAGATACGCGGGTACCTTTGGTGATTTGCATGTTGTGATTCTCCTTGAAATCAAACCTTGTTATCAGCCTGCATTGTAGGTCACGTTTGAGACTTGACCTACGACTTTTGTCGAATTTGAGAAGCATTTTCTTCTTCGTTCTCAATACTGGCAATCACAATTTCAAACGGGCGCGTAATTGCCTGCGTGGGGCAAACCGCCTCGCACAGACCGCTGTATTCACATGCCAGCGGATTGGCGACAACGGCTTTGCCATCCTGCAACCCTAATGCCTTCGTCGGGCAGGCGCGCACACACAATCCGCACCCATCGCATCGTTGCGGGTCAATCATTGGAATGGGTCTATCGTTGAAATAAGTCATTCATGCTCCAAAATAAAACACGTGACCCGCTGCTGGTTCACTGGCGGGAAATTACATTATTTTTACACCGCGATGAATGGGGGATAACAAACAGCGGCTATCATTTGAATCTATGAAACGAATCCTTGCATTTCTCTCCATGCTTGCGTTGATGGCATTGGCTTGCCGCTTCAGCGCATCGGACTCCGCGCCTCAGCCTGCTGCGTCAACCCAGGCATCACTACTACACCGAAACGCCGATTCAATAAAAGGAAAAGTAAAATGAAACAGCCAAGAATTCTCATCACCTTTCTTCTCTTGATGGCGCTCACGCTTTCATGCAGGTTCACAACGCCTTCTCCCACCATCACGCCGGATCCCAATGTGCCAGGCGACATAAACCCTCCCGGATCAGAGTTCAATTTCAGAGCGGCAGCCGATTACTCGGCAAAGCTAGGGGATGTCGGCGTGCTTGTGATGCAGGACGGTAAGATCGTGTTTGAGGAGTATCACAATGGGAATAATGAGAACACTGCCACGCATATTCATAGCGCCACAAAAGGATTTTGGGGGCCGGCCATTGCGGCGATGATCGAGGATGGCATGATACAGGGTTACGATCAAAAAGTGTCGGACATACTCACCGAGTGGAAAACGACGGACAAGAAGGATATTACCATCCGACAAGTCATGGAACTTACCTCCGGCCTTAAGAATGACATTGCGGAAATTCAAGGCACTGAGCCGGATGCTCCTGACCTTTATTATTATGCGATACACGACGTAAAACTCGTTACCGAACCTGGGACGCGTTTTCAATATGGTCCAGTCAATTTCTATGTCATGGGTGCGCTCATGGATCGGGTTCTCAAGAACAGCGGTAGCCAATATGCAGACCCGCTCGACTATCTCCAAAAGCGACTCCTGGACAAGGTCGGCGTGACCTACGAAAAGTGGATTCGTGACGATGCGGGAAATCCCCACATTCCGAATGGCGCCTACCTCACCCCGAGGAACTTTGCCACCTGGGGACAATTTGTATTGCAGAAGGGGAATTGGAACGGCGAGCAACTGGTCCGTAAGGACTTGATGGAAGAACTGTTCAAGCCGTCGTCTGCAAATCCTGGGTTTGGGCTTTTCCTGTGGCTAAACCAACCCGGCGGCCAAGGGGCCGTGCCTCAGATGGCTGCGCCGCCCGGATCGACAGCCGGATTCATCTACCATGACGGCTACCCTGACATGGTGGGTATTATGGGCGCAGGGAAAAACAGAATGTATATTGTTCCGTCGCTTAATCTGGTCATCGCCCGCCAGACGCTTAGTGATGACGACGATGGATTTGATGATCACACTTTCCTGAAACTTTTGTTTAGCGGGTTCGACGCGTATCAACCCGCCCAAGGCTCGTTCACCCCGGCCATGCAGGACGCCACGTGGACCGATGCCGCCCGGCAACGCGACGTGCCGGTGCGCATTTACGCGCCGGATCTCAAACACGGCAGCGGTCCTTTCCCCGCCATCGTGTTCTCGCACGGCGGGGGCAAGTCGCGCGAGGCCTACACGTATCTGGGCACGTATTGGGCCGAGCGCGGATACATCGTCGTATTCCTGACGCACCCAGGCAGCGACCGCGCGGTCATCGAGGCACAGGAAACGCAGGGGCTTCAGGCGTTGATGGCAGCGCTGGCTGGGGTCGATGAATTCCATCTTCGCCCGGAGGATGTCCGCTTCGTCATAGACAAGCTGTTGTCGGATGACCCTGGCAGCGAGCTGTTGCGGGGACGGGTGGATGCGGGTCGGATCGGGATGGCGGGGCAATGCCTTGGTGCGACAACGGCGTTGGCGATGGTCGGGCTGCGCGCCAATCTGCCGGACCAGAAGGACGCCACGTTCACCGACCCGCGCATCAGGGCCGCCGTCGCGCTCTCGCCGCAGATGGGCGGGGGGCGCGCGGATTCACCTCTGCATGAAAAGTCGTGGGAGCTCATCCAAGTCCCAACGCTGGTGATGACCGGGTCACAGGATTTCAACTGGATGCCCGCGGTTAAAGCGAATCCCCGGCTGATCCAGATGCCCTACGACGGCCTCCCCCCGGGCGACAAGTATCTCGCCGAGATCAAGGATGCCGAGCACAACGCCTTCACCGATTCGGTGCCATACTACCCGGCCCGCGAGCGTGACCCCCGGCATCACGTCTGGATCCAGCAGGCGACGACCGCGTTCTTCGACGCGTATCTGAAGGGCGATACCGGGGCGCTCGACTGGCTGAAGAACGAGGTCCTCGAAGCGGAAACGCAAGGCGAAATCCGTCAGGAGCAGAAGGCCGACGCCGGGTCAGGGACAGAGAACACTCCAGCGGGCGGCGTCGAGCCATGGCGCCTGCGGTCTGGTGTAGATGATGCCAATGCCCTCGGCGGCGGCGGCCCGTATGCCGTGGGCGTCGTCGAGACCCTGACGCTTCACGATGCCGCGCGCGCGAAAGACCTTCTGCTTCGCGTCACCTATCCCGAGGGGGACGGGATGTTTCCCATCATCCTGTTCTCACATTGCGGTGATTGTAAGCGGGCCGATTTCGAGCTGTTGGTTCGGCACTGGGCATCGCATGGCTACATCGTGCTTCAGATGGACCACGAGCCCGGCGCGCGAACTCGCGCGCAGGATATGAGTTTCGTGCTCGATTCGGTGGACGAGATTGGACACAAGGCCCCCGCAGTCGAGGGCAAAATGGACGCGACGCGCGTCGGAGCGGGCGGGCACCTGGTGGGAGCGTATGCCGCGAGCATGTTGGTGGGTATGAAGGAATTTCAAAGCGGCGGAGCCGCGAAACCGGACACCTTCGCCGACCCGAGGGTGGACGCGGCCTTACTGCTTTCCCCTCAGGGACGCGGGCAGGGGCTGACGGAGAACTCGTGGGAAGACATCGTCATACCAATGCTCGTGGCGGCTGGTTCCGAGACCCCCAGCAGCCGGACGTCGAACCCGTCCGAGTGGCGCACCGACCCCTATTATTTCGCGAAGCCCGGCGACAAATACCTCCTCTGGATCGAGGGAATGGACAATAGCTACGCGGGCCTCTGGCGCGGCGGCGTGGACCCAAAGCCAGCCGCGTGGATCCTGGATGTGACGACCGCTTTCTGGGATGCCTACCTGAAGCAGGACGCGGACGCGCGGGCCTGGCTGCAATCCGGCCAACTGGCGGCCCAGGCTGAAGGCGCGCTCAAACTGGAGTCGAAATGAAGCGGCTTCAAACGCCGCAACCACGCCGAGACGCCGATTCAGTAAAGGAAATGCAAAATGAAACACCCAAGAATTATCTTCTCCCTTCTTTTGTTAACGGCACTCACGCTTTCATGCAGATTCACTGCATCCACGCCTGTTGCCACGCAGAGGACTGACGCACCTGCGCCAACGGACGAAACCATCATCCCGGGCACACCCGCATCCGGCACCATCCCCGAAGGGGAAAGCGCCGCATACGATTGGTCCGCGCTCGACCAGACGTTGGAAAGTTTCGTGCCTGGCAAAGTGGACGGCTTGACCTTTCTGCTCGCCAAAGATGGGCAGGTGATTTACGAGAAGGCGCTTGGAAATCAAACGATGGACAGTTTCCTGCCCATTGCATCATCCACCAAGATGCCTTCGGCGGTGGTTATCCTGACGCTGGTGGAAGACGGGTTGATTGACCTGGACGAACCCGTCGCCGCGTATTTGCAGGGACACATCAACTGGCCCGCCGACAAAGCCGCCATCACCACGCGCATGTTGCTCAATCACACCTCCGGCTTGCTCAATCCAGGTTGTATCAGTAATCGTTGGAATGGAACATTGCAAGCCTGCGCCCAGGAAATCGCAGATGCGCCGCTGGAATTTTCGCCCGGCACACAGTTTGCTTATGGCGGCGGGAGTTTCCAGGTGGCGGGCTACGTTGCTGAAGTGGTGAGCGGCAAATCCTGGAATGATTTATTTCAAGAACGCCTGGCAGAGCCGCTTGGGATGACGCAGTTCACGTACAGCGGCGGAACGCTGGGCAGCGAAACTAATCCGCGCATCGCCGGGGGCGCTTCATCGGATGTGGTTGATTACAATAAAATCCTCCAGATGATTTTGAACGGGGGACAATACAACGGGAAACAAATCCTCTCTCTCCAAACCGTTCAGATGATGTCCGCCAGCCAAATCTCCGGCTTGCCTCTCCTGCGCAGTCCTGGAGAAGACGATCTGCTGCTGGGATACAGTTTCGGGTTTTGGATTTCCGACCCGTCCATCCACCCCGGCAGCAACGGCCCCGAGTTGAGCGACCAGGGCGCGTTCGGCTGTACTCCCTGGGTGGACCTCGACCTCGGTTATTCCGCTATCCTGCTCATCAAAGACCGCACGCGTACCGGGACGGAAATCTGGAATGTCATCCGTCCCATCATTATTCGGGAACTCGATCAATGATGACTCTTTATCATTGATCATTAACGGAATGGATGGCGGTCATCGCCGCGTCTCTCGCTCCCGCCCTGCTGGTTGAGTTGTACAAACTGCGCGCCGAGCAAGGATAACGGCAAAAGGAATGTCCGAGTTGGATTACCTGCCCCCGCGCGATGCCAATCCCTTCGGATCGAGCAGGATGACGGCTTTGTTATCCCGCAACCCCAGCGCTTTGGTGGGACAGGCGCGCACACACAATCCGCACCCATCGCATCGTTGCGGGTCAATCATTGGAATGGGTCTATCGTTGAAATAAGTCATTCATGCTCCAAAATAAAACCTTTATCCAAAATCTGGATTTGATGACGCTCCACGCGGATCATTTCCTTTTCCGCCAGTTTACGCAAAGCACGGTTGAGCACGTCTGGCACAGTGCCGAGGCGGGAAGCCATTTCGGCTTGTGTAGCCCACTGCCGGCGCTGCACCGACGCGCCCTCCGCCTGTTCCAGCAAAAGCCGCGCGAGCCGCGCTTCCACCGAACGCAGGGACAGGTCCTCCACCAAGCGGATCAGGTACTGCACCCTGCCCGCCAGTTCCCGAATCACCTGACGCGCCAGGGAGGGATGCTCCTCCAGCAGTTTCAACAGGGCTGCACGTTGAACCAACCAGATCGCCGAAGTCTCCAGCGCCGTGACGGTGGCCTGGTTGGGCGCGTCGGTGAACACGCTGAGCGCATTGAAAACATCCCCAGGTCCCAGCGTTTGCAATATTTGCTCGCGGCCATCCATGCCGATTTTAGAGACCTTCAGCCAGCCGTTTTCAAGGATGTGCATGCCCGAACAGGGTTCGCCCTCCAGCAGGATGACCTGCTCCGCGTCATAGACGCGTCGAAACGTTGCCCGTTCCACGGAAGTCAGCGCGGCGGCATCCAAACCCGAAAAATAGGATACGGCTTTCAAAATGTCGTGTGCTTTTTGGGGCAATTCGCTGTCACTCATGGAATATCCTTTCCCTGCAATCTTACCATGCGACCCCCTCCCGACCCTCCCCCAAATTCCACGTTCTTTGGAATTTGGGGGAGGAGAATCGTTCGATGGGTTGAAAACGGCAATACTTGAAAACGCTCGCCTTAATGACTTAAGTCGTTAACTTCTCGGCAGGACGCGCATATACTGATTTCAAAGGAGAAAAAACATGAACACAACCCTCAACAAAATCGCATCTGGTCTGGCCTTCCTCATCGGCGGCATCGCAGTGGTCGCGGGCGGGCTGGTCCTGCTGGGCCAGGAAACCGATTATCTGGTCATCAACTGGCTTCTGCTCTACAACTACACCGTCGGCGTACTGACCGTGTTCCTCACCGCCATCCTCATCTGGAGAAATAGCAAACTCGCCCTGCCGGCCGCCCTCGCGACCTTCGGCGCGCATACCGGCGTCATGCTGATCCTGCTGACCGCCTATCGCGGCGTCGTTTCGACACACAGCCTCGAGGACATGACGGTGCGGATCGCCGCCTGGCTGATCATTCTGACCCTGATGTTTTTCCAGTTGCGGAAAAACAAGGCGGCAAAATAACACTTCTGGCGCTTGTTTTACGATTTGGAAAAGGCCGATACGATAAAAGTCGTATGCAAAAAGCAGGTCCGTCTGTACACTGGTACAGATGAACCTGTTATTTGGTAAAACGATATGTTCCATACCCCTGATCAAAACACCGATGAAAACCTGCGCGCCGCGATATTGGTCCGCTTCGCCGCCGATGACCGGACGGCCTCTGCCAGTCTGCGCGTGGGCGCGCTGAACGGGATCATCCACCTGGCAGGGACAGCCCCATCACCGGAAGCGCGCCTCGCCGCGGCCGAACTGGCCGGGAGCGTGTCGGGGGTGCGCGGCGTGGTCAACCGGATCGAAGCGCCCGGCGCGCCCCGCCCGGCGCGGACAATCAATTTGGATTTGCAAGGAAAGTAAAAGCGAAAAGGAAATCGTGAAATGACAAAATTCTGGAGTAAATGGTTCCGTAAATTCCACCGCTGGATCGCGATCCCGACCGCCCTGGCCATCCCGGCCGCGCTGGTCATCAAACTGATCGGCGACCCCAAAATTGTGGCCGCCTGGGAAAAACTGGATAAGATCCCGTCCATTTTGATGCTGATCATGGCGCTCAGCGGATCCTATCTATACCTGCTGCCCTATATCGTCAAGGGGCAACGGAAGAAGAGAATCGCCATCTCTCAACCCGAAAACCGCCAGACACTAAAGGAGATTTGATCATGAAAACGAAGACCACTCTGAATAAGATCGCGGCCGTCCTGGCCTTTATCATCGGCGCAATGTCTATTTTCGCCGGCGGGCAAGTCTTCCTGGGCATCCTTCCCGATTACTACGTGATTGACTGGCTCGTGGTCTACAACTTCGTGGCCGGCATCGCCTCGGCATTCTTTGCGGCCATCGTCATCTGGAAGAACAGCCGTCTGGCCTTTCCATCCGCCATCACGATCTTCAGCCTGCACGCCGCTGTGATGGTCATCCTGCAGACAGCTTACAGTGATGTAGTTGCACCGGACAGCATCAAAGCCATGACGGTCCGGCTTGTATTCTACACAATTATCTTAACCTTGTTATTCATTCAGCAGAAAAAAATCAAAAAACAAGGAGATATGGCATGAAAGGCAACAACAAATTAGGGGCTTTCCTGGCTGTCGTCGGCGTCCTGACCGGATTGCTGGTCTTCTATCTGCTTGCCAGTCAATACAACCTGGTGATTGATGCAAAGACCGTCGCGGGGCGGACGGATGAGGCTACCTCCGTAACAATCACCTATGCCGTGCTCGGGTGGATCGGGATCACGGCTGGGGCAATCTGGGCGGCGGTTCTTTACGGCTTCCTTAACAAGGAAAAATGGGCCTGGCTCTGGGGCGCGGTGGCCGCGACGATCCAACTGCTGGTGGGCTTCTTCCCGATGATCCCCGCCATGGACAGCCACCTGCCGACACCAACGATCGCGATTTTCATCCTGGCCGCCATCCTGTGGTTTGGGATGCTCTTCATTGGCGGTGTCGAGAAAAAGATCATAGCTTTAACCTTCATCGCAGGGCTGGCTTACGTGCTGACGTTCATTGACGGCGTCGCGCCCATTTCCAAGTACACCACCTCGCATGATGATCCCTTCTGGAACGGCATGTATGTCATGTCACAACAGGTCAGTTGGTGGGGAGCGGCGGCCTGGGCGGTATTCATCTTTGCCGTGTTCGGGAAGAAATCCTGGGCCATCCCCGTAGGTATTTTTGCGGGCGCCATGTCCATGCTGGCTGGATATCCGCTGGGGCTGCATAACGCGCTGTTCGAGGTGCATCGCTTCTCAATGTTCCTGCCTGCGCCGCTTTTCGGCACCGGATTGTTAATCTACCTGCTGCTGCCGTCCACGCGGAGAATGCTCGCAGCGTGGAATACGAAAGAATAGCGAGGCGCGCCTCAGGCCTAATTTAACAGACCGTTCTGCAGGTTATAATATTCCCACAACATTTCACGAAAAACCTGCAGAGCGATCAATAAAATCACTTTTCTTTGAAGGAGGTTCGTTATGAAAGGCAATACCAAACTTGGGGCTGTCCTGGCCGTTCTCGGCATCCTGACCGGATTTCTGGTTCTCTTCCTGCTGGCAAGCACTTACATGCCAATTGTCGAAGGGAAAATCCTGGACGGGCGGCCGGATGAAGCCATCACGGTGCGGATTGTTCATGCCCTGCTGGGCTGGGCGGGGATGGCTGCCGGGGCGCTATGGGTGGCCGTGCTTTACGGCTTCCTGACTAAAAAGGAATGGGCCTGGGGTTGGGGCGTGGTTGCCGCGACGGCGCAAATCCTGGCTGGCTTCTTCCCGATGATTCCAGCCGCCAGCATCAGGATGCCCACCCCAACAATATGGGTGTTCCTGATCGCCTTCGCCTTGTGGTTCGGGATGCTCTTCATCGGCGGCGTGAAAAAACAAATCATCGCCCTGGCGTTCGTCAGCGGACTGGCTTACGTGCTGACGTTCATTGACGGCGTCGGTTCCATCTCGCGTTATCAAACGTCTGACAACAGTTTTGCCATTGGGATGTACGCCATGGGACAGATGATCAACTGGTTGGGCGCAATCGTCTGGGCGGTGTTCATTTACGCGCTGGTGAAAGGAAAAACATGGGCTTATCCCGTGGGACTTTTCGCCGCATCCATGTCCATTTTTGGCGGCTATCCCGTAGGTCTCACGGATATCTTCCAGATCGGGCGCTTCTCCATGTTCCTGGTTGCGCCGGTGATGAGCACGGGCCTGCTGGCCTACCTGCTCCTGCCGGGGACGCGCAAAATGCTCGAGAAATGGGCGGCAGGATAAAGGTCCGGGCAAAGGCGCGGGTTTGTGACCTTTGTCACAGCAGTGGACCGGTTCATGTGCAATAATATTCTCAGTAACCCGCTGTAAACCAACGGGTTAAATTCATGGAGGTGTTCCCCTCCAAAAGGAGAATGATTATGAACCTGTTCACCCTCGACAATCTGTTCCTTCTGCTCACCGGCCTGACGGCCATCTACCTGCTGTGGCGCTTCTACACTCGCTGGAGCAAGGGTAAAGCCCTTTATGATATGTACTACATGATGGGCTTCCTCGTCCTGCTGGTCTCCGGCCTGCTGCTCATCTTCCTGGGACTGGGCATCCTGGCCTCGCCGTACGTACTGACGGTGGCCTCGCTCATCCCGCTGGGCATTTCGATGGGCATCGTCGAAGAGTACTTCCCGCAGTGGAAGAAGGCTTTCAAGTGGTTTGCGCTGGTCGGCTTCCTGGCGATTGCGATATCGGCCATCTTCGGGATGGACATCGTCAAGAAGATCTCCGTCCCGCTCTTCCACGGCGTGGCCGGATTGGTCATCTTCCTCGGCCCATTCATGGCTAAGAAAGCGCCGAAAGGCTTCTGGTGGGTCGGCATCGGCGGCGTACTGATCGGCCTCGGCGGCATCGCCCTGGCGTTCATCTCGATGGGCGCGCAACTGCTCTTCTTCAGCCCGGCCTTCGTCATGCTCATCCTGACCCCGCTTCTGCTGCTCATGACCCTGGCCTTCACTTTCGGCTTCGTCAAAGATATCAAAGGCTAATCTGCCTTCCTTTCAAGAGATCGAAAGGCCTGATATTGGACACGGATTGCTCGGATAGCACATTCCCACCGCTTTCCCTGTACTCCGTGTCCAATTTTATTGAATTGACAAAAGGTAAAGACTCTTCCTGAACTTTGTGCTATTTTATACGAAGACATTATTTGTAATAACACTCTTTGCATCGAAATGCCCGAATTTACCCTTCACCCTTCGGGTACTGCGCGGGTACGATGTCACGAATCTTCTTCGGGCAATTCGTAAAAATTCGATGCAAAAAACGGGCAAGTGCAATTACCGGTAAAGTCTAATAGATGTTTCGCTTTTTAAAAGGAGCCGCCAATGCAGTTCATCAAAGACCGTTTCACTTACTTGTTCAAATCCACCAAGGGTTTGATCCTGGTGGCGATTGCCATGATCGCCCTGGAGACCGCCATCTTCGGGATGCTCTCCGGCCCGATGGCCGAACTGGGCGTGCGCGATTTCATGATCCGTTTCCTGAAAATGGATATCGTTCAGGCCGAGCGCGAAGGACGCATCATCATCCTGTACCATTCCATCGCCATGGCCGTGGTCGCCATCGAGACCTACATGATCACCAGCTTGCTGAAGATGAAAGAGTTCTACAAAACAGCCGTGCGGGCGCTCGTCACCGTTGGCTACCTGCTGGTTATGCTCTTCGGCCTGGGCTTCGCTTACTGGGGCCACAACTGGGCTTTCCACGGGCTGTACATCTTCGGCCTGTCGCTCATCTTCTTCGCCGGCGTCCTGCTGACCATCGCGCTCTGGCCGTGGAACAAGGAATATTATCAGTCTGACAAGAACTATTCCCGCACCAAAAAAGGGGTGGATATAGAACGCACGGCCTTCTTTGCCACCGCCCTCACCACGGTCATCTCCGCCCTGTTCGGCGCCGTCCCCGGTTCGTTCTTCGGCAACGGATTCGAAGTCTTCCTGGCCGAGAACATCATCCGCCTGCCGGAAAAGACCACCATGGAATATTCGATCATCGGCCACCTGCACATCATGCTGGCCCTGATCGCGATCATGATCACCCTCATCATCGGCCGCTGGCTGAACTTCAAGGGCATCCTGCACAAGGTCGCCATGCCGCTGATGATCCTCGGTACGATTGTCCTCAATCTCGGCGTGTGGGGCGTAGCCACACCGCTCGAACCCATCGCCCACACGATCATCTACGTCGGCGCGACTCCGTCCATGTTCGCGGCCCTGCTCCTCCTGATCTGGAGTTGGAACAAACTCATCAAGGACGGCATCGCCCAAATCAAGAAGCCCAATCTCGGCGACCGGCTGCGCGCGCTCCTGCGCGACCCGCTCAAGTTTGGCCCCACCTGGCAAATGCTCTTCATGAACTTCACCACCAGCGGCATCGGCATCTTCATGGCCATCCGCCTGGAAGAGATTTTCCGCGTCTGGCCCGCCCGCGAAGAGCGCATCGAACTGACCGGCCACTGGCACGTGCTTTCGGCCATCATCGCCACCATCATCCTGCTCTACTATGGCGATATGATCGGACTGAAAGGCAAATTGCGCCAGGTTTACGGCTGGGCCCTCATCATTCTCTCGGACATTGCCTTCGGCGCGGTCACCATCTTCGAGATGAAACGCCTGTTCATCACAGAGGCCGTACAACAGCCGCTGGTCAACGTCCTCATGTACCTGATGGACTTCGGCCTGGGAATGCTGCTCGTCATCCTGGCGATGCTCATGGTCTGGCGTTTGGCCGATTTGTTCAAGAAAAAAGGGCGCTGGAAGAAAGAAGTGGATCACGAACTTTCTGCGGAGGTGACAAAATGAAGCGCACTCTCTGGACCGTCATCCTGCTCGCTGCTCTCTTGGCCTCCTGCGCCCCCGTAGACCTCAACGCCCCCCTCCCCGCCTACAACACAGGCGTGGACCCGGACTCCTGGGCCGTCATCCCGGCTGGTTCCTTCCACTCCGGGCAGGCAGCCGATCCCGCTTTGATTGATTACGAATACGAGATCATGGTCACCAATGTGACCGTGGCGCAGTACGTGGACTTCCTCAACGAAGCCCTCGCCAACGGCACGCTCAAAGTGAGCGGCGACCAAATCGCAGGCTTCTATCCCGGCGACCCGTTCCACGGCGTCAAGCACGAATTCGAGATCGCCGCCACGGACTATATCTTCGTCCCGTTGAACGACCCGGCCTCCCGGTTCACGTTTGACGGAACCAGGTTCACGGTCAAGACCGGCTACGAAAATCACCCGATGACGAACGTCTCCTGGTTCGGCGCGTGGGGCTACTGTACTTACTACGACTACCGGCTGCCGACCGAACTCGAATGGGAAAAAGCCGCCCGCGGCTCCGCTGACGACCGCCCATTCCCGTGGGGCTACGACATCGCCCGCAACAACGCCAACTTCTACGCCAGCCGCGATCCGTTCGAGGACATGTCCACGTTTGGCTCGCGCACTACCCCGGTCGGCTTTTATAACGGGCAGACTTACGGGGATTACGCCACGCTCAACTCCGCCAGCCCCTACGGCCTGTACGACATGGCTGGTAACGTCTGGCAGTGGACCGGCAACGTGTACGAAGGCATGCACTACCGCTTCATGCGCGGCGGCTCGAAAGACACCTACGATATGGACCTGCGTATCTGGGTGCGCAACAACGCCACTCCGACGTACTATAGCCCTGGGGTGGGATTCAGGTGCGCGAGATAGTACACAGGTAGACAGGTACACAGGTATACTTGCCGCCTGAACTTGTTTACGTGTGTACCTGTTTACGTATTTATCTTTAGGAGTGCCACATGACCGCCCTCGCCGCCCAATCGAAAATCGTAAATCTGAAATCCAAAATAAGGTTGTACTGGCCGCTCACCAAATCCCTCCAGACCGGCCTCCTGCTCTCCACCGGCCTGGCGGGATACATGTCCGCGCGCTGCCCGGTGATGCACTGGTATGACTTCCTCGGGCTGGGCGTCAGCCTGTTCCTGGCAATTGCCGGCTCGACCATCCTCAACATGTGGTACGACCGCGACATCGACTCGGTCATGAACCGCACCCACCACCGCCCGCTGGCGGATGGACGCGTTTCTCCCAACGAAGCCCTGCGCCTGGGGCTGATCCTTTCGGCTCTGGGCATCGGCATGGCCGTGGCAATGAGTCCGCTCTACGGGCTGGTGGTCTTTGCCGGACTGTTCTTCGATGTGGTCGTGTACACCATCTGGCTCAAGCGGCGCACCTGCTGGAGCATCGTCTGGGGCGGGATCTCGGGCGGCATGCCCATCCTGGCCGGGCGCGCTTTCGGTCTCGGCCACATGGACGGCATCGGCATCCTGCTGGCGCTGGCCGTCCTGTTCTGGATCCCCACCCACATCCTGACCTTTTCGATGCGCTACTTCGACGACTACCGGGCCGCGAAAATCCCGACCTTCCCGTCCGTGTACGGGTTCCCGGTCACGCGCGCCACGATCGCCGTTTCCAGCGTCATCGCCGCTCTGAGCATCGGCGCAGCGGGAATCATGATCGGGATGGAATGGGGCTACCTGCGCCTGCTGGCCGTCCTCTCCGCCGGTCTGCTGGCGCTGGCCGTCGCCAGCGTCTTCCGTCCCTCCGAGCGCGTCAACTTTGGCCTGTTCAAGTACGCTTCCGTCTATATGCTGGCCGCAATGATCCTGATGATGTTTTAAATCCTCGCAAACCCGGAGAAATGATACGCCATGAAAATATCCCCCCTTGATCGCATTCTCCTGCTCCTCACTGGCTTGCTGGCGGCGTATCATATTGTTGTCGGCATTGAAGGCTTCGCCAGCCTGCCCGCCATCGCTTACACCATCGCCTTTGGCGTTCTGTTGATTGCGGGATTACTGCTCATTCTGCTCGGCTTTGATGTTTTGGACTCGCCTATCATTGTTATCGTCTCGACGATTATTCCCCTCAGCCTTGCGACGGGACTCGTCTGGCAATACCTCGCTTCATTCGGGACCTTATACCTGGGTTTCGCCATCCTGGGTTTCCTGGCCGTGACGATCACCCGCGCCCTCCCCATCAAGACCAAACTCCCGGTGCTGGTGCTGGGGATCGTACATGGCCTCGCCGGGTTGACCATCTTCCTGCTCCCCATCATCTGGGTACTGACCGGGCGCGCCGCGCCAGGCTTCGCCCTCGTGGGCATCGGCGGCGCGCTGATCGGCATCGGCGGATTGCTGCTCTCATTCCTCAAGGCTGGCAAACCGCTCCTTTCGCGCGCCGTCATCTTCCGCCTCCTGCCCGGCTTGCTGCTCCTGATGACCGCCGCATTCGTGGCCGGGTTCGCGTTTGCAAGTTGACATGTTCACACGTTTTCAAGTTGGCGCGTCTGCAAGTTGAAAAGCAACCCGCCAACCTGCAAACGTGCCAACCTTACAACGTATAAAAGGAGAATGCCATGAGAAACAAGTGGTGGGCCAAACTGCTGCGCATCGTCGGCATCGTCTTCATGAGCCTGACTGCACTCTTCACATTGATGGGCGGCGCTGGCACAGCCTGTGTCGCCCTCAACCCGACCGGCTTCGGTGGGACATTCGCCGGCATTGCCCCCTTCCAGTGGCTGTGGATTTTGTTCGTGCTGGTCGGCATCGCCGCCGGGATCATGGGTGTGCGCGCCGTCGTCCTGCTCATCAAAGGAATGAAGCACGCTTACCGTGACGCACTGATCGCCCTGCTGCTCGGCACGGTACTCAACGTCGTCCACCTGTTCGCATCGCGCGCCCTGCGCGGCTCGTCCATGCCCGTGGACGGCGTGCTGTACATGAACATCCTGACCCTGGTCATCTTCCTCCTGTTCCGCATCCCCGGCGTCTGGCAGGGCGTGGACTACGAGAAGCCTGCCGGCGGCGGGCAAACCGGCACGTACGCCGCCGCCATCGCCCTGGCCGCCTGCGGACTGCTCTCGCTGACCATCCAGTTCCTGATGGCCCCCACCCACACCATCGGCGGGGTCAACTACGCGGACGCCTGGCACGCCACATTGACGGCTCTGGGCGTGGCCTTAATCCTGGCCGGCCTCGTGACCGCACTCCACGCCCGCCGGATCACGGTCCGGCGCGCCGCGCTGCCCGAAGCCGCAAAGTGATCTCAAACGAACCGCATCGAAACTCCCCGTCCCGGCGGGGAGTTTTTCGTTGTTGACATTTTACAAAATGGCGCGACAATACAATCGCAATCACTTTTGGAGGGGCGGGAGGATTCTTATGAAACGCTTTCGCTTATCTTACGGGGTGGTTCTTGTCTCAGTAATTTCGTCTGTAGTGATCCTCTTCGGGGGCATCTTTGCATATCCTGCCCAGGCTGCCGGGACGCCAAAAACATCTCAACCGCTGGCTCCGTCGCCGCAAGAGGCCGATCTGTCGAGCGTTACGCTGACTCTGGCCGATCTCCCGCCGGGGTTCGAGGTAATGCCAGACAATCTGCTCGCCAATTTTCGCAGCCTGCTCGAACAGGTCAATTCTGCCGGGGGTTTCTCGAACGCGGAGATGGTGAACCTGGTCGGGTATCAAAGAATAGATTACCCATACTCCGAGTTTGTGGTCAGTTTCCTGTTAACTCCCCTGAATACCCTCCAGATCTTTCAATTCGACCAGCAACTGTCTGACCCGGACAAGTTCCTCCGAACAACCGAAAATGCACTATCCGGTTCCGGGTTCAGCCAATTCGAGTTGATCCCTGGCTCAACCGACATCGGAGCGGCTTCGATTGGCTTTACCTGCAAAGTGGATGCGGGGGCGATCACGATCGAGGAAGATATTCTCTCGTGGCGCCGGAAGAATGTTAATGCACAAATCGCCATTTACTATTCGGAGGGATACCAGCCCACCGCAGATATTCTGACCCTGGGCCGCACCCTGGATACCCGGCTGGAGGCCGCCGTCGGGCCGGAAACCGAGGCTGTTACCGGCGGGCCTTTCCGCCTCGCCGGGCCATACGTTCCCGAAATTACCACCTACATCCCCACCCCGCTCGACCTGTCGCCGAAGCCGTCCGTCATCGGAACGAACCTGCTCCTGGCCGCCCTGATGATGCTCCCATTCGCCGTGGCGGCCGAGTTCTTCACCCGCACGCTGGCCGAAAACGAGAAGGCCCTGAAGCGCAGGATCCGCCCGATGAACTGGTTCGCCCGCCTGCAGGAACGGATGGCCGGATTCTTCAAGACACGTTTCGGCGACGTGCTGAAAGTTTTCGTTGTAATGATTTTCTACGGCCTGGTCTTCTCCCTGCTCGATAAGACCTGGAATCCGTTCAGCCTGAAAGGGCTGATCCTGTTCGGCTCCATGACCATCGCCTACGGTCTGGTGGGGGTTGCCGACGACATCCTGCAATGGCGCCGCATCCGCCGCTGGGGACTGGCCGCCGAACTCAAGGTGCGGCCCGCCAACATACTGCTCGCCGCGCTGTCCACCGCCACCAGCCGGATACTTTCCCTCGTCCCCGGCCTGATGTTCGGCACGCCCGAAGCCCTCGAAACAGACGACAAACAATTCGATGCGTCGAAACGCAACACCCTGCTAAAAATCAGCGGTTTCACCTTCGCCATCATCGGCCTGACCGTCTGGCTGCCGACAGTCGTCACCAATTTGCTCCAACGCATCAACCTGCTTCCATCCGTTTTGAACAACCTGCTGGGCGGGTTTGAATCCATTCTGCTGGTCATCTTCGCTGTCGCCCTCGAAAACCTGTTCGTCCAGATGCTCGGCTTTCCCGGCAGTTTCGGCCATTCGCTGAAACGCCGCAGCCGCTGGCTGTGGATCGGCCTGCTCGTACTCGTGGCCTTCGTGTTCTACCACACACTCATCAATCCTCGCGGCGGACTGGCCTCCGCCATCCAGGAGGGCAACGTCATCCTGTTCCTGAGCGTGGCCGCCGCCTTCGTGGTCTTCACCTTCGGGATGCGGCTCTTCTTTAGGATTCGGAACCGGCGCGCCGAGAAGCGCGGGACCGTCTCGCCGCTTCCCGCGACGCCAGAACCTGCCGCGCCCGCTCCCACCGCGCCCTCCGCCGGACCCGCTCCCGCGAAGCCGGTCCCGGCCGCGCCCGCTCCGGCTGCTCCTCCGCCGGCAACCGTCGCCGTGCCGCCCGTCACCGCCGTGCAAAAGGCCCCGGTCACCGTCCCGC
Source organism: Anaerolineaceae bacterium (assembly GCA_009772985.1). GTDB lineage: Bacteria > Chloroflexota > Anaerolineae > Anaerolineales > Villigracilaceae > UBA877. The sequence goes on from WOUS01000012.1 coordinate 77,031, forward strand.
TGGCGGGAGAAAAGCAGTGTCCCGTCTGCGGCGAAAAGATCAAGGCGGAAGCGAAGTTGTGCCGCCACTGCCGGGCGACCTTCACCGTGACGCGCAAGGGCTACTGCCTGACCGACCACGATGTGGTCGAGGTGAACGAGGCGGGCAAATGCGTCCGCTGCGGCGGCGAGCCGGCCGACCTGCACGTGGAGAGCCGCCTGCTGCAAGCGCCCGCCGTCCGGCCGGTGAAACCCGCCCCGCCCGCACCCGCCCCCGCGCCCGGCGCCAAACTCTGCCCCTCCTGCGGGCAGACAATCAAGGCCGAGGCAAAGATCTGCCGCTTCTGCCGCACCATGCTCGGATGAGAAAGGAACAACCATGAACCCGACAACCCAAAAATGCCCGATGTGCGCCGAGGAAATTCCCGCCAAGGCAACCGCCTGCCCCTTCTGCGGGACGCGGCTGGTTGACGAAACACCCGCACCGCCCGCTCCCGCCCCGGCCCGGACCCCAGTCCCGCCGCGGCCCGGGCCCGCGCAAGTTGCTCCGCCGCCGCCCGTCCGCAGGAAAAATCAATGGATCTGGTGGCTCGTCGGCGGCGGGATAGCAGGCCTCTGTTTGTGTGCCGCGCTGGCCGTGGGCGGCGTCCTGCTCTACCAGAGCGGACTGCTGTTCCCGGCCTCCCCCCTCGCGGAGCCGACCTTCTCCCCGCCGGAGGAAGCCACGGTCCAGCCTGAACCGACCGCCCCCACGCGCACAAAGACCCCGGTCCCCACACCGACCGTCAACGCCCCGGCGCAGGCCTTCGGCGACCCGATCCTGGCCGCCATCGAGGGAAGGCCGCCGCATATCACGGACGACTTCAGCCGGGACCGCGGCTGGTACGGATTTGACGGCGTCACCCAGTCGGCAGACATGGTCCTGGTTCACGATGGAGTCATCCAGGCTGCCGGCGATACGCAGCGGGTTTTCACACACATGGTCATGACATGGCCTTACGACGAATTGGACAACTACGCTGTAATGGTCGAGGCAGTCTTCCTCGCCAGCGGCGGCAGCGCCCGCGACCGCGAGATCGGCATATGCTGGTGGCCGGGGGACGAACTGGGAGAGCGGTTCTTATTGAGGGAAAGCGGGGTTTTCGAGGGGGGAACCTGCCACGACAGGGAATGCCCGGCGTTCATCTTCGGCCACATGGCCCCCATTCCGGCTGGCGAGACGGTCTCCCTGACCCTGATCCACTTGCGCGGCGAATCGGTTGTGTACGTTAACGGCGTTCCGCTTGCTTACCACAAACTTGCCATCACCGACTACTCGTCCGGTTTCTCCCTGTGCCCGCATACGTACGACGGAAAGACATCGGATATTGTTTACGACAACCTGAAAGTCTGGAACCTCGATCTGGTCCCCGGCCTGCCCTGATAACGGGATGGCCGGAAAAGGAGACACATATGGCAAAATCATCGCTTTTACGGGTCATGATCTCCAGCCGGTGCAAGGATAATTTTCCTCCCGGCAAGGACGGAAAGCCGCTTTCCGAGATCCGCCTGGAATTGTGCGAAGAAATCGAGCGGCTCAAGGTCTTTGGCAAACCGGTATTCGAAGTCTGGATCAACGAAACAACCCCGCCGCAGGGCGGGACCTGGGACAGCCGGGACACCTGTCTGCGGGCAGTGGAGAACTGCGACATCCTGCTGGTGCTTTACAATGGTAATGCCGGCTGGGCCAAGAACAAGGGGGAACTCGGCATTTGTCACGCCGAGTACGACCGAGGCCTTTCGCTCGCACGCGATAAGGTCCGGGTGGTGGATATCTCCACAAAAGAGTCGCTCGCAGAACTGAGACAGGACAAGAATAACGAACTATTTCAGGACTACTTCAACCTAGAAAATGCCTTCCGCGGCGGCGATGTGACGACGGTGGAGGACCTGAAGAAGCGCGTCAAGGAAACCCTGCACGGGGCGCTGATCTCCCTGGCGCAGGGAGGCGTGCGCGAGGCCGCCCGCGGGAAACCCGGCATAGGCGACGCACTAACCTGGAGCCGTCTTGATTTTGCCTCACGTGAGCGGAAAATGGTTACGCTACTCCGCAATACACTTGTGGAACAATCCGGTGGACAATCGAAGAAAAACAACGTAATTGCACCACTGGCTGGTGTGGATATCCTGCTGGTCCCGCACGCCATCCCCGCCGCGTTCAGCATCGGCCAGGCCAAGGAAATGGTGGGACAGCCCTTCCTGCGTGACCACGAACTGGCCGATACGCTCACAGACGGCGTCAACGGTCCGGTCCACATCATCGCCTGCTACAAGTCCGCCACCGAGTCGCAGGCCATCAAACTGCTCGGCTTCCCGGACGCCACAGTGGTGACCACCCCGTTTGGCGTATTCGTCGCTGACAACGTCCAGAAAGTTCAGTTCGCGTTCATTGCCAATTGTTGCGACGAAGCAAGCATTCGCAACGGTGTTCATAATTTTCTGAAATGGCTGGCCCGGTCCGGGGAGGATGTCTATCTGGCCGCACGGGCCGGTGCGCGCGCCCGGATCGTCCAGGCCATTGCCCGGGAAACGCCATCCAGCCCCGGCGCTTCAAGGTAGCATTATTCGCAAACAAAAAGTCCGGCTGGCCTCCAGCCGGACTTCTGTCACCCAATAGATCACCTGACGTTCGCGTTCCGCTTGCCATCTCTGCGGGCATCGGATAAACTGGAGCCGCATCGCCAACCTTTGCAACCCAAACTCCTCCCAGGAAATCCATCCGCATGAACCTCCTTTCCGTCCTGCTCGCCCTGCTGCCTATCCTCGTCGTCCTCATCCTGCTCGTCTGGCGGAAAATGGCCGCCGACCTGGCCGGACTCATCGGCTGGAGCGTGGCCGCGCTGGCTGCCGTCCTGTACTTCCAGACCCCGCTCACGGTCACGCTGAAAGCCAGTCTCTCCGGCGTGGTGGCCTCCTTCCCCATCACGCTGATGGTCGCCGCCTCGCTCCTGCAAGTCTTCCTGATGGCCGAGACCGGCGCGCTGGCCCGCGTGGTGGCGCTCATCAAGACCGTCGCCCCCAAGGACCAGGTCGTGCAGATCATGATCGTCAACGTCGGCTTCGGCACCCTGCTGGCCGCGCTGGGGGCCACGCCAGTCTCCATCCTGCCGCCCATCATGCTCGCCCTCGGCTACACGTCCTTCGTCGCCATCGCCCTGCCCGCCCTCGGCTACGACGCCCTCTGCACCTACGCCCTGCTCGGCGTCCCGGTGGTTGTCTTTTCCGGCCTGGTCGGCAAACCGGTGGATGAAGTCGGCGGCTACTTCGCCCGCTTCATGCCGGTCATCAGCGCGTGCATCGCCATCGGCATGTTGTGGATTGTCGGACGCTGGAAACTGGTCTGGCGGGGACTGCTCCCGGCGCTGCTTGCGGGACTTTCAGCCGGTTTCGTCGCCGTCGGCATGAACGCCCTCGGGCTGGTCCCGCTGACCGGCGTTGCCGCGGGCCTGGGCGTGGTGCTGGTGATGTTTTTGTATTTACTGGCTACGCGCAGGCCGTTAAGAGACCGCGGCGTGTTGACCAAAGCGGACCTGACCGCCGAGAAGCGCATCCCGCTGTGGGCCGCCCTGTCGCCCTGGCTCATCCTGGTTGTTTTCGCAATATTGGTGAATCTGCCCTCCCTGCCCTTCTACACCCTGACCTTCAAGACCCTCGCCATGCCCATGGAGATCATCCCCGGCGCGCCCGAGAAGATGCGCCTGTTCTGGCAGGCCTATTTCTGGATCCTGGTCAGCACCCTGCTGGCCCTGCCCTTTCTGAAACCGACCAAGAAACAACTCGGCGACTCGTTCAAGAAGTGGCTCAAGCGCGCTCCGCGTCCCATGCTGGCGTCGGCGGTCTTCTTCGCCATCGCCTATCTGATGAACCACTCCGGCAAGGGACTCGACTGGACGCTGGCAAACCCGGACAACAACATGATCGCCGTGCTGGCGAACGCCTCGTCCGCCGCGTTCGGGCGATTCTACCCGCTGGCGGCTCCGTACCTGGGCCTGCTGGCCGGCTTCGTCAGCGGATCGGAAGCCTCGGCTATCGCCATGCTCACCAGCCTGCACCTGTCCACTGCCGAAACCATCGGCGCGGCGGGACTGCTGATCGCCGCCGCCAGCGGCATCGGCGGCGGGCTGGCCTCGGTCATCTCCCCGGCCAAACTCCAGAACGCCGCCGCGGCCATAGACCGCATCGGCGAGGAATCCTCCATCCTGCGCGTCACCTTCGTCATCTCGCTGGTCATCACCGCCGTCGCCGCGGTCATGGCGATGGTGTGGGCATTTTGATCGTCATCCAATCCGTTTTTTGAAGGAGCCTCCCATGTCCGACCAATTCGAAAATGTCACCATCATCAAGAAAGCCAACGTCTACTTCGACGGCAAAGTCACCAGCCGTAACGTCTTCTTCCCGGACGGCACGCGCAAGACGCTCGGATTCATGCTGCCCGGCGAGTACGAGTTCGGCACCGCCGCCCCGGAACTGATGGAAATCCTGGCGGGCGAGATGGATGTGCTCCTGCCCGGCCGCGACGCGTGGCAGACCGTCCGCGCGGGCGGGTCGTTCAGCGTCCCGGCCAACTCCAAATTCAAACTGGCGCTCAAGGTCCCGGCGGATTACTGCTGTTCGTACGGATAAGACGAATTAACCCGCGGCTAATCTGAATACGATAAAATTACTCCTGTTTGCCGGTTCAGAACAGGAGTAATTTTATGGAGCAAAAACTCAAACACGTTGACATCCCCTCGTCCGAGATCACGCCGGAGAGTCTGTATCTCTCCCGCCGCGACTGGCTGAAGGTGATGGGCATCGTCAGCGCGGGGGCGCTGCTGGCGGCGTGCGCCCCGAAACTGTCCGGGATAACGGCAACAGGTTCAGGGTCCAGCCCCGAGACGCAGGGCGCGCCGGTGCCAGATAACGCCCACGGGCAGACCGCGGACGAGTTCGGCAATCCGCTCAACACGTTCGACGAGATCGCCAATTACAACAACTACTACGAGTTCAGCACCGCCAAGGACGCCGTCGCTTCGCTGGCGGCGGATTTCAAATCCACGCCCTGGGCAGTGGAGGTGGACGGGCTGGTGCAAAACCCGAGGACCTGGTCGCTGGACGAACTGCTCCGGTTCGAGCAGAAGGAACGCGTCTACCGGCTGCGCTGCGTGGAAGCGTGGAGCATGGTCATCCCGTGGACCGGCTTCCAGTTGAGCGATCTGCTGGCAGAGGCCGCGCCGATGGCGAGCGCCAAATACGTGGAGTTCACCACACTGATGGACGAAGAGCAGATGCCCGGCGTGGGCAGCCGGTTCTATCCCTGGCCGTACACCGAGGGCCTGCGCCTCGACGAAGCCATGCACCGGCTGACCATCCTTGCCACCGGGCTGTACGGCAAGCCGCTCCCCAACCAGGACGGCGCGCCCCTGCGGCTGGTGGTGCCGTGGAAATACGGCTTCAAATCCATCAAGGCCATCGTTCGCATCCGGCTGACCGAAGAGCGCCCGCAGACCTTCTGGAACACCATCGCGCCGGACGAATACGGCTTCTACTCCAACGTCAACCCGGAGGTGGACCACCCGCGCTGGTCGCAGGCCACCGAGCGGCGCATCGGCGAACTCAGCCGCCGCGACACGCTCATGTTCAACGGTTACGGCGGGGAAGTGGCTGGGCTGTACGCGGGGATGGACTTGAGCATCAATTACTGATTTTGTTTTATGCGACATTTCCCCTGGCTCCGCATTCTCGTCCACATTATCGGCTGGCTGCCGCTGGCGAAACTTATCTTCGATTTCGCCGCGCACAACCTGACCGTCAACCCGATCCAGGAGATCGAACAGCGGCTGGGCAGGGCAGCGCTGTACTTCCTCGCCGCCGCGCTGGCGATCACGCCGGTTCACACGCTGACCGGCTGGAGGTCCGTGCTGCCGCGCCGCCGCGCCCTCGGCCTCTACGCCTTCTTCTACGCCAGCCTGCACTTCCTGACCTTCGCCGGACTCGATTACGGATTCAACCTCGCGCAAATCCTGGACCTCGTTACCACGAAACCATATATCATCGCCGGCACGCTGGCGTTCAGTCTCCTCGTCCCGCTGGCCGTCACCTCGTTCGACTATTTCATCCGCCGCATGAAGAAAAACTGGAAGCGCCTGCACCGGCTGGTCTATCCGGCCGGGCTGATCGTCATCGTCCATTTCGTCTGGGCGCGCAAAGGCAACCTGTTCCAGTTGCAGGGAGACGTGCTCCAACCGCTGCTGTGGGGATTGCTGGTTGTGTTCCTGCTCATCCTCCGCATCCCCGCGGCCCGCAAGTGGGTCAGCGGACTGAGACAAAGTATCATGGGACGCAGACGAGCGCAGACACACGCGGAAAAATAATTGTCATAAAATCCGCGTTTTCCGCGTTAATCCGCGTCCCATGATTTGACGCCGCGTCCGTTCTGCACTATCATAGCAGCGGACGCGATTTTATTTCCAGAGGAAGCCATGCCAGCCAGGAAAACCACCCCCATTTACGAACGCCCCGCCGAACTGCTCCAGAACCTGATCCGTTTCGACACCACCAATCCGCCCGGTAACGAGCGCCCGTGCATCGAGTACATCAACGGACTGCTCAAGGATGCCGGGTTCAAGACCACCGTGGTTGCCAAAACGCGCAACCGCCCCAACCTCATCACCCGGCTGAAAGGCACTGGCAATGCTCCCCCGCTCCTGCTCTACGGCCACGTGGATGTGGTCACGACCGAGTCCCAGCAGTGGACCCATCCGCCCTTCGAGGGCCGTCTCGTAGACGGCTACGTCTGGGGCCGCGGCGCGCTGGATATGAAACACGGCGTCGCCATGTACTTGGCCGCCTTTCTGAAAGCCAAAGCCGAGGGCTTGTCCCTGCCCGGCGACGTGATCTTCGCTGCCGTCGCGGACGAGGAGTCAGGCGACGACTTCGGCGTCCGTTACCTGGTGGACGAACATCCCGATTTGTTCGAAGGCGTGCGCTACGCCCTGGGCGAGTTCGGCGGCTTTAACCTGTCCATTGGCGGCAAACGCTTCTATCCAATCATGGTCGCCGAGAAACAAATTTGCTGGACGAAAGCAACCTTCCGCGGCCGCGGCGGGCACGGCTCGATGCCCGTGCACGGACAGGCGATGGCAAAACTCGCGCGTGCCCTGCGCCTGCTCGACGAACGCCCGCTCCCGGTCCACGTGACGCCCGCCGTGCGGACGATGATCGAATGCCTGGCAAAGAACCTGGGCGGCGTCTCCGGTCTGGCCGTTCGCCAGATTCTCAACCCTGCACTAACGAACACCTTCCTGAAAGCGCTCGGTGAACGCGGCGGCCTGTTCGCTCCCCTGCTCCACAACACCGTCAGCCCGACCATGCTCAAGGCCAGCGAGAAGGTCAACGTCATCCCGGGCGAGGTGACGCTGGGGCTGGATGGACGCCTGGTGCCGGGCGCAAAACCGGAAGACATGCTCCGGGAACTGCACACTTTGCTCGGTGAAGATGTGGAACTCGAAGTCGTCAAAGCGGACCCCGGGCCTGCCGCGCCGAACATGGACCTGTTCGATACCCTGGGCGGGATTCTGCGCCAGTTCGATCCGGCGGGAATCCCTCTGCCCTTCGTCTTGTCCGGCGTGACCGATGCCCGCTTCCTCTCGAAACTCCGCATTCAGACCTACGGCTACACCCCGCTGCAACTGCCGGACGATTTCAGTTTCATCGGTACCATCCACGCCGCCGACGAGCGCGTCCCGGTAAAAGCGATGGACTTTGGAGTGCAGGCAGTGTATCAAGCAATACAGAGATTTCACTAGGATGCGAATCTACAATTCACATTCTCCCGGAGACTGCCAGCCTCCGGGAGAATATAGTACAATTTAACCCTGCGGTCTCACCCCGCATTTACCCTTTCACGCCACAATTGCCATCGGCGTTTTTCTCCCCCTGCTCGCCTTGATACCGAGGTGGTAAATGAACACATGCCAAAAATGCAATGCACCGCTCAAGGGGTCAGAAAGATTTTGCCCAAAGTGCGGGAACAGAGTAATGACAAATGCTCAAATTTGGATGTTGGTGGGGTTGTTGATTTTGTTTATCGTCGGAAGAACTTATACGCTTTTTGGTGCTGCAATTGGATATCTTTTCAACAAGAACGACAGGATCAGGGGTGCATTTGCGGGCGCGTGCGTAGGCTTCGGGGTCGCCATATTTATATTTGCAATCATTTGGTTTGCAAACTAAGTAGAAAGAAGTCGGCATGAAACACAAGAAGAGGCGCGGTCACAATTGGGTCTGGTTTGCGTTTGTACTGGTGGGGTTGTTTTCGTACTTTCAGGTATATCGGATGATTTCAGCAGAGGCTTCACGGGATATCTTTCCCGCCGCCACCCCAACACAGACGCACCGACCGACAAGCACGCGCGCCCCAACCTCCACGCCCACCAACTATCATCCCGTTTCGTGGACAGATTTGAACTATTTTCTCGCAAGCGATAGAGTAAATATGTACGATTACACTTCTTCCTACAACTGCCTGAATTTCTCGTTTGACTTGGTTGTTCTAGCCAGGAAACAAAACATAAGTGCATGGATTGTTGCGGTTGATTTTTACAACGAAGATACTGGTCATGCCTTCGTTGCTTTTGAGACCACCGATAAGGGTATAGTTTATATCGAGCCGCAGAGCGACTATCGCCTTACGGCCCCCAAGATTGGCGAGCGGCTCTGTGATTACTGGCACGAGCGTGGTTGTTTTGGCGTCGTATCTAAAATCTATGATCCGGTGGAATGTAGGTCCCCGACCTTAAGGGACTGTTCGTTTACGGACGGCCAGAAATAATCCGCTTTACTATCTGGTCCGCCGTCAGCACCGAGGCCCAAGCCAAAAGCATCAGCCCGATGGATTCTCCCGGCATCTGGCAGACGCCGGGAGAATAATTTCCAACACAAAGGAGAACCCCATGACCGATCACGCTTTGCAAGCCCTGTCCATCCTGCGGGATGGCAGCCAGTTCCAGTGGTACGTTGTCGTCCTGCTGGCCTTTGTCTTCTACGTCTACACCGTGGAAGCCGAGAAACGCAACTGGAGCCTCATCCTGGCCGGCCTGGCCTTCTGGGGCATGGACTGGTTCAACGAGATCTGGAACTCGCTCGTCCTGCACTTCACCGGCTACGCGCCGGTCTGGGGCGCGCCGGGCGATACCGCCTTCCTCATCCTGGTCGGGCTGAACATCGAGATCATGTTCATGTTCGCCGTCAGCGGCGTCATCTGGAGCAAGATGCTGCTGCCCGATAAAAAGACCAAAATCCTCGGCATTCCCAACCGCTGGTTCATCGCCGTCGCCGGGTCGGCCTTCTGCGTCTTCGTCGAATACCTGCTCAACTCGGCCAACGCCCTCACCTGGGACTACGCCTGGTGGAACCGCGGCGCGCCGTGGCTCATCTTCCTCTTCGGCTACCTGACCTTTTTCATCGCCGCCTTCTGGGTCTTCGACATGAAAACGATGAAGAGCAAACTCATCACCGTCGGGACCATCTGGGCGGTGGACATCCTGGCACTGATCCTCTTCATCCCCATCCTGCACTGGATTTAGCCTTAAATCGTTCGGCCAGCAGTTGAACTGCTGGCCGAATTGTTTCGCTCACTTCACCTCGTGAACGAGGTCCTTCAACTCACGCCGCGGCCGCGGGTGCGGCTCCTTCCCGGCATAGCCGATCGGAAGCAGGATGATGGGCCGCAAGCCTTCGGGCAGGCGCAGGATTTCGCTGACCGCCTTCTCATCGAACGCGCCCACCCAAACGGTATCCAACCCCAGCGCCTTGGCGGCCAGTTGAGCATAGGCACAGGCAATCGTGGCATCCTGAATCGAGTACAGGGTCGCCCCGCGCTCGCCATATTTCACCGCCGAGCGCGAGGGGTTGGCGCAAAATGCCAGCGCCACCGGCGCTTCGGCCAGGAATTCCTGGTTCAACGCAGCCTTGACCAGCGCCTGCCGGTCCTTCAATTTCCGCACAATGTAAATTTCATAGCCCTGCATGTTTCCTCCCGAGGGCGCTTTGTTGGCGGTTTCCAGGATGCGGGTTAACTTCTCCGCCTCCACCGGCTTGTCGGCATACTTGCGCATCGAACGGCGCTCTTCCACAATTTGAAAGAAATCCATGGCTCCTCCGTGCCTTACTTTACCACGCCTGGCCGGTTTGACGCAAGCGGGTTTTTGCTATAAACTACAAGTATTCTATTTTTGCGAGGCTTTTTATGGATATTTCCTTGAAGGGAAAAACCGCCCTCGTCACCGGCGGGACGAGCGGCATCGGGCTGGAGACGGCGCGCGCGCTGGCGCGGCTGGGCGCGCAGGTAACAATCGTCAGCCGGAGCGCGGAACGGTGCGCGCAGGCGGCCACCCGCCTCGGGTCCCGCGAGACCGGGAACCCGGTCGCGTGGATCGCCGCGGACTTGTCCACGCTGGAAGGCGTCATGCAGGCCGCCATGACGTTCAAGCAGCAGCACACCCGTCTCCACATCCTGGTCAACAACGCCGGGGGCATTTTCTTCAAGCGCGCCCTGACCCGCGACGGCTTCGAGACCACCTTCGCCCTCAACCACCTCGGCTATTTCCTGCTCACCATCCTCCTGCTGGACACGCTCAAATCCAGCGCGCCGGCGCGCATCGTCAACGTGGCTTCGGGGATGCACGCCCGTGTGAAGGCGCTGGATTTCGCCAACCTGCAAGGGGAACAGAAATACAGCGGCTGGGACGCCTACGCCCGCTCGAAACTCTGCAACCTGCTGTTCGCGTACGAACTGGCGCGGCGGCTGGAGGGGAGCGGCGTGACCGCCAACGCCCTGACGCCCGGCTACGTGGCCACCAACATTGGCGCGGACAACGGCCCCCTGTTCGAAACATTCGCCAAACTCTCGGCACGGCTGTTCGGGCGCAGGCCGGAGGTGGGCGCGCGCACCGGCGTCCACCTGGCGGCCGCGCCCGAAGTCGAGGGCGTGACCGGCAAATACTTCGCGGATTGCAGGGAAATTCCCTCCAGCCCGCTTTCGCACGACCGGGCCGCGGCCGAAAAACTCTGGCAGGTCAGCCTGGAACTGGCCGGGAAGGCGATTTGATGCCGCCGGCTGCGGGTCAGGCCGGCTGCGGGCCGCGCACGACCAGCGTCGAGCAGCCCGAGTAATGCACCAGTTTGCGGGAAACGCTGCCCATCAGCCACGAGCGGATCTGGCTCAGGCCGCGCGAACCGCTGACGGTCAGGTCAATTTTCTGGTCCTTGATGTACTCGATGATCTCCGTGGCGGCGTCGCCGCGCTTCAAAACGGGCGCGGCTTTGATATCGAAGCCGGCCAGCAATTGGACCGTGCGCTCCAGCAGGGCTTTCCCGTTCGCTTCCTCGCGCGCCCGTTCGGCCGCAACCGCCTCCGTCACAACCAGCGGTTCGTAGACCATGCGTTCGGCGCCGCCATACGCCGCCATAACCGGCAGGGGCGGAGGCGGGAGCACGTGCATCACCCGCACGTCCAGCCCGGCGGGGAACGGGAACTGGCCGAAGTATTCCATCGCCCGCTGGCTGTTGGCCGAACCGTCGGTGAGCAGCAGGACGCGCCGGAGGGCGGCATAAGGCGGCCTGACGACCAGCACCGGGCAGGCGGAATACTCCACCACCTGCTGGGCCACGCCGCCCAGCAGGATGCCGAGGGTCGCCCGCAGTCCCTTTGCGCCGAGAACGATCAGGTCAATTTTGTGTTCCTGCGCGTATTCGACGATCTTCTGCGCCGGGGAACCGAGCAGCAACTCGGAATCCGCCTGGAGGCCTTTGTTCTTCAACGCCGCGCACGTCTGCGCCAGGGCCTCCTCCAGGGGGCCAAGTTCGGCAGCCTGCTGGGAGCCGAACATGCGCAGCACGGTGACCCGGCACCGGGGCGGCAGGGGCAGGTCGCTCACCAGGGCGACCGCCGCGCGGGCATGTTCCGACCCGTCGTCTGCCAGCAGGAGCCTTCCACAGACTTTGCTTTGAGTGACCATTTCTACCTCCTTTCAGAACAGGGATCAGGCGTTACATCCATACATACTGTAGCACAAACCGGCGCGAATTTCTACTCCCTTTGACAAAAGAACAACATTGGCATAAACTATTCCCATCCAATCATTCGAGGAGAAACACATGGCAGAAACCAAGTCTGGAATCCAGATCAGCAAGAAAGCCTTCCTCCAGGCGGTCGCTATCATCTTCGCCCTGATGCTGGCCGCCGGCATCCTCACCCGCCTTGTCCCGGCGGGGCAGTACGCCCGCATGGAAGTGGACGGGCGGCAGGTCATAGACGCCGAATCGTACGCCGTCACCGCGCGCCCCGATTACCCGGTCTGGCGCTGGTTCACCGCTCCGTTCGAGGTCTTCGCCGCCGAGGGCAGCGCGACGGTCATCGGCGTTATCGCCTTCATCGTGCTGGTGGGCATCGCCTTCGCCGTGATGGACAAGAGCGGCATCCTGCGTTACGTTGTCCACAGCATCGTCCGAAAATTCGGGGCGAAGAAATACGTCCTGCTGCTGGTGCTGACCTTTTTCTTCATGGCGCTGGGCGGATTCTTCGGCATCCTCGAAGAGGCCGTGCCGCTCGTGCCGATCATCATCGCCCTGTGCCTGTCCCTCGGCTGGGACACGCTGACCGGCCTGGGCGTGTCCATCCTGGCGACCAACGTCGGCTTCTCCACTGCCGTCTTCAACTATTTCACCATCGGCACCGCCCAGCGGCTGGCCGGACTGCCGCTCTTCTCCGGCTGGGGTCCCCGCATTGTGTTGTTTGTGATCGTGTACGCCATCCTGGCGACCTTCCTCGTCCGCTACGCCAAAAAGGTGGAACGCAAACCGGAAACGTCGCCGGTCTACAAAGAGGACCAGGCCGAGCGGGCCAAGTTCGGGACCTTCGAGCTGGACGCCGCCACCGCCAACAATCCGCGCATGAAGACCGCCGCCATTTTCATGGGCGTGTTCTTCGTCCTGATCCTGGCATCCTCCATGATCTTCTCGCTGGTTGAGTCGCTTTCAGACCTCGCCATGCCGGTTTCCGGTCTGTTCTTCGTCATCGGCGGGGTCGGCGCGGCGCTCATCGCCGGGATCGGTAAAAAAGCCGGAAAAGCCGTCTGGGACGGGTTCCTGGGCATCGCCCCGGCCATCCCCCTGCTGATGATGGCCGCCAGCGTCAGGCACATCATTGCCTCGGGCGGCATCCTCGACACGCTCCTGCATTCGGCCTCGAGCATCTTCTCCGGGACAAGCCCCTTCGTCTCCGCGCTCATCATCTACGGCATGACCCTCGTGCTGGAACTCTTCGTCACCTCCGGCTCGGCCAAGGCCCTGCTGATCGTCCCCATCCTGATGCCGCTGGCCGACCTGGTGGGCGTCAACCGGCAGATCGCCGTCAGCGCCTACACTTTCGGCGATGGCTTCTCCAACCTGGTCTACCCGACCAACGCCCTGCTGCTCATCGCCCTCAGCCTGACGGTTGTGCCGTACCACAAATGGATCAAATGGGTGCTGCGCCTGTGGCCGTGGATCATCCTGGTGACGGTCGCTTTCCTGGCTGTGGCGGTCGCCATTGACTACGGGCCGTTCTAGAAATCGAGTAGGGGGCGGCGGCTAACCGCCCCCTCTCACGCCACCAGACATGCGGGTCCGCATCCGGCGGTTCACCGAGAGCAGCGCAGATAGATGTGCGCTGGCTTTGCCGAAAACGAACGAGAGGGAAGTATAATGACATCGTTGTAGATGAATCCTGGTTGGCAGAAGGAGGAATCAATGAATCGAAACCAGCGTTTTCTGATTTTTGCAACAGTGATTTTTCTGCTCGCACCATTGTTAGTATTTGGGTTGGGAAAAGTAGAGTATGCGCGCGCCCTGTTCAGCAACATGCACGCCGCGAACATTCTGTTAAGGGTGGAAAGGGAGATTATGCAGAAATCACCGGCCGGCCAATACTATGAATCCATGTTTTGGAAACACAATGACGAGATAATGCAAATCATGTCTGCCCACCCTGAACGGGAGGATGATTTTTTGCGGGTCGCGCGTTCCTTCATCCCCGGCTTGGAGGCTTTGTTAAATGGCGAGGGCGATACAGTTGAAATTACAGCCGGACAGGTCAGCGACTTGAAAGCACTACTTGATTGGCTTGCATCGGTAGGGAGTCCATCACTCAAGGAAGACATCGAGCGCGAGCAGGCGCGCTTTCCATTGGATCTATTCGTTGGCATGAGCATGGACGAGGCTCTGGAATACATCACCACACATTGGGAGTATGAATCTTCTGTCCCGCCCATGCTCGTACCTGATTCGAATGGAGAGTGGGCATATACCATGCTCAATGGGGTTTATTTGGAGTACCCGGCCAGTTATTCAATGCAACAATCCGTATCTTTCCCGGACATGGTTTATTTCATTCCATCCCCAAATGTGCCGGAGGCTTGGGACGCGGCAGTGATAAAGGTGCATATCTGGAGTTTGCCGCCGGAACAACGCGACTTATTCGGCCCTGCCAGGTTCGGTCCCGCCGATGATCTGGCGTGGCAGAATGAAATTGTTTCGGGAGATTTTACCGGCGTTCAGTTCCTATTTGAGAATGAAAATATCGCCTGTGCGTATTTCGGCGCGTTCTTATACAACAAGCAGACACAAACGGCTATTGATATTTGGATTCTTGCTGAACCGATCCGAATTCAGGAATTCGAGAATTTCCAGGATGTGATCAACCAGAAATACCCCTATCTTCAGCATTTGATCGAGAAGATTGGCGGCAATCTACAGCCGTGAGGAATCAAAAAGATGCACGTGTAACACTTTGCCCCGCCGAAACCAGGCGGGGCATTTTTATTGACCAAAGTGCTACTTGTATTTTTCCCCGCAGTTCCTATAATGAATTCATAACCCAAAGGAGGCCGCCATGAAAAAGTTGCCCCTCATCCTGCCCGCCCTGTTGCTCGCCCTCTCCATCCTGGCCTGCGGTTCCTTCTCGCCCCCCGAATCGTGCGGCGACGAGATTGGCGGCACAGCCAACGAAACCCTGTTCGGCGAGAATTTCGAGAGCATGGAACTCGTCAGCGCCGGCGACTGGCAGCCGGGGGCGCAAGGTGAGAACGGGGTGCAGTTCGCCGGGCAGGAACCCCTGCTCCTCATGTTCGACGCCAAAGCGGACGTTGACGTGCGCGCCTGCATCCAGAACACGCAGGGCGGCGGGCAACTGGCCTTCGACCAGACCGCTTTCTTCTCCGAAGGCACGAACGTGTTCCCGGTCGGCGCATTCGAACCGGGCAACTACGTCATCCGCGTGATCGTGGACGGGGCGCTGGTGAAAAACTTCCCGTTCGAGGTCAAGTAATTCCTCCGGGAACAAGGAGGTCGCCATGACGCGCCTGCACAGATTCTTCGCGCTGCTCGCGGCAAACCTGCTCCTCGCCGCCGCGCTGGCGGCCTGCGTGCCGACCAAACCGGACGTCATGTCACCCACCGTCACCCCCTCCACACCGGGAGGCCTGGACACAGCCACAGACAAATGGTCGCTGTGGGCCAACGGCGCGCAACTGCGCGGGGCGAACATCTACCAGCGGCGCATCCATCCCGAATTCGACGGGACCGAGTTCCTCGGTCCAGGCCCATTCGGGCCGCCCTACACGCAGGCGGATTTCGATAATCTCGCCGCGCTGGGCGCGAACTACGTCAACATCTCCGGCCCCGGCCTGTTCACCGCCGAGCCGCCGTACGTGGTGGATGACGAGGCCGTCGCCAACCTCGACCGCCTGCTGGAAATGGCCGCAGACGCGGACCTGTTCGCGGTCATCACCTTCCGCACCGGGCCGGGACGCAGCGAGTTTGCCATCCTCGGCCCGGCAGACTGGCTCCCGGACGGGTACATCATCGAGACCGTCTGGACCGACGAAGCCGCCCGCCTCGCCTGGGCAGAGATGTGGCGCTTCACCGCCGAACGCTATCGCGACAATCCCATCGTTGTCGGCTACGACCTGATGTGCGAGCCAAACTCCAACGCCAGCCTCGATATTTGGGACCCGGAGACATTCTACGCTGACTACGCCGGCACCGGCTACGACTGGAACGCCTGGTACCCGCACCTCGTGTCTGCCATCCGCCAGGTGGACTCATCCACCCCCATCCTGGTCGGCGGGAACAGTTACAGCGACATTGCCTGGCTGCCGTATCTCCACCCGGTGGACGACCCGCGCATCGTTTACACGTTCCACCAGTATTCCCCGCACGAGTATACCCACCAGGAGCCGCCGGAGTTGACGCGCGCATACCCCGGATATTTCGACACCGATTACGACGATCACCCGGAAACCTTCGACCGCGCCTGGCTGGAAAATCTGCTCGCCATCGCGGCCGATTTCCAATCCACACGCCACGTTGTGTTGGCAGTCAACGAGTACGGACTGGAGCGCTGGGAGCCGGGCGGAGCGGAGTACGTCCGCGACGAAATGGCGCTCTTCGAGCAGTACGGCTGGAACTACGCCGTCTGGCAATGGCACGCCTCCTGGCCGCCGCTGGCCGAAGGCGACAACAACTTCAACTTCCTCTTCGGCCCTGACCCGGCGGACCTGGCCGAGGTCCCGAACGCCCTGCTGGACGCTCTCATCTCCGCCTGGGCGCGCAACACCGTCCGCCCGTCGAATGTCGGGAAATGGGAACCCTGACCGCTTGTTATGAAAGAAAGGACATCCAATGAAAACCAAACCTGCTTTCCGCATTCTCCTGGCCCTGGCGCTGCTGGCGTCGGCCGCGATGGCCTGCGACCTGTCTGACCTGACGGACCTGCTCAACATGCAGGGAGGCGAGCCGGAGGTCATCCACGAGGGGTGGACCAGTTTCGCCAACGGCAACGAAGTGCGCGCCCTGGCCCTGCAGGACGGCGCACTGTGGGCGGCCACTACCGGCGGCCTGTTCCGCTGGGAGATTGCCGACAACACCTACATCCGCTTCGCCAGCGAGCACGGGCTGGCCAGCAACAACGCCCGCGCCGTGCTGGTGGACAGCGCCGGCATACTCTGGGTCGGCACCGAATCCGGCCTCAACCGCTTCGACGGGGAAACCTGGACAACCTACACGGACGCCAACGGCCTGCTGGACAGCGAAGTGTTCGCCGTCCTGGAGGAACCGTCGGGGAACATTCTCGTCGGGACTTACGGCGGCCTCAACCGCTTCGACGGGACCAACTGGACCCCACTGAGCGCCGACCTGAAATCGGCGACCGCCATGACGCTGGACGCCTCCGGGAACATCTGGGTGGCCCGTCCGTGCGACGGGGTCGTCCGCTTCGACAGCGCCTGGGAACCGGGGACGGAGGGGAATTGGTACACGGAAAAGAAAAACGACCTGCCCACCGATTGCGTGTACGATGTCTACGTGGACGCTGCGGGGACCGTCTGGCTGGCCACCGGCAAGGGCGTTGTGAGCATGATGGGGACTTATCTGACAACGTACACGAAGAGCGACGGCCTCCCCCACGATAACGCAAAAACGATTACCGGGGATGAGTCGGGCGCGATTTGGGTTGGCACGCAAGCAGGCATCGGCAAATTCGACGGAACCATCTGGCAGACATTCTTCCCCGAACAGCAGGGCGCGGACGATAACAACGTCGCTTCCATCCTTGCCGACCCGTCCGGGACGCTGTGGTTTGGAATGCAAAGCGCCGGGATCCTCCGCTTCGACGGCCTGGAGTGGACCGTTTACCTGACAGAGGACAACCCGCCCGCCAATGCCATCGCGAACATCGCCATGGACAAGTCAGGCGCGCTGTGGCTCGACGCTTACCCGATGGTCAGCCGCTTCGACGGCACAGACTGGTTGAGCTACGAATCGATCGGGGGGTACCCTGCCAGCGACGTTACCAGCATCTATGTGGATTCCTCCGGGAAGGTCTGGCTCGGAAGGCAAAGCCCGCGCTACACCCGCACCATC
This sequence comes from Anaerolineaceae bacterium, assembly GCA_009772985.1. GTDB lineage: Bacteria > Chloroflexota > Anaerolineae > Anaerolineales > Villigracilaceae > UBA877. Next base: position 94,988 of record WOUS01000012.1, read on the forward strand.
GTCTGCCTCCTGCTTGTGTTGCTCAAAATCGACACCGGTACCCTGTGCAGGGAAGAAACCATCGCTCTGATCGAGGCCGGCGGCGTCGTCAGTTTCGAGGGCGGCGCGTGGACCTCGTACAATTTCTCCGACGACAATTACATCGGCCACGTGGACGCCATTTTCCAGGATTCCGACGGCGTCATGTGGTTCGGCGGATCGAGCGGTGTCGTCCGCTTCGACGGCTCGAATTGGACCCGTTACACATCCTCCAGCAAGGCCAATGCCGAGGGACTGACAACCAGCGGGATTGACGCAATCCACCAGGATTCGTCCGGCGCTCTGTGGTTTGGCGGCAACTCGGGCGCTAACCGTTTCGACGGCGTGACCTGGGAAAAATTCACTGAAACCAGCGGGCTGGCAGAAAAACACGTCAATGCCATTGTGGAGAATCCGCCCGGCACCCTCTGGTTCGCAACCGAGGGAGGCGTCAGCCGCTTCGACGGCTATGGCTGGACCACGTACACCACGCAGCATGGCCTGCCGGATGATTACGTCCGCGCCCTGCTGGTGGATTCCGGCGGCAATCTGTGGGCCGGCACCAAGGGCGGAGCCGCTTTCTTCGACGGGGAAACCTGGACGGCGTACACTCCCCTGGATGGTCTGGCTGCGAAGAACGTTTATGGGATTGTCGAAGACTTGTCCGGCGCGCTCTGGTTCGCGACCTCCGGCGGATTGAGCCGCTTCATCCCGCCCCGATAACTCTTCAAGAGAGGAGCGCCATGAAAATACGCCTGCTCCTGCTCATTGCCCTCCTTGCGGTTGTGTCATGCGCCTCGCCCGAAACCGCCCCGCCTGACGAAGAAGCGCCCTCTGGCGGCGCAGAACCGGGCGGACTCATCCTGACCGCCATCCCGCCCGCCTCGTCCGCCCCGCTCTGCCCGGACCCCGGAACGGGACCCGGGGCAGGCCTCCAGCCTGCGTTCGTGACCGGGTTCGAGGTCCGGCAAGCGCCGCAGAGGGACGAGCCGGCCGCCCGCCTCCCGTTCCGCGACCCCGTCTTCGGGTCCTGCCTGGTGCGCGTCACCGACCGCCGCGCCGACCTGGCCGCGGGCGACACATCGCCCGGCCTGAAGAACGAGTACTCACGCGTCCAGTCCTTCAACGCGGATGGCAATCTCATCCTGGTGCGCGGCGTGGACGGGACGTGGTACGTCTACTCGGCCGCCACGCTCCAGCCGCTCGGCCAGGTTCCGCTGGACGTGGAGCCGCGCTGGAGCGCAACCAACCCATTCGTCATTTACTACTCCAGCGAGACGCGGCTCATGTCTTACGATCTGCGCACCGGCGCGACCGCGGCCGTTCACGATTTCATCGTGGACGCTCCCGGCGCGGTCATGGTCTGGACGCGCTACGAGGGCAGCCCCTCGGCGGACGGGCGATACTGGGGCCTGATGGCCGAGGACGAAAACTGGCTGGCAAGTTTTTACATCGTTTACGATTTGCAAACCGACACGGTCGCTGCGGCGCGCGACCTGCGCGCCTGGCCCAACGATGAGCGCGAAGCCGACAGCGTCTCCATCTCCCCGCTTGGCAATTACTTCCTCGTCCAGATGGACAAGTACTGCGATTATGGTCAGTTGGGCACGGAGGCGCGCCCTTGCGGACTGATGGTCTACGACCGGGACCTGCGAAACGGGCGCGGCCTGCTGCGCGTCGTCGGCCACTCGGACACCGCCCTCGACGCGGACGGCCGCGAGGTGTTCGTTTACCAGGATATTGATACCGACAACCTGTCCATGCTCGATCTGCAAACCGGAACGATCACCGCGCTCTGGCCGCTCGATTTCAGTCACACCGGCTTCGGGTTCCATATCTCCGGGCGCGCGTTTGATCTCCCCGGCTGGGTTGTGGTCTCCACTCACGACGGCGACCCGATATCTTATACCTGGATGGACGACTCGGTCTTCGCCGTCGAACTCAAGCCGGGCGGGCGCGTCGTCCGCCTGGCGCACACCCAATCGCTGGTGGACGAAAACCAGGAACACGATTACTGGGCCGAGCCGCAGGCCTCGGTCAACCTCGATTTCACCCGCATCCTTTTCACCACCAACTGGGGCCGCTCCGGGACGGGCGAGGTGGAGATGTACATGATTGAATTGCCGCAAGGCTGGAGCAATCAAATCCCATAATCAGGAGAAAACAAATGACATCGAAATCAGTGGTTGACGATTTCGTTTCGCAGAAAACCCTCGCCGTGGTCGGCGTCTCGCGCGGCGGGCAGAAATTCGGCAACATGGCCTACCGCGAACTCAAGGCCGGGGGACGCCGACTCTATCCCATCCACCCGACCGCCGAAAAACTGGAAGGCGACCGCGCCTACCCGGACTTCAAACCGCTGCCGGAAAAAGTGGGCGGCGCGCTGATCGTCGTCCCGCCCGCGCAGACGGAGAAGGTGGTGCGCGCCGCGGCCGAGGCCGGCATCCCGCGCGTCTGGATGCAGCAGGGATCGGAGTCCGCGGCTGCCGTAAAATTCTGCCAGGAGAACGGCATCGCCGAAGTCCACGGCGAGTGCATCCTGATGTACGCCGGTCAGGCCGGGTTCCACAAATTCCACCGCTGGGTGTGGAAACTGTTCGGCAAAGCCCCAAAATAAGGAGAGCGCCATGAACCGTGCAAGTCGTTTGCTGTTTTCCGTGCTGACCCTCGTCAGCGTGCTGGCCGTGCTGGCTGCGGCAGTGGCCGTGCCATCGTTTCCGGCCGCGGCAGGACCGAGGTCCGCCCCCGCACCGCAGGCCGACAACCCCGCCCCGCCCGCCGCGCCCGTCAAACTCATCTTCATCCATCACTCCACCGGCGAGAACTGGCTGACCGACGGCTACGGGAACCTCGGCCAAACGCTCGCTGAAAACAACTATTTCGTCAGCGACACCAACTACGGCTGGGGCCCCGACTCCATCGGCGACAACACCGACATCCCCAACTGGATGGACTGGTTCCGCAGCGACCGCACGCCGGTCTACATGGACGCGCTCTACAACGAGAGCGGGCAGAACTCCGGCTACACCCGCCTCTTCGACGATCCCGGCGGCGAGAACCAGATCATCATGTTCAAGTCCTGCTTCCCCAACTCGGCGCTGGAGGGCAATCCCGACGACCCGCCCGACCCCGACGGCTGGCTGACGGTCGGCCACGCCAAATACGTCTACAACGAAATCCTGCAATATTTCGCCTCCCGTCCCGACAAACTCTTTGTCGTCATCACCGCCCCGCCGCTCTCCGACGGCGCCTACGCTGAAAACGCCCGCGCCTTCAACAACTGGCTGGTCAATGACTGGCTGGCCGAGAACAACTACACCCTCAACAACGTGGCCGTTTTCGATTTCTACAACGTGCTGACCGCCAGGGATGCCCACCACTGGTACAACGATGGCGAGATCCAGCACGTTGTCACGAACCGGAACACGCTGTTCTATCCATCCGGCGACGACCACCCATCGGAAAGAGGCAGCCAGAAGGCGACCGACGAATTCGTCCCGCTGCTGAACATTTTCTACAACCGCTGGGCCGCTTCCGGGACCGCGAACCTGCCACCCGCCACCCTGTCCGCACCCACCGCCGACAGCGGGCCCGCGCCGGACCCGGGCGGCGGGCAGGGCGTCCCGCTTCCGCCCGACACCGCCCTCACAATTGACGACTTCGAGGGCGGAGCGGACGGCTGGGAGGCATTCTGGGACGCGTCCACCAGCACCACGGTCACGTGCGCCGCGGAGACCGGCGCCGGCGATGACGGCTCGACCTCCCTGCGGATGGAGTTCTCCGTGGCCGCGGGCAGCTGGGCCACCTGCGCCCTGTTCTTCGACAGCCCGCAGGACTGGAGCGGCGGCGAGTGGCTGGCATTCGACGTGCGCTCCGAGCCATCCGGCCTGCCGTTCAACGTCATCGTCTACGGCGGCACGCCCGACGCGCGCGAGACGTATCTCCAGCCGCGCGAAACGCCGGTCGAGTATGCAGGCTTCGTCACGTTCACCAACCTGTGGGAGGATTTCCTGCGCGCCGACTGGGAGGATGGCGCCGGCTCGGCCTTTGACGCTCCCGAACAGGTGGTCGGCCTGGCCTTCGGCTTCGACGCCGGCCCGGATGCCCCCTACACGGGCGTCATCTGGATTGACAATATCCGGCTGGAGGTCAGCCCATCCTCCGCTGATGGCGGCGAGGGCGATGGCGGTGGCGGAGGTCTGCCCTGCGCGGGCAGCGCGCTCCTGCCGCTCATAATCGTCGGGCTGGCGTGGGCCTTCCGGCGCAGGTAAAAAAAACAAGAGCCGCTTCCATTTTGGAGGCGGCTCTTCACTTCATCGTCAAAATTCAATCCTGTCCCGCCGTCCCAAACACCCAATCCCAGAGCGGCGAACTGACCCCGTAACGCGTGTCCGGGTCTTTGTAGTGGTGCGCCATGTGATAGCGCTTGATGTATTTGGCGTAGCCGCGGCGCATTGTGAAATGGTGCGTGGCGTAATGCGTCAGGTCGTAGGCGAGATAGCCCACCATGAACCCCGCCGTCAGCGGGTTGATCCACTGCGGGGCCTGCAACAGCGCCCCCAGTACCAGCGTAAATAATCCGTAAAATACCAGGGCCAGCGGAATGCTGACCGGGAACGGCATCACCAGGCGGGTTTTGTCCTGCGGCTGGTGGTGGTGCACCCCGTGGAACAGGAAGAAAATCTTCTTTGCCTTCTCCGACCTGGCCGGGTAATGGAACAGGAAGCGGTGCAGGGTGTACTCGCCCAGCGTCCACAAAAACAGGCCGAGCACGAACGCGCCCAGGATGACGCCCACCGTCGCGGTCTGTGCGGCGAAATACAGCAGGAGCGCGGTCACCGGCGCCCACAGGATCAGGATCGTCACCGGGCTGATATGGGTAAAAAATTCCAGGAAGTTCGACTTGAACAGGCGGATGGAAACGGGGTCTTTGCTTTTGTCAATTGGCAGGTGGCTCATCATTGTCTCCTTTTCCAAAATTTGACCAGCAATCGTCAGGCTACAAGCCTGACCTACGGACGGTTTCAGCAAACGCTAAAACAGACTCCCTTACTTCTGGGAAGGACGGCGAGGCCGCGAACGGCAGTTCGTGCGCAGCGCGGACCTCGAGCCGGGTCACCGCGCCCGCCAGCCTGCCCGCCAGCCGCCGCGTATCCTCTAGGCGGACGGTGGTATCGTCCGCGCCCTGGATGACCAGCGTCGGGCAGGTCACGTCCGGCGCGGACCGGTAACCGGCCGCACCCGCCTTGCGCAGTTCGTCGAACATCCCGACCGGGACGACAAACTCGCGCAGGGTCTGCTGGGTCTGCGGGTCGTCGAAGTCGAGTTCGGGGAGGAACTCCTGCATTTCCTTGCGCAGGCGCGGGTCATCCATTTCGGTTTTCATCATCTTGAACGGCTTGACGCGCGGAATCAAGTATTTCAACACCGGCAGGAGCGCCCACAACGGGCCGCGGTTGCGCCAGAACGGGGCCAGCAGGACGAGTCCATCCAGCGGGGGGAAACGGGCCGCGGCTGATAGCGCCAGCGCCCCACCCAGCGAGTGACCGGCCAGCAGGACGGGCGCGTGGTCACGCCGGAGGCTGGCGAGCGCGTCCATAACGGCGTCCAGCCACTCGGTCCAGGCCCGCTGCGGGAGGGTTTCCAGTTGGAAACCAAAGCCGGGGAGCAGGAGGCCGCGGCAGGTCCAGCCGCGCTCGTTCAGTCCATCCGCCAGCGGGCGCACCTCGTAGAGCGTGCCAGGATAGCCGTGGACGAGCAGCGCGGCGGGACGTCCGCCGGGAAGCAGGAAGTCCTGATGTTCGGGAGCAGTGAAGGGGGTGAATGGAAGCATAAAAATCGTAGGGCGAGATATTATCTCGCCCTACTACAGGGTTTATTTATCTTCGGCGATCTTCCTGCCGCTGTACTTCAGCGCCCAGTGCGCCGCCGCCAGGCGGGCAATCGGCACGCGGAAGGGTGAGCAGGAAACGTAGTTGTTGCCGATCATGTGGCACCACTCGATGGAGTCGGGGTCGCCGCCATGTTCGCCGCAAATCCCAACCTCGAGGTCCGGGCGGGCGCTGCGGCCATCGTTGATCGCCATCTGCATGAGTTTGCCCACGCCGCCGCGGTCCAGGGTCTGGAACGGGTTCTGGGGCAGAATGCCCTCAGCCACGTACTGGACGAGGAAGTTGCGCTCGGCGTCGTCGCGGGAGTAGCCGAAGGTCATCTGGGTCAGGTCGTTGGTGCCGAAGGAGAAGAACTCGGCGTATTCGGCAATCTCCGCCGCGGTGACAGCCGCGCGCGGGATCTCGATCATCGTGCCGAACTTGTAGTCCAGCTTGGCAACTTTCTTTTCAGCCAGAACAGTGGCGGCAATGCGGACGAGGCGGGGCTGGATCCATTTCAGTTCGTTGACCGTGCCGGTCAGCGGGATCATGATCTCGGGCTTGACAACGATGCCGCGCAGGGTGCAGTCGGCGGCGGCTTCGAAGATGGCGCGCACCTGCATTTCGACGATCTGGGGCATGTAGATGCTCAGGCGGACGCCGCGCAATCCCATCATCGGGTTGGACTCGTGCAGGCCCTTGATGGAATTCAGTAGTTTTTCTTTTTCGGCCAGACCCTTCGTTTGGCCGAGCGCGCGCATGGTCACGACTTCTTCGAAGAGTTTTTCTTCGTCGGGCATGAACTCATGCAGGGGCGGATCAATCAGGCGGATGATGACCGGGTAACCGTTCATCGCTTCGAACAGGCCGTCGAAGTCCTTGCGCTGGGAGGGCAGGAGTTCGTCGAGAGCGGCGGTGCGCTCGGCAATGGTCTCAGCCAGGATCATGCGCTGAACGATGGGCAGGCGCTCGGTCTCGAAGAACATGTGCTCGGTGCGGCACAGGCCGATCCCCACGGCGCCGTAGGAACGGGCGCGGCGGGCATCCTTCGGATAGTCGGCGTTGGCCCACACCATCAGGCCGCGGCTCTTCCTGCCGTCCGGCATCACGCGGATGTCGGGGCGGGCAGCGATCTCGTCCGCCCAGGAGAGCAGAGTCATCAATTCAGTTTGCTCTTCGATGGACACTGCGGAGGTCGGGATCTTGCCAGCGTAGACCTTGCCGGTCGTGCCGTCCACGGAAATCCATTCGCCTTCCTTGACGGTCTTGCCGCCGACATTCATCACGCGCTTCTCGAGGTCAATCTTGACCGCCGTCGCGCCGACCACGCACGGGATGCCGAACTGCCGCGCCACGACCGCCGCGTGGGAGGTCGCGCCGCCTTCGCTGGTCAGCACGCCCCTGGAGGCGATCATGCCATGCACGTCATCCGGTTTGGTGAACGGGCGCACCATGATGGTGTCCTGTTTTTCTTCCTTGAACATCTTCTCGGCTTTGTCGGCATCGAAATAGACCTGACCGACGGCCGCGCCGGGGGAGGCGTTCACGCCCGTGGCGAGGTAGTCGCCGACCTTCTCGGCTTCCTTGAGAGCCGCGTCGTCGAACTGCGGATGCAGGAGGGTGTCCACGTTCTCGGTGGTCACGCGCTGGACGGCGTCTTCTTTGGAAATCAGGCCTTCATTGACCATATCCACGGCAATCTTGATGGCCGATTTGGCGGTGCGCTTGGCATTGCGGGTCTGGAGCATCCACAGTTTGCCGCGCTCGATGGTGAACTCTACATCCTGGACGTCCTTGTAGTGCTTTTCCAGTTTGGCGGTGATGTCCATGAACTCTTTGTAGGCTTCGGGCATCTGGTTGACGAGTTTCTCGATGGGGTCGGCGTTGCGGATACCGGCCACCACGTCTTCGCCCTGGGCATTCAGCAGGTACTCGCCCATCATCTTCTTGTCGCCGGTGGACGGGTTGCGGGTGAAGGCCACGCCGGTGCCAGAGTCGTCGCCCATGTTGCCGAAGACCATGGTCTGGATGTTGACGGCAGTTCCCAGGTCATCGGAGATATTGGTGGCCTTGCGGTAGTCAATGGCTTTCTTGCCCATCCAGGATTCGAACACGGCCCTGGTAGCCAATTCGAGTTGTTTGTAAACATCCTGCGGGAAATCGGAACCGATGTGCTTCTTGTAGGCTTCCTTGAAAATGCCGACCAGCGCCTTCCAATCCTCGGCGGTCATTTCGGTATCGAGTTTGTAGCCCTTCCTGGCCTTGTACTCAGCCAGCGGATGTTCAAAGATCTCGTCGTCCAGATTGAAGGCGGTCGTGCCGAACATCTCAACCAGGCGGCGGTAAGAGTCCCAGGCGAAGCGCGGATTGCCGGTCAGTTTCGACAGGCCTTCCACAACCACGTCGTTCAGGCCGATGTTCAGGATGGTGTTCATCATGCCGGGCATGGAGAACTTCGCGCCGGAACGGCAAGACACCAGCAGCGGGTTGGACGGATCGCCGAACTTCTTGCCAGTCTGTTTCTCGACGATTTTCATCGCCTCGATCTGCTGATCCCATTGACCTTCGGGGAATTTGTCCGCCTTGCGGAACTCGTTGCACGCTTCGGTGGTGACAGTGAAACCGGGCGGGACAGGCACGCCGGCGCGGGTCATGTCGGCCAGGCCGGAGCCTTTTCCGCCCAGCAGTCCGCGCACGCCTTCCCAGGAACCGGCATATTTCTCGGCTTCCGCCACTTCTTCGAACAGGTAAATCCATTTCTTAGCCATCAATGGCCTCCTCGGAACAGAAAAATGATTGCAGTCTCGTTCCCAATTCGGCGCGCCACTGAATGCTTCCGCTGGATTTGCAATCCAGCGATATCGTCGGCGGATTGCAAATCCGCCGTAAGCGATTCGGTATCTGCCGAAATCGAAAACGCCAAGCGGAAAGTTTACCACAAACTCCCCGCCTCACAAGCCGTCATTTGTAAACCATTTGCAAAGCACAGGTTGCCTCGATTGGAGCATAATAGCAAAACTGGAAAACATGGAGTCGAAAATGTCAATGAGAGTACTGGCGATAGACGACGACCCCGCCATGACCGAACTCCTGTCCCTGATCCTCAAGGGACGGGGCTTCGACGTGCTGACGGCCAACACGGGCGCGGACGGCGTAAAGATCATCCACGAAGCCGGCCCGGATGTGGTCATCCTGGATTTAATGATGCCGGACATGGACGGGTGGCAGGTCTGCAAGCAGATCCGCGACTTCAGCAACGTGCCCATTGTCATCCTGTCCGCGCTCGACCACCCGGGCATGGTCGCCAGCGCCCTCGACGCCGGGGCGGACGATTACCTTATCAAGCCCGTCCCGAGCGGCGTGCTGATCGCCCACCTGCAAAAATTGACGCGCCGCTTTGTGAATACCGAAAAAGTAGACCTCCCTCTCCACGCCGCGGCAGCGGCATCCTGATTTGCATCCAAGATGCCCAACGCAGGCGCCCGCCTGCGTTTTTGTTTTCCGGCAACAGGATGGTAAAATAAGGAAAAATCCCTGGAGAAACCGCCGTGCAAACCTGCTCGAAATGTAACGCTTCCTCCCCCGATGCCGCCCGGACCTGCGTCCACTGCGCCGCGAACCTGGCCGAGTTCTCCGCCGCGGCAGTCGCGCTCAAGAACCTGCGCGCCAACCCGCGCGTCAAGGCCATCCGCGTGACGGTGGCGGACGACGCCTGTCCGCATTGCTATGGCTTGATGAAGACTTACCCGAAAGACAAAGTCCCGCCCCTGCCACATTTGGGCTGTTCCCACGAAAACGGCTGCCGGTGCTTCTATGAACCGGTGCTGGAAGAAACGGCGATTGTTGGAAAAGCGGTGAAGTGAAACGAGAGACCCGGCCTGCAAGCCGGGTCTTTGATTTTTCAGCATTTCCACTTCACCTGCACCTTTTGTTTGCTCCCCAGCCGCGTGAAATAGTTGACGTACCCATTGGCACAGCCGAACTCGTAGATACGCCGCGTCACGTCCACGTCGGCTTTGCAGTATTCAACCAGCGGGTCCAGTTTGCCCTCGCGCCACCACTGCACGGCCTGGATGCCGCTGGCAGTTTTCGTGTCGCCCAGGGTGGCGCGCGCCACCGAGTCCAAACTGACGCGGAAACTGAGCGCCTGGAACAGGTCGGCCATGATGTCGAGCGTGGGCAGGAATTGCAGACGCTCGTCCGGCGCGTAGGGACGCAGCACCTCGTAATCGAAGCCTTTGACGTTGAAACCGATCACGCGCCCGGCAGACTTCAACTCGGCGATGAGCGCCGGGACATCCTTCTCCCAGTACACGGCGAAATCGTCCCGGACCGACGACCAGGTGACCGCGCAGGAGACTTTCAACGCGGCGATGTTCGTCCGTCCGCCAACATCCTCGAACAGGTTTTGGGTTTCGAGATCGAAGACGACGATGTTCATGGGAACTCCTTGATTGTCTTGTCTGAAAAACGTAAGGCGTAAAACGTAAAGCATACGATGCGACGATTTACGTCTTACGTTTTACGTTTTACCCTTCCAGGCGCTTCCGCGCCAAGCTCAGCGCATCTTCCCGCGTGGACACTTCACCCATCGCCTGCGCCTCGCGGATGGCTTCCAACAGTTCGCCGATCTTTTTGCCGGGCTTGAGATCGAGCGCGCGCATCAGGTCGTTGCCGTCCACCAGCGGCGGCGGGGCGACGGTCTCGGCCGGTTTTTCGTACCAGTTTTCCAGCATGGTGCGGACCACGTCCAGCGCGGCGGCCCAGGCTTCCTGTGGCAGCGTTTGCTCGTAGGTGGCGCGCATATCCGCCAGCGCCAGCAGGCACACATCCACGCCGGAGACGCCGGTATCGCGGAAGAAGCGGTAGACCGCGCGGCGTGAGGGCGGCTTCCCGTCCTTCACCAGCCGGTTGGTGTGGAACAGAACGCGCATGTGGCTGCGGACGACCGTCCCGACGCGCTGGGTCTCTTCGTTGCTGAATGCCAGGAGGCGCGCCCGCGCCTCCGCCATTTCCGCGCCCTGCTGGTCGTGGTCCCAGAAACGCAGCTGGCCGGCCTCGCTCACTTTTTTCGTGTGCGGCTTGGCAGCGTCGTGATACAGGGCGGAGAAGAACAGCAGCCCGCGCGCGGACCGGTTGGGGGTCGGCGCGGCGGCGAGGTGGTCGGCGATCTGCTGGCGGTAGCGGCCAATCCGCGTGACGAGCAGTCCGTTCAGCAGGTCGGCGGCCCGCTCGGGGTCGTAGGCCGGCGCGAGAGCGGAGAGAATGCCATCGAGATGGCCCAGCGCCGCCAGCGTATGCGCCCACCCGTCGTGGACGTGCGGCGCGGGCTGTTCCAGTCCCTTCAACGCGGCGAGTTCGGGCAGGATGGGAGCGAGCGCGCCGAGCATGTCAATGGCGCGGACGCAGGCCGCCGGGGCAGGCCCTTCGAGGATGCGGAACAACTCGTCCCGCAGGCGCTCGGGGGAAATATCCGCCAGCCGGGGCGCGGACTCTTTCATCGCCGCCCGCGCCTCGGGCAGGATGTGGAAGCCAAAGTCCGCGGCCAGCCGGACCCCGCGCAGGATGCGCACCGGGTCGTCCGCGAGCGCCGACGGGGAGCAGGCGCGCAGGCGCTTCTCCTTCAGGTCGAGCGCGCCGCCGAGCGGGTCGTGGATTTCGTCCGTCTGGAGGTCGAGGGCGATGGCGTTGACGGTGAAATCGCGTCCGAGCAGGTCTGCTTCGAGGTCCACGCCGCGGAAGGCGGCGAAGTCCATGACGACGGGCGGCCCGCCCTCCACCGGGACGAGCACGCGGCCGGTGTCGCGTTCCGCGTCGAGCGGGTAGAAATCCGCCTTGAGCGCGTCCGCCACCAGGCGCGCGGACTTGATCCCGTCACGTTCGAGGGCGAAGTCGAGGTCGTGGACAGGGCGGCTCAGGAGCGCGTCACGCACGGCCCCGCCGACCAGGTACACGGTCCGACCCCGCAGCGCCGCGCGGACGGGCTCGAGGAGCGGAGGAAAGTTCAGCGGTAAATCGTTCGGCATGAATTTAATCTCTGGCGTTTCTTTGAACCGGGACTGGGCGGCGCGGCGGGCCTGTTCGGGCGTTCCGCCCTGGGCAACAATCTTCCCGCGCAGACGGGCAACCCAGCGTCCGGAATATGCGGTGTCGTCCATCCCCATCCCCTCTCTCAACTCATTCCGGCTTGCGATATTTCTTCAAGTCCACGGTGGCGATGAAGGGCAGGTAGCGGCAGTGTTCGTCAATGTCAATACCGTAGCCGAAGACGTATTTGTCGGGCACGTCGAAGCCGACGTAGTCCACCTGGACCGGGACCTCGCGGCGCATCTTCTTGTCGAGCAGGACGCAGACGCGCAGGCTGGCGGGGTCGCGGGTGCGGAGCATGTTGAGGACGTGGGCGAGGGTGCGGCCGCTGTCCACGATGTCTTCGACCAGCAGGACGTGGCGGCCCTCGATGTTGGTGCGCAGGTCGAGGTTGACGCGCACATTGCCGCTGGAGGCGTAGCGGCCGACACCGTAGGAGGAGAGCGACATGCAGTCCACTTCGGGGTCAATGCTCATGTGGCGCAGGAGGTCGGCGGTGAAGGTGATGCCGCCGCGCAGCAGGCAGACGACGAGCAGGTTTTTGCCATCGTAGTCCTTGCTGATCTGCGCGCCGAGTTCGGAGACGCGTTTCTCGATGGCCTGCTCGTCCATCAGGATTTCGTCGAGGAATTCATGGTAGTCTTGCATGGGAAAATCCTTTTGCATCGAATTTCGCGAATTTACACGAAAAAACCAGCGCGGAGTCCGACGACTGGAGTTGTCGGAAGTCATCCGAAGTCAGGAGACTTCGGACTCCGACGGTTTGTATTTGGTCAAATCCACAACGCCGACGAAGGGCAGGTTGCGGTAGTACTCGTCCAGGTCGAGGCCGTAGCCGAAGACGAATTTGTTCGGGATGGTGAAGCCGCGGTAGTGGACCGGGACCGGCGTCTCGCGGCGCTCGGGCTTGTCGAGCAGGGCGCAGACTTTGAGACTGCGCGGCTGGCGGGTCTGGAGGAATTCCAGCACGTAGGCGATGGTGTTGCCGCTGTCCACGATGTCTTCGACCAGCAGCACATCCTTGCCGCGGATGTCGGTCTTCAGGTCGAGGGAGAGACGCACGCTCCCGCTCGATTTTCGTTCCCCGTTCCCGTACGAGGAGACGGCCATGAAATCCAACTGGTGCGGGACGGTGATGCAGCGCATCAGGTCCACCATGAAGACCAGTCCGCCGCGCAGGATGCAGATGAGCAGCAGGTCCTTCCCGGCGTAGTCGCGGCTGATCTCCGCACCGAGTTCGACGATGCGGGTTTGCAGGGTCTGTTCGTCAATCAAAGTTTCGGCGATGAAGTCGTGATAGTCTTGCATTTCTCTACCTGGGTACCTCGTCCCCCTAGCGGGGGATTTCATCCCCCTGGCGGGGGACTTCGTGATGCTTCCGGCAGCGGGCTTCGTACATCTCCGCCGCGCCGACAATGACCACCGGCTCGTCGCAGCGCGCCGGTTTGCCGTTGAGCAGGCGCTGGGTGCGGCTGGCCGGTTCGCCGCAGACCATGCAGATGGCGCGCAGTTTTTCCACTTCCTCGGCTTTCGCCATCAGCGCCGGCATCGGGCCGAACGGCTCGCCGCGAAAATCCGTGTCCAGCCCGCCCACGATGACGCGCAGTCCGCGCCCGGCCAGTTCGTCCACCAGCGGGATGATCTCGGCGTCGAAGAACTGGGCCTCGTCAATGGCGATGACAGTGGCGTCCGGGTCCAGCCGCGTGCGGATGTCGGCAGCCTTCTCGACCGGGATGGCGTCGAACTCGGTGCCGGCGTGGGATGTGACTTTCTCGACCGCGTAGCGCACGTCAATGGCGGGCTTGAAGACCTGTACTTTCTGGCGCGCGATCGTCGCGCGGCGCAGGCGGCGGATCAGTTCGTCCGTCTTGCCGCTGAACATCGAACCGCAAATCACTTCGACTGAACCGTTGGTATGTTTCACAAGCCCTCCAAAAAATATAGCTCTTCTACCGGAAGAGTGCGTGTCATTGCGAGCGAGCGTTCTCCAGCGAGCGAAGCAATCGCCTCGACAGCAAGGAGACTGCTTCGTCGGGCACAAACCGCCCTCCTCGCAGCGACACCAAATCTCACACCTTTCATACAAGAGCCACAAGGATAATAAACAGGCAGATGCCTGCGCATCTGCCTGTAAGTTTACCTGATTCTTGCCGTTCGGCAAGCCCTTATTCAGCGGCAGTTTCCGCCGCTTCGGGAAGGGTGTAGCCAAGTCCCTTCAGTTTTTTCTTCATGTCGATCAGCGACTTGCGGCCAAAGCCTTCGACAGCCAGGACAGCGTCCTCGCCATCGGCGAGTTTCGCCAGGAACTGGCCGACTTCCTTGATGCCAGCCTTGTCGAGGGCGGCCACGGCGCGGGGACCCAGTTCGAGGTCCGCGATGAGACGCTTGGGGGAGATTTTCGATTCGGAGCGCGTCTGCTTCTCGTCCGCAAAGGACTGGCGGGCCTGCAGTTTCTTGTAGAAGCGGTCCACCTGCCCCTCGATGTCCACGATGCGGGCCTGCTCGCCGGAGAAGAACGGGTGGCATTTCGAGCAGATTTCGACGCGGATTTCCTTCTGGGTCGAGCCGGTCGTCCAGGTGTTGCCGCAGGAGCAGGTCACGCGCGCGTCGGTAAAATAAGTCGGATGGATATCCTGTTTCATTTTCGAATCCTTTCGCCGGTTACTTGGCTTCCACCGGCATGACGTTGACGCGTTTGCGGCCGCGGGTAATATCGTAAACGACCTGCCCGTCAATGATCGCAAAAATCGTATCGTCCTTGCCCACGTCTACGTTCAGGCCGGGCAGGATGCGCGTGCCGCGCTGGCGGATGAGGATGTTGCCGGAACGCACGATCTCGCCGGCGTACTTCTTCACGCCCAGGCGCTGGCCATTGGAGTCTCTTCCATTGCGGACTGAGCCGCCGCCTTTTTTGTGTGCCATATCTGCCTCACTCTCTCTTACTTTTCCACGGCCTTCTTGACGGGAGCCTTTTTCCCCTTCGGGGACGTTGTGGCCGGGGTCTTCTTTTCGGGTGCAGCCTTCGGAGCGGCTTTGGGAGCCGTCTTCTTCGGCGCGGCCTTCGTTGTTGTCGTCTTCTTGGCCGGGGCAGCCTTGGGTTCCGCCTTCTTCGGCGCGGCTTTCTTCGGCGCAGCCTTAACCGCTTCCTTCTTTGGCTCTGCCTTCCCCTTCACCCTTTGGGTACTTCGCGGGGACGATGCTGCGGGTTTCTTCTCCGCCTTCGGCTCGGCCTTCTCTTCTGGTTCCGCCTTCACGACCGGTTCCTTCTTCACCAGCGCGCTGCCGCCAATCTGCTCGACCAGCAGGCGGGTGTAGTTCTGGCGGTGTCCGGTCTTGACGCGGATACGCTTCTTCGGACGGTAATTGAAGATGGTTACCTTCTCACCGCGGAAGTGCTCGACCACTATGGTCCAGACAGGGGTGTCCTTGACAACGGGTGTGCCGACGGTATAGTTCTCCCCGTCCGCCAGCAGCAGGACCTGCTCGAGCTTGACATGTTTGCCGGCCTCGACCGGCAGACGGTCCACGATGATGGTTCCGCCTTCGACGGCCTTGTACTGCTTGCCGCCGCTTTCCACGATTGCGTATTTCATCTTTCACTCCTGGTCTTCGCTTCACCGTCGCACCTGCGGGGGAATACCCTGCGCCTGCGGGCGGGGAAGCCGGGATACGGATTCATGCAACCGCCCCGGTCAACTGCTGCCGGGGCAGACCCCAGCAAACTGCGGCTGGGGCAGGGCGACGGGATTATACACGCCCAAAGGAAGGATGTCAACCGCTGAATTGAGATTCCCGTTCAGGCAGGCACGGCGGATTTCTTCCGGCTGGTTACGAACGCCAGGACCGTTTGCAGGATGCCGGGCAGCAAATCAAAGGCGAGCATCGCCAGGAACACGAACATCCAGCCCTGCCAGATAAGCGCGGTGTCGAACGTACTTGCTACCGCGACCCGGATAACAAATACAAAATTCTCCGAGGCCGAAGTGGCAATTCCGAGCGTGGCAACCATGACCGCCGCCACGGCCAGCGTGCGCGCCTCCGAAACCAACCGCACCGCCAGCGTGGAGGGGAACCAGTGACGCACCAGCACAGCGATCGCCAGGATGAACGCCAGCAGCAACAGAGAAGTCCCGATTTGCATGAAATCGTAGGTGGCTCGCGGTAACTCGCGGATACGGAGCATAAAATAGAAAAACGGCGACCAGAGCACCCAGAGCAGCGCAAAGATAACTGCCCTCCAGGGCGCCAGCATCAGAACGCTCCTGCCCGCGGGCCATGCCCGGTAAATGGCGCGGCACAGCAGGGCAACCGCCCACCCCAGCCCTCCCCCCACCACCAGTCCGCCCAACCAGAAAACCAGCGGGTACAGTGTGATATACGCAAAAGGCAATGTGTCCATAGGATCCTCCACAAAATAGTATACAACAAGATACCAGTTTCCGCGCAATTCCCCATTGACAAACCACCCGCCTTCCGCTAATCTAGGAACGTGAAACTGACCAGGGACCAACGCTCCATCATCAAATCCCCGCTCGACGGGAAAACGTTCCTCTCCGGACCGGCCGGCTGCGGCAAGACCACCGCCGGGGTGGGACGCCTGCGCGCCCTCCTGACCTCGGGCCTGCCCGCCGATTCCGTGCTTATCCTCACCCCCCAGCGCACCCTGCAAGCCCCTTATGAGCGCGTCCTGCGCGGACCGGAAACCGGTCCCGGCGGAACGGTCACGCTCGCCACCGTCGGCGGTCTCGCGCGGCGGATGTGCGACCTGTTCTGGCCGCTGGCCGCCGAAGCCGCCGGGTTCGCCCATCCCGGCCAGCCGCCCGTCTTCCTGACGCTCGAAACCGCGCAATACTACATGGCACGCATCGTCCGCCCGCTGCTGGACGACGGCTTCTTCGAGTCGGTCACGATTGACCGCAACCGGCTGTATTCGCAAATTCTCGACAACCTGAACAAGGCCGCCGCGGTCGGCTTCCCGCACACCGAGATCGGTCCGCGGCTCGATTCGGCCTGGTACGGCGACCCGGCCCAGCGCCGCGTCTACGCCGACGCGCAGGAGTGCGCAACCCGCTTCCGCCAGTACTGCCTCGAACATAACCTGCTCGATTTCTCCCTGCAACTCGACATCTTCTGGAACCTCCTCTGGCGCGCCCCGGAATGCCGCGGCTACCTGACGCGCCAGTACCGCCACCTGATCTACGACAACGTCGAAGAAGATATTCCCGTCGCCCACGATTTTGTCATGGACTGGCTACGCGAATTTCAGTCCGCGCTCATCATCTTTGATGAAGACGCCGGCTACCGCCGCTTCCTCGGCGCGGACCCCGAGTCTGCCCTGCGTTTAGCGGACCTGTGCGAGACCCATGCCGAATTGACCGAGTCCTTCGTCGCCTCGCCGGAAATCCAGAGCCTGGAAATCGCTTTCACCGAAAAGATTCTCCCGCGCTCCCCTACTCCCCCTCTCCCGCTCTCCTCTTCCCTAAACGCACTCGCCTTCCCCCCGTCCGAAACCCCCACGCGCTTCTATCCGCAGATGCTGGACTGGGTCGCCGGGGAAATCCAGCGCCTGACCGCCGAGGAGAACGTCCCGCCGTCTGAGATCGTTGTCCTTGCTCCGTATCTTTCGGACACGCTGCGCTTCTCGCTCACCAACCGGCTGGAGGAGCGCGGCATCCCGTGGCGGTCGCACCGCCCATCGCGTTCCCTGCGGGACGAACCGGCCAGCCACTGCCTGCTGACGTTGGCCGCGCTGGCGCACCCGGGCTGGAATGTCCGCCCGGCGAAGTTCGACGCAGCCTATGCTTTACTCTTCGCCATTGATGGAATGGACCTTGTCCGCGCCCAACTGCTGGCGGAGATCGTTTATCGCCAGCGGGACTTCCGGCTTTCGACGTTCGACGAGATCCGGCCCGAGGTCCAGGAACGCATTACGTTCGTGTTCGGCCAGCGGTACGACCGGCTGCGGGCCTGGATCGAGGCCTATCGCCAGCAGCCCGCTCCCGATCCTCTCGACCACTTCCTGCGGCGGCTGTTCGGCGAAGCGCTGTCGCAAAAAGGATTCGGCTTCCACCGCAACCCGGACGCGGCGCGCACCGCCGCCAGCCTGGTCGAGTCCATCCAGAAGTTCCGCGTGGCGATGGAGCCTGCGCTGGCAGATTTCCGAAGTCTTGGAGATTTCGGGAGTCTGGAAATTGGCAAAGAGTACCTCGCCATGCTGCAAGACGGCGTGATCGCCGCGCAGTACGTGGAGGCCTGGCAGATGGAGGAAACGGACGCCGTCCTGCTCGCCCCGGCGCACACCTTCCTGATGATGAACCGCCCGGCGAAAATCCAGTTCTGGCTGGACGCAGGCTCCGGCGGCTGGTGGGAGCGCCTGTTCCAGCCGCTGACCCAGCCCTACGTCCTTTCGCGGGCATGGACACAGCGCGAACCCGGCACACTCTGGACAGACGCCGACGAGGTGGCCGCCAACCAGCAGACCCTGGCGCGGCTCGTCACCGGTCTCCTGCGCCGCTGCGGGGAGCGCGTCTACCTCGGCCTGAGCGATTTGGGCGAATCCGGTTTCGAGCAGCGCGGTCCGCTGTTGAAGGCAATTTGGAAAATGCAAATGGAGAATCGAAACACAGATGAACAAGCATAAACCGGACACGCCGACTGCAGTTCTTCTCCTGGCCTGTTTCATCCTGCTCGCTGCGTGCAGCCCGGCCACCCCCGTTCCTCCCACAGCGGACCTCCCCACCCCCGCCTCGGCCACACCGACCGTCCCGTCTGCAACAGCAGGCCCGTTCCGCCGCATGACCGCTATGCAGGCTTTCCCCGAGCAGGCCCGCATCTTCGACCTGTGGATTGCGCCGCAGGGCAACCTGTGGGTTGCCACCGACGCGGGATTGTACGTCGGGTATCCCGAACAGGGCGGAGGCTTTGCCCACGGCTACAACGAACCCCTGATCCAGATCATCGGCCTGCAGGAGGACCCGTACACCATCTGGGCTTTGGGTGCGGAGGGGGCCACCATCCACGCCTTTCGCGGCGACCATTGGGCTGTCTACGGATCGGACGAGGGCTGGGGTCCGCTCCCCGGCGGGGTCAGCGGCGGCGGTCCGGCCGTGACCGCCGATGGGACCGTCTGGCTGGCAGCCGGGGAGGACGATCTGCGCCGCTTCGACCCGGTCACCGATACTTGGTTCTCGCTCCGGGCGACCGACCTCGGCTTCGCCCCCGCCGACCCCGACTACCAGGGCCACTACCTGACCGACGCGGTCGTCTCGCCAAACGGCAGCCTGTGGGTCTCCGACTGCATCGGCATGGGCGAGGGCTTCGACGGCCAGGGCGTGCGCTACTTCCGGGATGGGGTCTGGACTCCCATCCCGGTTACCGAGGGGCAATGCGTCTTCGATCTCGAGCGCGACGCCGATGGCCGCATGTGGGTCGGCGGGACGGATGCGATCCTGGTCTACGATTCCGCCGCCGGTTCCTGGAGTGAGGTCGCGCCGCCATCGTGGGAGCGCCGTCAGTACATCCTCCACATCTCCTTCGATCCTTCCGGGCAGCCCTGGGTCGCCACCCTGCTCTGCGGCGGGGCCAGCTGCGAGACAGTCGCTTACTTCGTCCGCCAGGATGACCGGTGGCTGCCCCGCCTGGACACGGCCGCGTACTACTGGCCCGCGCCGAACATCGCCTTCGATGCCGGCCCGTCCGCCTGGCTGTGCTGGAACGGGACCGTTTACCGTCAGGCCACCGATGGTCTCACAGAAATCGGCACGCTGCAAACCAGCCTGTGCAAAGTCTCCGTGGACGGGGATGGGGCCGTTTGGGTGGCCGCTTTCGACGGCGACAATGCCGGATTGTGGCAGGTTGTACCATGAACCTCACTCTTCACCCTGACCCTCATCTGGAGAGAAAATCAGCCCAAGGAAGTGGCCTGCGCCGCTGCGGGAAGCGCGTCTATCTCGGCCTGAGCGATCTGGGCGAATCCGGTTTCGAGCAGCGCGGTCCGCTGTTGAAGGCGGTTTGGAAGATGCAGATGCAAGAGAAAGGAAATAGTTCATTGTGAATAGGTTATGGGATGTTACTGCCGAACGAAAGAAATTCATCGATAAAGAATTGAGTTTATCTGTGTATGAATTTCCAGAAGAGATTGAAGCTGCCTATTCTGCCGTAATTGATTGGCTATTACAGCTAGATGGAATGAACGATTTTGATATCAAAAGGCTGAAAAGCCTTGATTACTACGATCCCAATAAGGAAATAGAAAATTGGCTAGGAGCAGGGCGAGAGTTTTCTCAACTTTTACCGAGTCATACACTAAAAGCCTATAAACTATTTTTGCAAATTGAACACGATTTATTTGAGGAAACGTCTGCAAATGTACTTGATCAACCTATTCTGAGTATTTTAGATAATGGTTGTGGTGGAGGATCAATAACCATAGGGTTGCTCTCTTTAATCCTAAATTACCAAAAATATAAGCTAACCAACCTTCTGCCTCTATATCCCGTCAAAGTTAATTGTTTCGGTCTGGATCCGAACGTTATGGTTCTGCAAATCTATAAGAAATTTGCAGATGAATGTGCTTCAAAAGTCGGAAAATATTTGATTGATATTGATACTCAAATCCTGCCGGGTACTCTGCCGGATCATGTAGGTGAAGTTACCAAATGGATGGGTGACCAAAAAAGACTCCATAGCTTCATTGTGGGCTTTGGAAATGTTATTCGCCCCATAAAAAGAGAATACGAGCAAACAAGAAAAATCCTAGGGCTTTTTCGAATAAACACTAATATCTTCGGAGGCTACGCTTCGAGTATTGGTTTTAGAGAGATCACTGCACTAGAATCCCTTATAAGCAATTCTGCAATTGACAAACTCATTATTCCAATTATTGGATCAGACTCAACAGACAAGAATGGCACTAAAAACTGGGATGAAGAAATACGCTCATTTCAAAACAATATTGTGAAGAGCGTCAGCAAACATAGGCTTTCTAGTGAAAAACAAAAACGAATTCTTATTTCTGTTCTAGGACCAAAGAGCAGCTTCTTTCGAAAAATCAGAAATGAACACGCGGCATTTTCAACGGAATTTGCAGCAGCATACTCAATAATTGAAAATACTAATTTTGGCTCGGACAAAGATTGGCTAAACATTTTGTCTGAAGAAAATTTATTGCTCGCTTGGGCTAGAGTAAGAAACGAACTTAGCTATTTCAATGTTGAAGATACTGTAGAGATCCGCTTATTTGAACTTAATATTCAAGAACGCGTTAGAAAATTACGGCAGGATATTCTTACTTACAGGTGGAAATCATTAAACATTTCAGAAATGCTTAATTTTTTTGCCCCTAAAGGCGAAAATAAAAATCCTCGTCCATTAAACCTTTGTCGGCTAGAAGAGCAATTATTAGCTGTGGCCATCTTGCAAGTGAAGGGGTTGGATACTTTGGAATTTCATCACCGCAGCTTCGCATATAGGCTGTCCAAAAAAACTAGAGGCGAGTTTTTGTATGAAGATTGGTACGAGGCCCATTCTAGATTTCTTGAAGAAGCAAGAAAAGCCGCGAAGAGAAGTCCAAATTGCGCCGTTATTAGAACAGACATCGAGTCGTACTATTCAAGAATCAGGCAAAATAATCTGATAGAAGAATTAATTCATGGCGCAAGAATTTATCATTCCAGGTTATCCGATATAACCCGCTTGCTTATCGAGAGGAAATTTGATTGGGAAGAAAATCTTGGGATTCCACAAGGGCACGCAATGTCTGGGGTCATTTCGAACATTTACCTGCACAAAATTGACAAAAGATTTAACGACAAACAACAATTTGACATTGAATACTTTAGGTATGTGGATGACATAACTATCGTATGCAAACCTGAACAAACTGACCTGATTCTCCGAGAACTAGATTCATCCCTAAACTCCTTAGGATTAACTCGCTCAAAGGATGAAAATGGCAAGAAAGGTAAAACCCGTATCCAGACTGCAGATGACTTCTTAAGTCAAACTGAAAAAGATTCCGTGCTGGAGGTCTTAAGCAAAGAACATATCAGGCTCTTAAGAGAGATATATAAGCTTGATGATAAACATCATTCTCTTTGTCAAGAAAACTGGTGGGAATTCTTACAAAGATATCAAGCCATACTATCACGGCTTAGTGTTTTCATTAATGTGCCAAGATTAAGCAGAAAAATTAAAGCAAATCAGAGTTGGTGGAATCAAACCTTCAGTTTTTGGAAACGAACAAAACTCCCATATGTTGCCGAAATGAAAGATTTAGATGATATAGAAAAATGGGTTGAGGCCTTTGCAGATAAAAATCCCGAATGGATATTGCAACGACAGCTATTACAAGAGAATTTGCAGAAAATGTTCCATGAGGGATTAGACACATTACAGAATTCAGATAACGAATCTGAATTAGCAAATGCTCAGACAAAGATAAAATTTGCATCATACAGACTTGGTCAATTAGGATTTGGTGATTGCGCAGAGGACGTTGCCAACATAATTATCGAGCGTCCTTGGTTGGTAAATGTGAGAAGAATTACTCAAGCTCTTGCTTTGCAAAATCACGAGAATTTACTCATCAAGATCTATTCAGAAACTCCTGACGATAAAGCCGAATGGCGATTTATCAAATCTAGCGCGCTGAAATCCCTAATAGAGTTGTCTAATATTACTGAAACTACTATCACGTTGTTATCCCAGATTATTGTCTCGGAAAGTTCCATTCTCGAAAGAACAACGGCAGCTGAAATCCTGTTGCTAAGGAAGAATATTCAAAACCTTCACCTAAAAAATTTAGATTCTGCATTAGCGAATTCGATAAACCCTTATCTCTCAAAAAACCTGATACTTTTAGCAAAAAAATTCACACCAGAGGCTCTCCCTCAAGATATGCAAATCGGTTTTTCCGATATTATCAATGAGGTTATTCAATTTGGTAAATTGAAATACGGATTGGAGGAATTATACCGGCACGAACCTGACATTCTAAAGGACTACTATTATGGTGATTATCCGGACAATTCTAAAGAATTCCGCGATCCTGCTACATAATCTCAAGTCTGGCGACCAATGACCAACTTCACCCCCCGCCCCGCCAGATTCATGTCGTTCCCCTACGGGGACAATGTGCGAGCCCCCGAAGGGGGCGTGGCAACCCCATCGCACCAGCAAGTATACAATTGCATTAAACACGAGATTGCTTCGTCACCGCTTCCAGCGGCTCCTCGCAACGACACCCGAGAATTCAATGACTGACTTCACCCCTCGCCCCGCCCAATCCCAAATCCTCGCCTACACCGGCGGGAAGATGGGCATTTCCGCCGTGCCCGGCTCCGGCAAGACGCACACGCTCAGCGCCCTCGCCGCGCAGGTCATCCGCTCCGGCGCGCTGGCCGACGAGCAGGAAGTGCTCATCGTCACCCTGGTCAACTCGGCGGTGGACAACTTCTCCGCCCGCATCAAGGAATTCCTCGCCCTGCCCATGCCCTTCGGCTACCGCGTCCGCACCCTGCACGGGCTGGCGCACGACATCGTCCGCGAAAAACCGTCCGCGGCCGGGCTGGAGGACCGCTTCAGCATCATTGACGAGCGCGAAGCCGACTTCATCCGCAAGGAAGCCGCCAACGCCTGGCTGCAGAGCCACGCCTCCAATCTGAACGACTATCTCCTTACCGATATGGACGAGGGCAAACGTGACTGGGTCCGCCGCCAGCAATTGCCCGACCTGGTGACGAACATCGCCATGGCCTTCATCCGTTCCGCCAAAGACAACCGTCTCACCCCGGACAAAATCCGCAACCTCCTGGACCGTTCGCCTGCTCCCCTTCCACTGGCCGCGATGGGACTTGAGATCTATACCGATTACCAGCGCGCCCTCACCTACCGCGGCGCGGTGGACTTCGACGATCTCATCCGTCTCGCCCTCGACCTGCTCGAACACGATACCGAGTTCCTCGAGCGGCTGCGCTACCGCTGGCCGTACATCCTCGAAGACGAGGCGCAGGATTCCAGCAAACTACAGGAGGATATCCTGCGCCTGCTGGCGGGACCCGGCGGCAACTGGGTGCGCGTCGGCGACCCCAACCAAGCCATCTTCGAGACCTTCACCACCGCCAGCCCGCAGCACCTGATTGATTTCGTTCACGAGGAGGGCGTCCAGTACCGCGAACTGCCCGATTCGGGCCGCTGCCAGCCGTCCATCATTTCGTTGGCAAACCAACTCATCGAATGGGTCAACCGCGAGCATCCTGAATCAGAAGCCCGCGACGCGCTGACCGTCCCGTACATCCAGGCCACCGCGCCCGACGACCCGCAGCCCAATCCGCCCGACAACCCGGACGGGGTCAGACTCATCGGCAAAAAATACGCCCCCGAGGAAGAGGTCGAGGCGGTGGCCAAATCCGTCGCCAAATGGCTGCCGGAGCATCAAGACTCCACTGTGGCGATCCTGGTACCGCGCAACCAGCGCGGCGTGGAGGTCATCGAGGCACTCAAGAAACGCGGCATCCCCTTTGTGGAACTGCTCGGCAGCACCTCGTCCACGCGCCTCGCCTCGGGGCGGCTGGGCGACGTGCTGGCCTGCCTCGCCGACCCGCAGTCGGCGGCGAAACTATCGAAGGCCTACCTGGCCTGGCGGCGCGGCGGGGAGGAGGAAGCGGCTGACGGCGAGCTCCACAGGCAAGCGTCCGGCCTGCTGCGGAAGTGCGCGGAAGTGGAAACGTTCACGGCCCCGCATCCCGGTCACGAATGGCTGGCAGACATCGGGTCCGGGGACGTGCCCGCCGAGATCGTCGCCGAACTCGAGGAATTCCAGCGCATCGTCCGCCGCTGGCAAGGGACGACCCTCCTGCCGATTGACCAGATGATCCTGACCCTCGCGCAGGACCTGTTCACCGCGCCCCACGATCTGGCGCTGGCGCACAAACTGGCGCTGGTGCTCCGTCAGGCCGCCGACGATCACAGCGAGTGGCGCCTGCCCGAACTGACCGGCGAACTCGGCGTCATCGCCCGCAACGAACGGCGCTTCCTCGGCTTTAGCGAGGACGACTCGGGCTTCGACCCATCGCGCCACGCCGGCAAGGTGGTGGTGACGACCATGCACAAGGCCAAGGGCCTGGAGTGGGACCGGGTCTACCTGATGTCGGCCAACAACTACGACTTCCCGTCCGCCCAGCCGAACGACCGCTACATTTCGGAAAGATGGTTCATCCGCGACGGCCTGAACCTGGAGGCCGAGACGCTGGCGCAGTTGGAGGCGTTGGGGACGAGCAGTGAGTTCGAATGGTACGCGGAAGGACAGGCCACCGGGCAGGCGCGGCTGGGCTACGTCCGCGAGCGGCTGCGGCTGCTGTACGTGGGCATCACCCGCGCCAAGAAGGAACTGGTGATCACGTGGAATACGGGCCGGACCGGGGAACAGACTCCGGCTATCCCGCTGGTCGCGTTGCAGGGGTGGTGGGAAGAAAACAAAAAATAACGAGGAAGAAAGAGGAATAACCGCCATGGATATCTACACACGCCTTGCTCAAGCCTTGGATTCCCTGCCGAACAGATTTCCCTCCACAGGCGACGGGTCCGAACTGCGCCTGCTGGCAAAACTCTTCACGCCGGAAGATGCCGAACTGGCTGTCCGCCTCAGCCCGGACCTCGAACCGGTGGAGGCCATCGCCGCCCGCACCGGTCTCGAGGCCGGGGACTTGCGCAGTCAATTGAAGAAAATGGCACGGCGCGGATTGATTGCCATCAGCCGGACAGAAGACGGCCTCGCCTTTGGGCTGATGCCATTCGTGGTCGGGATTTACGAGATGCAGGTGGGCAGCATGGATGAGGAACTGGCCCGGCTCGTGGAGGACTATTTCCAGGAGGCGTTCGGGGAGGCGCTGAAGATCAAGCCGCCCTTCCACCGGGTCATCCCCGTTGGCGAGAGCGTGCGCAACAGCATGGAGATTCATCCATACGAGAGCGCCTCGGCGCTGGTCAATGCGGCGCAGGCCTGGGGCGTACTGGACTGCATCTGCCGCAAACAGAAAGCCCTCATCGGGGAACCGTGCGGCCATCCATTGGATGTGTGCATGGCTTTTGGGGAGCAGCCCGGCGCGTTCGATAACAATCCCGTCATCCGCGCCGTGAGCCGCGAGGAATCCCTTGCCACCCTCGAACGCGCCGCGAAGGCCGGGCTGGTGCACTCAGTCAGCAACAGCCTGAGCGGCATCCAGTACATCTGCAATTGTTGCACCTGCTCGTGCGGTATCCTGCGCGGCATGGCCAGCCTGGGCATGGCGAACGTCATCGCCCGCTCCGCCTTCGTCAACACAGTGGACGACATGCTTTGCAACGCCTGCGGAACCTGCGTCGACTCCTGCCAGTTCGATGCCCTGAAAATTGAAGATGTTCTCCAGATAAACCCCCTCCGCTGTGTAGGGTGCGGCGTGTGTGTCGCGGCCTGCCCGAGCGAGGCGCTGGCGCTGGTCCGCCGCCCGGAGGAGGAGATCATGCCCATCCCCGAAACGCCCGCCGACTGGCGCGCGCAGCGGTCCGCGGCGCGCGGGCTGAAGAGTTGAGATTATGAAAAACCGACCGGAAGCACAGGCTCCCGGTCGGTTTGATTCTGTTGATTCTCGCTAAATATACAGGTCGCGCTTGTTGTAGGACCAGTAAGCCGCTGCCACACAGACGATGATGATCGCCGCCGAAAGCAGCAGGTACGTCGCGTCCAGCTTGCCGGATTGGAGAAGCGCGGCGGCATCGAAAAACTTGAACGGCGTGAAATATTTCAGGAAATCCAGTTTCTCGTTCATCACGGAGACAATCGACAGGAAGTAGGCCGTCAGGATGATGGCGACGGCGGTGGAACCGGAGCGTTTATACTGCTTCATGGCGCAGCCCAACAGCAACCCGATGGCCAGGAAGATCAGCTCGATCACGAACATGGCCTGCATTTCGAGCGCCAGGAAGTTGTAGAAGACTTGGTCGGGGTTGTACGACTGCACCGCCACCAGCGACACCACCCAGGTGATCAGCACGAAGACAACGCAGTTGACCAGCGCAGCCAGCCCCTTGGCCGTGACGACCCTGCTGCGCGTTACCGGCAGCACCAGCGAAAACTCGACCGTCTTGTCGCGCTCTTCCTTGGAGATGCTGTCGCTGCCCCACATGGCGGCTGCGATGGCGGCCATCAGCGCAAAGTAAATGAACATGACGCCGTAGAAACCGCTGATCGTGGTCAGGTTAAAGGCGCTCATGCTCAAGGCATCCAACAACGCCTTTGGCATTGAATCCAGCATTTTTAGCATCTCAGGGTCGCCGGCAAAGGCGGAATATTTGGCCCCTGCCATAAAGATCAGCAGTATGATTATTGCGCTCCAGATCAGCAGCGATTTGAGGTTGGCTTTTAGTTCACGAAGAAAAATGTTCATCAGGCACCTCCTTATGACACTGCCGGGATGTCGCGGCGGATGTACAGCCAATAACTCACCGCCAGCGCAACCAGGGTGACCGCAACGTTGAGCAATACCAGCGGTGTGTCGTACGCGGCGTGCTTGACGATGGACGCCGCATCTAAGTGCTTAAAGGGCGTGATCAATTCCAGTGCGACCGCGCCAAACACGCCGCTGAACGCGCTCAACACATACGAACCGAAGCCCAGGCCGAGGGCATACGGCGTTACGCTGCGCACGCGCTTGACCAGCAGCGAAATGACCAGCCCAACGCTCAAGAAAAAGAGTTGGAAGATCACGATGCTGAGCAACAGCAGGATCAGCGTGCCTGGTTCGTACTCGTGCTCGCCGCGGAAGAGCGCGATGGCGACGAAACTACTCACCCACACAACCAGGTTGGTGAGGGTCAGGCTGGTCAGCGCGGCCAGCAGTTTGCTGGTCAGCACCTGTGCGCGGCTGACCGGTTTGCTCAGCAGGAAGTCCGCGGTCAATTCACTTTCTTCAATCGAGACCAACCCAAAGCCGTAGTTGCCGGCCTGGATCGCCAGGCAGAGTTGAACGAACATGAAGATGAAACTGTAAAAACCCAGCACGGTGGACAGATCCATATTGTCCATACCAAAGGCGGCCCGTAATTCCGGCGGGTATTTTGCCAGCAGTTCGTTCATCAGCGCGGCCTGGTCGGCAAATACCGGGAACATGGCAAAATAGAAAGCGATCAGGAACGTCAAAGCCAGCGACCAGATGATCACCGATTTCAACCGGATGCGGAATTCGTGTCGGTAGATGTTTGCGTTCATGGTCTCTGCCTATTCGTAGTAGTGCATGAAGATTTCTTCCAGCGTCGGCTCCTCGATGGTCACATCGGCAACCTGGATTGTGCTGATTTTTTGCAACACCGCGTTGATATCACCTTTGAAGAAGAAATGCAGCGTGCCGTCTTCCGTCTGCAAATTGTTTACCCCCGGCAGGTCAAAGGTCGCCGGGTTCAGTCCGTCGGCCGTAACGTTCACCTTTTTATAGTTATTCTGCTGCAGGGTGCGGATGTCGGAAATTTCAACGATTTTTCCCTCGCGGATGATGCCCACACGATTGCACAGGCGCTGCACCTCGCCCAAAATGTGCGACGAGAAGAAAACGGTCACGCCGCGGGCGTTCTCCTTGCGGATCAGATCGAAGAACTTGCGCTGCATGAGCGGATCGAGGCCGCTGGTTGGCTCATCCAAGAAAAGAAGCTTGGGACTGTGGAGCAAACCCTGAACAATGCCCACCTTCTTTTTATTGCCGTAGGATAAATCGCTGATCCGGCGGTTCAACTCCAGTTCCATGTACTCGGAGAGTTCGTGCAGCCGTTCGGTGCAGTCCTTCCCGTAAAAACTGGCGGAATACTTGAGCAGTTCGATGACTTTCATGCCTTCGTAGTAAAAAACTTCCGAGGGAAGATAGCCGATATCACGGCGGATTTCCGGGCCATGCGTAACGACATCCTTGCCGAAAACTTTCGCACTACCGCTTGTCGGGTGGATGAGCGACAGGAGCAGGCGGATGGTGGTGGATTTCCCGGCGCCGTTCGGCCCGATGAAACCGAAGATTTCGCCTTCTTCCTCGCTGAAGGAAACATCCACGATGCCGCGCGATTTTCCATAGAACTTGGTCAGATTGGTCACTTCGATGATGCTCATAACGTCACTCCTTTGTCAAAATGTGATGCCGCAATTCACACAACCAGCGAAGCATATTCTAGTTCCAAAGTATACATTTGGCAACCGCCACGCCGCCACGCTCTGAGGATGTGGTTTTAATTTTCGGGAAAAGTTCGATGATTTTTCAGTGAGTTGCATGGCTGTGTCGAGAGGCCGATGTACAAACCGAGCGCGACGATGGTCAGCACCCGGAGCGTGTTGTTCTTGAATTTCAATCCGGCCAGCGTGATCTTGCACTTCCCAAACGCCCGGTAGAAAAACGACCATCCCGAAAGGATGATGAAAATACTGAACCCGCCCTGCAAGCCTTCGTTCCGCAACCGGTTGGATTGTAACCCGAAAGGAAATCCGCTCAAGGGAAGCCGGATGGGTATAATTGCTCCCATGTCGCTCGACTCCCTGCTTTCCCGTTGGCGTGCGGACCCGGAAACCGGCCCCAACTTCGCAGCCTGGGAAAGCCTCCCGCCCCGTCCCGCGGACCTGCGGCCTGCCCCCGCCGACCTGCCCTCCCCGCTCGCGGACATGCTCCGCGCGCGGGGCATCGAGGCCTTGTACAGCCACCAGGCCGAAACATGGACGTCCGCCCGCGCCGGGGAAAACGTCGCCATTGCTACCGGCACCGCCTCCGGCAAGACGCTGGCCTACAACCTGCCCGTCCTTTCGGCGTTGTTGGAAGATGAAAATGGGCGTGCGTTATATCTATTTCCGACGAAAGCGCTGGCTCAAGATCAGCTTTCCACGTTGGCAAGTTTACAGGTTAGCACGTTTGAACGTGTAAACGTGCCAACGGCTATTTACGATGGGGATTCACCGCAAGCGCAAAGACAAGCAATTCGGGCAAAATCGAGAATTATCCTAACGAATCCAGACATGCTGCACACGGGGATTTTGCCTCATCACACCAAATGGGCTGAATTCTTCCGCAGCCTGCGCTTCGTGGTCATTGACGAAATGCACACCTACCGGGGCGTGTTCGGCTCGCACGTTGCCAACGTGATCCGGCGGCTGAAACGCGTGGCGAAATTCTACGGGGCGCATCCGCAGTTCGTCCTGGCTTCCGCCACCATCGGCAACCCGCGTGAACTGGCCGAAAAACTGATCGAGGCCCCCGTCCGCCTGATTGACCGGGACGGCTCGGCGCGCGGCCCGCGCCATTTCCTGGTCTACAATCCGCCCGTCGTGGACGAGTCCATTGGCCTGCGGAAAAGCTCCGTGCTGGAAAGTGCGCGGCTTTCACAGCAGTTGTCGGCTGAGGGACTCCAGCACGTGGTCTTTGCCCGGTCGAGGCGGAGTGTGGAGTTGCTGCTGACGTACTTGCAAGAGAATAGTGAATGGAAAATGGTTAATGGTGAGTCATCCATTAACCATTCACCATTATCCATCAGAGGCTATCGCTCCGGCTACCTCCCCTCCCAACGCCGCGAAATCGAAAAAGGCCTGCGCGACGGCAGCGTGCGCACCGTCGTCGCCACCAACGCCCTCGAACTGGGCATTGATATCGGCGGGCTGGAAGCGGCCATCCTCGTCGGCTACCCCGGGACCGTCGCCAGTGCGCGCCAGCAGGCCGGCCGGGCCGGGCGCGGACTGGATCCCGCCGCGGCGGTGCTGGTCGCGTCCGCTAATCCGATTGACCAGTTCCTGGCGCACCATCCCGATTATTTCTTCGGGCGTTCTCCAGAACAGGCGCTCATCAATCCCGACCACCTGCTCATTCTCCTGAATCACCTGCGCTGCGCTATGTTCGAACTGCCCTTCGAGCAGGGCGAAACCTTCGGCGGCCATCCGGTGGACGAGTACCTCGACTTCCTGGCCGCCAACCGCGAGGCGCACCTCTCACAGGAAAAATATTACTGGATGGCCGACTCCTACCCCGCGGCGGACATTTCCCTGCGCTCGGCCTCGCCCGACACCTACGTCTTGCAGGCCGCCGATGACAACGGCCCCCGCATCGTTGGCATCGTGGACGGCGAAAGCGCCCTGTGGATGGCGCACCCCGGCGCGGTCTACCTGCACGAGGCGCAGCAATATTTTGTCGAAAGCCTCGACATCGAGAAGAAAGTCGTCCGCCTGCGCCCGTTCGAGAGCGACTACTTCACCGAGCCGCTCAAGCAGACGACCATCCAGGTGCTCTCCGTCAGCCAAGTGGAAACTCTCACAACTCGCAACTCATCGCTCGCAACTCACGCCAAAGGCTGGGGCGAACTGCAGGTCACCACGCAGGTAACAGGCTTCCGCAAACTGCGCTGGTACAGCCGCGAAAATTTGGGCGAGGAGCCGCTCGACCTGCCGCCCACCGACCTGCAAACGACCGGCTACTGGCTCTCCATTTCCGAGCAGACGGTCGAACGCCTGAGCAGGGACGGCCTGTGGACGAACGCGCCCAACGATTACGGCCCCGGCTGGACCCGCATCCGGGACGCCGTTCGTCAGCGTGACGGATTCCGCTGTCAGGTGTGCGGGCGGAGCGAACCGGAGGGCAAACAGCACGCCGTCCATCACAAGGTCCCGTTCCGGCTGTTCCTGCACAACCGCGGCGCGGCGGCGCTCGAAGATGTCCGCGAAAAAGCCAACAAGTTGGGCAACCTGACCACGCTCTGCGCCGAGTGCCACCAGAAAGCCGAGAGCAACGTCCGCATGAGAAGCGGGCTGGCCGGGCTGGCGTACGCGCTCGGCAACCTGGCCCCGCTCTTCCTGATGTGCGATCCCGGCGACCTGGGTCAGCACATCGAGCCGGTCCAGTCCGAGGCCTTCCCGCAGCCCTCGGTCGTGCTGTACGATATGGTCCCGGCGGGCATCGGCTTCAGCCAGAAATTATTCGAGATACACGCCGACCTGTTGGCACGCGCGCTGGAACTGGTACGCGAATGCGCCTGCGAGGACGGCTGTCCCTCATGCGTCGGGCCGGGCGGGGAGAACGGGATGGGAGGAAAGCGGGAAACGCTTGCGATTTTGCGGGAATTAACCAAGGAGAAAGCACCATGAAAAGGACAATCTCACTAATGCAAGTATTCATCGCATCGGTGCTTCTATCGTCGCTGTTTGGGTGCGGGGAGCCGAAAAAGCCGACGGAGGAACTCAAACCAACGCCCACAAAAGCGGTTGAAGTGCCGACCCTGGCCAAAGGCTGGGATGAAAAAATCTGCCTTTCGGGAGAGGGTGCGCCCGACTGGAGCTCGTAAAAACGCGCAATCAATTTTGCGATGGACAAGTCTGCTTTCATGCTATAATTTTTGTAGATGTTTGGTATGGAGAGATATCCCGTGGCCGTTCCAGATAAGAAAGTTGCTGTCTTCTACCGCTGGCAGGTGGTGAGGTTCGCGTTGTTCGGTTCTGTGTTTCGAAAAGACATTTTGACCAATTACAGGTAAACAGGAGAAGACTTATCAATGGCTAACATTAGTTTCAGTGATATAGCATTGGAATTTGATGATCTTTTTGAAGATGTTGACCGATTAACAAACCTAGAGGGAGATGCGCTTGATAACATCTTAAAGCCTAACAATGTTATTTCTGTTTTAGATTGTGCCTGTGGAACAGGCATTCAGAGCATAGGATTATCGCGCCGGGGCTATAAAGTGTCGGCGTCTGATATTTCTGTTCCCATGCTTTCAAGCCTTAATAATAAGGCGCGCCAAGAAGGCCTTGACATTGAAGTTAAAAAGGCGGATTTTCGCAATCTGAGACCGTGGAAAGGGAGAAAATTTGATGCTATAATTTCCTGCGGAAATTCATTAACTTTGTTAGAATCGGATATTGAGATTGCCAATTCGTTAACCAGTATGCTTTCGTGTTTGCAATCACCCGGAGTTGGTATAATAGGAATACATAATTATCTTCGAGTGGCTGAACATAAAGAGCACTTGTTTATCAGAAAGACAAATCTCGAAAACGAACAGCCAGAAATCATATTTGATATACGCATGTTTGGTAAGAAAAGGGTCAAAGTCTCTTATTTTTTTCTTAGGGAACAAAACCATAAATGGAGATTAAAAACCTATACAAAATCTTACTTACTTCTTGATGCAAATGACCTTAAAGATCGCATGCTTAACGCTGGTTTTGATACAGTAAAGTTATTGGATATATCTGGTCAACGGAATTTCAACAATGACGATGAATGGATCTTGGCAGCAGGATACATAAAAAACCTTTGATCTTTGTGGAGAAAACATGTTGTCGAGTGAGCTCACGACAGTTCAAAAGCTAAAAATATCTTGTTTGGGCCGAGGTATCAGGATCTCGGATGATATTAAATTTAGACTGAGTGCTGGTGGAAAGACTCCGCTATCAATCCACGAGTATGCGACTACGGGTGGTATAACGCTAAAATTCGGGGACGAAATATATGTGAATGCCCCCTTTGATGAATGGTATTGCAACAATCCTGATGCTGAATTAACAGTGGGTAGTAATGATGAACTTCAAATCTGTTTTCATGGGGAATATTTTTCTGCCAAAATACTTCCTCTCCCCGGCTTTTTGGGGAGCCGCGATTCAAAAGGGAATCCAGTCATAGAGACTGTTATGTCTCATGCAGATCGAATCCGTTTGTCTCCAATTTACGGATGTTCGTTTGGCTGCCAGTTTTGTGATTTTGTCGGCAAGAAGTATCTGCGCCGGCCGCTCGAACAAGTGCTGGAGGGATATGAGATCGCCCGCCAAGATCAGGCTTTGCCTGCCAGACATACGCTTATTAGCGGTGGGACACCTAGTCAGCGAGACTATGATTATATTGACACTGTATATGAAAAAATAATCAAGAATAGTCCCTTACCGGTAGATATAATGCTGGCGCCTCGAAAAGATAACATTATTGATAAACTTGTGGATTGGGGTGCAAATGGTTTTTCAATAAACCTGGAAGTGTACGATGAAGAAATCTCAAGCCGGGTTACACCCCAAAAGCATCGAATAGGTCTCGAGTTATTTGCAAAATTTATTGAGCATGCCGTTAAAAGAATTGGAACAAATGGAAAAGTGCGCTCACTTATACTTGTAGGGCTTGAGCCGGAAGAAAAGACTTTGCAGGGCGTCGAATTTTTGGCCCGCCTGGGTTGTGACCCGGTTCTCAGTCCCTTTCGACCCGCGCCGGGTACGCCTCTTGCCGGTTTGCAGCCTCCAGAGCCAGGCTTGCTTGAGCATGTGTACTTACGTTCTCGAGAAATTGTTGAACGTTATGGGGTTAAATTAGGCCCGCGTTGCATTCCATGCCAGCATAATACGTTGACTTTGCCGGATGGGAGTTCGGCATATTATTTTTCTTCGGACAGCAATCAGCTATGACGACAAAGTATAAGAATGCACTTGAATTAATCAATTCGAGACTAGGCAATCGAAAGTTGGTCTGGTTTGGAACAAGGGGAACAGACAGCAGGGCCCTTTTAGGGATTAACAATTTTAAAGAACTCTTTTCATTAATAGCGCCATTGAATTCAATTTCACTTAACAAGGAGGTTTGTCTAGAGACAAAGAAAAAACTCAGAGTAGACTTGGATAGTTATAGTATTGATTATGATGATACTCCAGATGCTCTGGATCTTCGTCGGCAGTTGTTTTTTTCGCTCGCCGATCAGTCTTATCTGGTTTCCTACCGGCCATCAAATTTTCTAACATCTATTTATTTTCCTCGATCGAAAAGTGTGGAATATTTAGGCTTGTTTCACGAATCACAAGAACCCTTTGAGCATAAGCCTTGGGTTGAAAGCGAGCTAAAGAAGGTTGGTGTTAATATCGTTCCCTGGACCTATGTAGAAGAGAAGGATCGTAATCTCCTGGAGGAAATGTTGCAAACAGGTCCGCAAGTAATCCGCTCAAGCCGTTCAGATGGTGGTGCTGGCTTGGCGTTGATACATGACCCTGCAGAACTCGATTTGAAATCCGTACCCCACCCGGATCACTTTTTGGGTGTAGCCCCATTCCTAAGCCCAAGCATTCCGCTTAATGTAAATGCAGTAGCGTTTCCGGACGGAACTGTCACTTTGCATTCCCCCTCATTACAATTAATAGGTATTAGGTCATGTACTAGGCGTACATTCGGCTATTGTGGCAATGACTTTGCCCGTTTGGGTGATTTGTCTGATAAAATCTTGGACGAGTTAGAAGAGTATGTTATAAAATCAGGAAGATGGTTGGCTTCTAAAGGTTATCTGGGAGCATTTGGGATTGATGCAATAGTTTTTAGGGATAGAGTATACGTTGCAGAGATTAATCCGCGTTTCCAGGGCTCATCAGATTTATCATCATGGATTGATTTGGACATGCAGAGGCCTGATATGTTTTTAGATCATATTGCTGCGTTCCTGGGAATTGAACCCCGGCAAGACAATGTCCATTTAAAGGATCTGGCCAAAGACCAGATGAAAGTATCCCAGATTATTTGTCATAATATAAGCGAATCGTATTTACAACGGAATGAACAGCCCCTTCCGATAAAGGCTGTAGTTGACCACTATGAATTGGTGCCGGCTAGCCGCATTGCTGTTGCTCCGGAAGCCATTCTTTTTCGTGCAGTGGCAAACGGAAGTGTTACCGAGGACGGCAATAGCTTGATAACTAAATACAATGATGAAATCCAATCTACGGTCAAAGTTCTTTTTGATATAAATTCTTGATGTAACATTCAAGGAGGATCTTATGGTTGCAAAGAACTCTCAAACAAACGCGATTTACACGGATTTGCAAAGGGCGGTTAGTGAAGGTACATTCGTGCCTTTTGTTGGCCCGCGAGCATCCACAATGCGATCTGCTTGTCAGCAGGAATGGGATGTGATATTGAAGCGGCTTGAAGTGCTGGTCTATGATATTAATAACTAGCCACCTGACAGTTTGGAGTCACAGGTAGGTACACAGCGGAACAGAGATAGAAAGAGCATTGATGAGTCTCCTTTGGATGAAACGCAAGCC
>WOUS01000013.1 GCA_009772985.1 Anaerolineaceae bacterium
ATTCGGCAGCTCCAAGGATTCGGTTTCGTGGTGGAAACCTAATTTACTCGGTTTTGCTCGCCGATCAACACCTTTTTACGAAACTGTCAGGTGGCTAGTTATTACCTAAAGGATGTTTGCTTGCAAATATCAAGCGATATAGTGGAGCGTTTTTTTGAGTATTGCGTATTAGGGGTTCACGAGCTATTTCATCACTATCTTTTATCACAACATACCCCAAATCACTGAGTTTCGATTTGTAATAATCAATCAGTGCTCGATGAATACCAATGCTCTCTCTTCTGTTTAGCGCTGTCTTATAAACATCGCGCCATTTTCTATCACCGAAAAACTTGTCAACAATTGTGTCTTTTTCGGTTGCATAGCATTTATCCAAATTTCTTGTTAAGCCGTTCTGGGAATAATGGATTATTAGATCCATCCTATTCATTTTTGCTAATTGGGCAACGGTTTCCCATTCAAGTTCAAGTCCCTCAGGATCCAGAAACGCCAGATTTAAGCAAGGCAGGATTCCGCTTATATATTGCTTGTCGAACCTCCGTATATCGGCAATTACATCGTTGACTTTGCTATTAGCGTCTCCAACCAAGAAGTGAATGTTTGCTTGGGAGACTGCACAATTAGCCGCTCGTTGTTGTAACGTATCAATATTTGCTTGGTCTAAGTCGCCAAAATAGTAATCTGTAAATGGGTATTGCGTTTGTAGGGATATTAGTGGGGAACCGAGTAAGTGCTCATTAGTGTCGCGAATAACACATTTTCCAGGGCCAGAGAATAAATCGATAAAGATTCTCCGCCTCCAGTTTTTTCCCCTCATAGCAACTTCAAACACATCAATATATCGTTTGACATAGAATAATTTCTCTTTTACCCACTCACCGGAATCTCTAGCGGGTAAGCCATCAGCAATGGGCAATAAATAATCGTTCATACTCCCTCCAATCTTGACAGTTTTCTATCCAAATAATCCCTCAAATGTCGGCTTCTTATCGGGTGGAGCGATTTGTACAGAACTTGGCCTCGATCTGGCGGATGCGTTTGCTCATCAAAAAGAAGTATAGCATTCTGCCTCCGCACTGTCCACTGAGTTACATTGGTAAACTCTGCCAGTAAACGGCCTACAGCGAAGATAAATCGCCGCCCACAAACGGATTGGATACCTTCTCCTCCCCCACCGTCGTCTCCGGATCGTGGCCGGACAGGATGCGCGTGGCGTCGGGCAGGGTGAAGACGTGGGC
The DNA here is from genome assembly GCA_009772985.1 of Anaerolineaceae bacterium. Lineage (GTDB taxonomy): Bacteria > Chloroflexota > Anaerolineae > Anaerolineales > Villigracilaceae > UBA877. The sequence goes on from WOUS01000013.1 coordinate 1,239, forward strand.
GCGGATGCTGGCGATCAGCGTGCTTGTGCTGCCGCCGGGCAGGTCGGTGCGGCCGACGGAACCCTGGAAGATCAGGTCGCCGCTGAACAGGACGCCCGCCGAAGCGCAGTAGAACGCGCAATGGCCGGGCGTATGCCCCGGCGTGTGCCGCACCTCGAAGGTCAGGCCGCCCAGGTTGAGGGTGCGGGCCGAGGCGAGGTCCACGGAGGGGGCCGGGCCTTTGTCAATTCTGAAGCCGAACAGCGCGCCGCCTCCGCCCATCTGCCAGAGAAAGTGGTCGGCGGAATGCAATGCCACGGAAGGAGTCGGGGTGAGGGAGCGCGCCAGTTCCGCCGCGCCGCCGAAATGGTCGAAGTGGGCGTGCGTGTACCAGAGTTGACCAATCTGCCAGTCCCGCTTTTTGGCTTCGGCCAGGATCACGTCGCCGTCCCAGGCCGGGTCAATGACCGCCGCCGCGCCGGTTTCCGAATCGGCGAACAGGTAGGCGTTGGTGGCAACCGGCCCGAGGGTGAGGGTGACGATTGCGAGCATCAGGATTCCAGCGTGCGGACTTCGGGCGCGGCGCCGCCCGCATGATCGCGCGGGGCGAAGGCAATGCCGACCGCGAGCGTGACCGCCAGCAGCCCGAGCGCGGCCGGGTAGACCAGCGCCGGGTCACGCGTATACAGCAAACCGGCCAGCAGCGGCGCGAGCGCCAGCGCCAGCGCGTTGAACGTCTCGGCGATGCCGTAGGCGATGCCCATCTGCGCCGAATGGATGAGCGACCGCACCTGCGCGAAGATGAACGGGCGCGCCGCGCGGTACCCGCCGAGGATGAAATAGCCGGCCGCGTACCACTCCAGCCCGGCGCCGCGCCAGATGAGCAGGGAGAATGCCATCACGCACAACTGGACCAGCGCCAGCCCCAGCCGGGCGGAAAACTGTCCGAGCAGGAGGTTGAGCAGCGCATTGCCCAGCCCGTTGACTGAACCGAGCAGGCCGATGGCGCTCAGCGACAACTGGCGTTCGTTTTCCAGGAAACGGGCGGTGAACGGCTGGGGCAGATAGGAGGCGAACATCACCACGAAGATGATCCCGAGGAAGCCGACAAAACGCGTGTTGGTCAGGAGTTTTGCCGGGGGTGAAGAGGGATCGTGGCGGTCGGTCGGCTGGGACCTGAGGAAGAACAGGACGGCGGTCGAGATGACGAACAGGCCACCGGCGATGAAGTAGACCGTCCGCAGGCCGACGTGGTCGCCGATCCAGCCGCCGGCAAGCGGTCCGATCACCGCCCCAAAGTTGAACGCGGCCGACATGAATGTCATCGCCCGCGCCGGAGCCAGTTTGCCGCGCGCCGCGGTCACGTAGGAATTCAACGGCGAGGAGACGAAGGCCGTCAGTCCGTAGAGCAGCATCCCGACGATGAAGGCAGGCAGGGTGCGGGCGAGGGCCATCACCCAGGTGGCGAGCAGGCCCGAGGTCCAGGCGGCGATGAGCAGGGGCTTGCGGCCAATGCGGTCGGCCAGGTAGCCGGCCGGGACGTGCGCCACCATCATCGCCAATCCGAACGCGCTGAAAACTCCGGCGATGGTCATCGTGTCCGCGCCGAGTTCCGCCAGGTAGATGGGCTGGAAAAAGAAGAACAGCCCCTCGCCAATCCCCCAGGTGAAGAGGGAGACGAAGAGCAGGATGAGATCGAGGCTCATTGACGGGATACCCGCTGGATGAATTCGGCGGCGGCCTGGAAGACCTGGTGGCGGGTCGGCTCCTCGGTGATGACGTGCCCCCCGCCTTCGACCCACAACATGTGCTTGTCGGCGCTGCCAAGGCCGGCATGGATTTTCTCCATGCTGTCACGGATCACATAGATGTCATTGCGCGAGTGGATGAGCAGCACCGGGCACGTGACCTGCGGCAGCGAGGCGCACATCGCCTCCAGCAGTTCGTTCAGTTCGCCCGCCGAGCGCACCGGGTTCTTCGGGTAGGAGACGTGCTGTTTGAACGCGTCCATGTCGAACCAGCCTTCGCCGGGCGCGCCTTTTCCTTTGGGCATGTACGGGACGAACCAGGAGAGGAGGCGGGTGAAACGCAGGAGCGGATTGCGAGGCAACTGGCAGGGCGTGGACATGGCGACCACGCCCCGGACCGGGAACCTGCCCGCCATCGTCAGCGACAGCGCCCCGCCCATCGAAAGGCCGAGCAGGAAGACCTGGTCGGTGCAGGAACGCAGCAGGTTGTAACCGTCTTCCACCGAGAGCAGCCAATCCTGCCAGCGTGAGCGGATCATGTCTTCGGGTTTGGTGGCGTGGCCATTCAGCCGGATGCCGCAGACGGTGTAGCCCTGCGCGTTCAGGTACTCGCCCAGCCAGCGCATTTCCTTCGGCGCGCCGGTGAATCCGTGCGTGACGAGACAGCCGATTTTGGCATTTTTCCCGGAGCCGGGGAAGAAGAACGGTTCAGCAGTGGGGATGGTTTGGGGCATATGCGCCTCGCGGGGAAATTTTGTGATGGGTGCGACAGGCAGATTATAACCCCGCTTTGACGCCGCCGTTCAGTGCGCCGCTCCGTCCTCGTGCGGGACCAGCGCCACCTTCCGCAGTCCGAGCGTCCAGGGCGGGAGCAGGCGGGCAATCTGCCAGTAAACGGGGCAGTCGTGGTCGTGCGCGCCCGGCAGGTAGCCAGTGGACACCAGAAACTCGCGCACGATCTCCCCGCCGGTGAAGACGAACGTCTTCTTGAAGAGTTGCGTCCACTCCTCCAGCGAGAGCGGATGGTGCGCGTCCAGCCAGCCTTTGAACGAACCGAACTCGCCGCGCAGACCCTGGATGCGGCGCGCGTTCTCGACCGCCGCGTGCACCTTGAGCCGGTTGCGGATCACCCCGGCATCTGCCAGTAGACGGGCCGCGTCCGCCTCGCCGTAGGCCGCCACCGTGTCCACGTCGAAGCCGTTGTAGGCGCGCCGGAACCCGGGGGCGCGGCGCAGGATCAGGGTCCAGGAGAGGCCCGCCTGGTTGACTTCCAGCATGAGCCGCTCGAACAGCGCGGCGTCGTCCGTCAGCGGGAATCCGTACTGCGTGTCGTGGTACTTCTTGTTGAGCGTGTCTTCCGGGTGGCCGCGGATGGTTTCGCAATAACTGGTCATCCCGCCTCCTTCAGGCACGCATCCACGAAAGCGGCCAGTTCGTCATCGGGCGGCGTATCGTGGTCACGCGCCTGGTGAATGACCAGTTCTAGGAATTTGATCTGGGCGTTGCGACGCGGGTCTTCCAGTTCGTGGAGGATGTCGGTGTCCCGTTTTCCGCACAACGGGCAATGGTACAGGTGACGCATGGGCATCGAGTAGAGGAAGGGTCTCTTTTCCTGACGGCGCTGCTGGCGCAGAGTCTTCTGGACCTGATAACATTGGAGAGCATCCTGCTGGCGGGCGAGGTCCAGCAGGTGGGGAATCTGGTCGAGGCGGAAGAGAAATTCTTCGGCGTTCATGTCAGTCATTCAGGAATTCCTCCAGCCTTGCCAGCGCTTCGGGCATGTTCTTGCGCGCGAAGCCGATGCGGAAATGGTTCCCCGGGTGGTCGTACATCGTGCCGGGCAGGAGCAGGACGCCAGCCGCTGTGACCAGCCGGTGGCAGAACTGCTCGACATCCTCCCCGGCCAGGTGCGGGAACGCGATCGGACCGGCAGCCGGGCGCACCCACTCGAACCGGTCGGCGTGCGCGGCAAAGAACGCGTCCAACAGGGACAGGTTGCCGCGGATGATCTGGAGGTTCCGTTCGACCAACTTTTCGCGGTGCCGGAGCGCTAGTTCGGACAGGTACTCGCTCGGCGCGCTGCTACAGATGGTGGTGTAGTCCTTGAGCGCGGCCATGCGCGCGTAGACCGAGGCGTTGCGCGTGGCGACCCAGCCGATGCGCAGTCCGGCCAGCCCGTAGGATTTCGACATTACGCCCAGCGAGACCGCCTCCGGGTTGATCTCACACGCCGAGGGGAGCCGGTCGGCGGGATCGTATTCGAGGTCGCGGTAGACTTCGTCGGAGAAGAGCAAAATGCCGCGTTCCTGGCAAAGCGCGTTCAAGGCGAGGAAGCCGGGAGGCGGCATCAGGTAGCCGGTCGGATTGTGCGGCGTGTTGACGATAACGAGGCGGGTGTTCGGGCGAAGGTCCCGCTTGAGTTCGTCCAGGTCGGGCGCCCAGCCGCTTTCGGCGCGCGCTTCCCAGAAGGTCACGTCACAGCCGATGCTTCTGGCGATTTCAAACAGCGACTGGTAGCACGGCCAATGGACGATGACGTGGTCGCCGGGTGTCAGCGCGGCGTGCATGAACAGGAAAATGGCTTCCTCCGCGCCGCTGTGGACCAGCACCTGCTCCGGCGCGATGCCGGTGTAGATGCGGCTGATCTCGGCGCGCAGCGACGGCGCGCCGAGCGACTCGGTGTAGCCCAGCCAGTGGCGTTTCAGGCCCTCGTCCGCGCCCGGCTCCAGCACCAGCAGGTCGGCCACCGCGAGCGACTCGCAGTCCGAACTGCACAGCAGGTATTTCGCGCTGAATTCGTAGCGGGCGAAGTAACGTTCAAGTTTGAAGGGGGTGAGGGGCATGGACAGTTCTCATTCCATCAACAAAGGGCGGACACGCAGGTCCGCCCCTACAGGATTACCCAACGGCGCAGATTTCGCGCGGCATATTGCTCAAACAATCCGCGCTCACTTTGCCTCGCGCGGCTCCAATACCAGCCGGATTCCTTCTAGGATTTCCCGCACACGCCGTGGGGGAATTGTGCCAACGTATTCATCCAATTGGGTTTTGTCTACTGTGAAAATTTGGGAAACATTGACTACACTGTCTTTTGGCAGGCGAGTCTCTTCTTTGCTCAGTAAAATATTCCCCGGCGAATCCACACGTTTGAGGACGGATGTCAGGACACAGACAACCACGGTACGGAGACGGCTCTGGTTGAGCAGGCTGTTTTGCACAATAACGTGCGGGTGCCGGTAGCCTGGTTCTGAACCTGAAGGATCGCCCAAATCAACCCAGTAGATGTCACCCTGATGAATTACCATTCCCCCTCCACCATTTTGCGATGCAACTTCCTGGTTTTTTCTAAATAGACCTGTTCGGCAGGGTCGGGTTCACCGGCGTAGGCCGCGTTGAATTTTTCCAACAGTTCGCGGTTCTGCTGGCGCTTGATATATTCCTCCAGCGCCAACACGAACAGGCGGCTGCGCGGCATTTTCATCTGGCGGGCAAGGTTGTCCGCCTCTTCAAAAAGGGACTTTTGCACGGAAATGGCAGTCTTTACGTATTCCATCTGGTTATACCTTTCGTTATACCGTTAGTATAATCCTTCTTGCTCGCCAATGCAAGAAAAAAGGGCGGACACGACAGGTCCGCCCCTACCCATTCACTATTCACCATTACCCAACCCGCCTCAACCCGCGCTCCATATCGCTCAAGCACTCCGCGCCATCTTCCGTGATGACCACGTTATCTTCGATCCGCACACCGTTGCGCTCCGGCAGGTAGATGCCCGGCTCGACCGTGTACGCCATGCCCGGCTCCAGCAGTTGCTGATTGTCGCCGCGCATGTACGGGTCTTCGTGGCCCTCCATGCCGATGCCGTGACCGGTGCGGTGCGTGAAATACTGCCCGTACCCGGCTTGCTCGATGACCGTCCGCGCGGCGATGTCCACCGCCGCGCAGGGAGCGCCGGGCCTGCCCGCCGCCCGTCCGGCCGCGTTGGCCTCCTGCACAATCTGGTGAATCTTGCGGCACTCCTCGTCCACGTCGCCCACCGCGAAGGTGCGCGTCAGGTCGGAGACGTAGCCGTCCACCGCCGCGCCCCAGTCCACCACCAGCAGGTCGCCGGGGCGAATTTTCCGATCAGAGAGCGAGGCGTGCGGGTTAGCCGCGTTCGGCCCGCCGGAGACGATCGGGGCGAACGGCATCTCGGACTGCGATCCGTGCCGCAGCAACTGGACCACCAACTCGCCGGCGATCTCTTTTTCGGTCATGCCAATCCTGATGAGCGGGATGGTCGCCTCCAGCGCGGATTGGGCAATCTGCACTGCCTTGCGCATCGCCGCGACCTCGTCCGCATCCTTGCGGACCCGGAGCCGGCTGACCACGTCCGAGGCGTCGGGGAAGTCCGGGCGACGGGACATCGCCCCTACAGCCGCTTCGATGTAACGAAACTCCAGCAGCCGCATCTGGCGCGGCTCCACGCCGACGCGTTTCCTGTCCAGCCCCAGCGACTGCACCGCCTGGCGGAAGACGCCGTCCCACTCGGCAGGGTTCTCAGAATACGGGAAAGCCCGCACCGGCATCCCCTTCACCTTGAGCATCTCCAGTTCGGGCAGGATGATGACCGGTTCGTGGTCCGCGGTAAAGATGGCCGCCACCGGCCGCTCGGACAGGTGGAAATGCAAGCCGGTCAGATAGACCAGGCTGGGGCCGGCGTTCAGGACGAGCGCGTCCAGGTTGGATGCTTGGAGAGATACGGAAAGTTTGGAAAGACGGGGTAAAGTCATAGGGTTCTCCAGGTTATTGAGAAGTGAATAGTGAATGGATCATGGCGAACAGCCTGCGCGGTAAATTCCCCATTCACCATTCCCTATTCACCATGATCCGGCTTGTGGAATCTCTTCACAAACGTCACCTCCAGGAACCAGTCCACCAGGCCGGGGAAGGCGCGCTCGAACCAGATGACGGGCGCGTACCACCACGGCAGGATGAGCGTCCGGCGGGGATGGCGCGCCAGGCCGACGGTCCGGCGGGCAACGAATTCGGAGGTCACGTTCAGGAAGGCGGCGGCCTTGAACACGCTTTTGGAGGGGGCGCTGCCGGTGTGATGTCCAAATTCGGTGGTCGCGCCGCCGGGATAGATGCCGCAGACTTTGATTCCGAAGGGGGCAACCTCGCGGCGCAGGGCGTCGGTGAAGCCGCGCACACCGTGCTTGGTGGCGGCATAAATGGAGTAGAGCGGCGGGGCGATCCAGCCAGCGACCGAGGACATGTTGATGATCGTCCCGGCGCGGCGGTTCATCATGGACGGAAGGACGAGGCGGGTGAGTTGGATGAGGCCGGTCAAGTTGACGGCGATCTGCGTCTCGATGTCGGCGACCGGGTCGAGTCTCTCCAGCCAGTCGAGGCGGCCAAAGCCGGCATTGTTGAACAGGATGTCAATCTGCCCGAAGTTGTCGAGCACGGTCTGGACGGCCTCGTCAATCTGGGACAACTCGGCCACGTCCAGCGGGACGACGAAGGCCTGCCCGCCATCCGCGCGGATTTCCTCGGCGAGGGCGGTCAGCCGGTCCACGCGGCGGGCGGCGAGGACGACGATGCTGCCCTCTTTGGCGAACAGCCGGGCCGCGTCCGCGCCGAAGCCGGAGGAGGCGCCGGTGATGAGGACAACTTTGTCTTTAAGGGATTGGGGCATTGAGGTACCTCGATGATGCAAGGGAAAAAGGTAATCAGGTGATAAGGTAATAAGGTGATAAGGGGCAGGCCAATGCCATATTACCTAATTGCCTAATTACCCAATTACCTGATTACCTGATTCCTGGGTGACTATTCTTCCGGCTCTTCCGGCTCTTCCGACCTGCGCCGCGGTTTCGGCGGTTCGATGACCGGATCGGGGGCGACGGCCAGTTCGAGCACCTGGTCCATGTGCAGGAGCGGGATGATCTTCAAATCCTCACGCACCTTCTTCGGCACGTCCACCAGGTCCTTCATGTTCTTCTCCGGGACGAGCACCACCTTCAGCCCGGCGCGGTGGGCGGCCAGCACCTTCTCGCGCAGCCCGCCGATGGGCAGGACGCGCCCGCGCAGGGTGATCTCGCCGGTCATGCCGACTTCCTTGTAGACCGGCCGCCCGGTCAGCGCGGAGACGAGCGCCGTGGCCAGCGTGATGCCCGCCGACGGGCCGTCCTTCGGGATGGCGCCTTCCGGCATGTGGACGTGGATGTCCATGCGCTCGAACACGTCGGGATCAATGCCCAGCAGGGCGGCGCGCGACTTGACGTACGTCAGCGCGGCTTGACCGGATTCCTGCATCACGTCGCCGATCTGGCCGGTCATCTGCAGGTTGCCCTTGCCGTCCAGCACGGCCACTTCGATGGACATGATCTCGCCGCCGTTCTCGGTCCAGGCCAGGCTGGTGGCCACGCCCACTTCGTCCTGGCGCTCGGCCTCGGTCTGGAAGAACTGCTGGGGGCCGAGGAACTTCTCCACCAGGTCCGGCGTGATGACCTCCGGGTGGCGCTTCTCTTCGGCCATCCAGCGCGCCACTTTGCGGCAGACGCGCCCGATCTCGCGCTCCAGGTTGCGGACGCCCGCTTCGTAGGTGTATTCGCGGATGACGCGCTGGAGCGTCTCGGCCGGGAATGTCAGGCCGCCGGCGTCAATCCCGCTCTCGTCCAGTTGGCGCGGGATGAGGTAACGCCCGGCGATGATGAGTTTCTCCTCCTCGATGTAGCCGGGGAACTCGATCACCTCCAGCCGGTCAAGCAGGGCGGGCGGGATGGTCATCAGCGTGTTGGCGGTGGTGATGAACATGACCTTCGACAGGTCGAAGTCCAGTTCGAGATAGTGGTCGCTGAAGGCGTGGTTCTGTTCGGGGTCGAGCACTTCGAGCAGGGCAGACGAGGGGTCGCCGCGGAAATCCTGCCCGAGTTTATCAATCTCATCGAGCATGAAGAGCGGGTTCGCGGTCCCGGCGCGTTTCATCGTCTGGAGGACGCGCCCGGGCAGCGCGCCGATATACGTCCGGCGGTGGCCGCGGATCTCGGCCTCGTCGCGCACGCCGCCGAGCGAGACGCGTACGAATTTGCGCCCGAGCGCGTCGGCGATGGACCGTCCCAGCGAGGTCTTGCCCGTGCCGGGCGGCCCGACGAAGCACAGGATGGGCTGGCGTTCTTTCTTCGGCTTGAGCGAGCGGACGGCGATGTACTCGAGGATGCGGTCCTTGGCTTTTTTCAGGCCGTAATGGTCGCGCTCGAGCGTCCGGGCGGCGTGCTTCACGTCCAGGTTGTCTTCGGTGGCCTCCTGCCAGGGCAGGTCGAGGATCCAGTCCAGGTAGGTGCGGATGATGCCCACTTCGGGGGCCATGGCCGGCATCTGGTTCAGGCGTTCGAGTTCCTTGAGGGCGGTGACACGCGCCGGGTCCGGCAGGCGGGCCGTTTCGATGCGCTTCTTCAAGTCGCTCATCTCGCGGGTGAAGATGTCGCCCTCGCCCAGTTCAGTTTGGATCTGTTTCATCTGCTCGCGCAGGTAGAACTCGCGCTGGCTTTTGTCCACCTCGTTCTGGACGCGGCTGTGGATCTCATCCTCCAGTTCGAGCACGTCCAGTTCCTGGGCCAGCAGTGTGTTGATGCGCCCCAGGCGCTGGCGCGGGTCGGTCATCAGGAGCAGCTGCTGGCGCTCGACAAAGTTGATGCTGACCGCCGAGGCGATCATGTCCGAGAGCCAGCCCGGCTCGGAGATGTTCATGGCAAACAGGTGGGCTTCCTCGGGGATGGCGCGGTCGAGTTGGACGCAGCGGTCGAACAGGTCGAGGGCGGTGCGCATCAGCGCCCGGGTGTTCTTGTCGGGGATGACCGTCTCGTCAATGACACGCGCCCGCACGCGCAGCACGGGCGTGAGACGGGTGAACTCCAGCACTTCCACGCGGCGGCGTCCCTGCACCAGCGCGGAGGAGGAGCCGTCGGGCATCGAGAGCAGCCGCCCCACGGCCAGTTCCATGCCGATAGGCATGAAGTCTTGCAAGGCCGGCTCCTCGATCTCGGGGTCGCGCTGGGTCAGGCCGATGATGGTGCGGTTGCGCTCCTGCGCCTCGCGGATGGCGAGCAGGCTGGCCTCGCGCGCCACAAAGACCGGCGTGACCATGTGCGGGAAGATGACGATGTCGCGCAGCGGCAGGATGAGCGCCTCGATGCAGCCTTCCTCGTCCGGCGTCGCGTTCGGCACGCGGTACAGTTCTTCGGTGCGCTGCGAGAGCGAGGCGTTGAAATTTTCTTCTTCCTGTAACCAGTCGGTTTGATTCATATTTCCTCGTTTGCATGTTGCACGTTTACACGTCGCACGTTAGCATGTTGCGGGCTGGAAAAAACTTGCCAACGTGCTAACGTGTCAACTTGCCAACGGTATTTTCCCAGGCGGTTTTCACTTCGGCGGTGACGAACATGCTGCCCGCCGACAGGACAATGCTCCCGTCCGCCGCGGACAGATCGAGCGCCCGGGCCAGCGCGGCCTCCACGGGGGCAGCCGCCTCCGCCCGGACCCCGAGCCGGTCCGCCGTTTCAACGATCTTTTCCGGTTCGAGGGCGCGCGGGTGGTCGGCTTTGGTGGCGACAAGCAGGCGCAGGCACGGTTTCATCTCTGCCAGCATCTCGGCCAGACTTTTATCCTCCGACGCGCCGAGGATGAGGATGACCTTCCGGCCGGGAAAGTACTCTTCCAGCGTCTGGCGTAGTTTGGCGAACGAATCCTGGTTGTGGGCCGAGTCCAAAATCACCGGAGGCTCTGAGCGCAATATCTCGAACCGGCACGGCCATTTTACCCCGGCAAATCCCTCGCGGACGGCCTCGTCGCTCACGTCCAGTCCGCTGGCTTGCAGCGCGGCGTACGCCGTCGCGGCGTTCTCGACTTGGTGCATGCCCAGCAGGGGGATGCGCAGTATAACCGATTTTGGATTTACAACATCGTACCCGAAGGGTATTGACGATTTACGATTGACGATTGTAAGAGTCTGGCCATCGAGGGAATGGTCGCCGGGCGTGAACGTCACGTCGCGGCCGACGAGCGTGAGCGGCGAGCCGCGCTCCACGGCGATCTTTTCCAGCACAAGCCGCGCCTCATCCTTTTGCGGAGACGAAACTACCGGGATGCCCGGCTTGATGATGCCAGCCTTCTCCCCGGCGATGAGCGTCAGCGTGTCGCCCAGCACGGCCATGTGGTCGTAAGAAAGTGAGGTGATGACCGAGACGCGCGGCGTGACCACGTTCGTCGCGTCCAGCCGCCCGCCCAGTCCGACCTCGATGACGGCCGCGTCCACGTTTTGCTGCGCGAAGTACAGGAAACCAATCGCCGTCGTGATCTCGAACGTGGTCAACTTCGGAACCGCCGCGACATGGGGCTTGACTTGTTCGACCAGTTGGACCAGTTGGACGTGTGAGACGTTTTCTCCGTCAATCTGGATGCGCTCGCAGTAATCCTGCAAGTGCGGCGAAGTGTACAGCCCGGTCCGGTACCCGGCCGCGGTCAACGCCGCGGCCATCAGCGCGGACGTGGAGCCTTTGCCCTTCGTCCCGGCCACGTGGAGGATGGGGTATTTCTGCTCCGGGCTGCCGAGCAGCGCCATCAGGTCGCGCATCCGGTCGAGGTTGAAATCGGCCTTGGCGAGTTCGGAGGCTTTTTTCAGGCTATAATCTACGAAAGAGTAGAGGTAGTCGAGGGCCTGGTTGTAGGCGAGTTCGGTGTCCATACGTGAAGGCATTGTAATCCGCGGGTAGTGCGAAAGCAAGAGGATTCCGCCGCATATCAGCAAAGGAGAACCCCATGTTCGGAAAACCCAAACCCACTGTGAATGTTGACGAAGCCGTCGCCGCCCTGATGAAATACGCCGAGCAGGACGAGATGTTCGCCGCCTTGCTCAAGAGCATGATGGCGCAGACCGCCGTCCGGATGCAGGCCATGACCAAAGCCTGGATCGAGGAACTGAAAAAGAAAGGCGCCCCGCCCGAAATGATCGCCGCCGTGACCGCCCTGCAGAACATGGACGTGGCCCGGAAAGTGCGCGAACTGGTCCTCAAGAAGTGATCGGCCTGCTTGCCCTCCGCCTCCACCTCCCTGCCTGCGCCTCGCTCAAAGAAAAGCGCGGACGGCTCAAGCCGCTGCTCCACCGTCTGCACCGCCAGTTCAACGTCTCCGCGGCGGAGATGGACTTGCACGATAAGTGGACCGAAGCAGTCATCGCCTGCGCCATGCTCGGCAACGACGCCGCGCATTTGCAGTCCGCGCTGGAGACGGTCCGCAAGTGGGCCGAGGCGAACTGGACGGACGGGGATGTGCTGGATACAAAAATAGAATTGCTGTAGGGGACGACCTGCGTGTCGTCCCCGGGCGGACACACAGGTCCGCCCTTACGGAGGAATCATGGACCTAAATCTCAAAAACAAAACCGCTCTCGTCACCGGCGCCTCGCGCGGACTGGGCTACGCCGTGGCGCTCGGCCTCGCCCGCGAGGGCTGCCGCGTGGCGGTCAACAGCCGGGACAAGGACAAGGTCGAGGCCGCGGCAAAACAGATCGCCGAAAAGACTGGGACAAAAGCCATCGGGCTGGCGGGCGATGTGACCGATGCCAGCCTGCCGGAGCGTTTGATTGACGAGGCGGTGCGCGCCTTCGGCGGACTCGACATCCTCGTCACCAACGCCGGGGGGCCGCCCGCCGGGGCGTTCGAGTCGTTCGACGAAGCAACCTGGCAGAAGGCGATTGACCTGTCGTTCATGAGCCACGTGCGGCTCATCAAGGCCGCCCTGCCGCATCTCAAACAATCCAAAGCCGCCAGCGTGCTGACGATCACCTCGTACTCGGTCAAACAGCCCATCCCCAACCTGGTGCTGTCGAACAGCATCCGCGCCGCCACGGTCGGCCTGACCAAGTCGCTGGCGCTCGAACTCGGCGGCGCGGGCATCCGCTTCAACTCCATCCTGCCCGGCTGGACCGAGACCGAGCGCGTGGTCGAACTGATGACCTTCCGGGCAAAGCAGAACGGGACAATGGTCGAGGAAGAGATCGCCAAACAGTCGAAGGACAGTCCGCTCGGGCGCATGGGCAGGCCGGAGGAGTTCGCCAACGCGGCCGTGTTCCTCGTCTCGCCCGCCGCGAGTTACGTCACCGGCGTGATGCTGACTGTGGACGGCGGGATGTACAAAGGCACCTTGTGATTTACGATTTCTGATTTACGATTGGAGAAAAAATGAAAAACTGCCTGAACTGCCAAAAATCCGAACAGCAAATCCCCCTGCTCCCAATACACTACCAGGACGCGGACGTTTTCATCTGCCCGCAATGCCTGCCGGCGCTCATCCACAAGCCGGCCAGCCTGGCCGACAAACTGCCCGGGCTGGAGAACGTCCAGCCGCCGAAGGATGAGCCTTAGCGCGCATGAAAAAAGCCGCCCCGGTTCTGCGGACCGTCATCCTGCTCGCCGCGCTGCTTGCTGCCTGCGCCCCCGGCGCGTCCCGCGCGGGCGAGGCCCGGCAGGCGCTGGTCGCGTTCTTCGACCATCTCAATTGTGGAGAATACGCCGAAGCGGACGCTCTCTACGGCGGCGATTACGAAGCGCTGGTCAGTTTCAACCCGGCACTCGACCCCGCCGACCACGCCGCCCTCTGGCAGAACGGCTGCCGGATGAACGGCCTGCAATGCCTCACGGTCCGGTCGGCGACGCTCAAGGACCATCACAGCGACACGTACGTTTTCTTCGTCGAATTCAACGATCCAAATGGCAGCCTGTTCGTGCGCGGCCCCTGCTGCGGCGCGACCGAGACCGAGATGCCGTCTGAATCCCATTTCGAATACCGCGTCGCCGAAACTGCCGACGGGCAATTCAAGGTCCTGGACCTGCCCGTTTACGTGCCATGACAGTGAAAAAAGGAAAAAACTCCGCGGCAGGATGACAACCTGTCCGGATGCAGTTCATCCCCCGCCTCCGGTTTTTCGTCCCCCACCGCATCTGGCGGCCTCGGTTATAATCCCGTCTATGTCCTCGCTTCCGACTTCCCCTGCACAAAAGAATATATGGGCCACCATCGCGCTTTTCGCAGGAATTGTCTCTGGAGTGATGATGCCCCTCATCTTCGTAATGCAGGACACTCTAAATTCGCTTTCCTGCCTCAGTCCAGTTTTCGGTATCATCGCCATTATGTCCGGCATTCTGGGCATTAACACTGCCAAGAAACTCAACGGCGTTGGCCGGAATCAATCTGTGCTTGGACTCGTCTTCGGTATCATTTTCTCCCTGCTGTACGGGCTGTTGTATGGAGCATTCTTCCTTGCCATTCTTATAGGGTTCTCTCAGGCGATGAATAGCTAAAAGGAATTTGCACATTCAACATGGATGATGCCGGAGGCGTTTCCTCGCCTCCGGTTTTCCATCTCTTTCCATTTTTCCCGCTATCTTGTTTTTTGTTTTTTTGCGTTCGAACGGCCTCGGTTATAATCCCGCCCATGCTTTCCCCTGCTGAAATCGAAACCCGCCTCGAGCGCATCCTTTTATCGGTGCAAAAGCCGGGACGTTACGTCGGCGGCGAACTGAACAGCGTAACCAAAGACTGGGACTCGGTGCAGACCCGCGCCGCCTTCGTCTTCCCCGACATCTACGACATCGGCATCTCGAACCTCGGCATCCAGATCCTCTACAGCCAGGTCAACCAGCGCCCCGACGCGCTGGCTGAACGCGCCTACGCGCCCTGGACAGACATGGAAGCGCAGATGCGCGAGCACGGCATCCCGCTCTACGCGCTGGAATCCAAACATGCCCTGGCCGACTTCGACATCCTCGGCTTCTCGCTCCCCTACGAGACACTCTACACCAACGCGCTCAACCTGCTCGACCTGGCCGGCATCCCCGTCCGCGCCGAAGAGCGGGATGAGCGCCACCCCATCGTCATCGCCGGGGGCCACGCCTGCTTCAACCCGGAGCCGATGCACGCGTTCATGGACGCGTTCGTCATCGGCGAGGGGGAGGAAGTGATCCACGAGATCATCAACACCGTTAGCAAGTTTCCACGTGAACACGTTGGCAAGTCGGAACGTGCAAACGTGCAAACGTGCAAACGTGTCAACCTTCTCAAAGCCCTTGCGCAAATCCCCGGCGTGTACGTGCCGCGCTTTTACGATGTCACCTATCTCGACGACGGGACGATCCAGACCGTCACGCCGAACATCCCCGAAGCGCCGCAGGTTGTGCTTAAGCGCATGACTGCAAAACTTCCGCCTCCACCGACCCGCTTCATCGTGCCGAACATCGAAGCCGTCCACAACCGCGTGGCCATCGAGGTGATGCGCGGCTGCACGCGCGGCTGCCGGTTCTGCCAGGCGGGCATGATCACGCGCCCGGTCCGCGAACGCAGCGTGGATGAGGTGGTCGCGGCGGCCGAAGACGCCATCCGCTCGACCGGCTTCGAGGAACTGGCGCTCCTGTCGCTCTCCTCCTCCGATTACACACCCATCCTGGAACTGGTCACGGCCATCGGCGAAAAGTTCGCCGGCCGCCACCTGACCGTTTCCCTGCCCTCCCTGCGCATCGAGTCGGTCTCGGTGGACCTGATGGAGAAGATCAAAGACCGCCGCGCGGGCGGATTCACGCTCGCGCCCGAAGCCGCCAGCGAGCGGATGCGGCGCATCATCAACAAGTTCATCCCCGACGACCAGATCCTCGCCACCGCCCGCGAAATCTACAGCCGCGGCTGGGCGACGCTCAAACTCTATTTCATGATCGGCCACCCCAGCGAGACGCTCGAAGACGTGCAAGCCATCGTCGGCCTGTGCAATCGCGTCCTGGCGGAGGGACGGCGGACGCTGGGCGGCAAGGCCAAACTGAACGTGGGCGTCAGCACCTTCATCCCCAAACCGCACACACCGTTCCAGTGGGTGGCGGTGGAGTTGCCGGAACAGATCAAAGCCAAACAGGATTTGCTCAAGCGCGAACTGCGCGACCGCAGCATCAAACTGACCTGGACCAGACCGGAGGACACCCTGCTCGAAGCCTGGCTGGCGCGCGGCGACCGGCGGACTGCCGACGTGATTTACGCCGCGTGGACAAACGGCGCGAAGTTCGACGCCTGGCGGGAACATTTCCGCTACGCTGTCTGGACCTCGGCGTTTGCCGCGCGGGACCTCGATCCGGCCTTCTACGCCCACCGCCCGCGCCGCGTGGACGAGGTCTTCCCCTGGGACCACATCTCGGACGCGGTGCGGAAGCAGTATCTGTTCGATGATTTCCGCCAGTCGCTGGAGGGCGAGATCCGCGCCGACTGCCGCGAGGACTGCTACGCCTGCGGCATCCTGCCGGCGTTCGCCGCCGACCGCCGCGCGCATCCCGGAAATTATTGGAAATGTCCAGAAGTGAAAAGCCCGTAGGACAAGTCTGTAGACTTGTCCCCACACCACGACTGGAACAGCACGCAGGACAAGTCTGTAGACTTGTCCCACACCACGACTGGATGACATACAGTAAGCCGTCATGAAAAATCTACCCACTCTCCTCTCCAACATCTTCATCGGCATCCCCGGCGGAGCGCTGATCTTCATGGGCATGCTGATGTTCAACGCCGTGCTGGGATTGCTCGTCCCGGCCGGCGCGTGGACGATGCTCGCCATGCTGTGCTTCACGTCGCTCGTCGTCGGGCTGCTGGCGCGGCTGGCGCGCCCGGTCAACGGGTTCGGCGCGGCGGTTGCCTCGGGCGTGGTCGCGGCGGGCATCATCCTGTACTTGTGGCTCACGTCCGCACCCGGGACCGGGAACGCGTCCGCGGTCTTCGGTCCGGTTGGGATGGCGGCGGCCATTGCGTTCAGCACATTCGGCGGCTGGATTTTTCCCCGCCTGCGGAAACGGTCAAAATGAGATTACGCATCACCTTCGCCAAGACCGGCTCGCTCCGTTACATCGGCCACCTCGACCTCCACCAAGTCTGGGAGCGGACCGCGCGGCGCGCCGGCCTGCCGCTGGCGTACACGCAGGGATTCCATCCGGGGCCGAAGATCCAGATCGCCGCGGCGCTCCCGCTCGGATTCTCCGGCCGCGCCGAGGTGGTGGATTTGTGGTTGAATGAAACGGGCGGGGATGAACCCCGCCCCTACGCCGATTTGCTGCAATCCGCCGCGCCGCCGGGACTGGTCATCGTCCGTGCGGAGCCGGTGGACGAGGGCGCGCCCGCCCTGCAGACTCAAGTCGCGGCGGCGGAGTACGAGGTCAATTTGCTGGAGGCAGGCGCGGGGTCCGGACTGGAAGCGAAAGTGGCGGAACTGCTGGCGAAGCCGTCGCTGCCGCGCGAGCGGCGCGGGAAACCGTACGATCTCCGTCCGCTAATCCTGTCGCTCGAAGCGGGGACAGGCGAACGGTCCGGGACGCTGCAAATGGTTTTATCTGCCCGCGAGGGCGCGACGGGCCGCCCGGAGGAAGTGCTGGCGGAACTCGGCATCCCGTTCGAAAATACGCGCGTCGAGCGCACTCGCTTGATTTTCAAAAATGACATAGAATCAAAGTGAGCATAATACGAATTGTGTCGTTGCGAGCCGCGTTCTTGGCGGCGAAGCAATCTCCCAATCTGCTTGGGGATTGCTTCGTCGGGAAGAGCGACTCCTCGCAATGACACGCAGTTTTCAACGGAGGCAGCCATGGGACTGATCGTTTCGCTCGTCATCGGTTTTGGTACGGCGCTGTTTTTCGCCAGCATCCTGTACTGGCTCGACCGCTACGAGAAGGAACCGCTGCTGCTGCTGGGCGCGGTGTTCATGTGGGGCGCGGTGGTGGCGGCCGGGTCGGCGTTCATCATCAACACGGTACTCGGCCTGGGCGTGTATGTTTTCACCGGCTCGGCTTTTGCGACCAATTTCGCCACCGGCACGATCATCGCCCCGCTGGTGGAGGAAACACTCAAAGGGCTGGCGGTGCTGATCGTGTTCCTCGTCTTCCGCCGCGAGTTCGACTCGGTGCTGGACGGGATCATCTACGCCGGGGTGGCCGCGTTGGGCTTCGCCGCCACCGAGAACACGTATTACATCTACTCCTACGGTTTCGCCGAAGGCGGCTGGAGCGGACTGGCGTTCCTGTCCTTCATCCGGGTCATCCTGGTCGGCTGGCAGCACCCGTTCTACACTGCTTTCTTTGGCATCGGGCTGGCGGCCGCCCGCCTGAGCCGCAACTGGGCGGTCAAGATCATTGCCCCGCTGCTCGGGCTGGGAGTGGCGATGTTCACCCACGCCTTCCACAACACGATGGCCTCCTTCCTGAGCGGACTTGGCGGGCTGGCCATCGGCGCGGCCGTGGACTGGACCGGCTGGCTGTTCATGTTCGTTGTCATCGTGTGGGCCACCGTGCGCGAGCGCAAGACCCTGCAGAAGTTCCTCTCCGGCGAGGTGCAGGCCGGGACGCTCAGCGCGGCGCATTTCCGCACGGCTTCCTCGGCCTGGCGGCAGATGGGGGCGCGGCTGGCGGCCCTGTTCAGCGGCCGGTTCGTCAAGACGGTGCGCTTTTACCAACTGTGCGGAGAGTATGCCCACAAGCGCCAGCAGTTCGCCGCGCTCGGCGACGAGGGCGGGAATGTTGCCACCCTCCACAAATTGCGCGCCGAACTGGCGGCTCTCGCGCCGTTTGTTCAAGTCTGATAGTTGAGTAGTTTGGTAGTTGAGTAGTTTGGTAGTTGGGCAGTTGAATAGTGACGACCAATTCACTCTCCGAACTACGCAACCAAGCAACTACTCAACTAACCAACTATCCAACCAGCCAACTAAAAAGTGGTAAAATCCGCTCGTCCGCCCCTGTAGCTCAGTGGACAGAGTGTTGGCCTCCGAAGCCAGAGAGGGCAGTTCGAGTCTGCCCAGGGGCGCTGACAACCGGCCTTTATGGCCGGTTTTTTGTTTCCTCCCCCATCCGGCTCTTTTTCGTAATCGGACAAAACCCGCTATAATGACCTCCATGGACCAGGACCCCATCACCAAAACCATCAACGGCATCCTGAACCTGTTCCGACGGAAGCCGCCCGCCCCGCAGCCGCCCCCGCCTGCGCCTCCGCCCGCCGCGCCGCAGCCCAAACCGCCAAAACCGCCGGAGCCGGAAAAGCCGCGCCTGAAGGTCACCTCGCATGTGGCGCGCGACCTGCTCCAGAACGCGGCCTACTTCAACGCCATGCCCAAGGCCGTGGCCGAATACGTCACCAACGCCATTGACAGCGCCGAACCCGGCACGCCGGTCCACTGCGAGGTGACGATTGCCGCGGACGAAGTCTCCATCGCCGACGACGGCAGCGGCATGACCTACGCCGAACTCTCCAACTTCTTCCAGATGCACGGCGAGAACATCCAGCGCAAACGCGGACGCACCGTGCGCGGCAAGTTCGGCACCGGCAAATCGGCCGCCTTCGGCGTGGCGAACACGCTCCAGATCGAGACGGTCAGGGACGGCAAACGCAGCGTGGTCGAACTCCACCGCACCGACGTGGAATCGGCGAAGGATGGGCGTCCCATCCCGGTGCGCGAGCGGACCGTGGACCAGCCCGCTCCCGGCCTGCCCTCCGGCACCACCATCCGCATCCGCGACCTGCTGGACGACGACCCGGACGAGCAGGCGGTGCGCGCCTATCTTGAAAAACTGCTCGGCCAGCACCTGCGGATTCATAAAGTAAACGTCAACGGCCGCGCCTGCCGCTACCGGATGCCGAAAGCCGAACTGACCTTCGAATTCAAAACGCCGGAAAACGTCAGCGCGGTCATCGGGCGGGCAAAATGCAAACTGTGCGTCTCGCCGGACGAACTCGAACGCGACGACAACGCCATCGCCGTGCTGTGCCACGGCTTCCTGCACGCCGCCACCCTGACCGGGCGCAGCCGCGAACCGCTGGCCGAATACATCTTCGGCGAGGTCGAAGTCCCCGCGCTGGACGACGATCCGGGGCCAATCCCGGCCTTCGACAACACCCGAAGTTTGGCGCTCAACCCCCGCAATCCCAAAGTCCAGGCGCTGGAGGGCTGGCTGGGCGAGTGCATTGACGAGGTGCTGAAAACGCTGGCCGAACGCGAGAAACGCCGCGCCCTCGCCCGCCAGCAGCGCCTGCTGCGCAAGATCACCGGGCGCATCAAAACCTTCCTCGACGAGGACTTCCTGGAAATCCAGGAATCCATGCCGTGGGCCAGCCTGCCCGCCGCCCGCAAACGCGAACCGCCCACGCAGCCAACCGGGACCGGTTCCCGGTCCGCGGGGCGCAAGCCCCGGCCGCGCCCGTCGCTCGTCCAGCGCGGGTTTAACTGGCTGCGCCGCCTGTTCGGGCTGGAAGCGCGCCGGCCCAAGGTCCCGCCTCGCCCGCCGCGCGGCGGGCCGGTCGAGTTCGAGATCCGCTACACCCGGCTCGGGTCGAAAGTCCCGCGCGCCCACTACGACGCCGCAGAGGGCGTCATCACCCTCAACCGCGACCATCCGCAACTGCGCACCGCCGAACGCGAAGCCGGCCTCGAAAGCGCCACCTACAAGATGCTCTGCTTCGACATCGCCTTCACCGAGTACGCCCTGGCCGTGGCCGACTACCTCGCCAAACAGGCCGCCGCCTACCACAAGCCGCTGGACACGAACACGCTGATCCAGAGCATCCTCGACCGCCTCGGGCGCAAGGCCGCCGAAACCCTGGAAGCCTCCGCCCCGCGCGTGGAATGATGAACGCGTGTCATTGCGAGCCGCCGCTTCGAGCGCAGCGAGGGCGGCGAAGCAACCCCCTCGCAAGCCGGGAGACTGCTTCGTCGGGCACAGAACGCCCTCCTCGCAGCGACACACCAGCAACGGAATGACAGAATGAAAACCAAACCCATCCTCCTGCTCCTCACCCTTGCCCTGCTGCTCGCCGCGTGCGGAACCGCAACCCCGTCCGCCGCGACCCCGACCCTGATCCTGCCGACCATCCCCACCTCCTTCGTCCCCGCCGCAACCTTCACGCCCCTGCCCCCGCCCACCATCACCGCCACCACGGTCGTCGTGGCCGGGACGCTCACCTTCCAGGTCAACGTGCGCTCCGGCCCCGGCGTGGACTACTCCCTGCTCGGAATGCTGAACGCCGGTGAGACGGTCCAGGTGACCGGGCAGAGCGGCGACGGGGCATGGTTCCAGATCTTCTATTCCGCCGGCTCCGGCGGAATAGGCTGGGTTTCGGCGCAGTACGTGGACACCGGCGGCCAGCCCGTGCCAACGCTCACGCCGCAGGGCGGCAGCGTCTCCGGCCCCGCCGGGACTGTTACACAGCGGCTGAACGTCCGCTCCGGGCCGGGGACGAATTACGAGGCGCTCGGCATCCTCGAAGTCGGCGCAACCGTCTCGCTGACCGGCAAGAACGAGACCGGCGCCTGGATGCAGATCGTCTACAGCGGCGGGCCGGGCGGACGCGGCTGGGTGACAGCCCAGTACGTCCAGACCGACGCGGCCGGCCTCCCGGTCCTGAACGCGTTCGGCACGCCGGTCACGCCCGGGTCAGCCGGCGGGACCCCCGCGCCGGGCGTCACCGCCACGCCGACGGTCGGTCCCGCGATGAGCGACGGCGACACCTCCGCCATGCCGCTGTACAGTACTCTATTTTCACCTCTCGGGACAAAGAGTTTCGAGCGTCAGGGCGACGTCTCCATCCCCGACGGCGACCCGGAAGACTGGATCGAGTTCACGCCCTACGCCCTGCCCGGCGGCACGACCGTCTCCCTGACCGCCAACCTGGGCTGTTCGGGCAACGGCACGCTGGTGGTGGAACTGTGGCAGAACGGCGCGCCGCTGGCCGACTGGGGCACGTTCGCCTGCGGCGACATCGGGCGCAGTTTCCTGCTGCCCGTTGGCGGCGCGTACCAGTTCCGCTTCCGCCCGGCGGCGGGGAACGGCCTGCAATACGTTTATTACTACCTGCGCATGAAAAACAATCCGTGATTTGAAATGTCCCTGGAATCGAAAAAAAGGTACAATGACTCCAGATCGTCCTCGTTCTGATTGGAGGCCGCCATGTTTACCAAAAATTCCCATCGCGCAGCCGTCATCTTCGTGATCGTTTTCCTGCTGGCCGCCGGGTGCGGCGCAGGCACGCCGACTGCCGCATCCGTTCCCACCACCGCCTCCCTCAGCGAAGTGCAGGGACAGGTGGACATCCTGAACCCCGGCGAGGGGGATTATTCTCCCGCCGCCGATGGCATGACCCTGCAGGTGGAGGGACAGGTCGCCACCGGGGACGACGGCCGCCTCCGGCTGGACCTTTCGAGCGGGACCGTCATCCGGCTGGCCTCGGGCACCATCTTCACGCTCGTCTCCAACGACCCCCAGCCAGAGGGCCTGCTGACCCGCATCAAACTCGAAGCCGGGCGCATGTGGATCGCGCTCAACGGCGGCTCGATGGACGTGGAAACGCCCGCCGGGCTGGCCTCGGTGCGCGGCTCCAACATGATGGTCTGGGTGGACCCGGTCTTTCTGAACGTTTACGTTTACTGCTTCGAGGGCAACTGCGGCGCGGAGAATCCATCCGGCTCGGTTGGCATGTCCACCGGCGGCGGCGCGCTGCTGTACCACTTCGAGACCGGCGGCAATCCGCCTCCGCCGGTAACCTACACGTTGTCCTGGCAGCACTTCCAGGAATGGGTGGACAACAACCCGGAGGCCGGGAACATCATGCCATCCATCGCCCAGACGCTGACGGCCATCCCCCAATTCACACCCACTTTCACGTCCACCCCCACCGAGACGCCGACCGCCACACCGACCGCCACCGCCACGCCATCCTGCTTCACCCTGCTCTCTCCGGCCGACGGCGCGTCCCTGCCCGGCCTGGGCGAGGTGACGTTCTCCTGGTCTGCCCAGCCGGGCGCGGCCGGTTACCGGCTGACCATCGTCTCGCCGCGCGGCGCGGTGAACAGTTTCGCCACCACCGCCACCAGCAGCACGCGCTACATCGAGAACTTCCAACTGGGCGGCGTCTACACCTGGAGCGTGGCTGCCCTCGACGCTGCGGGCGCACCCCTGTGCATCGCCGGGCCGTTCACCTTCGTTAAGGACGAAAGCCCCACGCCCAGCATTCCATTCGGCTCGGGGAACGCCACCTTCCTTTCCGAACTCGGTCCCACCGCGACCCTGAGCCAGTGCGGGAACGAGTACTTCGCCGTCACCGTTGTGGACCCGAACGGGGTCCAGAACGCAACCGTGCGCTACCAGGTCGTGGGCGGCACGAGCGGATCGTTCCCCCTCTCGCCAACCAGCACCAGCCAGTGGAGCGCGTGGTATTCCACGAGCGATTTCTACGGCCAGGCCGTCCAGTGGTGGTTCGTGGTGGTGGATGGCGCTGGCAATCTTGAAACATCGGGGAACATCTTCAGTTTCACCTGCGGGAATTGATAAAATTCCTCTGTTGAAGATCCGGGCAACCGGACGCGAACACCTGCAGCAAGGGGTGCGCCTTTTGGAGGCGCACCCCTTACAAATCTCATGGTTGACGGGCGGGGAAATCGCACGTATCCTCTGGCAATTCTTCTATGCGGAGGTTCACATGTCAACCGATGTGACGGTCACTTCGGAAGTGACCGTCACTTTCATCGCCTTACAAAAGCGCGCCGGCTGTTGCCGGTGCGCTTGTTTTTATATACAATAGGGGCATGAAGAAAAACATCCGCCTGAAAGCCCCGCCCCTGCGCCGCCTGCTGCTCGCTGGCACGGCGCTGCTCCTGCTCCTGCTGGAGTTGATCGCGCTCCTGCCCAAACTGACCACCCCGCTGGAACGCGTCGAACTCGCCATGCGCGACACGCTGATGCGCGTGCGCGGGGCGCGGCCGACCGGCGGCGAGATCGTCATCGTGGCGATTGACGACTTCACCTTCAACTGGACCGGCTACCAGTATCCCCTGCCGCGCGATTACTACGCCCAGATCGTGCAGGTTCTCAACGATTCAGGCGCGCGCGTGATCGGGCTGGACATCATGCTCTTCGAGGCCGGGTACGACGAGGGCGGCGACGACGCCCTGGCCGCCGCCCTGGCGCAGACTCCCAAATCGGTGGCGGTGATGCAAATCTTCGAAGATCCTTTGCAGGGCACGGTCACGCTCAAACTGCCCCTCCCGGCCTACCGCGCAGCGCTGGACGGGATGGGCATCACCGAAGTCCTGCTGGACGAGGACGCCATCGCCCGCAGCGTGCGCGCCTCCCACGCGTTCGGGGGCGAGCCATTCTACAACTGGGCCTTCCAGGTCGCCGCCCTGTCCATGGACGTGGAGCCGCCCATCCTGCAAGACTCCGTCCTGGTCTTCAACGGGGAGACCGTGCCGCTCATCGGCGAACGGCTGCTGATCAATTACGCCGGCCCGGCCGGAACCTACCCGACCTATTCGGCGGCCAGAGTCGTCCTGGGCGATATTCCCGCCGAGGCCTTCCGCGGCAAAATCGTGCTGATCGGCGTCACCTCGCCGACCATCCCCGACCTCTACCCGACGCCGTTCTCGGCCAGCAACCGCACGCCCGGGGTCGAGATCATCGCCAACACCATCAGCACCATTATGAGCGGCGATTACCTACGCCTGGCCCCGCCGTGGGTCAACCTGGTTCTTATCGTCGTGATGGCGCTCCTCGCCGGCCTGATCAACCGGTCGGGGCGGCCCGGCATCACGGTCGCGGTGCTGGGCGGGGCGATGGCGCTCTACGCCGTGATCGTCTACCTCGTCTTCGCGCAGGCGCGCTGGGTCCTGCCGTTCACCAGTCCCGAACTGATGCTCTTCCTCGGCGTCGTCCTGCCCACGCTCGAACAGGCCGTCT
Source organism: Anaerolineaceae bacterium (assembly GCA_009772985.1). Taxonomy (GTDB): domain Bacteria; phylum Chloroflexota; class Anaerolineae; order Anaerolineales; family Villigracilaceae; genus UBA877. Next base: position 25,738 of record WOUS01000013.1, read on the forward strand.
CGCAGGAACTGGAAAAACGCCGCGTGCGCGGGCTGTTCACCCGCTTCATCTCCCCCGAAATGGTGGACCAACTGCTCGCCACACAGGACATCAACTCGCTGAACAAGCGCACCAACCTGACCATCCTCTTCTCCGACATCCGCGGCTTCACCACCCTTTCCGAAAAACTCACTCCAGACGAAGTGGTGGCCCTGCTCAACCCCTACCTCGAAGTGATGACCGACGTGGTCCACCAGCACGGCGGGACGGTGGACAAATACGAAGGCGACGCCATCGTGGCCTTCTTCGGCGAACCGGTGCCGTACGCCGACCACGCCTTGCGCGCCGCCCGCGCCGCGGTCGGGATGCGCACCGCCCTGACCGGCCTGAAGGAGCGCTGGAAAACCGAAGGCATCCTGCCAGAACGCTTCGAGATCGGCATCGGCCTGAACACCGGCGACGTGTTCGTCGGCCTGCTCGGTTCGGCCCAGCGCATCAACTACACCGTCATCGGCGACACCGCCAACCTGGCCGCCCGCCTGCAGGACCTGACCAAGGTCTACGCCTGGCCGATCATCATCAGCGAAAGCACCGCCAATGCAATCAAGGATGAGTTCGACGTGGAGTTCGTCGAAGCCGCCATGGTCAAAGGCAAGAGCGAACCAGTGAAGATCTACAAAGTGCTCGGCATCAAGGGCGAACGCATCGGCCCGATGGAAACATGATCCGCCTGCGGTCTCTCATTCTCCCGCTCCTGCTCGCCGCCATCGTTTTGCTCCTGCCGGCCGCCGCCTGCGCGGCCGCGCCCGTCCGCGCCTCCTCCCCGTGGACAGCAGACGACTTACGTCTTCTCGACCCGGCGGGCGACGCCGCCACTCCTGCCACCGACCTGCTCGCCGTCTACGTCCGCACGACCGGCCAGGAACTCCAGATTCGCGTCGACCTGCTCAACCTCTCCTTCGACAGCGAATACAAACTCGGCGTTTTCATCTTCGAACGCGACAAAGTCTCTCCCCCTCTCGGCGTATTTATTGAACCCGGCAAAGTGCCGCGGGTATTCGACCATGCCACGTCCCAGTGGAGCACGATCCAGGCACGCGTTGTGCGCGATCCCTGGCTGGACACGATCACAATAAGTTTCAACCGCAATTTACTGGCAGACCGGATCCTTGTCTCCGTCGGCACGTTCCTGCCTTCCGAAGCGCCGGCGGACCTTCAGCCTTTCCTGACCTACCAGCCGGATACGGTCCAGAACAGCACCGGCCTGCTCGGCCTCGACGACCCGCCTCCCTCCACCCGCGCCCCCGCCCTCATCGCCTTCACCGATTCCTTCCCGGCCGCCACCCCCGCCCAGGCCCTGCGCCGCTGGGACGGGGCGCACACCGGTCCCACCGGCGAGCGTCACGGCCTCAGGCACGTGCTGGGCGCCGCCCGCGCCAACAGCATCCCCATCGTCCTGCTCGACCTGAAGACCCCCTCCAGCCTGGCCGCGCTCGATTTTCTCGGCGTGACCGGCGACCTGCGCCAGATGACGAAGGACGGACTGCTGCTCCTGCCCGACGCCGCGTACGGCGAACCGGCGGAAGTTTCCCTGGACCTCAGCCGCCGCGCCGCCGACGGGTTCGGCCTGCCGCGCAGTCCCTTCGTCTACGCGGCTTCCGGGGACCTCATACCTGGCGCGCGTTTCCAGTTCGTCTCCCTGCCCGACGCCTCCCGCCTCTCCCGCTCCGGCGGGACGCGGCTCATCCCGCTCCCCGCGGTGACTGCCGACCCGCAGGCTGCCGCCGACGGTCCGTCCCTCGCCGTGCGCCGCGCGCTGATGGACGCCGCGCTGTCATCCGACCCGGCGGACCTGGTGACGCTGGGCGGGAGTTTGCCTAATTCCACCTGGGGCCAGGCCGACATAGCCGCGGCAACCTTCGAGTGGCTGGCCGCGCACCCGTGGGTCCACGTGCTGGATGCTGACGACTTGAAGAGTTTCCCCATCGGCGCGGACGACCTGCCGACCATTTCCCCCGCCCCGGCCAGCGCCGACATTTTCCTCCCCGGCCTGCAAGCCGCGCCCGACAACGCGATCACCGACTCGGCCTGGCAGGCGTATTTCATGCTGACCGCGCCCACCTCTGATGAAAATCTGCGCGCCCTGCGGCTGAACTATCTCGGCCAGGTCGGCACGCTGACAGCCGCCAGCCTTTGGGCGGACGATCCGTTCAGCCAGTACGATTGCTCCGCCGATACCGACCACGACCTCCAGCCGGAGTGCATTCTGGCAAACGATTCTTATTTCGCCGTCATCGAGACGAACGGGGCGCGGCTGACCCATCTCTTTTACGGCGAACACCAACTGGTCGGGCCGACCGCGCAGTTCGCCGTCGGCCTGAGCGACCCGTCTACGTGGAATGTTTCACTGGGCGACGCCGCCGACCCCGGCCAGGTGATGGGCGCATTCTTCGACGAGACGCAGACGTACCAGCCTTATTCCGTTTCCTGGCCCGCGCCCGGCACGCTCGCCCTCACCAGCGCGGACGGGGGACGCGTCAAGACCTTCCGGCTGACGGAGGCCGGGCTGGAGGCGGCGTACCAGGCCGACGGTCCGGTCAGCACGCGCATCCCGCTGGCAGTGGACCCGCAACTATTCTTCGCCGGCCCCGTCGAATACCTCGCCGCGCTCTCGCCCGGTTCGTGGACGTGGGGGCCGGGTAACGGGACCCGGGTCCGGGTCCGCACCGACGCGGCGCTCGCTGCGCTCGCGGCGGAGGGGTTCACCGTCTCGATCCCACTCCTCGGCCTGCCCGAAAACCCGGACCTGGACTATCCCGCCGGGCATTATTATCCCTTCCCGCTCTCGGTGGCCGTCATCCGCTCCGGCGGGAGTTTCCGTGTGCAGATTGGCATCCCGTGACGAATTGCGTGAAACATCCTTTTATGGTAAAGTTTGCACACAATTCGTTTTCCTGAGGAACCCATGACCCAAAGCAAGATCCCCGATATCATCATCAGCCGCCTGCCGATCTACCTGCGGGCGCTGCGTCACATGCAAGGGCAGGGCAAGCAGACGACCTCTTCGCAGGAACTGGGCGAGTGGGTCGGCGTGTCGGCGGCGCAAATCCGCAAGGACCTTTCGCAGTTCGGCGAATTCGGCAAGCAGGGCACGGGCTATAACATCGCCTTCCTGATCAAGAAACTGAACGAGATCATGCACATTGACCGCGTCTGGGACGTGGCGGTGGTGGGGATGGGCGACATGGGTCACGCCATTGCGCGCTACCAGGGCTTTGCCGACCGCGGCTTCCGGGTGGCGATGCTGTTCGACAGCGACCCGGCCAAGATCGGCGAGGAAATTGACGGGTTCGTCGTCCGCGACAGCGCGCAGATGGTCCCCGCCATCCAGCAGGCGGGCATCCGGATCGCGATGTTGTGCGTGCCGGCCAGCGCGGCGCAGGCGGTGGCCAACCAATTGGTGCAGGCGGGGGTGAAGGCCATCCTGAACTACGCGCCCATCAGCCTGACGGTCCCGCCGGGGGTGCGGGTGCAGTATCTCGACCCTTCCATTGGGCTGCAGAGGATGACGTATTACCTGGAGTAAAAACCGGCCACGAATTTCACGAATAGCGCGAATTTTTCTTGGGCTTCGTAAAATTCGCGTCCTGCGCGGCAATGCGTGAACAGCGCCCGAGCAGGAGACTGCCAAAAAACGACCCGGCGTCCTTTTCGGACGCCGGTTTTATTTTCTGCTGAATTCGTTCGCTAAACAGGCGGGAGGTTGCGCTTGAGCACGGCATACATCCCGAACGCCCTGGCCGCGCCTTCGGCCACGCAGGTGGTGGGATTGTCCACCAGGTAGGCCGGGATGCCGAGCGCCTTGGTGAGCAGTCTGTCCATGCCGCGCAGGAGCGCGCCGCCCCCGCACAACGCCACGCCGCGGTCAATGATATCCGAGACCAGTTCGGGCGGGGTCTTCTCGAGCACGTGGCGGCAGGTTTCGATGACCAGCCTGAGCGGTTCCTCGAGCGCCTCAACCACCTCGCCGGTGGTCAGCGTGACCGGACGCGGCAGGCCGCTGACCTGGTCCTGCCCCTGGACTTCGAGACTCTCCTCCCGGTCCTGCGGCACAGCGGCGCCAATCTTGACCTTCAACTGCTCCGCCGCCGCCTGGCTGATGACCACCCCGTACTTGCGCCGCACGTAGGCGGCAATGGCCTCGTCCAGTTGCAGGCCGCCGGAACGCAGCGTTTCGGCGGAGACGATGCTGTACATGGAGATGACCGCCGCCTGGGTTGCGCCGCCGCCGAGGCAGATGACCATGTTCCCGGAGGGCGAACCGATCGGCAGTCCCACCCCCAGCGCGGCGGCCATGGGCTGCTGGATCAGGTAGGCGTCGCGGCAGCCCGCCTGGAGCGCCGCCTCGTGGACGGCGCGCGATTCCACGCTAGTCACGCCGTAAGGCACGGAAACCATGGCACGCGGGCGGAAGAAGCGCATCGGTCCGCTGACGCGCTGCAGGAGGTAGTGGAGCAGCGCTTCGGTGATATCGTAATCGGCCACCACGCCCATTTGGAGGGGATGGGCAACTTCGATGTCCTCCGGCAAAACGCGGCCCTGCATGTCGCGGGCGGCCTTGCCGAATTCGACGATCTTCTGTTCTGCGATGATCAGCGCGACGACGGTCGGCTCATCCACCAGCACGCCGGTGTTGTCGGCAATGCGGGTCTGGATGGTGCCCAGGTCAATCCCCAGTTCCTTTGAAACGGAAAGCACGGAAGGCATTGGATTACCTCGTTTCGTCGCCGGGACGGGGCGGGCGCGGCGCGCCGCGCCGGTAACGCCGGACGGCGTCCAGGCGCAGGTTGGAGCGGCGCAGGGCGGCTTCCATCGCCAGGTAGGAATCGGTATCGGGCGGGGGACCTTTGGCCAGCGCTTCCTCGGCGCGTTTGCGCGCCGCTTCGGCGCGGTTCACGTCAATCTCGTCCACGTTTTCGGCCGCGTCGGCCAGCACGGTGATGATCTCCGGCTGGATCTCAGCCACGCCGCCGGCGACCGCAAAGACCGACTCCTGTCCCTGCGCGCGCACGCGGACAATGCCGAACTTGAGCGTGGTCAGGAGCGGCGCGTGGTTGGGCAGGATGCCCATCTCACCCTCCGCGCCCGGCAGCAGCACCATGTCGGCGTCGCCTTCGTACACCATGCGGTCCTGCGAAACAATTTCACAACGAATGGGCATATTTTTTCCGTTTGCACGTTTTCAAGTTGGCATGTTTACAGGTTCAACGTTTGCAGCGTGTAAACTTGCGAACTTGTCAACGATCAATTGCTCTTCGCCAATTTCTCGGCCTTCGCGCGCGCCTGCTCGATGGTTCCGACCATCATAAAGGCCTGTTCGGGCAGGTCGTCGCATTTGCCGTCCAGGATATCGCGAAAGCCGCTCACGGTCTCCTTGATGGGCACATACTGTCCCTCGGTGCCGGTGAACTGCTGGGCCACGAAGAACGGCTGGGAGAAGAAGCGCTCGATCTTGCGGGCGCGCGAGACCACCAGTTTGTCGTCTTCGGAAAGTTCGTCAATGCCGAGGATGGCAATGATGTCCTGCAGGTCCTTGTAGCGCTGAAGCACGCGCTGGCACTCGCGGGCGGTGGCGTAATGTTCCGCGCCGACAATGTTCGGGTCGAGGATGCGGGAGGTGGAGGCCAGCGGGTCCACGGCGGGGTAGATGCCTTTTTCGGCGATGGAGCGCTCGAGGGCGATGGTGGCGTCGAGGTGAGTGAAGGTGGCAACCGGCGCCGGGTCCGAATAATCGTCCGCCGGGACGTAGACCGCCTGCATCGAGGTGACCGAGCCGTGGCGGGTGGAGGTGATGCGTTCCTGCAGTTCGCCCATCTCGGTCGAGAGGGTCGGCTGGTAGCCCACGGCGGAGGGCATGCGCCCCAGCAGCGCCGAGACTTCCGAGCCAGACATGACGAAGCGGAAGATGTTGTCAATGAACAGCAGCACGTCGCGGCCCTGGTCGCGGAAGTATTCGGCCATCGAGAGGGCGGTCAGCGCCACGCGCAGGCGCACGCCCGAGGGTTCGTTCATCTGGCCGAAGACCATCACGGTATCTTTCATAACGCCCGACTCGAGCATTTCGCGGTACAACTGCGTGCCCTCGCGGGTGCGTTCGCCGACGCCGGCGAACACCGAGTTGCCCTGGTGGACGGTGGCGATGGAGCGGATGAGTTCCTGAATGACGATGGTCTTGCCCACGCCCGCGCCGCCGAAGATGCCGGTCTTGCCGCCCTTGGTGAAGGGCGCCACCAGGTCAATGACCTTGATGCCGGTCTCGAAGATCTCGGTGCGGGTGGACTGCTGGTCGAAGGCCGGGGCGGGGCGATGAATGGGATAGTACTGTTCGGCTGTGACCGGGCCTTTCTGGTCAATGGCGCGGCCGAGGACGTTGAAGATGCGCCCCAGGGTCGAGACGCCGACCGGCACCATGATCGGCGCGCCGGTGGCCACCGCCTCCACGCCGCGCGGGAGACCGTCGGTCGAGTCCATCGAGACGCAGCGCACCCAGTTATCGCCGAGGTGCTTTTCCACTTCCAGCACCAGCGGGAAATTGTCATCGCGCGCGATCTCGAGCGCCTCGAACAGTTCGGGAAGCGCCCCATCGGGGAACTCCACGTCCACCACGCTGCCCTGGATTTGTACAACACGGCCTGTTGCTTTCGCCATTGGCTTCCTCCGGTAAATTATCGCTCGGCCATCGCCCGGTTCAGCGCTTCCGCGCCTCCGGCGATGTCCAAAAGGTCATTGGTGATTGACTGCTGGCGGGCCTTGTTGTAGACCAACTGCAAATGGTCCACCAGTTCGATGGCGTTATCCGTCGCGTTGCGCATGGCCACCATGCGGGCGGCGTGTTCCGAGGCCTGCGATTCGAGAATGGCCTGGTAGACCTGCAAGGCCGTGAAGCGCGGGATGATCTCGTCCAGGATCTCGGTCTCGGCCGGCTCGTAAATGTACGCGGCGGTCAGGCGCTGGTGCTGGTATGTTTCCACCCGCCCGGTTCCTTCGCCGACCTCCAGCGGCAGGAGCTTCTTGACCACTGCCTCCTGCTTGACCATATTGATGAAATCGGTGTAGACCAGCCAGACCTCGTCCGCCTCGCCTTTGAGGAAATCGTCCACCACCAGGCGGCCGATGGGCGAAACGTCGGCGAAGGACGGCGCGGCCGGCAGGTTGCTGAAATCGGCAATAACCTGTTTGCGCCGCCGCAGGAGCAGGTCGCGGCCCTTGCGTCCCACAGCGACAAACTTCACCGGCACGGGAGACCGGTCGAAGGTCTGGGCCGTGAAGCGGATGACATTGGTATTGTACGCGCCGGCCAGGCCGCGGTCCCCGCTGACGACCACGGCGAGCACACTGCGGACCTCGGGCCGGCTGGCGAGCAGCGGATGCAGATTCGCACGCCCCGGCTGCCCGGAGACGTGCATCAGCACCTGCCAGGCCTTGGTCGCGTACGGGCGCGTGGCCCGCACCGCCGCCACCGCCTTGCGGACTTTGCTGGCGGAGACGGCCTCCAGGGCGCGTGTCACCTGCGAGATGTTCTTGACGCTGCGGATTCGCATCCGCATTTCACGGGCAGAAGCCATTCCTTATTCCTGATTCCTGGTTGCCTGATTACCTGCTTATTGCCAGCTCGTCTTGAAGGCTTCGAGGGCCTCGCGCAGTTTCTTTTCGGTCTCGGGGGCGATCAGTTTCTTCGCGGCGATATCCTTCCCGAGGTCGGGGTGCGAGGCGGACAGGTAGCGGATCACGTCCGTTTCCCATTTCTTCATGCGGTCCACCGGCACATTATCGGCAAAACCCTGCGTCCCGGCGAAGAGCACGATGACCTGGTTTTCCAGCGACATCGGCTCGTACTGGGACTGTTTCAGGATTTCCTGCATGCGCTGGCCGCGGGTCAACTGCGATTGGGTGGACTTGTCGAGGTCGGAGGCCATCAGGGCGAAGGCCGCCAGTTCACGGTAGGCCGCCATGTCGAGGCGCAGTTTCCCGGCCACCTGCTTCATGGCCTTGGTCTGCGCCGCGCCGCCCACGCGCGAGACCGAGATGCCCACATCCACCGCCGGGCGGATGCCGGCGTTGAACAGGTTGTTGACCAGGTAGATCTGCCCGTCCGTGATGGAGATGACGTTGGTGGGGATGTACGCCGAAACGTCGCCAAGCAGGGTCTCGATGATGGGGAGCGCTGTCAGCGAGCCGCCGGTTCCCTTGACCTTGACCACTTTGTGGTTGTCGGGATTCTTCAGGGCTTTGAGCGCCTCCCCGGCGTCGTGGCCGGATCGAGGTCCGGTAAAGACCGTGCCGTTGACCGCGTCCTTCTCCTCGGCCTCCGCCGCGGCGAAGTCCTGCTTGACGATGACGTACTTGTTCGCCAGGCGGACGGCGCGTTCGAGCAGGCGGGAGTGGAGGTAGAAGATGTCGCCGGGGTAAGCCTCGCGTCCCGGCGGGCGGCGCAGGAGCAGGGACACCTGGCGGTAAGCCCAGGCGTGCTTGGAGAGGTCGTCGTAGATGACCAGGGCGTCGCGCCCGCTTTCCATGAATTCCTCGCCAATGGCGGCCCCGGCGTAAGGAGCAATGTATTGGAGGGCGGCGGCTTCGTCGGCGGCGGCAACCACGACGATGGTGTGTTCCATTGCGCCGCAGCGTTCGAGCAGGGCCACCGTGCGGGCAACCGCGGCTTTCTTCTGGCCGATTGCCACGTAGATGCAGATGAGGTCTTTGCCCTTCTGGTTGATGATGGTATCAATCGCGATGGCTGTCTTGCCGGTCTGGCGGTCGCCGATGATGAGTTCGCGTTGGCCGCGGCCAATCGGGATCATAGAGTCGATGGCCTTGATGCCGGTCTGGACGGGGGTGTCCACGTCCTGGCGTTCGACCACGCCCGCCGCGATGCGCTCAATGGGGCGGTAGCCGCTGGCCTGGATGGGGCCTTTGCCGTCCACCGGCTCGCCCAGGGCATTGACCACGCGTCCGATCATGCCAGCGCCCACCGGGACGGAGGCGATGCGGTCCGTGGCGCGCACGGTCATGCCCTCGGCGATTTCGGAATACTCGCCCATGATGATGACGCCGACGGCTTTCTTCTCGAGGTTGAAGGCAATGCCCATCACGCCGTTCTGGAACTGCACCAGTTCCTGCGACTTGACGTTCGCCAGCCCGGCAACGCGGGCAATGCCGTCGCCGGCATCCAGCACGGTGCCGACGTCGCTGATGCCCATCTCCGGCTGGTAGGATTCGATTTGTTTTTGAAGATCGCTGGTGATTTGCTTGATCAGGTCAGCCATCATGCCTCCGCTGGGTATGTTTCGAACGGGTTCACACCGTTAAAACTCATTTTGATTTATACATAACTGCCCGGAGGAATTCCCATCCGGGCAAGTCATGGGGTTTTGCCAGTTTCTCGGAATTTTACGAACCAGTTCATGCAGGGGAACGTCTCCACGAAAGAGGTGTTCTATCTTGTGATTTGCTTCCCGAAAGGCGATGCTAATCATACCTGAAAGAAGGTTGATTGTCCAGTTTGATTCGTGTGCACGCAAAGGTTGTCACCGCGGACTGCAAAATCTCCCGATTTTGCCCGAAGTCTGGAGACTTCGGAGTCCGTGCCTGACATGGTTTGCGTGCGCACTTTGATTCTCTGGCGCGGCTTCGCGCGGAAAATTTAATGGGATTTCCTCTTGTCAAGGCCGCAGATTGTTATATACTCCCAACCGCACAAATCTTCGAACGAGGTGAAAAATAATGATTGCACCCCTGCAAGACAAGGATACCGAAAAGCCTCCCAGTCTGTCGCCGCGCCCGGCGCGTCCCTGGCGGGTGGCTGTGCTTGCCAACATCAAGGAGCACGACAAACCCCTCCCGCTGGACGTTCCTCCCGACACCGGCGCGGACTTCGACTATATCGAGACCATCAACCACATCCGGTCGGCCATCGAAACCGACGGCCACTGGACCATGTTCGTTCCCGCCGACAGCAACCTGCCCTACGCGCTGAAAGCGGCCCGGCCCGACATCTGTTTCAACATCGCGGAAGGATTGGGGGGCGACGCGCGTGAAGCCCAAATCCCCTCGCTGCTGGAATTGCTGCGCATCCCATACACCGGCTCGCGCGTCCTGACCAATGCCATCGCGCTCGACAAGACGCTCACCAAACGCATCTGGCGGGACCGCCGCCTGCCTGTGGCCCCCTTCCAGGAATTCTACACCGGCGACGAAGCGCTGCGCCCCGAACTGCGCTACCCGCTGTTCGTCAAACCCGCCCGCGAAGGGACCGGCATGGGCGTGGACCGGAAAGCCATCGTGAACAACGAAGCCGAGATGCGCGAGCGCGCCAAATACATCGTCAACATGTACAAGCAGCCCGCCCTGGTGGAAAACTTCCTCTCCGGACGCGAGTTCACGGTTGCGGTGATGGGCCGCCCCGATGCGGCGCTCTACTCGCCCCACCCGGAGTGGTACGACGCCGACGGCTTCCACCGCTTCCCCATCCTCGAACTGGACAGCAGCCGCTCCATCACGCCGGGTGTGTACGGCCTCGAAGCCAAGGCCCAGTCTGTCGGCTCGGAGGGCGCGCCCGGTTACATCTGCCCGTCCGACATCGAACCGGAACTGGCCAAAAAGTTGCAGCACTACGCCTGGCGGGCGCACCACATCCTGGGCGCAATTGATGTCTCGCGCGTCGACATCCGCCTCGACAGCGAGGGCCAGCCCTGCCTGCTGGAAATCAATCCCCTGCCCGGCCTGACGCCCGACTACAGCGACCTGTGCCTGATCGCCAAAGCGGGCGGCATTTCCTACGTGGATTTGATCCTGGAAATCCTCTACCTGGGCGCCTCGCGCTGGGGCATGCTCGAACCGCACGAGATCCCGCCGCGGCTCAAGAAGCGCTCCGGACCTCCGTCCGGCAAGCCCGGCAACGGGCACAGCCAGCGCTGAAAACGCTCGCGGCGCACTTTTCAAAGTGCGCCGCTTTTTTCTGGTATAATTCCCGCCGCTTCAAATGGAGAGGTCGCGTAGCTGGCTTAGCGCGCACGCTTGGAAAGCGTGTAACCCAAAAGGTTCGCGGGTTCGAATCCCGCCCTCTCCGCCAGGAACAGGCCCCCGGTCCGGTTGTGACCGGGCGGTTTGTTTATCCGGTGATATACTCGGATAAACTCCCGGATTTCACGAGGAGCGCCCATGAGCAATCTCTTTTCCAGTGAAGCGGAACACCTGCGCGCCCTGTTCGAATTTGCCCCCATCTCCCTGTGGGAGGAGGATTTCTCCGGCGTCAAAACCTGCCTGGACGACCTGCGCGCCCGCGGCGTGACCGACCTGCGCGGCTACATCCGCAAGCGCCCCGGCTTCGTCCAGCAGTGCATGGACCGCATCGTCGTGCTGGACGTGAACCGGAAAACGCTGGAACTGTTCGGCGCGGCCTCCAGGGAGGAATTGCTGGCAAACCTGCCGCGCATCTTCCGCGACGAGATGGGGCTTCACTTCACCGAAGAACTGGTGGACCTGTGGAACGGGAAACATTTCTACGAGCGCGAGGGCGTCAACTATTCGCTGAACGGCGAGCCGATTGACATCCACATCCAGTGGACCGTGCTGCCCGGCTTCGAGGCAACGCTTGGGCGCGTGCTGGTCTCCATCAACGACATCACCGCCCGCAAACGCGCCGAGGAATACCTGAAATATCTTGGCACCCACGATGTGCTGACCGGCCTCTACAACCGCGCCTACTTCGACGAAGCACGCGACCGCATCGAAAAGGAAGGCCCGTACCCGGTCAGCATCCTCATCGCCGACCTGGACAGCCTGAAGGTGGTCAACGACGAATTCGGTCACGAGGAGGGCGACAACCTGCTCCGCCGCGCCGCCGAGGTGCTGAAGGCGGCCTTCCCCGAAGGCGAGGTGGCCGCCCGCATCGGCGGCGACGAGTTCGCCGTCCTGCTCCCCGCCACGGACGAATCCCAGACCGAAGAAATCATCGCCCGCCTGCGCAAATTGATCGAACTGAACAACACTTACTATCAGGGGCCGGCCCTGCAAACGTCGCTGGGCGCGGCCACCGGGCAGAAAAACTCCACCCTGACCGACATCCAGCGGCAGGCCGACGACCGCATGTACGCGGAGAAGCGCGAGCACCACGGATCCGATGACCAGCCGCCACAGACCGGCGACAGGCCGCCACAGACCGGCGACAGGCCGCCACAGACCGGCGACAGGCCGCCACAAAACGGCGACAGGCCGCCGCAAAACGCCCCCCGCCCGGTGTGATATACTTGGGGCGTTTCCCGCCATGCCCAAACCCGCTCACCACATCCCCCGCTCCCTATTAATCTTCCTGCTCGTTGTGATTGCCGCCACACTGCTGGCCGGCACGTTGCACGCCTTTGCCCCGGTGCGCGCCCAGGCCGCCGCCTCGCCCACGCCGACCATCACGGCCGCCAACACGCCCACCGTCACCGAGTTCGACCCCCTCGACACGCCGCCGACCCAGATCCCCGCCCTGCCGCCCGGCCTGAAATCCGCCGACACGACCGGCATCATCGCCCAGGCCATCGTGCTGGTCGTCATCATCGTCTTCGGAGCCGCCTGGGGCTGGCGCAAGTCGGCGCCGCGCCTTCCCCAGAAAAGCAAAAAAGGATAATCCGCACCGCCGCACACCGGAGGGGGTTTCACAATCATGGACCTCGTCACCGGCGCAACCGGACACATCGGCAACGTGCTCGTCCGCGCCGCCAAAAATCCCCCATCTGAGGCATCCTGTTTCTGCTTATAAAACTGTGGTTTGTTGAGCGGTAAAGCCGCTCAACAAACCACAAACCATTTTCCATCCCCGGTGGGCCAGGGACGGGGTCTCGTTGTTTACGGCTTGAGAACCCACAACTCGGCGTTGGTGATTTCGCAGCGCGTGCCGTAATCCTTGTTCGTGCCGGAGATGACGGTGTATGCCAGTTCCCCGGACAGCATGGTGTCCTTATGGCCGTAAAAGGCTCCCAGACGGTTGCCGTTGACGAAGACATTGAACGTATCGCCCTGGGCGGTCATGGCAAAGTCAATCTCCCCCGCTGATCGATTCTGCCCGTGATAGACTTTGCCGCCAAAATTGAAGTACGCTTCGCTCAGGATGAAATGCACCTGCCCGTCTGAGGTGATCAGGAAGCCGTAGTGGTCGCCATCATCCTGAAGACGGAAGAGGATGCCGCAGCCGGACGGGTCGGGGGTTTGCGAGGCGCTCTCCCAGGCCATGTGCGCCCGGAAGACGAAATCGTCCGGCGCATGCCCCGTCGGCATCCACTGGTACCAGTTGATCTGCGCCCAGGCTTCGGAGTAATCGTCCAGGCGATGGTATTCGCCGTTGGCCGAATCAATGTACCCCGCGTTGGCGGCATCCTGCACGAACTGGACCATGTCGTTGTATTGCGCCGTGACGGTGGCATTGGGGGTGGCGGTGGGACGGGGGGTCAGCGTCGGCCGGGGAGTGTTCGTCGGCGTGTACGCCGGCGTGGGGGTCGAGGACGGCGTGGGGGTCGCCAGGATCGCGCCCAGACTGCAGGCCATCTGTGGGATCGAGAACAGCAGAAGCAGGACCGTCAAGGTGAAGTGCAAAGCGCGCGGTTTCTTCATGGTGTTCCTCCTCGGAAAATTTTTCTGGCGGGGCCTGGTATGGGAAACCCCACTTTCAACTATTAAACAGGAAATCCCCCAAAAAAGCAAGCCGTTTGGAAAACCATTCTCCGGGAGCATCCCGCCAGCCGTTCTCCGGGATATAATCACCAGTGGAGACGCCCATGCCAAAACCCATTACCTTTGCCGTTGGCCCCGAATTCCTGCAACGCGACGGCCTGACCGAAACCGTCGCCGAATGGGAGGACGGGCAACGCGCCCCCACCGGCCCCGGTTCGTTCGAGTGGTGGTACTTCGACGCGCATCTCGATGATGGCTCCACCGCCGTCATCGTCTTTGCCACCAAGTCCATCATCGAGCCGCGCGCCCCGCTGACCCCCAACCTGTCGCTGACCGTCACCCGCCCGGACGGGAAGAAGACTGCCGAATTCTCGCTCCCGCCAGCCGGGGAATTCTCGGCTGACAAAGATTCCTGCAACGTGCGCATCGGACCAAGTTGGGCGAAACAGTCCGTCCGGGGCGGGCGCTGGACCTACAGCCTGCACGCCAAGACCGCCAGCCTCGCCGCCGACCTGACGTTTACCGGCCTCGTCCCGCCGTGGAGGCCGGGGGCGGGCAAGTCCTATTTCGGCGACCTGGAACACTACTTCGCCTGGCTGCCCGCCATCCCGTACGGCGCGGTCGAAGGGACGCTGACCTACGATGGGCAGGAACGCCAGGTAAAAGGAACCGGCTACCACGACCACAACTGGGGCAACGTGGCGCTGCCCTCGGTCATGGACCACTGGGTCTGGGGCCGCGCCCACCTCGGCGAATACACGCTCATCTTCGTCGAGCAGGTCGCGTTGAAAAAATACGGCTCGGCGCGCCTGCCGGTCTTCCTGCTGGCAAAAGGGGATAAAATCCTGGCTGACGATGCCCGCTGCCTGACGATGGAGGCGCGCGGCTTTGTCCGCCACGCGGGCGGACGCGAGCACCCGCGCGAGGTGGACTTCACCTGGGCGCGCGGCAGGCAACAGGTCCGGCTTGCCTTACGGAACCCGGCGCTCATCGAAGCCGTCAGCCTGCTGCTGGCGCTCCCGCCTGCGAAACGGCGGCTGGCGCGTCTCTTCGCCAACCCCTACTACTTCCGCTTCAATACCGAATTGGAAATGCAGATTGACCTGGACGGCCTGCACGACTCCGCCCGCGGCCCGGCTTTGTACGAAATCATGTTGCTCCGGTAGTCACGCATCCTGTGTAACGGCCACATGCTACTACCGCAAAGCCTCTTGACAGAGTCGAAACAGGCGCGGTATTATATGGACTAGTTTGTATTGTAGACTAGTCTACCGAAAGGAGTCCAACCATGTACAATAAAATCCAGGAAACTCAAAACCGTCTCATCCGATATGATTATGTGGATGGCACCCCCGACCTGGCCTTCGGCGGGCTATGCTTGCTGATGACGATCATCTATGCCCTCTTTGCTGCATTCCCCGGCCTATCGAACTCCACTTTCTCTGCCATAATCGTCTGGGTGGTATTTTGTGGTGGATGTTTTCTTATTGGCTGGCTGCCGCAGAGGCTCAAGGAACGGGTCACCTATCCGCGCACCGGCTATGTAGCCTACAAGCGTCAGGGCCGCCCCATCAAATCCTGGGCACGCTGGACGATTCGGGTTGGCATGCCGCTTCTCACTGTGATACTGCTGGCGTTAATATTCCTGAACCGTTCAAAATTCCCTGCGCAGAGCCAGGATACCAATTTTTATCTGAATCCGGGCATAGCGGGTCTCCTGTTCAGCGGCATCCTGGCGGCGATGGGTTGGAAAATCGCCCTCTCGCGTTATTATCTGGTTGCGGCCATTACCATCCTGATCAGCATTGTGCTCCTCTTCAGCGGACCGGGCGGCAATCTTGGGCTGGCAGTGCTCTCCGGGGCAATGTGTCTGGTGCTGTTCGCCTCCGGTGGGATCACACTGTGGAGATACCTGCGCCAAAACCCCGCTCCCCGGGAGGAACCAGATGAGCAGTGACCTGCGCTCCCTGGCCGATGTGAACCGCCTCGTCCACGAACCATCCCGCACCATTATCATGGCGATCCTGGCTACTGTGGAAAGCGCCGACTTCCTCTACCTCCAGCGCGAGACCGGCCTGACCAAGGGCAACCTATCGGTGCATTTGTCAAAACTGGAAGAAGCCGATTACGTAAGTATAGAGAAAACTTATCGCGGTAAAACCCCGCTTACGTTGTGCTGCCTCACCGAAAAAGGGCGCAATGCCTTCGAAGCCTATCGCAAACAACTCACGCAATTTGTTGAGAATACCAAGGAGTGATCCATGCCCGCCATCGAACTCACCCATATCACCAAATCCTTCGGCGCGGTCAAAGCCGTGGATGATTGTTCCTTCTCCATCGAGAAGGGCGAACTCTTCGGCCTGCTCGGCCCGAACGGCGCGGGCAAGACCACCGCCATCCGCTGTATGTTGGATATCTTCAAGCCCGACTCGGGTTCGGTCGCCATCCTGGGCGGGGCGATGAGCGAAGCCAAAAAGGACAAGATCGGTTACATGCCGGAGGAACGCGGCCTCTATCAGGACATCCCGCTCGATCGCTGCCTGGCCTACCTCGGTTCGCTGAAAGGACTGAGCCGGTCCGAGGTCCGGCAGCGCAGCGAGGGCTACCTCGAACGCTTCGACCTGGCGGCGCACAAGCACAAGAAGGTCAAGGAACTCAGCAAGGGCATGCAGCAGAAGGCGCAGGTCATCGCCACCCTGCTGCACCAGCCCGAACTGCTGATCGTGGACGAACCGTTCAGCGGCCTCGACCCGGTCAACACGCAGATGATCAAGGACCTGCTGCGCGAACAACGCGCCGCGGGCGTGACCGTCGTCCTGTGCTCGCACCAGATGCACCTCGTGGAGGAACTCTGCGACCGCATCGTGCTGATTGATCACGGCAGGGTCATGCTCTACGGCGACCTTGCCGGGGTGCGCCGCCAATTCGCCGGCAACGCCGTGCTGGTGAAAACCGGCTGCGACCTGCCCGCCCTGCCGGGCGTGGAGCGCGTCGAGCCGGTCAACGGGGCAGTCAAACTCCACCTCGCGCCCGGCGCACAGCCGCAGGAAATCCTGCGCGCCCTCGTGGCAAAAGACATCCCGCTCGAACAGTTCGAGATCGCCGTACCCAC
Source organism: Anaerolineaceae bacterium (assembly GCA_009772985.1). GTDB lineage: Bacteria > Chloroflexota > Anaerolineae > Anaerolineales > Villigracilaceae > UBA877. The sequence continues at coordinate 42,542 of WOUS01000013.1, forward strand.
TCTCGACGAAATTTTCATCCGGGTGGTGCAGGGCAAAGGAGCGGCGGCATGACCAGGATCCTGCACGTCGCCCTCCAGGAATACCGGCGACACGTCTTCACCAAACGCTTCCTGATGGGACTGCTCTCCGTCCCGCTCATCGTGCTGGTGATGGTCGGGCTGGTCTTTCTCATCATCTCGATGGAGAACAACACCACGCCGCTCGGCTACGTGGACCACTCCGGCCTCCTTGCGAACCCTCTGCCTGCCCCCGCGCCCGAGCCGCCGGGCAAGCCGGCGCCGATGCTCGCGTTCGCCGACGAGGCCGCCGCCCGGTCCGCGCTGGAGGCGGGGCAGATCCAGGGATACTACGTCATCCCCGCCGACTACCTGTCGAGCGGGAAGGTCGAACTGGTGTACGTGGAGCCGGTCAAGACCGCCGCCCGCCAGCAGTTCTACGATTTCCTGACCGTCAACCTGCTGCGGGATACCGAACCGGCGGTCGCCGCCCGCTTGCTGGAGGGCGGGGAGATCACCGTCGTCTCGGCGGATGGCAGCCGCAGCGCCTCGGACAAAACCTGGTTCAACTCGCTCCTGCCGATGATGGCCGGGCTGGCCTTTATGATCGTCATGTTCACCACCGGCGGCTACCTGATGCAGGCGGTGGTGGAGGAGAAGGAGAACCGGACGATGGAGGTGATCGTCACCTCGGTCTCGCCCGACCAGTTCATGGCCGGCAAGATCATCGGCGACCTCGCCATCGGCCTGACGCAGGTCACGCTGTGGGGATTGTTCATCGTCCTGACCGTGCTGGTGGGGAGCAACTACGCCGAATTCCTGCGCGGCGTCCAGGTCTCGTCCCAGGCTGTCCTGCTGCTCGGCGTGGTAATGTTCCCGTCCATCGTGATGGTGGCGGCGCTCATGGCGGCAGTGGGCGCCACCGTGACCGAGGCGCGCGAGGGCCAGCAGGTGACCGGCATCATCGCCATGCCGGTCTGGATCCCGTACATGCTGATGGCGCTGCTGATCCAGAATCCGAACTCCCCGGTGGCGGTTGCCCTGAGCCTGTTCCCGCTGACCGCCCCGCTGACGATGTTCATCCGGGTCGGCATGACCATCCTGCCAGCCTGGCAGATCGCCCTCTCGGCGGTCATTCAGTTTGCCAGCGCGGCGGCGGCCATCTGGCTGGCCGGCCGCGCCCTGCGCCTGGGGATGCTGCGCTACGGCAAACGCCTGAAATGGCGCGAGATATTTGTAAAATCTTAACAAGACGGACACGAAGGAAAAACGAAAAACAAAAAGCAAAAACCTTTGTGGCTCTTCCTTTGTGTTCCTTTGTGACCTTTGTGTTGAGAATCTTTCGACCCGATTGAATAGAGCCTGCCAATGAATAAAACCCTGATCGTCCTCAAGAACGAAATCGTCACCCTGCTCGCGCGTCCCTCCTTCTGGCTGGCCGCGCTGGGACTGCCGCTGGTGGGCGCAGCCGTCTTCGCGGTCGTCGGCTGGATCAACCGGGACGCCGATGTCAGCCAGGCGGTCAACGAAGTGGTTGCCGGTCCGCAGTCCACCCTGCCGGAGGGATACGTGGACCTGAGCGGCATCATCCGCGAGGTCCCGGAGAGCGTCCCGCCCGGCGCGTTCATCGCCTATCCAGACGAAGCCGCGGCGCGCCTCGCCCTCGAGTCCGGAGAGATCACTGCCTTCTACATCGTGGCGGAGGATTACGTGGAAACCGGCGCGATCACCTACGTCCGCCCGGATTTCAATCCGCTCTCATCCTCATCCGACCAGTCAGGCATGTTCAACTGGATGGTGGAGGTCAACCTGGCGGGCGGCGACATGCTCTTCGCCAGCCTGATAAACGGGCCGCTGGACGAGCAGGAAACCTCGCTCGCCACGACCGCCCCGCAGTTCGAGCAGGACAGCCCGCTCAGTTTCTTCGTCCCCTACGCGGTCGCGCTGGTGTTCTACATGCTCATCATTAGTTCCGCCAGCCTGCTGCTCGGCAACATCTCGAAGGAGAAGGAAAACCGGGTCATGGAGATGCTGCTGACCTCGGTCACGCCGCGCCAACTGCTGACCGGAAAGATCCTCGGCCTGGGCATCGTGGGTCTGGGCCAGACGGTGCTCTGGCTGGGGACGAGTTACGTCCTGCTGAACCTTTCAGGCCGGGACCTTTCAACTGTCCGCGGCCATCTCCTTGCCGGCTTCGTTCCTGGCCTGGGGACTGGTCTTTTTCATCCTCGGCTACGCCGTCTACGCCAGCCTGATGGCGGGGCTGGGCGCGCTGGCGCCCAACCTGCGCGAGGCCTCGCAGGCCACCTTCGTAGTCATGCTCCCGCTCATGATCCCGCTCTTCTTCTCCAGCACCGTCTTTGCCCAGGAACCCAACGGGATGATCGCCACCGCGTTGAGCATCTTCCCGCTCACCGCCCCGGTGGCGATGATGGCGCGCCTTTCCTCCGGCGGCGTGGACTGGTGGCAGCCGTGGCTGGCCGCGCTCCTGCTGGCCGGGACGGCAGCGCTCATCGTCCGCGCGGTAGCCGGGATGTTCCGCGCCCAGTCGCTGCTGGCGGGGCAGGGGTTCAGCGCGAAGGTGTTCTTCAGGGCGCTGGCGGGGAAGATGTGAGCAATTGGCGGGCTGGAGGGGGCAGCCCGCTTTAGCATCCCCGCCGCCGTTGCGGTGACAATGCGCGTCGTTTTGTGTGACACTCCACACTGATTTTCACCAGCAGGGGGAGTATAATATATTCATTATGATGAATATGTCATCCTTTAAAGAACTCGCCCGCCTCCTGCAAACCATCGGCCAGCCCGCCCGCCTGCAGATCCTGCTGGCGATTGGCGAGGGCGAGACGTGCGTCTGCCATCTCGAAGCGGCCTTCGGCTGGCGGCAGGCGTACCTCTCGCAGCACCTGATGGCGCTGCGGAAAGCCGGGGTGCTGGAAGGCCGCCGGGCGGGACGGTTCATCCACTACCGCCTGTCCGACCTGCGCCTGCTTGCAATCATCCGGCAGGCGGCGGAACTGCGGAACGTCTCCCTGCCTGACCTGGCCCCGTCGCCGGGATGCGGATGCCCGAACTGCTGCCAGGAGCAAAAAGGTGACTGAATTCCGATCCGCCGACCCGCCGCGCCCCTGGCGCACAGCCCTGACCGTGGGCCTGTCTGCCATCCTCTGGATCGCGGCCTACAATATCATCCTCCCCCTCGCCAACTGGATCGCCTACTCCGCCCTCGGCCTGGAACGCGGCTCGCGCCTGGGCGAAGCAGTGGCATTCTTCCTCTACGATGTGCCGAAGATCCTGCTTCTGCTGTCGGGCATGATCTTCATCATCGGCATCATCCGCACCTTCTTCAGCCCCGAGCGGACGCGGGCGCTGCTGGGCGGGAAGCGGGAGGGGATTGGCAACGTGCTGGCGGCCGCACTGGGTATCGTCACGCCTTTCTGCTCCTGTTCGGCGGTGCCGCTGTTCATCGGCTTCGTCGAGTCGGGCATCCCGCTCGGCGTGACCTTCTCCTTCCTCATCGCCGCTCCGGTCATCAACGAAGTCGCCATCGTCATGCTGCTGGGACTCTTCGGCTGGAAGATTGCCGGGCTGTACATCGCTTCGGGGCTGATGATCGCCATCATCGCCGGGTACATCATCGGGCGTCTGAAACTGGAACGCTACGTGGAAGATTTCGTCTGGAAGGTCCAGCGCGTCCAGCCGGCCGAAAGCGAAAAACTGACCTGGCCCACGCGCGTCGAGCGGGCATGGGGTTCGGTGAAGGAGATCGTCAAGAAGGTCTGGCTGTACGTGATTGTTGCCATCGCCATCGGGGCCGCGATCCACGGATACGTGCCAGAACAGGCGCTCGCCTCGATCATGGGCGAACAGGCCTGGTGGTCCGTGCCGGTGGCGGTGCTGATCGGCATCCCGCTCTATTCCAACGCAGCCGGAGTCATTCCCATCGTCAGCGCGCTGATCGAAAAAGGCGCCTCGCTCGGTACGGCGCTGGCGTTCATGATGTCGGTCGTCGGCCTGAGCCTGCCGGAAGCGATCATCCTGCGCCGTGTGCTCAAGCCGCAGTTGCTGGTCATTTTCTTCGGGACTGTCGCCGTGGCGATCATCATCACCGGCTATCTTTTTAATTGGATTCTGTAGGGCAAATTGACAATTTGCCCCACCCCCTCAACGGAGGCAATATGCTGAACATCAAAGTGCTTGGATCGGGTTGCGAAAACTGCAAAAAACTGGCGTCCCTGGCCGAACGCGCGGTCAACGCGCTGGGCGTCGAGGCGAAGGTCGAGAAAGTGACCGACTACGCCGAGATCATAAAGTACCCCATTCTCTCGACCCCCGGGCTGGTGGTCAACGGGAAACTGGTCGTCTCGGGGCGCGTGCCGAGCGAGGCGGAGATCACCACCTTCCTGACCAACGCGCTGGTCTAAAAAAATGAAACGCAAAGCGCTTTTCCTCTGTACCGGCAACTCGTGCCGCTCGCAGATGGCGGAGGCCATCGTCAATGCCCGCCTGGGTGAAACGTGGGAGGCCGTCAGCGCGGGAACAAAGCCTGCGGGCTATGTTCATCCCAAGGCGTTGGCGGCGCTGGCCGAAATCGGCATCCAGCACACGGGCCGCTCGAAGGGAGTGGATGAATTCCGGGACGCGGCTTTCGACCTCGTTGTCACGGTCTGCGATTCGGCGGCTGAGGAATGTCCCGTCTGGCTCGGAAAAGGAAAACGCCTTCATCGCGGCTTCTCCGATCCCGCCAGGACGGACAACATGGACGACTTTCGTAAAGTGCGCGATGACATCGAACGCGAAATCACCGACCTTCTCAATTCTCATACTGTGGAGGCTCTGTGATACAAGAAACCAATACCACCAAGAAACTTTCTTTTCTCGACCGCTACCTGACGCTGTGGATTTTCCTGGCAATGGCTGTCGGGGTGGGCATCGGCTATTTCTTCCCAGAGGCAGTTTCCGGGTTCAACCGCGCCGTCTCGGTTGGGACGACGAACATTCCCATTGCCATCGGCCTGATCCTGATGATGTACCCGCCGCTGGCAAAGGTCCGCTACGAGGAACTGGGGGACGTGTTCCGCAACTGGAAGGTGCTCGGACTCTCACTCGTCCAGAACTGGGTCATCGGGCCGATCCTGATGTTCGCCCTGGCGATCCTCTTCCTGCGCGGCTACCCGGAATACATGGCCGGACTCATCCTGATCGGGCTGGCGCGCTGCATTGCAATGGTCATCGTCTGGAACGAACTGGCGAAAGGCGACACGGAATACGCCGCCGGGTTGGTGGCCTTCAACAGCGTGTTCCAGGTATTGTTCTACAGCGTGTACGCCTACGTTTTCATCACCGTCCTGCCGACCTGGTTCGGGCTATCCGGTGCAGTAGTTGAGATTACCATCGGTGAAATTGCCAAAAGCGTATTCATCTACCTCGGCATCCCGTTCCTGGCCGGATTCTTCACACGGCTCATCCTGGTGAAAGTCAAAGGCAAGGAGTGGTATCACGGCAAATTCATCCCGAAGATCAGCCCCATCACGCTGGCGGCGCTGCTCTTCACCATCGTGGTCATGTTCTCGCTCAAGGGCGAGTACATCGTGGAACTACCGCTGGATGTGGTGCGCATCGCCGTCCCCCTGCTGATCTATTTCGTGGTGATGTTCCTGGTCAGCTTCTTCATGGGCAAAGCCGCCGGCGCAGATTACAAAAAGACAACCACCCTGTCCTTCACCTCGGCCAGCAACAACTTCGAACTGGCGATCGCCGTGGCGGTGGCGGTCTTTGGGATTTCCTCCGGGCAGGCCTTTGCGGCGGTCATCGGGCCGCTGGTGGAGGTGCCGGTCATGATCGGGTTGGTCAACGTGGCGTTCTGGCTGAAGAAGAGGTTGTTCTAGCCGCGAATGCCGCGAATTTTCAAGAATAGAAAAGGAGAATCAAAATGTCTGACAAAGATTGTGATTGCAAAGAGGGCGAGTGCAAGTGCGGCAGCGAGTGCGCGTGCGGTTGCAACTGCGATTGTGATTGCTGCCACGACGGCCATCACTTCCAGCGCCGCTTCCAGACCAGGGCCGAGCAGGTCGAGGCGCTGGAGGCTTACCTGGCGGAACTCAGGCTCGAGGTCCAGGCCGTGGAGGAACGGCTGGCAGGCCTGAAGAAGTGAACGCACAGCGGCCAGGTCAAACGACCTGGCCGCTCCTTTTTATCTCCGCCATTTCTAGATTGGACGGGAAGAGACGCGATTCCCGCCGGCCGCCTTGGCGTCGTACATAGCCTGATCGGCGAGTTCGACCAGCGCAAGCAGCCTGTCCATTTTTGGGTCGAATTCGGCCAGTCCCACGCTGACCGTCACTGCCAGCAGGCCGGTATCCGTCTTGACCCCCGCCGCGGCCACGCGTTCACGCAGGCGCTCGGCCACCTGCCGGGCGGTATCCAAATTCGTGAACGGCAGCAGGATGGAAAATTCCTCGCCGCCGTAGCGTCCCAGGACGTCCCCGTCCCGCAGGTTGTTCTTGAGCGCCTGCGCCACCTGGCGGAGCACCTGGTCGCCAATCACGTGGCCGTACCGGTCGTTGAACGCCTTGAATTCATCCACGTCCGCGATGACGGCCGTCAGCGGCTGTTTATAGCGGCGCGCCTGGCTGAACTCCTGCTCGGCCAGTTGGAAGAAATGCCGCCGGTTGAAGATGCCGGTTCCCTCGTCGGTGATCGCCATGCGCTGGACTTCGGCCAGCAGGCGGGAATTCTGGAGCGCAATCGCCGCCTGGCTGGCAAAAATGGACATGGCCGGCAGGTCGCTCTCGCGCAGTCCCTCGCCCCACAGCCACAAGATGCCCTGCAATTTCCCCTCGCTCACCAACGGCAGGTGGCAGAGAGGAATATCATCCGTCACGCCGATGGGGCGCAGGATTTTCTCCACCGCGCTCCTCGGAAAATCCATCAGGATATTGCTTGCGCTGGCAATCGGGTCGTGCAGCAGGATGGGCTGGGGGCTTTCCCCGGAATAGACCATCAGGCGCTCGGATGGGATCAGGAAATCCGTCATGGTGCGCTTGCTGACGCGCTCGATCAGGGCCACCACACGCCTGGGAATGGACGTGTAAGCGATGAACATGGTTTGCTCATCCCTGGGGAGCGCCACCAGGCAGGTCAGCCCGATCTTCGTAAGTTCGTCTCCCAGTGTTTTCATCACGCCGGCCGGGTCGGAAGCCGCCGAGGCGCGCGCGCCCACCTGCGCCAGGATGCGGATCAGCGCGTTGGCGCGCATCAACTGGGTCGTCTGGTAATATTCCGCCTTAGCGGTGCGCAGGCGTTGGATGGCTGCCGCCAGCTGGCTGGCCAGGATTCCGAGCAGGTTTTCGTCGTCTTTGGTGAAAGCGTTGACCCGGGCGCTCTCGGCGTTGACCACACCAAGCACCCGCTCGCCGATCTTCAACGGGGCGCACAACTCCGACAGGATGCGTTCATCCGTGCTCACGTAATCGGGAGCCGTGCGGATGTCGCTGACATAACGCAGCCTCCCGGACCGGGCAACTGAACCGGTGATCCCCTCTCCCAGCGGGATGCGGACCGGGGACTCGCTCTCTCCCAGACGGTAGGAGGAATGCAGGTAAAGTTCTCCTTTTTCATCGTCCAGGAGCAAAATGCCGAAGTTGTCGGGATAGAGCCGCATCCCGATCAAGCGGGTGGCGCGCTCGATCAATTCGTCTTCGTCGCCGGCTTCGGTCGCGGCGATGGAGATCGCGTTGAGCACCGACAATTCCTCCGACCGGCGGCGTTCGGCAGACAGCAGGCGCGTGTTCTCGACCACAACCGCCACCTGGCCGGCGAGAATTTCCATCAGCCGCAGGTCGTCATCATCAAAACCGGCCCCCTTATTGGCGGCGATGAGGATGCCGATGAGTTCCCGGTCCCGGCTCCAGAGCGGCGCGGCGAGGATATTCTCCAGACCGCTGGCCTGCGCCATGGCCTGGAAAGGCGTGGGGACTTCCTGGAGCGAATGGGCGCAGAAGATGCTCTGCCGAGTGAAATCCCAGATTTCCAGAGCCTGCGCAATGGGGAAATGGAATCCGGCGATCGATTCCTCGTCGAGGCCAAAACCGGAGGGCTGCCCGCGCAGTTCGTCCACAGAAGGGTCGCGCAGCAGGACAACGCAGATGCCTGCCCCGAATAGATGGGCCACGATCCCGGTCAACAGGCCGAAGGTCCGGCCCGGGTCGTCGAGCGTGAACGTTTGCGAAATGGCGTGCAGTCCGGCAATTTCGTCCAGGCGCTGGCGCGTCTCTGCCAGCAGGATGACCTTCATCATCGCCAGCGAGATCTGCCGCGCCGCCAGTTCGCCCTGTTCGATCTCTTCGGGGGTGAAGGCGCGTTTTTTATGGAAGCCCAGGATGACCGCGCCGAGTTTCCTTTCGCCGGAGATGAGCGGCAGGCCCAGCGCCGTGCGAAGTTCCGGGAAGGGGATCGCCACGTCCCGGTCCACGTAAGGCGTGTCCGCCGTGTCCTCCACCACGAGGGCATGACCGGCGGCGAGAGCGGAGGAGGTCAGCGTGCGCTGGCCGGGGCGGGCCGGGACCTCATCGTAGGAGCGGCTCATCGGCCCATACGCAGCGCTCGGGACCGTGGTCTGGGTGGCTTCGTTCCAGAGGGTGATGAAGCAATCGTCCGCGGCAAACAGCCCGCCCGTGCGCTCGGCCAGCAGTTTGAGCAGGGTCGGCAGGTCTTCCGTTTCCAGCGAGGCGCGGACGATATCGTTGAGCAAGGATAGGAAACCGGCGTAGGCGCGGTGCTCCCCTTCGGCGTTTTGCCGTTCGACGATCTCCCGCCGGTGTTCGAGGTTGATCCGCCTGAAACCGGCAATGATCAATCCGACCAGGAGGGCGGCGACGCCGCCGGTCAGGTTGGCTTCGAGCAAATATGCCGACCACGTTCCCGGGCTGCTCAAATACCCGGCCAGGATATTGACGCCTATCCCGGCGGCCACCGACAGCGCGGCCGCGGCGGCCCCGAAATACCACGCAAATGCAATGACGGGCAGCACCAGGAAGACGCCGGAAATCACGCCCAGGGAAGGATACAGCAGGAAATCCGCAGCGATGGAAAGCACGGCTGCCAGCGCGGCGATGATCGCCCGCGCTGTTCGGGACTGGCTGGAAAGCAGGTTATTGATATGGCCGAATCTCATTTTCGATACACGTGACCTGTAAAAAAATGGAGACTTTCTGGCAAGACACTGCGGTTCCCGCAAGTGCGCCTGCGCCTGTCTCCATGACTGCAAACTCGAAGCCCGTACGAAACGGGGAGTCTTTGTCAGACATCACCATTTTATTCTGTATCGGCTTTCGGCGGGTTATCCGGCCATTACAATTCCTTTACAGGTTGACCAGGTTCGGGTCCATGATGTACTGCCACCAGTTGTTGGCCACGCCCTGGGTGCGCCCGGCGACGCGCGGCAGGTGTTTCAGCCACCATTCGTGATGGGCGCGCAGGTCGCCGCTCCCCCATTCGCCGGGACCGACTTCGCGGACGTCGTTCTGGAAGTGCGGGAAGTTATTCCAGTCGTAGCAGGCGCTCAGCACCTGGCGCGGGTTGTTCCAATCGTAGTCGCGGACGCTGTTGGGCGCGTGGTGGATGGTGCCAACGCCAGACAGGCCCGGCGCGATCTGGTCGAAGCACAGGAATTTCTCGAGCAGGTTCAGGTTCGCGCCGACAGTGGCCGGAGACCGGTTGGGCTGGTAGGCCCAGGTCACGAAGTTCTGGCAATTGAAGGCTTTTGCCGCCAGGCTTTCCGCCCGGTGGCCGAAAGCCTCCAGCATCTCGCCGACGCCGCGCTCATAGTTGAAGCCCATAACGACGAACTTGCGGCTGCACCCGGCCGTCCCGGCCAGCGGGTTGGCGTTGCACCAGAACGCGCCCGCCCCGCCCATGATGGATTCGTAGAACCCGCCGTAGGGAAAGTTGAAGACCCACACCTCGTCAATCTCGCGGGCGGCGATGCGCGGCAGGACGTTCAGCCCGGTCAGGATGGCCTGGTAGTTGACCATCTCCGGCTTGTGCGGGGCGGCGGTCTTGTTGATCACGGCAGTGTAGGAGGCCGGGTCGTAGCGGTAGCCGTCGGTCAGGGCGGGGAATTCGGCCAGTTCGACGCGCTGGACGACCTGGTAGCGCGCCAGCCCGGCGCTCAGGGCGAGGATGTCGGCGATGAATTCGTTGACCAGCGTATCGACGCGGTTCCAGCCCATCTTGCGGGAGAGGCTGGTCCCGGCGGCGTCCACGACCGGGTCGTAGATGACCAGCAGGACGCGCGAGGTGACGATGCGCGCCGGCTCGGTGGTGTTGTCGGCCGGTTTAACGGGAGCCGGCTGAACGGTCCCCGCGCCGGACGGTTTGGGGCGGCCGAGCAGGGCTTTCAGAATATCCAGAATAGCGTTTAGGGGATTCCCGGAGTTTTTTGTCATCGCGCCTCCTTAAATTACAATTATGGCTGATGGTTCGTGTCGTTGCGAGGAGGGCGGTCTGCCTGCACCGTGCGCAGGCACAGGTGTGCCCGACGAAGCAATCTCCTGCCAGTCTGGGGGATTGCTTCGCCGCCAAAGTGCGGTGGCTCGCAATGACACGCACTCTTTTGATGGATGAGCCAAAATCAAATCAGGGCATGGCGGCAAAATAGACCTGGTTCCCGATGCACAGGAACAGGGTGCGATCCGTGCCGATCGCCAGGGCGGAAGCCGGCGTATTTTGGAACGTTTCCTTCTCCGTTTTCACGCTGGCGTGGAACTGCCCGCCCAGTTCGAGCGAGGTGGGATGCGGGCTGATCTTGTAGACGGCGTGCGTGTTCGGCTCGAGCAGGTAGAGCGACGTGTTGTACGGCGCGTCGAAGGCGAGCTGGCTGAAGACCGCATCGGTGATGGACGGGCCAGACTGGTGACCGGCGCGCGTGTCCACGAACGTGGCCGGGTCGAGGCAGGTGGTCTTCGACTCCACCAGCCCGCTGAACGTGCAGACCGTCACGTGGCCGTCGGAGAAGAGCAGGAACAGGTCGCTGCCGTTGGCGGCCAGGTCAATGGCCTGGCTCATGTTCTGCGGCACCTGCTCGCCGAAGAAAGCGATGGGGTCAATGAAAGTCTTCTGCTCGTCATCGTAGCCGTAGATCCAGACGGCCTTGCTGTCGAGCGCGAACAGGGCTTTCCCGTCGGCGCTCAAGGTGAAGCCGGTAATCGTCTCCCAGCCCAGGCTCGGCGCGGCCAGCGGATAGGCCAGCGGATCCATGCCGGGGGCGCAGTAGAGCAGCGTCCCGCTGGCGTCCATCGCCACGATGGAGGCGTCCTGCACGTTGCCGCCGGGCATGGCCGCCAGGTCAATCAGCGCGCCGACCGGCTGCCCACCGTAGGTCCCCGGCCCGCAATCAAACGTCGGGTCCGTCTCGTACCCCTGGCTGGTCAGGAAGGCGCGCAGGATGCTGCCGCTGGACGAGTCCAGCAGGTACAGGTTGTTCCCCGCCGCGGCCATGCGCGTCACCTTCACCGACTGGCCCAGCCCGCCGTAGATCGCCGGCCGGAAATCGAGGCGGACGATGCCGTCCAGCCCGTCCAGCCCAGCCTGCGCCTGCTGGCGGAGCGCCTCCGATTCGGGCGTGCTTCCGTATTGCTCGGCCTTGTCGAGGAAATCCAGCGTGCTCTCCCACGCGTGCCGGAGCAGGGCCGGGTCGCTCTGCCCGACGGCCCCCTCCGCCGCGGTGAGCGCCTTGCTGAAATTATCCTCGTACTGCGACGGCTTCCCAAACTGCGTGTACACGATGACCGCCGCCGTGACCACCACCAGCGGCACGGCAATCGCCGCGAGCAGCATGGCCGAACCGGTGCGCGGCGCTTCGTCTTCCTGCAGGGTGGGCAGCAGGCGCGGCAGCAGGGTTTTAAACCCGGCGGAAATCTTCCCAAAGAACAGGCGGATGCCGCGCAGGCTTTTCGCCAGGCCAAGCGAAACTCCCTGGCCGGAACCGGCGCGGGCGATCACGGGGAGGTCGGCCTGCTGGCGCGGCGCGACGAAGCGCCCCCTCCGCTCCGGCGCGGGCGTGGGCGGCGGGGCCGGTTCGGCGCGCGACC
>WOUS01000026.1 GCA_009772985.1 Anaerolineaceae bacterium
ACCGGTCTGACCGTGACCCTGCGCGGCGCGGGGAAGAGTTACAACGACGCGGCGCTGAACGGCGGCGGCATCGTGCTGGACCTGCGGCGGATGGATCGCATCCTGGCATGGAACACAGGCTCCGGGTCCGTGACCGTGGAACCGGGCGTGACCCTCCGGCAGTTGTGGCAGGCCGTCCTCCCCGACGGTTGGTGGCCGCCCGTCGTCTCCGGGACGATGACCACCACGCTGGGCGGCTGTCTCGGCATGAACATCCACGGCAAGAACAATTTCCGCATGGGGACGATTGGCGAACACGTCACGCAGTTCACCGCCCTCCTGCCCACCGGCGCGGAAGTGACCTGCTCCCCGAAGCGGAACGGCGACCTGTTCCGCGCCATGATTGGCGGGCTGGGGATGCTGGGCGTGTTCACCTCCATCACGCTCCAGATGAAGCGCGTCCACTCCGGCCTGCTGAACGTCCGCGCCTGGAACGTGCCGAATTTGGAAACGCACCTGCGCGAAATCGAGACCTCCGCCCCGGAACACAACTACATCGTCGGCTGGCTGGATTGCACAGCCCGCGGCAAAGGCCTGGGCCGCGGCCAACTCCACACCGCCGACTATCTGGCCGAGGGCGAAGACCCCGACCCCGTCCGCACCCTGCGCGTGGACTACCAGACCCTGCCGGACAAGTTCTTCGGCCTCGCGCCGAAATCGCTCCTGCATTATTTCATGGCCCCGTTCATGAACAACTTTGGCACGTGGGGGGTCAACACTGCCAAGTACATCCTCGGGGGGCGCGCCAAAACCTACCGCCAGCCGCACGCCGCGTTCCATTTTTTGCTGGATTACGTCCCGGACTGGGAACTGGCCTATGGACAACTTATCCAGCACCAGTCCTTTCTGCCGAAGGAAACCGCCCTCGCCGCCTGGACCGGGATCTTGTCTCTCTCTCACAAGCGTTCCCTGCTTGCCTACCTCGGTGTGACCAAGCGCCACCGCCCCGACAATTTCCTCCTCACCCACGCCGTGGACGGTTTTTCGCTGGCGCTGGATTTCAAAGTCACGACCGCCAACCGCGCCGACCTCAGCCGGATGCTCCAGGATTTCGACCGCATCGTGTTGGATGCCGGAGGCCGCTTCTACTTCGCCAAGAACAGCGAGACCAGCGCCGCGTCCGCCCGGTGGTTTTTGGGCGAGGAGACGATTGCCAAATTCCGGGCGCTCAAGAAACGCTGCGACCCGAACCATCTGCTGGAATCGGATTTGTATCGCAGGGTGTTTGGAGACAATAGGTAAATCAGGCGATTTGACATTTTACGGCAAACTCTGTATAGTTGTGACAGGTTCGCACAGGAGGCACTATGGCTCAATTCCGATTTGTCATGCGCTCGGGCCCCACGGTGGGGCGGACGTTCCCGCTCGAAGGGGAGGAGATTTCCATCGGGCGGGATACCAGCAACAAGATTTCCATCAATGACGCGGAAATATCGCGCAAACATGCCCGCCTGCTCTGGAAGGGCGAGGGCTACCTGCTGGAGGATTTCGGTTCCACCAACGGATCGTTCGTCAACGGGCAGCGGCTGAGCGGGAGCATCCCGCTCAAGGTCGGCGACCTGGTGGCGCTGGGCGAGAACGTGGTGTTGATGGTCGAAGCGGAGTACGACCCGGACGCGACGCGGCTCTCCGCCAGGACTGGCAAGGCTGTCAAGGTCGCGCCTGTCCCGGCTGCCGCGCCCGCCCCGGTCCCCGCGTATGCCGGGCAGGTGCCGGCTGAACCGGTTCCCGCGCCCGTCCCGGTGGCGGCCAAAAAGTCCCGCAAGGTGATCTGGATCGTCGTCGCAGTCGTGATTTTGCTGTGCATCTGCGGGGTGAGCCTGTTCCTGTATTTCGCCCCGTGTGAATTCTGGTCGAGCATCCCGGGCGTCCAGTGGGCCCCCTGCCCGTAAAAAAGCAGGGCGGAATGCCAAAGTACCCCGAAGGGGTATTCCGCCGCCACGAAAAGATGAACTCCCGCAGAAACCTGCGGGAGTTTTGATAAATAATCCGGCGGCGTGGGAGCCGCCTCTTCGATTCACGGCGCGACCAGATCCAGCAGCCAGCCCGCCTGGTCGAGCGTCTTCTCCACTTGCGTGTATTCCCCGGCGCGCAGTTCCGCATCCGCGCGGACGAGCAGGGGTTCGACGAGGCGGTTCTTCCAGCCGTTGGGATGGCGCAGGTAGTCGGCCACGATGCCGAGGTCGCGCATCGTTTTCCCGTCGGGCAGCCAGGCGGTCAGGAAGTACGCCGACGGGTCCAGCCCCTGCTGGTAGCGGCGGACGGCATCGTAGAAGCGGACGGTGAGACGCAGGTCGTCGCGCACGTTGTCGGTCACGGCCTGGGAGCGGAGGGCGGCGGTGAAGTTCGTTTCCAGGTCCGCCAGCGAGACGCCGAAATGCTCGCGCAGGGCGGCGTCCAGCGCTTCGGAGGGGGAGGCAGGCCCCGGGTCCGCCCCGCTGACCGTTGCGGGGTCCGGCAGGTGGCGATAGAAGTTATCGAAAGCATCCCAGCCGTAGGTTTCGACCAAATACTGCACCAGCGCGCCGGCTTCCAAATATCCGACCTCGTGCTGCTGGGGATAAAAATCGTCGGCCAGGTCGGCGAGCGGGATGTACCAGCCGAGGTCGAACAGGGCGGCGGCGCGCGGCAGGAGCGGCTCCTCTTTGAAATGCCCGCCGCTGATGTAGACGGCCAGCCCTTCCACCAGCACCGAGGGTTTGTAACCGCCGCCGAGTTGGGCGTCCATGATGTGCGCCAGTTCGTGATGGACCACCTGCGCGGTGGTGCTCCCGGCGTAATTCCGGTCGAGGTACGAGACGTAGATGCTGTCGGAGGCGAAGCCGCCGTGGCCGAGCGTGCGCGGCAGGAAGGTGATCGTCACCGGGGCGGGGAAGGCCGCGCCGAAGTCGCTTTCCACGTCGGCGGCCTGCTCGTCGGCGAGCAGTTTCAGGGATTCGATGTCGCGCGCCGCGTCGGTGCCGGTGACGTAGTAGATGGTGCAGCAGCCGCTGGTGGTGGAGGTCCAGCCTGCGTCCGGTTCGGGCGCGGGGACGCTCGCGGCGGGGTGCAGGACGTAGGTTTCGGTCCAGGAGGGACCCTGCGGGAGGATGGAAAAGGTCAGGGTGTGGCGGCCCGGTTCGAGGCCGCGCGTGTCCCACGTCCACCAGAAAACGGCCTCGTTCCGCCCGCCGACGCCGTACGGGCCGAACCCGCTCGCTCCGAGCGTCGTCCCGTCTGCGCTGACCTGAAGGCTCAGGCCGCCGGTCGCGGCCGCGCCGGGCAGGACCTCGAAACTGATCCGGTCGCCGGCGTAGAGCGGGCCGTCGGGATGGGTGAGGACGGTGTAGCCGGTTTCCGTTTGGGCAGAAGCGCAGGCGGCGAGCAGGACGGCGAGAAGGAGGACGAGGAGAAGAGGAGAGGAGGAGAAAAGGGGAGGAGAGGAGGCGCGGCGCATGGGGCAATTATAAACGCCAGTTGTAAAAGCAGCCGCTTAAGGCTAGAATAGAGGCAACCGAGGAGTGTGCATATGGCCAAGACCCAGACTTCCCCTTCGCCGCGCTGGACTTCGACCACCAAACTGGTCATCTCGCTGACCGTGGTCGTGATCATCGGGGCGCTGGTGGTGCGCTTCCAGAACGTGATCATCCCCGTGCTGATGGCGTTCATGGTATCGTATCTCCTGCACCCGCTGGCCGCGTGGCTGAATCGCAAAACGCGCATGTCGTGGCGGATGGCGGTCAACGTCATCTATTTGGTGATCGTTCTGCTGCTGGTTGCCATCCTGACCGTGGGCGGGGTGGGACTGGTCCAGCAGATCCAGAACCTGATCACGACCATCCAGACGAACATTGACCAACTGCCGGCGTTCATCGAAAGCCTGTCCGGCAAGGTGTACGAGATCGGCCCGTTCACCCTCGACCTGTCGCAGTCCGACTGGACCTCCATCGGGCAGCAGGCGCTGGGCTACATCCAGCCGGCGCTCGGACAACTGGGCGGGCTGGTCGGGACGCTGGCGGGCAGCGCGGCTTCGACCGTCGGCTGGCTGGCGTTCATCGTGCTGGTGTCGTATTTCTTCCTGCTCGAAAGCGGCGGGCTGCGCAGCCGCATCATCCAGTTCGAGATCCCCGACTACGCCGATGACATGCGCCGCCTCGGGGAGGAATTGGGGCGCATCTGGAACGCCTTCCTGCGCGGGCAGATCATCATTTTCGTGATGATGGTCATTACCTACACGATCGTATATAGTATCATCGGCGTCCGCTACGCCTTCGGGCTGGCGCTCGTCGCCGGGTTCGCCAACTTCCTGCCCTACATTGGCCCGGCGATCAACTGGATCGTGCTGGGTCTGGTGATTTTCTTTCAGGCGAATAATCCGTTTGGCCTCTCGCCGCCGGCCTATGCGGGAACCGTGATCGCCCTGACCGTGATCATTGATCAGGTTTACGCCAGCCTGGTGACGCCGCGTATCATGGCGCAGGCGTTGAAGGTCCATCCGGCCTTTGTGCTGATCGCCGCCATCATCGCCGCCAGCCTGCTGGGCGTGGTGGGCGTCATCCTGGCCGCGCCGCTGCTGGCCACCCTGCAACTGTTCGGCGCGTACATCTTCCGCAAGATGATGGACAAGGACCCCTGGCCTCCGCAGGAGAAAAAGCCGGAGGCCGGGCGCAAGCCGCCGCTGTGGAAGCGTTTCCTCGGCTGGGTCCAGTCGCTGCGGAAGAAATCCGCGTAATCTGTGGCCGCTCCCTGCCGCAACCTTTAAGGTATAACTCATCGGAAGTCACTATAATGGTTTAAACAGAAAAGGAGATTCCCATGTCCAAAACCGCACCCGAACCCACCACCGAGACCCTGGCCGAGACCGAGAACTACCTGGCCTGGAAAGCCGACGAACCCGACGGCGAAGTGACCTACCACCTCGAACTCAACAACGTCACGCTGCACTTCTTCCGCGAAGAGTGGGACGAGTTCCTCGCCCTCACCCGCCTGCTCGGCAAAGCATGAGACGGAACGCCATCACCGACGTGCCGGGGATCGAAGTCGGCCAGGCGCAGGATGACGAGGCCCTGACCGGCTGTACCGTCGTCCTGTGCCGCCGGGGCGCGGCCGGCGGTGTGGACGTGCGCGGCTCCGCGCCGGGCACGCGCGAGACCGACCTGCTGGACCCGGTCAACCTGGTGGACAAGGTCCACGCGGTGATGCTGGCGGGCGGTTCGGCCTTCGGGCTGGACGCCGCCTCCGGCGTGATGAAATATCTCGAGGAACACAAAATTGGATTCAATACCGGCGTGGCGCGCGTCCCCATCGTCCCGGCGGCGATCCTCTTCGACCTCGGGCTGGGCCGCGCGAACCGCCGCCCGGACCCGGAAATGGGCTACCGCGCCGCGTCCGCCGCGAACGCCGGCCTGGTGGCCGAGGGCAACGCCGGCGCGGGGACCGGGGCCTCGGTCGGAAAAATCTTCGGCATGGCCGGGGCGATGAAATCCGGCCTCGGCACGGCCAGCATCGAAATTGGCGGCGGGGTTGTCGTCGGCGCAATCGCGGCAGTCAACGCCTTCGGCGACGTGCTGGACCCGTCCACCGGCCAGATCATCGCCGGGGCGCGGCCGGTGAAACTCGGTCCGCTCCGGCTCGGTAAAGGGGAAAAATTCGCCGACACGCTGAAAGTGATGAAAACTTTTGCCGGGCGCGCCGTTTTGGGATTTGCCACAAAGAGCAACACGGTCATCGGCGTGGTGGCCGCCAATGTGAAGTTCACCAAGGCCGAGGCGACGAAGATGGCGCAGATGGCGCAGGACGGATTGGCGCGCACGGTCCGCCCGGCGCACACCATGCTGGACGGCGACACGATCTTCGCCCTCGCCACCGGCGGCCGGCGGGCGGACGTGAGCATTATCGGCGCGTACGCGGCCGAGGCGCTGGCGCAGGCTATTGTGAGGGCGGTCAGGGCGGCGAAAGCGGCGGGAGGATTACCGGCGGTGGGTGAGCAGTAATCAGCTATCAGCGACCAGTGATATACTGGTAAGTGAGAGTTGATGCTTTTTGCCTACCGGTGGCCGAAAACACATCAAGGAGGAGGCACGCTTGAGCGAAAAGCGGTATGTTGTTTACCTCTCACCAGAACGCAAAGATCGGTTTCGTTAATACCATGTTCGGGAGTGGCTAACATCGTGGGCTAATGAAGTCCATTACATTTGCCGAATAGTTTGGATAACGTTGCTTATACTTTAGTTTCCGCTAATGTAGAGCGGTAAGAGGGGTAGCCGGAACGATTTTTGCCATTCGCGCAGGCAACCTTTGGGTAAATGGGCAGTGACAGAGTTCTTTTTTCGAAGTCGTCCCGAAAGTTTGGCAAGTTCGGGAAATGGCCGACCTGCCAGTGTGCG
>WOUS01000014.1 GCA_009772985.1 Anaerolineaceae bacterium
CGCACACTGGCAGGTCGGCCATTTCCCGAACTTGCCAAACTTTCGGGACGACTTCGAAAAAAGAACTCTGTCACTGCCCATTTACCCAAAGGTTGCCTGGCGCGAATGGCAAAAATCGTTCCGGCTACCCCTCTTACCGCTCTACATTAGCGGAAACTAAAGTTACAAGGAATCTTAAAAAGGCTGCGCGTCTCACCTTAGCGGCTATGCCTGATCCGTGTACCATTGCGATTGGGGATTGCGCAAAAGATGGTGGAAAATTTCGTGAATCTTACGCGGTTGGAAAACGCCCCGCCGAAATTGAACAAGCCATTAAGGCATATGTGCCTGGGTGTCCGCCTACGCCAACTGATATTTTGATTGCTTTACTCAAAATCGCATCAGAACTAAAAGTGTGAGGCTTTTCAATCGGAGTTCGCCCTCAGAATATCTTTGTTTGCTTTCGTAAAGTTGTACAAATTCTTCATTTGAGTGCGCTTCAAACAGGGTTGTTTTGTTTATAGTTTGCGCAAAAATGGAAGGCAGACTACGGAACAAGAGAAAAGCGTTTTTGATAGCATCTGGTCCAAAACACCTGCGTTGTTCCAGTTCGGAAGATTTCGATTACATCGCCAAAAGCCTGGGCCTATACTGCAACGCTTCCGCCAAATGCGCCGGGATGATGCTCTCGCTCCCTGCCAGGTCGGCAATCGTGCGCGCCAGTTTCAGCACCCGGTGATAAGCCCGCGCCGATAATTGCAACTGGTTCATGGCCGTCTGTATCAAGGCCTGACCGGTCTCGTCCAACTTACAGAACTGGCGTACCTCGGCGATGCGCATGTCGGCGTTGCAGACGATGTCAGTCAACCCGGGCGGATGGCCTGCCTCCCCCACCCCAAAGCGCTTCCTCTGGATGGCACGGGCGGCTTCCACTCGTTTGCGAATCTCAGCCGAGGTCTCGCCCAGCCGGTCACTGCTTAACTTCTCGTACTCGACGCGCGGCACCTCCACATGGATATCAATCCGGTCCAGCAGCGGACCGGAAATCCGCTTCTGGTACTTGGTCACCAGCATGTTCGAGCAAGTGCAGGGTCTCACCGGGTCGCCGTAATAACCGCAAGGGCATGGATTCATCGCGCCGATCAGTTGAAAGTTGGCCGGGAAGGTCAGTGAGCCTTGCGCCCGGCTGATGGTCACAACTTTATCCTCCAACGGCTGGCGCAGCACTTCGAGCACGCGCATCCCAAATTCGGGCAGTTCGTCCAGAAAGAGCACGCCGTGATGGGCCAGCGAGATTTCGCCCGGATGCGGCCAGTTCCCGCCGCCCACCAGACCGGCGTGGCTGATGGTGTGGTGCGGGGCGCGGAACGGACGGTTGCGCAGCAGCGGTGTTTCGGGCGGGAGTTGGTCGGCAACCGAGTAGATGCGGGTCACGTCCAGCGCCTCATCAATGGACATTTTCGGCAGGATGCCTGGCAGGGCACGCGCCAGCAGGGTCTTGCCGGCGCCTGGCACACCGGTCATCAGCACGTTGTGACCGCCCGCGGCGGCCACCTCCAGCGCCCGCTTGACGTGCTCCTGCCCCTTGACCTCGCCGAAATCGGTGGGCGGGAAGAGCGGCGCAGACTCGACCTCGACGCGCTGGTAGGGCGCGATGGGCTTGCGTCCGTTCAGATGGTAGAAAAGTTGGGAGAGGGAGGTGACGGGCAGGATTTCGAGGCCGGGGATCAGGCTGGCTTCGGCGGCGTCTATCTCCGGCACGACCAGGCGTTTGAACCCGGCCTGGCGGGCGGTGGCGGCCATCGGCAGCACCCCGCGCGCGTGGCGGACGGTCCCGTCCAGCGACAGTTCGCCGATGAGCATCATCCCCTCGGCAATCTCCGGCGGCAGCATCCCGGTGTAGATCAGCACGCCCAGGGCGATGGGCAGGTCGTAGGCCGGGCCTTCCTTGCGAACCGCGGCCGGGGCCAGGTTGACGACCAGCCGCTTGCGCGGGTACGGGACGCCGGCATTGCGCACCGCCGCCTGCACCCGTTCGCGGCTTTCCTGCACCGCCGCGTCCGGCAGGCCGACGATGGTCATGCCCGGCATTCCCTGGGTGTAGTCCACTTCCACTTCGACCACCACCCCGTCGAGACCGATCACTGCACAGGTATAAACGCGCGCCAGCATAAAGTAAGTGTAGATGGAGAACGTGGAAAAGTCAATGGCGGGTTGAAAAAAGCCTGTGGCGCTTCGGTTCTGCCGCAGGCTTTCCGGGATGATTAACTATGGTTCATTGGGAGTTGCCGTGACGCACCACTATATTTGGTGGTCTGCTGTGGGACAAATTGGCAATTTGTCCTACATGTGCCGGTCTATCACGGCGATTCCCAGAGACCCTTAACTATTCAGCCAGTGCATGGCGTCCTTGCCGAGCCAGTCGTCCAGCAGGGCGTCGGCGGCCAGATAGAAGATCCAGAGGGGTATCCCCAGGGCCAGGATTGCTGCCAGCGCTTCGCTGCTGCTCGTCACGAGGTAACGCAGCGTTTCCATAAGTATGCCTCCCAACGAAGGGGCCGGCGGCTGGATGCCAAATCCCAGGAAACTCAAAGCGGTGACCACCGCGAAAGCCGCAAACAAACTGCCCAGGAACAGGACAAGCGCCGATAAACCTGCCCGTTTGAGCACCTTTCCATCGGGAGCATCGGCCCATAACTGCGCCATGAGCCGCGTCATGCGCGGCAGGATCAGGACGGCGGTCAGCACGGCGGGCATGATTAGGGGCGCGTCCCGGTCATACGTGAGCAGAAACAAAATGATCCCGGCAACGACAACCGGCAGGAAGAGGGCGATGTCAGCGGGCAGGAGCGTCAGGTCGGCCAGCAGGTCGGCCCACCACTTGCGGCGGCGCGAGAGCCAGC
This sequence comes from Anaerolineaceae bacterium, assembly GCA_009772985.1. Taxonomy (GTDB): domain Bacteria; phylum Chloroflexota; class Anaerolineae; order Anaerolineales; family Villigracilaceae; genus UBA877. The sequence continues at coordinate 2,883 of WOUS01000014.1, forward strand.
CCGCCAGCAATCCACCCGGGAAGGCCAGGAAAATGGCGATCCCTGATGCGATGACGGCCGCGCCGAAAGTGATCGCCGCGCCGCGCGCCACGCGCGCCCATGTGTCACGACCGACCGGATCCGTGCCCAGCCAATGTTCCGCCGAAGGAGGAGCAAGTCTCTCTGCGGGGGAGGCTTCGTAAGCCGCATCCCGGCTCACGGTCGCGCCGTACACCGTCCAGGCCAGCACGATGACCAGAAGGACCGCAGCAAAAATGAGCCAGGCCTTGCGTGCTTTCTTCAGGCGGGCATCCGGCTCGGGAGGCGCGGCAGGCTCAGGGTCCGCGAAGCAAGCCAGCCAGCCGAACAGTTCGGACAGGAGGCGTCCCGCCAGCACCAGCGCGGCGAAGGCGGCGGCGCAGCCCATGAGGAGGGGAACATCTCCCCGCGCTGCGGCATCATAAATCATCCGCCCGATGCCCGGTAAGGAGAACACGATTTCGGTCAGGATGGCTGCGCCCAGCACGCCGCCCGTTTGGCGAAAAAGCCCGGCCAGGAGATTGAGGATCCCGGCCAGCCAGGCGCGGAATCCTTTTTGCCCGGCGCGCCGCATCCGGCGCGCCGCGGCCTGCGCCGCCAGACCAGCAGGTACAAAAACCAGCGCACAGACCGGCAGGATGAGATGCTGCATGCGGTCGGCAGGGTCGCCTATGCTCTCCGGCGAATACAATCCGAAGGCAGGCAGAAGGTCGAGGCGGATTGCAAACACCCAGATCAGGAGCAATCCCAGCGCGAAAGATGGCAGGGCGATGTCGCCGAAAATCCAGAGCCGCCCCAGCCGGTTGAGGAGGAAACCCCAGCCTGCCGATCTGGCTTCCAGCCGATGGACGAAGAACGCGATCACCATGGTTATCAAAGAGATGAGCAGCGCGCAGCCAAACGCAATGCCCAGCAGCAGCAAAGTGTTCGGCAGGCGTTCCGCGACCATTTCGCTCACCGGCTGGTTGAAGGCAAGCGAACGTCCCCAATCAAACAGCGCGCCGGGCCGTGCGAGTTCTGCTCCCAGCAGGCCGCGCAAAAGCAGGAACAGGAGCGCACCCAGCCCATAGGCGATCAGCAAAAACAACACCCGCCGCGGGAATTGCAGCCAGAGAGCCAGACGGCGCTGTTTCTGCTCGCTTGCAGATTGCAGGCCGGGACCGGATAATGTTGTGTGTTCCATCACAGCCTCCTCTTGAAAAGATTAACCATCGCTGGAAATAGGAGCGCAGGCTATGGCCTGCTCGATTTCGGCGGACTGGAAATCCGCACTTTGCTACCGGACAAAAGAGAAATGGGACGCGGATTGACGCGGAAAACGCGGATAAAACCGAGACAAAACTCCAAAAAAGCCTTTTTCCGCGTACATCCGCGCTCGTCCGCGTCCAGCCAGAAGATTTGTCCGGTAGAGAAATCCGCACTCCGGATTTTTACCGGAGAGGTGATTGCCGCTATAAGTAGTGTAGGATAAATCCGGCGAAAAGTCAACGCCAAGTATAATCAGCCGCATGTGCGTTTCGTCATCCTCTCCCAATCCCTTCCGCCGCCTGCTGGACCTGTTCGGCTGGACGCGGCACAGTTCCGTCCTGCTGGGCGGATTCTTCCTCGTCTGCGGACTCATCGTCTACGTCTGGTGGCCGCTGGCGCAGGAAGCGATGGCGTCCATGGACTGGGGCGGAGCGTGGTGGCGCTATTTCGACTGGCTGCTGGTGGGCATCTTCGCCTTTATGACGCTCACCATCATTTCCCGCGCCGACCTGAAAACGGACGCGCTGATCGTCTTCGTCGGCATGTTCGGCGGGCTGGTGATCGAGTCGTGGGGCACGCAGACCAACCTGTGGCATTACTACACCGCCGAACGTCCGCCCATCTGGATCATCCCGGCCTGGCCGATTGCATCGCTCTCGATTGACCGGATTACGCGGCTGTTAAACCATTTCACCACGAAGGTCACAAAGAGACACGAAGGAAAAACCATTGTGCCCTTTGTGTTTAAAGTTCTTTACTGGCTCATCTTCCCCGCCTTCTACGCGTACATGCTCTACTTCGCCGCCCCGACCTTCGACAAAACTTTCACCCTGATTGCCCTGCTCCTGTGCGCGGTCTTCATCCTGACGCCCACCGACCACCGCTGGGCCGTGCTGACGTTCCTCGCCGGCGCCGCGCTCGGCTATTTCCTCGAACGATGGGGCACCACGCGCCAGTGCTGGACCTACTACACGTTCCAGACCCCGCCGTTCTTTGCCGTCCTGGCGCACGGCATGGCGGCGGTGGCGTTCTGGCGCGCCGGGCTGCTGGTGAGACTGGCGCTCGCCACGCTCAAGGCAGGCTTCCGGTCCGGCAAGAGGCGGGTTCAAGGAATTGGACGCGGATAAACGCGGAAAAACGCGGATTTTTTGTCAAGGAAAAGCGAAAAACAGGTTTTTCCGCGCTCGACAGCGCTCGTCCGCGTCCCATGAAATTCATATATGGTGGAGAGTCCGGGGTATAATGCCCGTCGCCATTGACCCCATCAGGAGAAACGATGAAACGATTGATCCTTGCCGCCCTCGCCATCACCTTTCTGCTGGCCGCCTGCGGACCGTCCGCCGCCTCCCCGACCCCGCTGGACGTGCCCGCCATGCAGACGCAGGCCGTGCAGACCGCCTACGCCATGCTGACCCTCACGGCTCCGGCGGCCACCCCCACCCCGCTCCCGACCGCGACCGGGACGCCGGTCCCGCCCGCCACGAGCACGCCCACGCCCGATTTTTCGGTCATCAAGCATGAGAGCCTTTATTTCAACGGGACGGCTGAAATGGTGCTCGTTTTCGCCCTGAACGGGGCGCGCGGCGAATTCCGCCTCACCGGCAACGAGTATGCCTACGAATGCCAGCCTGCCGCCGATGACCCGGACCAACTCCTGTGCCGCGGCGCATTCCAGGCCCCGGGACGGGAGGTCATCTTCAACCTGTACGAATCCAGCCGGAGCGAGGCCCTGCTGACGCTCGACATCCTCATCCCCAGCCTTTACCCGCCCACGCCGGAGGGAATGTGGTGCGAGATCGAGCCGCTCTGGATGGGGCTGGGCGGCGGCTACGGGTGCTACGCCGTCACCTGCACCATCAACGGCCAGTACTACGACGGCACGCCCGACACCTGCGTCCAGCCCTGGCGCTGGCCAGTGCCGTAAGAACCAGATCCATGGAAAAATTGACCCGGCCCGGAGGTCTTGCCTCGGGGGCCGGGTCTTTTGTGTATTCGCCCGGCTGTAGGACAAAATGCCATTTTGTCCTACCTTTGCCGCGCTTGCCCTTGCGGGCTTTGTGGTAGGCTAAGAAAAGATTCTCGAAAGAACAAATCCGGGGATAAAGGTCGGTGAAAGACATCAGGCGGTATAACACGGCTCAAGGGAACGAGTTGCTCTACCTTTGGTTTTTAACGCGCTGGGGAAGGGGCTTTGCCCCTTCCCCAGACCCCATCCCCGCAGAAACCAGCATCCAGAAATCCAGAAATCAAAAGATTAAATGGGAGAGAGAACCAGCCGAAAACCGATAAAGTCGCTGAAGTCGACGGGGATGAACCTGCTGCGACAGGCGCAGCGGGCGTAGCTACGATCGAAAAGCCACGAGCCGCCGCGCCCCACGCGCCACGTGCCGGTCTCCGGCCCGCGCGGGTTCACCACCGAAGAACCGGCCCGTTTTTCGTAAGTGTCCTCAGCATGCCAGTCGGTGCACCACTCCCAGACATTGCCGGCCATATCCAGCGCCCCACACGGGCTTTCGCCATGCGGGTACATTCCCACAGAGGATGTTTGTTCCAATCTTCCCTTTTCCTCCCCGTTGTTACACTTTTCCACATCCCAGGCGTTTCCCCACGGCCAGAGGTTTCCCTTCGGCCCGCGGGCGGCCTTCTCCCATTCGGCCTCGGTGGGCAGGCGGTATCCTTTGCCGGTGAGCGCCTTCAGCCAGTTGCAATAGGCCTCGGCCTCGAACCACGAAACTCCCACCACCGGCAGGTTGGAAACATTCCACCGGGCATCATCCCAGAAAAACGGCTGGTTGCGTTGCTCTGGCGGGCGACGTTCCAGCCAGCGCCGGATATCATGTTGTGTGCTTTCCGAATAAGCAGATAGGCCTGATTCCCATTCGCCGGTGCGCCAGCGCCAGCCATCTTTGCTCCAGTAATCCTCGTTCTCGTAGCCTTTGGCCTCCCAGAACAGGCGGAACTCGGCGTTGGTCAGAGGGTATTTACCAATCTGATATTCGGAAAGTGTGACCAAATGGGCAGGCTTCTCACCACCATAAATGTTTGCTTTTTGCTTTTTGAGTTGGGCTTCGTCTTCCGGGCTGGCGCCCATGCGGAACGGCCCGGCTTTCACTTTGACCATCTCCGGCAGAATTGCCCTCACCCCCGGCCCCTCTCCCACAAGAAGAGGGGCGAAGCGCGGGTCGCCCGCCATGCCCAGAGCCAGCCCCAGGCGGTGGCGCAGGCGGGGCTTCACGCGCGGCGGGTTGGCAATCAGCAAATCCAGCATGGCCGGAGGGACAGACTCTTTGGTTTCCGGCAGGATGCGCTCGGGGCGCAGGTCGGAGAGCGCCAGCCCGGCCAGGGTCAGGGCGCGGGCGCGCGGGTCGTCGTTCTTCCCCAGCCCGGCCAATGTCCGCACGAAACGGTTGGCCTGTCCCTGGCCTTTGATGGCCAGGTAGCCCGCCGCCAAACGGATGGCTTCATCCCACTGGTCATTCTCCAGGTGCGCCAGAAGGAACTTCTCCCACTCATTGTTCTTTTCTTCGGCCAGGTAACGTCCGGCCAGGAACTCGCGGAAGGTGGCGTGGGTATAGAAACCAAAGTGATCGTCCATGGCTTCCAGCAGGCCGCCGCGCTCGGCCAGGCTGCGCAGGAAGTGGCAGGCGGATTTCCGTGCGGCGTCTTCATCCGTACCGAAACGCTTCCAGAGGAGGTCAACCAGATCGTTTTCGAGCATGGAGTCAAGTTTGCGCTCATGCAGTTCGAAAGCGATGTAGGCCAGGTGGTCGCGGCGCGTCTCCCAGTCCAGCCCGCCCCATTGCGCCAGTCCTTTGGCCTCCTGTCCCTTGTGAAGAACCTCAGTCAACAGGACTTCGACCGCGTCTTCGTAGAGTTTGGCGCGGTCGCGTGGCAGGGTGTCGCGGCTGTAATGCACCATGGCGAAGATGGTGGTCATCAACGGTGTGGTGGCCAGTTCGCGCACACGTTCCTCACTGTGGGAGATTTGGGAGCAGAGGTCATCGGCGCGGCGTACGGCTTCCGCCGGGTTGTCGGCCATCACCGCCGCGTACCAGAAATGAATGAGGCTGTCGCGCTGTTCGGGAGTCAGCCTCTGGATCTCACAGCGCTTGAACCCGGCCATCTGGTCGGAAACATACGCGGCAGAAGGCCGCGAGGTGATCAGGCAGAACAGGCGCGCGCCTTCGTATTCGGCTACCAGTCCTTCCACGGCTTCACGCACGCGCGGCCGGTCGGCGGGGTCCACCTCGTCCATGCCGTCGAACATCAGCAGGCAGCCCTGTTTCAAGTGTTTTTGGAAGAAAGCCTCCGAGAGGTCTGAATCGGGCAGCATTTCGGCAAAGGATTGCTGGATGTAACCAAGCAGGTTCTTTGGCGTGCAGTTTAACGGCTTCTGTTTGCAATGCTCATCGAAAGCCCGCAGGGAAACCAGGATGGGCAGGGGCGGTTTGCCACCCAGGGTCGCCACAAAAATTTTTTGTTCGCCGGTCAATTGCTTGTCGTTCAGGCAGGCGCGGGCGCAGGCCAGCCCGGCCCATTGCAGGAGCGTGCTCTTGCCCGATCCGGCCACCCCCACCACTGCCAATTTGGGCGATTTCCGGATGGCTTCTGCCAGTTCGATCGGATGCGCGCTTTCCAGCCCCGCTTTCTCGCCGAGGGCTTCGACCTCTTCGCGCGGCAGTTTCCCGGCGCGCAACCCGCGCCTGGCCTCTGTCACGATCTTGACTGAAATATAGGCTTGGTCCAGTTCGGGCGGCTTGATGCCCTCCCCGCTGGTGCGCGGCAGCCCGCGGAATTTGAAGCGCTTGTAGGCCGCGCTGACGTGTTCGAGGTAGGCGTGCTCCTGATCGGGAAGATCAACCTTCGCAATAACTTTCCCGCCTTCTTTCTTGGCATCCTCCTGCCAAGCCTCCAGCCAGCCTTGGATGCGGGCGCGCAGTAAAACCCACGCCAGAACAAGCACACCCACCGCCAACAAGGCCCAAATGCCATATTCCTTCAGAAAAGCAGCCAGCCAATCCCATGAATCCTGAAACCCGGGGGGAACAGGTGGCACTGATGTTTGTGTCGGCGGCGTGTCCGTCTGCGCGCGGGCCGGCGCGGCAACCGCGAGAAAAACCAAAGGGAGCAGAAAAACGAGCAAACGGCAAAATCGGCGGGCCATAGCCCCTCCTGTGAGAAAACGGTTATTCTGCTGAAAGTGTAGCAAAGAAAACCAAAACAAACAATAGCCTTATCGAATTCGCGTCCTTCGCGTTGGTTCGATGCTAACCCTTCTCCCACCTCGCATACACCGCCTGCGACAGCAGCCTCCCGGCGCTTTTCTCCTGCGTGACCAGTTCCCCGCACTCGACCGTCCCGCCCAGGCCTTTCATCATCTCTGCCAACGCCTCGTGAGCATGGACGGCAGGCAGTTTGACCGCGTAGACCGTCAGCGCCACGAACAGCGGACGGACGGTCAGCACGTCCCGGCAGGCGACAAGCAGTTCCGGCAGGGATTTGTACACCTCCCACACCTCGCCCTTCGGCCCGCGCCCGAACTTGGGCGGGTCGAGCAGGATGCCGTCGTATTTCGCCCCGCGCCGCGCCTCGCGTTCGACGAACTTCAGCGCGTCGTCCACGATCCAGCGGATGGGCCGCTCCGCCAGCCCGGAGAGCGCCGCGTTCTCGCGCGCCCACGTCACGGATTTTTTCGACGCGTCCACGTGCGTGACCTTCGCCCCGGCCGCGGCCGCCGCCAGCGTCGCCAGCCCGGTGTAGCCGAAGAGATTCAAGACCTGGATTTCTTTTTTTGTTTTTTGTTTTTCGCTTTTTATCTTTTCCGCCATCCAGTCCCAGTTCGCCGCGCACTCCGGGAAAACGCCCAAATGCCGCCCCGGCGTGGTCATCGCCCAAAACTTCAGCCCCCCTCCCCTCCCCTCATTTCCGGGTTTCGATCTCCCCTCCCCTCCCCTCCCCCCATTTCTGGGTTTCGAAATGGGGGGACCGAGGGGGGTCAGGTTGTACCTCATCTCCCACTTCTCCGCCACCTTTTTTCCAAAACTCCAATGCCCGCCGCTCTCCTCGCCGCTCGGCTGGAAGACCGCGTGGGCGGACTCCCATTTCGAGGCAGGCAGGGCCGGGGTCCACAACGCCTGCACTTCCGGGCGGACGAAGGTGTACGGCCCGAAACGTTCCAGTTTACGGCCGCCGCCGCTGTCGAGCAGTTCGTAATCGGTCCAACGAGGGGAGGAGAGAAGGTTGATTTGAGGGGGCATGTCGGAGGTCCGGGAAGAAGCGGGGGAAGAACGACTGGACACGGATTTCGGATTGGACGGCTTTTTCCGTAACTCACGGAGAGAATCCGCGATTTCCGTGTTCTCCGTGTCCAAAACGGTTTTTTGGCAATACCGCATAACTTGCTTTTTCACCACAGCCAAAACGCTGGTTGAGTAGGTCGAGCGCTCTTCTCGACCGTATCGAAACCACGTTTTGGCCTGTTTCCGGGCAGTTCTTGGTTTCGATACGGCAAAGAACGCCTACTCAACCAGCGAACTGCCCTACGCCATAGCAAGTTATGCGGTACTGCGTTTTTTGGTTTTAAGAAAGCCCTTCCAAAATCGAAAGTACTACTTGTATTTTGGGCCAGAAATGTGCTAAAATAAGCCTGTTGGTGGGGCAAAGTGGGACGTAGTGGTATGCCGGAGCCTTTCCGGCATACTGGTTAAATAAGAGAAAGTGAACATATGTTCTTAGGTCAGTTCGTCCATTCCTTCGATGATAAGAGCCGCCTGACGGTTCCGGCGAAATACCGGGAGCCGCTCGCCGGGGGCGTTTTCGTCGTCCAGGGGCCGGACAAAAACCTGATGGTCATGACCGCCGAGGCGTTCGAGGCAGTCTACCAGCGCCTGATGGCAATGAACATGATGGACCCGCTGGCCCGCTCCCTGCGCCGGCTTATCCTCGGCAATGCCGCAGAACTCGAACTCGACAGCGCCGGGCGCATCCTCATCCCGCAGGCCCTGCGCGAGACCGCCGGGCTGGAAAGCGAAGCCGTCCTGCTCGGCCAGGGCGATTACTTCGAAGTCTGGTCGCCGGCCAACTGGAAGGAACAGGCAGCCGGGATGCAGGCCGCGGCCGACAACCCGGAACGCTATGCCACGCTCAACCTCACCACCCGCTGACATGCAAACGCCGCACCAACCCGTACTTTACAAAGAGATTATACACGCTTTGCGCCCCAAACGTGGAGGCCGGTACGTGGACGGGACCCTCGGAGCGGGCGGCCACGCCTCCGGCATCCTGGAGGCCAGCGCCCCCGACGGAAAACTGCTCGGGCTGGATGTGGACCCGCAAGCCCTGGAACTGGCACGCCGAACCCTCGCTCCCTTCGGGGAGCGTGCCTGTCTGATGCAGGCCTCCTACACGGCGCTCCCCCGCTGCCTGTCCAGCCTCGGCTGGGAAACCGTGGACGGCATCCTGCTTGACCTGGGCGCCTCCTCGATGCAGTTCGACACCCCCGGGCGCGGCTTCTCCTTCCTGCAAGACGGCCCGCTCGATATGCGCTTCGACCCGCTGAACCCGCTGACCGCCGCCCAGATCGTGAACGAGTGGCCGGAGGATGAACTGGCGAACGTCATCCACCGCTACGGGGAGGAACCCGCCGCCCGCCGCATCGCCCGCGTCATCGTCCGCTCCCGGCCCGTGGGCGGGACCCGGGCCCTGGCCGCCGTTATCGAGCAGGCGCTTGGCCGGCGGCGTAGTCCCGGTTCCAGCACGGGGCGGCGTAGTCCCGGTTCCAGCACGGGAAGAGGCCCCCGCCACCCCGCCACGCAGGCCTTCCAGGCCCTGCGCATCGCCGTCAACGGCGAACTGGAGGCGGTGGAGGAAACGCTCCCGCTGGCGGTGCAGGCTCTCGGTCCGGGAGGCCGGCTGGCAGTCATCTCCTTCCACTCGCTGGAAGACCGTCTGGTCAAGGAAACCTTCCGCCGCGAAAGCCGGGACTGCCTCTGCCCGACCAAGCAGCCCGTCTGCACCTGCGGGCACAAAGCCAGCATTATCGAGATCAACCGGCGGCCGGTCACGCCGTCGGAGGAAGAGACCAGCCAAAACCCGCGCGCCCGCAGCGCGAAACTGAGAATTGCCGAAAGATTGCCGGTTCACCATGAATAAGATCACCACCCTCGCCCGGAAATACCGTCAGGCCCCCTGGCGCACCCAGCGCCAGTGGCTCGGCCTGGTTTTGCTCGGCGTGGTGATGGCAGCCATGGTGGCCGGCGTTTACCTTAACGTGACCGCCCGCGCCACCCTGGCGGGGCGGGAGATCCTGGACCTGAACTACGAGATCGCCGCCAACGAGCGCGCCAACGCCGACCTGCAAACCGACCTGGCCGAGGCCAGTTCGGAGGCGGCCATGCAGCAGCATGCCCAAATGCTGGGATTCGTCCCGGCCCGCCCTGAGGATATCGTCTACGTGGTCGTCCCCGGCTACACACCGAAGACGGGCGTGGACCTGTCCACCACCACCGGGCAGCCTCCGGCTTCGATCATCCTGCCCGAATACCGGCAGACGCTGTTCGAGTGGTTCGCCGAGCGCATCCAGTCCTCAGCTCCCGCCGCAGGGGGGCAGCAATGAAGACCGATTTATTCTGGCGTTTCCGCGCGGTTCAGATTGCCTTGATCCTGTCGGGGCTGGCGATCATTGTGCAAATCATCCACATCCAGAACAGCCCGGAGGCGCAGGCCATCCTGGACGAGGGCGAGCGCTACACCGGCTCCTGGCAGACCATCTACCCGGCGCGCGGCGAGATCTACGACCGCAACGGACGCCTGCTAGCCGGCAACCGCACCGTCTACGAAGCCGGCGTGGACCTGACCTCCGTGAAGAACGTCAGCGAGATCGCCACGGCGGCCCAATTGTACCTGGGGCTGGACTACGCCACGGTCTACAACCAGATCACCAATCCCGAATCACCGGATGTTGTCTACGTGGTGCTGGACAAATACGCCGCCCCGGAAGACGTGCTGGTCTTCCAGGAATTCCAGAAAACCATCAGCGGCAACTCGGCCAAAAACCTGTCGGCGGTATATTTCCAGCCGCACATGGTGCGCAGTTATCCAGAGAGGACGCTCGGCTCCAACGTGATCGGGCTGATCACCATTGACGGCGGCAAGCGCAGTTTCGGCGTCGAGGAAAAGTACGACAGCCTGCTTTCGGGGACGGCGGAAAGACGCTGGATCCCATCGAACCCCCACGATGCCCGCGAGATGCCCGCCATCCCGTCCAGCACGGCCCTCATCCTGACCATTGACCGCGAGGTCCAGTCCGCAATCGAGAATATCCTCGACAACTCCATCCAGGTGTACGGGGCGCGGTCGGGCGTCATCATCGTGGCCGACCCGCAGACCGGCGAGATCCTGGGCATGGCCTCCACGCCGCGCATTGACCCGAACCAGTACTGGAACTACAACGACATGGTGCTGGGCGGCATCCCGTACAACCGGGGCGTCAGCCAGGCCTACGAACCCGGCTCGGTGCTGAAAATCCTGACCATGGCCGCCGCCCTGGATAAAGGCGTTGTCCATCCGGGAACCATCTACCCCGACCTGACCGGCGAGATCATCGTCGGCGGCTTCGCCATCCGCAACTGGGACAACGCCGCCTGGGGCAACCAGGATATGACCGGCTGCCTGCAACACTCGCTCAACGTCTGCCTAGCCTGGGTGGCCGCCGTCCAACTGGGCCAGGATGATTTCTACGCCTACATGCAGCAGTTCGGCCTGGGCCACCTGACCGGCGTGGACCTGGCCGGGGAAGATCCCGGCCGGCTGAAACTGCCCGACGATGACGACTGGTACGAAGTGGACCTGGGCACCAACGCCTACGGCCAGGGCGTGTCGGTCACTCCGCTCCAGATGATCGTGGCCGCCTCCGCCATCGCCAACAACGGACAGATGCCGCGTCCGCACGTGCTGAAAGCCACCGTGCAGAACGGCCGCCAGGACGAACTCCCCATCGAGATCATCGGCACGCCGATCTCGGCAAACACCGCCCAGACGCTGACCCAGATGCTGGCCACCTCGCTCGAAAACGAATCCTCGCTGGCGCTGGTGCCGGGCTACCGCCTGGCAGGCAAGACCGGCACGGCCTCCATCCCCACCGACGACGGCTACACCCTCGCCCGCACCAACGTCTCGTTCATCGGCTGGGGGCCGGTGGACGACCCGCAGTTCATCGTCTACATCTGGCTCGAACAGCCGACCGCTTCCATCTGGGGTTCGGAGACCGCCGCCCCGGTGTTCAAGCAGGTCGTGGAAAGACTCATCGTTCTGATGGGCATCCCGCCCGATCAAATCCGCCTGAGTTTATCCGGGCAGTGAGACTTGAATGTTGACCCTGGCTGACGTACTCGAAGCCCTGACGAAGGCACGCCCCAAGATGACCGATACGGTCATCACTGAGGCGGCCATCGATTCCCGCCAGGTCATCCCGGGGTCGCTGTTCGTCGCCATCCCCGGCGAACGCGTGGACGGTCACGACTTCGTGGCCGACGCCTTCCAGCGCGGGGCTTCGTTTGCGCTCATCCAGCGTGAAATCGGCGGCTCGTTCCGGACCGTGGACCTGCGCCGCGTTGCCTCGCCTGAATCGCTCGACTCGCTCGACTCGCTCGACTCGCCCCTCTGCCTGCTGGTCGAAAACAGCCTGGCCGCCCTGCAGACCATCGCCCGCTTCTGGCGGCGCAAACTGGACCTGCGCGTGGTCGGCATCACCGGCAGCGTCGGCAAGTCCACCACCAAAGAACTCATCGCCGAGGTGCTCGGACAGCGCTACCGCACGCTGAAAAGCCCCGGCAATTTGAACAACGAAATCGGATTACCGCTCACGATTCTCCGCCTTGGCTCGGGCTACGAGCGGGCCGTGCTCGAAATGGGTTTCTACGTCCCCGGGGAGATCGCCTTCCTGTGCGACCTCGCCCTGCCGCAGATCGGCGTGGTGACCAATGTTGGCACCGTTCACGCCGAGCGCGCCGGGTCGCAGGAAACCATCGCGCACGGCAAATCCGAACTCGTGCAGGCCCTGCCTGCCGCGCCAGAGGGGGTCGCCGTACTCAACTACGACGACCCCTGGGTGCGCCCCATGGCCGCGAAGACGAAAGCGCGCGTCTTCTTCTACGGCCTCGACCCGGCCGCCGACCTGTGGGCCGACGAGGTGGAAGGCCTCGGGCTGGAGGGCATCCGCTTCCGCCTGCACACCCGCAACGAGACGCTGCACCTGCGCGTCCCGATGATCGGACAGCACTCCGTCCACACCGCGCTGCGCGCCGCGGCGGTGGGGCTGGTGGACGGCCTGACCTGGCCGGAGATCATCTCCGGCCTGCAGGCCGGGCACACCCAGCTGCGCCTGGTCGCCGTGCGCACCGAGAGCGGGGCGCTGATGCTCGACGACACCTACAACGCCTCGCCCGAGTCCATGCTGGCGGCGCTCAACCTGCTGGCCGAACTGGACGGGAACAAGGTGGCCGTGCTGGGCGACATGCTCGAACTCGGCCCCTACGAGCAGGCCGGGCACGAGATGGTCGGCGTGCGCGCCGCCGAGGTGGCCGACCGGCTGGTAACGGTGGGCGCGCGCGGGCGCATGATCGCGGCCGCCGCGCGGCGGACAGGTATGAGGTCCGACCGCGTGACCGAATCCGAAAATGCCGACGAGGCCATCGCCCACTTGCGCAAGTCCCTGACCGGCAAGGACGTGGTGCTGGTCAAAGGTTCGCACGGCGTGCGCATGGACCGCATCGCCGCCGCGCTGGAGGCGCCCGCATGACAGATACTCCTCTGGCGCTCAGCCTGGCCGGGTTGAGTTTCATGATGACTGTCATCTGGGGCGGTCCCCTGCTGCGCATCCTGCGCCACTTCAAGATCGGCAAGCAGATCCGCGTGGAAGAGCCGGGCCGGCACTTTGTCAAGATGGGCACGCCCACCATGGGCGGCGTGATGATCATCCTGCCGGTGGCGCTGTTGACCGTGCTGCTGAACGCCGTCAGCCTGATCGGCATGGAGGTGCTGGGAGCGTCCGTCCTGGCGCCGCTGGCGGCCATGCTCGGCTACGCCGTGCTGGGCGCGCTGGACGACTGGGAAGGCATCCGCGGCAAGCGCAAGGGCGAAGGCATGCGCATCCGCACCAAGTTCATCGCCCAGATCGTGCTCGGGCTGGGACTGGCCTTTGTGCTGAAGTACATGCTGGACGTGCCAGACATGTACCTGCCGGGAGTGCAGCACGAGATCGAACTCGGCTGGCTCTACATCCCGGTGGCAGGCTTCATCATCGTCAGCATGTCGAACGCGGTCAATTTCACCGACGGGCTGGATGGGCTGGCCGGGCTGATCTCGGCCACCATCTTCGCCGCCTACGGCGGCATCGCCCTCATGCAGGAACAGGTGTTCGTGGCTAGATTTTGTTTCACCATGGTCGGCGCGCTGTTTGGCTTCCTGTGGTTCAACGTCCACCCGGCGCAGTTGTTCATGGGCGACACCGGCTCGCTGCCGCTGGGCGCGACCATCGCGGTCATCGCCCTGATGACCGGCCAATGGGCGCTCCTGCCCGTCATCGCTTTCATTCCGTTCAGCGAGGCGCTGAGCGACGTGATCCAGATCGTCTATTTCAAACTGACCAAGGGCCGCCGCTTCTTCAAGATGGCGCCCATCCACCTGCACTTCGAGATGCTCGGCTGGAGCGAGACGCAGATCGTCCAGCGTTTCTGGCTCATCGGCCTGATCGCTGCCATGCTCGGCGTCGGACTGGCAATGGTGTAAAAGGACGAAAGACGAAGGATGATGGACGAACGTTGGAACGGTAAACGCGTGACCATTCTCGGAGGCGCCCGCCAGGGACAGGCGGCGGCGCGCTGGCTGGCGCGTCACGGCGCACGCGTGACCGTCAACGACCGCCGTTCCGGCGCGGAGATGGCCGCCGCACGCGCAGCCCTCGCCGATACGCCCGTGACCTGGGTCCTGGGCGGCCACCCGCTGGAGACGCTCGACGCCACAGACAGCCTCTGCCTCTCCGGCGGCGTGCCGCTCGACAATCCCCTCGTGGTCGAGGCCGCGCGGCGCGGCATCCCGCTGACGAACGACACGCAGATCTTCATGGAAGCCGTCCCCTGCCCCACCGTCGGCATCACCGGCTCGGCCGGCAAGACCACCACCACCACCCTGGTCGGTGAGATGGCGAAAGCCGCCTTCGGCGACGAAAGACGAATGACGGAGGACCAATCTTCGTCGTCCGTCGTCCGTCCTCCGTCGGCTTTTACCGGCGGCAACATCGGCGACCCGCTGCTGAACTACGTGAACGAGATGCAGCCGGGCGACCTGGCCATCCTCGAGATTTCCAGTTTCCAACTGGAGCAGATGACCCTCTCGCCGAACGTGGCGGCCATCCTGAACATCACGCCCAACCACCTCGACCGGCACGGCACGATGGAAGCCTACACCGCCGCCAAACGCCGCATCCTGGAATTCCAACACAAGGATGATACCGCCGTCCTGTGCCGCGACGACGCCGGCGCGTGGGCGGAGAAAAAGTCGGCGCGCGGGCGGCTGGTCACGTTCGGCTTCGGTCCGCTTCCCGCCGGGCAGGAGGGAACCTTCCTGGCCGACGGTATCCTGCACATGGGCGGCCGGAGCGTGGAGACCGCCCTCCTGCGCCGCGAGCAGATCCAATTGCGCGGCGATCACAACGTGATGAACGCGCTGGCCGCCTTCGCCATCGGCTTCGCTGCGGGCCTCCCGCTGGACGCCATGCTGGAAGCGGCGGAAGATTTCCGCGGCGTGGCCCACCGGCTGGAATTCGTCCGCGAACGGGACGGGGCCAACTGGTACAACGACTCCATCGCCACCGCCCCCGAGCGGACGATGGCCGCCATCCGCGCGTTCGACGAGCCGCTCGTGCTGCTGCTCGGCGGGCGCGACAAGGACCTGCCCTGGGCAGACCTGGCCGCCCTGTGCCGCCAGCGCGTGGACCGCGTCATCCTGTTCGGCGAGGCGGCGGGCAAGATCGCCGCGGCGCTGGAGCAGGCGCGAGGTCCAAAAACGTTTACGCCGGAACGCTGCCAGGGATTAGAGGAAGCAGTGCGGGCTGCCTCCCGTCTCGCCCGCCCCGGCAGCGTCGTCCTGCTCTCGCCGGGCGGCACGAGTTTCGACGAGTTCCGCGATTTCGAGGAACGCGGAGAGAGGTTTCGGAAATGGGTCTCGGAACTTTCGTGAGCCAGCCGGCCAGGAAGGGCGCATCCGCCGCGGCGCGGCGCGCCGCCCCCATCCGCGGCGACATGCTGCTGCTGGTGGTTGTCATCGCGCTGATGATCTTCGGGCTG
Organism: Anaerolineaceae bacterium; assembly: GCA_009772985.1. Classification (GTDB taxonomy): domain Bacteria; phylum Chloroflexota; class Anaerolineae; order Anaerolineales; family Villigracilaceae; genus UBA877. Next base: position 18,491 of record WOUS01000014.1, read on the forward strand.
CTGATGCTCTATTCGGCCAGCCTGGATTTTTCCAAGCGGATTTACGAGGGCAACGCCACTTACATGTTCAACAAGCAGTTGCTGTGGCTGCTGCTCGGCGGCGCCACGGCCGCCCTGCTGATGCGCACCGATTACCACCTGTGGCAGCGGCTCGCCGTGCCGGTGATGGTGGTGACCGTCGGCCTGCTCATCGGCGTGCTGATCAACAACCAGATCCGCTTCGGCGCAGTGCGTTCGTTCTTCGGCGGCTCGGTGCAGCCCTCCGAACTGGCAAAACTGGTGACGGTGCTTTACCTGTCGGTCTGGCTGTACGCCAAGCGCGACTTCCTGCACGACGTGCAACTGGGGCTGATCCCGCTGGCGGCCATCCTGGGCATGCTCGGCGGCCTGATCTACATCCAGCCAGACCTGAGCGCCGCGGCGACGATCTTCATCCTGGGCGGGCTGCTGTTCTTCCTGGCCGGCGGCGAACTGCGGCAGATCGTCCTGTTCCTCATCGTGGCCGTCATCGCCGGGTGGATCGTGGTGCAGTTCAGTGCCACCGGGCGCGCCCGGCTGGCTTCGTACGTCATCGGGCTGAAGAACCCGCTCCAATCCGATTACCAGGTGCGCCGCTCGCTCGAGGCGCTGATACGCGGCGAATGGTTCGGGCTGGGACTGGGAAACTCGATCACCAAGGTGACCGGCCTGCCCGTCCCGCCCACCGACAGCATCTTCGCCGTGGTGACCGAGGAACTGGGCCTGCTCGGGACCATGTGCCTGATCGGGTTGTATGGCCTGCTGCTGTGGCGCGGCCTGCGCATCGCGGCCAAAGCGCCCGATTCGCTCGGCGCGGTCATGGCCGCCGGGCTGACTTTCTGGATCGTCATCGAGGCCGTCATCAACATGGCGGTGATGGTCGGCCTGCTGCCCTTTGCGGGCAACGCCCTGCCGTTCGTCAGTTACGGAGGCTCGAACCTGGTCTCCACGCTGGCGGCGATAGGGATCCTGTTCAATATTTCCCGGCAGTCCGGGGCGTCTGTCCCGGAGACCGGGGAACGGAGGATGTACGGTGCGACTGTTGATCTGCGCCGGCGGGACCGGCGGCGGCGTGTATCCCGCGCTGGCCGTGCTTGAAGCGTTGAACGCTGAACGTGCCGACGTGCAAACGTTATGGGTCGGCGGCGAAGGCGGCGTGGAAGCCCGGCTGGTCGAGCGGGCAGGCGTGCCGTTTAAAGCCATCCCGGCCGCCGGTTTGCACGGCGTGGGCCTGCGCCACCTGCCCGGCAACCTGCTGAAACTGGCGCGCGGCGCGGCTACCTCCCGGCGCATCCTGCACGCGTTCCGCCCCGACGCCATCTTCTTCACCGGCGGATACGTGGCCGTCCCGATGGCGCTGGCCGGGATGCAAGTCCCGACCCTGCTCTACGTGCCGGATGTGGAACCCGGGCTGGCGCTGCGGACCCTGGCGCGCTTCGCCGACCGTATCGCCGTCACCGCCGAAGAGTCGCGCCGCTACTTCCGCCGCCGCGCACGCCTGGCCGTGACCGGCTACCCGGTGCGCCCCGGACTCGCCCGCTGGACGCGCCCCGAAGCGCGCCGGACCCTGGGCCTGCCTGCCGACGGTCCCGTCCTGCTGGCCTTCGGCGGGAGCAAGGGCGCGCGCTCACTCAACAACGCCGTGCTGGCGAACCTGCCCGCCCTGCTCGACCTGGCCGACCTCGTCCACGTGACCGGCGAACTGGACTGGCCCGCCATGCAGGAAAAAGCCAAAAGCCTGAACGCGGCGCAGGCGGCCCGCTACCACGCCTTCGCGTACCTGCACGAAGAGATGGGCGCGGCGCTGGCCGCCGCCGACCTGGCCATCAGCCGGGCCGGGGCCTCGGCGCTGGGCGAGTATCCGCTCTTCGGCCTGCCCGCCATCCTCGTCCCGTATCCGTACGCCTGGCGCTACCAGAAGGTCAACGCCGACTTCCTGACCGGGCGCGGCGCGGCGCTGCTGCTCGAGGATGCCCAATTGCAGGAAAGCCTCCTGCCAGCCGTCAAAAACCTGCTGGCAGACCCCTCCCGGCTGGACTCGATGCGCGCGGCCATGCGCAGCCTGTCCCGCCCCGATGCCGCTTCCGTGATCGGCCGTCTCGTGCTGGACCTGGCCGGGAAGAGGAGATGAGACAATGATCAGCATAGTAGTTGTTCTCTGGATGTTCATCATCCTGTTTGCCATCATCGGCGCAATGCGCGGCTGGGCCAAGGAAATCCTGGTCACGGCCAGCGTTATCGTGGTTCTGGCTCTCCTTTTACTACTCGAAAAGACCCTGGGCACACGCGAATTGATTCAAGGGCTAAATAAAACACTACACTTCTGGCTACGCATAATCATCCTGCTCCTGCTGGTTATTTTCGGTTACCAGACACCTCATCTCCAACGTTTGGCCCCCAAGATGACCCGCGAGAAAATGGAGCATATCATCCTGGGCACTCTCATTGGTGCAGTCAACGGTTACCTGATTTTCGGCTCAATCCTGTTCTACATGGCCGATGCTGGTTACCCATTTACAAAAGTGATGGCTGCGCCAACAGGAGATATTGCAAAAACAATTGAAACCATGCTTATCTACATGCCGCCCAGACTCTTGGGCGACCCAGGCATCTACTACGCCGTCGTTATCGCTTTCATCTTCGTAATTGTGGTGCTCATCTAAAACCATGACCCGCATCCACTTGATCGGAATCGGCGGAACCGGCCTGTCGGCCATCGCCCGCGTCCTGCTCGAAAGCGGACACGACGTGAGCGGCTCGGACCGCGCCGATTCCCCGTTCGTGCGCGGCCTGCAAGCGGCGGGCGTGACCGTCCACATCGGCCACCGCCCGCAGAACGTGCGCGGCGCCGACTTGGTGGTGCGCTCCTCCGCCATCCCCGACGACAACCCGGAAGTGGTGGCCGCCCGCGAGTTGGGCATCCCGGTGCTCAAGCGCGCCGACTTCCTCGGCTCGCTGATGGAAGGCAAGACCGGCATCGCCGTGGCCGGGACGCACGGCAAGACCACCATCACCTCGATGATCGCCTGGATGCTCACCGCCCTCGGCCAGGAGCCGTCCTTCATTTCCGGCGGCGTGCTGGCGAACCTGGGCGTCAACGCCCGCGCCGGCAAGGGCCAGGCCTTCGTCATCGAAGCGGACGAGTACGACCGCATGTTCCTCGGCCTGAAGCCGTCCATCGAGATCATCACCAGCGTGGAGCACGACCACCCCGACTGCTACCCCACCGCCGCCGACTTCCAGTCCGCGTTCGTGGAGTTCGCCCGCCTCCTGCCGGCAGACGGGACGCTGGTTTTCTGCGCCGAGGACGCCGGGGCGCGGCAGGTGGCCGTGGGCGCGCGGGACGCCGGCAAACACGTGTGCGCCTACGGCTTCGGCCAGTATTCCGTGTTCAGTGAAGAGTGTTCTGTGGCGAAAAATCTGCGCGCCACTAAAAACGGCGGATTCGTGTTCGAGGCAATCGTCAACCGGCAATCGTCCATCGTCCATTTACAAGTACCGGGACGGCACAACGTTCTCAACGCCCTCGCCGCGCTGACGGTGGCGCGCCTGCTCGGGCTCGACCTGGCCGCGGCGGCGCGGGCGCTGGGCGAATTCAAGGGGACCGGGCGCAGGTTCGAGGTGCGGGGCGAGGCGGGCGGCGTGACGGTGATTGACGACTACGCCCACCACCCCACCGAGATCCGCGCCACGCTCGCAGCGGCCCGCAGCCGCTATCCCGGACGCCGCATCTGGGCCGTCTGGCAGCCGCACACCTACTCGCGCACCCGCACGCTGTTCGACGGGTTCGCCGCCGCCTTCGCCGATGCGGACGCGGTCATCGTGACCGAGGTCTACAAGGCCCGCGAGCCGGAGCAGGATTTCTCGGCCGAGCAGGTGGTGCGGGCCATGCCGCACCCGGCAGTGCAGTTCATCGCCGAACTGCCGGAGGTCAGCAATTATCTGGTTTCCCATCTGTCCCGCGGCGACGTGCTGCTGGTGCTTTCCGCCGGGGACGCCGACCAGGTCAGCGCCGAGGCGCTGGCCCGTTTGAAGGAGGCTTGAAATGGCCGACAAGAAGAAGCGCGTTTACGAATCCAGTGTGATGGCGCTGCCGCCGCTCCGGCTGGTGCTGGGCGACGTGCCATCTCCCGACCCCGAAAAGCGCCGCGCCGGCACGGACCCAAGGCCGGGGCGCGAGATGGAAACGCCGGTCAAGAAGTTGATCGCGCATTTGAAGGAAGAGAGAAGTAACGAGTAAGAAGTGAAAAGCAAGAAGGATAAAGGGAAGATGAACCCTGCCACCCTGCCGATCCTGCGCGAGATCTACGCCGCCCGCCTGCAAGAACGCGTGCCGCTGGCGAGTTACACGTCGGCGCGCATCGGCGGCCTGGCCGACGCGGCGCTCTTCGTCCGTTCGGCGGACGAACTGGCCGAGGCGGCCGCGCGGCTGTGGCAGATGGACGTGCCCTTCGTCCTGCTGGGCGGCGGCTCGAACGTGCTGGTCAGCGACCGCGGCGTACGCGGCGTGGCGCTGCTCAACCGGGCGCGGCAGGTGAAGTTCGACAGCCAGGCCGAAACGCCTTCCGTCCATGCCGAATCTGGCACAACGCTGAACGACATCGCCCAGCGCGCCGCCCGCCTCGGGCTGGCCGGGATCGAATGGGCCGCCTCCATCCCCGGCTCGCTGGGCGGGGCGGTTTACGGCAACGCCGGGGCGTTCGGCGGCGAGATGGCCGGGAACCTGGCCACGGTGGAAATCCTGCACCGCGAGCGCGGACGCGAATCCTGGCCGGTGGAGCGGATGGGCTACGGCTACCGCACCTCGCTCCTGAAGCGCGAGAAACAGCCGGCGCTGATCCTGGCCGCCACGCTGCGGCTGGCGCACGACAGCATGGAAGCCGTCCAGGCCAAGATGGCCGAGAACTCGGAACGCCGCCGCCGCACCCAGCCGCCGGGCGCCAGCATGGGTTCGATGTTCAAGAATCCGCCCGGCGACAAGGCCGGCCGGCTCATCGAGGCCGCCGGGCTGAAAGGGATGCGCATCGGCGGCGCGCAGATCAGCCCGGTGCATGCGAACTTTTTCATCAACACCGACCAGACCCGCGCAGCCGACATGAAAGCCCTGCTCGACCTGGCGCGCAAAACGGTATTCGAAAAATTCGGCGTGAGGCTGGAATCGGAAATCGAGTTGATCGGTGAGTGGTAGTCAGTGAATAGTGAATGGTGAATAGAGTCATGGAAAAGAAACTCTGCGTTGCGGTAATTTTCGGCGGACGCTCCGGAGAACACGAAGTCTCCCTTGTTTCGGCGCGCTCGGTGCTGGAGGCGCTCGACCCGGCGAAATACGAAGTCTTCCAGGTCGGCATCACGCATGATGGCGCATGGCTGACCGGACCGGATGCGCGGGCAAAACTGGAAAGCGGCAGCACGGACGGACTGACTCCCTGCGCCCTCCTCCCCGACCCCTCCAAACCGGCCCTTTACGTTTTACGTTTTACGGATTACGGCACAGTTCTGGAACACCTTACAGATATTGACGTTATCTTCCCCGTCCTGCACGGCACGTTCGGCGAGGACGGCACCCTGCAAGGCCTGCTCGAAATGGCCGACCTGGCCTACGTCGGCGCGGGCGTGACCGGCTCCTCGGTCGGCATGGATAAGGGCATTTTCAAGGATGTGATGCGCGCCAACGGCATCCCGGTGGTCGAATCCATCATCGTCCTGCGCTCCGAAATCGAGAAAGACATCGAAGCCGTCGTCCGCAAGGCCGAAAAGGTCGCGGGCTACCCGCTGTTCGTCAAGCCTGCCAATTTAGGCTCCTCGGTCGGCATCACCAAGTGCAGCAGCCGCGCCGACCTGGGCGAGGGATTGCTGGAAGCCGCCGCCTACGACCGGCGCGTGCTGGTCGAGCGCGGCGTGGACGCCCGCGAGATCGAAGTGGCGGTGCTGGGCAACGACGCGCCCGAGGCCTCCGTCCCCGGCGAGGTCCTGCCGAGCCGCGAGTTCTACTCCTACGAATCCAAATACGTGGACGGCGCCTCCGGCCTGCTCATCCCAGCCCCCCTCCCGGCCGAGACCGCCGAAGAGATCCGCCGCCTGGCTGTGAAAGCCTACACAGCCATTGACTGCGCCGGCATGGCGCGCGTGGACTTCTTCCTCGAAAAAGCCACCACCCAAAGAACGGGTACAGGCGGCAAAATCTACCTGAACGAACTCAACACCATCCCCGGCTTCACCGGCATCAGCATGTACCCCAAACTCTGGGAAGCCAGCGGACTCCCCTACCCTCAACTGGTGGACCGGCTCATCCGGTTGGCGCTCGAACGCAAAGCCGACCGCGACCGCACCGAACGCCGCTTCCGGAGAACGTTATGACCCGCTACAACCAGACCGTCTCGCGCGCCGAATTCGTACGCCAGCGCCGCACCTCCCGGACCCCGAACCGGTCCGCCGCGAAAAAGCCCGCCGCGCCGGCAGTCCGCCGCGTCTCCTCGACCGCCAGCCTGTTCCTGCCGGTCGAGCCGCGCGTGGACCCGCGCCGCCGCCAGGCGCGCGCCGGCTCCGGGTCGCGCCAGCGCTACGATTCCGTCTTCACTGTCTCCAAGACCCGCGTGCGCACGCCGGGGATCACTATCCCACAGTTCAACACCCGCTGGGTCTCGGCCCTGCTGACCGCCGCCCTGCTCTTCCTCCTGTACACGCTGTGGACTTCCTCCACATTCATCGTCACCGGCGCGGAGATCACCGGCAACCAGCGCCTGGGCACGGACGAAATCTTCGCCTCCCTGCACCTGTCTGGCAGGCCGATCTTCGCCGCCGTCCCGGCGGAAATGGAAGCCGGCCTGCGCGCCGCCTACCCCGACCTGTCGGCGGCAAGCGTGCGCGTGGCCTTCCCCAACCGGGTCATCGTCGAGGTGATCGAGCGGACGCCCATCCTGGCCTGGTACCAGAACGGGGCCATGGGCTGGATCGACGCGAACGGCGTGGCTTTCCCGCCGCGCGGCGCGGCCGACGGGCTGATCAACGTCGTCGCCAGCGGGACCCCGCCCCAGGTCCCGGACGAGGCGCTGCCGGTCTACGCGCAGGCCTACGTGCCGCCGGAGATGGTCCAGACGCTGGCGGCGCTGTATCCGTACGTCCCGGCCGGCGTGCCGATGATCTACGACCCGCAGTACGGCATGGGCTGGCAGGACCCGCGCGGCTGGCAGGTGTTCTTCGGCCACACGACCGATGACATCGCCCTGAAAGTCCAGACCTACCAATCCATCGTGGACGCGCTGGCGCGCGAAGGCCGCCAGCCGTCGCTCATCAGCCTGGCTTACCTGGACGCGCCGTTCTTCAAATAGGCAACTTTATGGACGAAATTGTCGTTGGCATTGACGTCGGCACGACCAAGGTCTGCACCCTGGTGGGACGGGTGGAGGAGGAAACCATCCGCATCCTGGGCGTGGGCCTCGAGCCGTCGGAGGGCATCAAGAAAGGCGTGATCGTGGACCTTTCGGCGGCGGCGCAGGCCATCACGCGCTCGGTCGAGAAGGCCGAGCAGACTTCGGGCGTGGAGATCACCGGGGCGCTGGTCAGCCTGGCCGGGGCGCACGTCTCGTCCATCAACAGCCGCGGCGTGGCCGGGGTCTCCGGCGAGGCGATTGACGAAGTGGATGTGGAGCGGGCGCTGGATGCGGCGCGGGCAGTGGCCATCCCCCACAACCGCGAGGTGATCCACGTCATCCAGCGCGGCTTCACCGTGGACGGGCAGGACGGCATCCAGCAGCCGCTGGGGATGCACGGCTACCGTCTCGAAGTAGAGGCGCACATCATCACCGCCGCGCAGGCCACGGTGGAAAATTTAAGGCAGAGCGTGGGGGCGGCTGGCGTGGATGTGCTACAATTTGTGCTTAATTCGCTGGCCTCCGGCGACGTAGTCTTGAACGATACCGAACGCCAGATGGGCGTGGCCGTCTGTGACATCGGCGGCGGGACAACCGACCTGGCCCTGTACGTGGACGGCAACGTCTGGCACACCATGGTGCTGGCTGTCGGCGGCAACCACGTCACCAATGACATCGCGCATGGCCTGCGGCTCCCCGTTTCGCAAGCCGAAGAGATCAAGAAACAGCACGGATACGCCCTCAAGTCGGGCGTGGGCGCTGAAGAGTACTTTAAAGTCCAGCCGTTTGGCGAGGACCAGCCCGCCCAGATCAACCGCCAGGACCTGGCGAACATCATCGAGGCGCGGGTCGGCGAGATCTTCGGCCTAGTACGGCAGGAGATCAAACGCTCCGGCTACGACGGCCTGCTCCCGGCGGGCATGGTGCTGACCGGCGGGACGAGCGCCCTGCCGGGCATCCGCCAGCTGGCCTCCGAGGCGCTGGGAATGCCGGTGCGCACCGCCCAGCCGGAGAACCTGGCCGGCCTGGTGGACCAGTTGAAAGGTCCGGCCTACGCCACGAGCGTGGGCCTGCTCCAGTGGGCCGCGGCCATGACGTTGTCGAATGCGCTGCCGGGGCGCGATCGCTCCCGGCGCGTGAAAGGAGAGAGTCGTATGAACCCGGTCAAAGATTGGATCAAACGGCTGCTCCCGTAAGTCAGTGGACAGTGGACAGTAGACAGTGGACAGTGGACAGTAGACAGTGTTCAGTGGTCAGTGACCAGTGGTCGTCGAAATAATCGCAAACGACAGCCCTTCGGCAGAATTCAAGGAGGAACCTATGGACGCAAAGAAAATCCAGACTGAAACCTTCGCCCGCATCAAAGTGGTTGGCGTGGGAGGCGGCGGCTGCAACGCCGTCAACCGGATGATCGAGGAAGGCATCCAGGGCGTGGAGTTCGTCGCCATCAACACCGACGCGCAGGCGCTGATGCTCTCGAAGGCGACCACGCGCGTGCGCATCGGCAACAAACTGACGCGCGGCCTGGGCGCGGGCGGCAACCCGGAGGTCGGGCGCAAGTCCGCCGAGGAATCGGCCGAGGACCTGTACAGCGTGATGAAGGGCGCCGACATGGTCTTCGTCACTGCTGGACTGGGCGGCGGCACCGGCACCGGCGCGGCGCCGATCGTGGCGCAGATCAGCAAGGAGGTCGGCGCGCTGACCATCGGCGTGGTCACCCGTCCGTTCACCTTCGAGGGCAACCGCCGGATGCAGTCCTGTGAGACGGGCATGTCGAACCTGAAGGAGCACGCCGACACACTGATCGTCATTCCCAACGACCGCCTGCTCCAGATCATGGACAAGCGCTCCAGCCTGAACGATTCCTTCCGCATGGCCGACGACGTGCTGCGCCAGGGCATTCAGGGCATCTCCGAACTCATCACCGTGCCCGGCCTGATCAACCTGGACTTCGCCGACGTGCGCACCATCATGTCGGAGGGCGGCGCGGCGTTGATGGCGGTCGGCAAGGCCTCCGGCGAGGACCGCGCCCGCGCAGCCGCCGAGCAGGCCATCTCCAGCCAGCTGCTCGACATCACCATTGACGGGGCGCGCGGCGTCCTGTTCAACGTGACCGGCGGCCCGAACCTGACCCTGTTCGAGGTCAACCAGGCCGCGGCCATCATCCGCGAGACCTCGCACCCCGACGTGAACCTGATCTTCGGCGCGGTGATTGACCCGGACATGGGCGACGAAATCCGCGTCACCGTCATTGCCACCGGCTTCGAGCGCACCGGGATGCCGCGCCGCTTGACCCAGATGCGGCCCGCGGTGCAGAACCGCGCCGGCGCGGTGCGCACGCTGGAACCGGTCAGCGTGGAGGCCCGCCCGGCAGAGAACGCGTCCGAGTTCAAGCCGCAGGTGTTCAACACGGAAGACCTGGATATCCCGACGTTCCTCCGAAACAGAAAGTAAACCATTTACCGGTAACGCAATCCCCGGCGCTTGCGAAGCGCCGGGGATTTTTTTATTCCTGATATTCCAACTCGTACCCGCCGATGCGGACCACATCCCCCTCCTGCGCGCCGGCCTTCTTGAGCGCATGAACAATGAGCGCGCTCGGCTCAACCGGAATGACCGTATCGCAAAACTGCCCGCAATTCAATTCCCACATAAGGGTTAGGGCCAGATTCACCAGGAGAGCGCTTTGAAAATCGTGCCCACAGGAGGGGCGACTTCTTCCACCAACGCGGCGCAGGCAATCTGCCTATTGAATCGCGACCTTGTACGGCATATAATGATTTTGGGAGCAGATCGGTGGGCATATTCGCTGCAAGTGTGAGGAGGATGACTCCATGGACGAACCGCAGGTCAACGAACCGCAGATCCATAACAGCAAAGCCAAAGCTGCCAACTGGCTGAAAAACGATCAAGACCCCACAAAAGAACCACTGAACCGTGACAGGCCGGCAAAAAAACATTCCCGCGGCGTACCGCGCTGGCCGCTGGTTGTGGCATTGCTCAACGCCAGCGGGCTGGGGCTTGGCTACCTCTACATGAAAACCTGGGGCCGGTGGGCGTTCCACATGGCTGTCATGGCCCTGCTGATTTCCATCCCGCTCTGCGGCGGCGGACCGTTGGGGCTGGTGGCGCTGGGACTCTGGGGCAGCTGGATGATCCTCGACGGCTGGCTGCAGGCCAGGAAACTCATCCAGGCATCGCCGGAGGCGGTGGTCAAGAAAAATGCGTGGATGCTGCTCCTGGCAGGCGGGCTGACGGCCCTCATCCTGCTCCCCTACCTGACGTACAACGTGCTGGGGGCGGTGGCCGGGTTCAAAGCGGAAGCAGCCTACCGGTCCGGGGACTACCGCACCGTCTACGAGACGTACGAGAGCGGTTCCCGCGTGTACGGCATGACGTTCACGTTCGATAAATCCCTGGCAGGTAAACGCGTGGCGTCGCTCGACGATTTGATGGCAGCCTCCGCCGCCTGGGAGAAAAAGGATTACGAAGAGGCCATCCGTCAGTATTCGGCCTACCTGTCAATCCGCCCGCCCGATGCAGTGTGGAAGACGGCCGACGGCGAGTTGCAGCAGGTTTATCTCGAATGGGCGCGCACGCGGGTGAACGAAAAGAAATACGAGGAAGCAATCGGCGTTTACGAGACCTATCTGAAAGATTACCCGCAAGGCACGTTCGCGGCCGAAGCGGAAACGGAACTGGGGCAGGCTTACCTGGCCTGGGCGCGTGGCCTGGCCGGGCAGGCGGACTACGAGCAGTCCATCAGCGTCTATCTGGCCTACCTCGATAAATATCCCCAGGGCAGCAGCAGGAGCGAAGCCGAAAGCGGGCTGGAGGAGACCCGGTTTAACCGGGCGCACGCCGCGTTGGAGCAAGGGGATCACCAAAATGCCGTCGAATTTTACGTGAGTTACCTGATGTATTATCCCCAGGGCGCGTTCAAAGCCGAAGCCGAGAGCGAACTGGAGCAGGCGCGCCTGGGCCTGGCCCGCGACACGGCCGCGCAGGGCAAGTTCGAGGGCGCGATCACCTTGTATCTGGCCTTTCTCCAACAGTACCCGGAGAGCGGGTACAAGGCCGAAGTGGAAAGCGAAATGGAACTGGCGCACCTGGACTGGGCGCGGCAGGTTGCCCTGCAAAAATCGTACGAGAAAGCCGCAGGGCTGTATCTGGCCTATCTGGAAAAATATCCCAAAGGGAACTACAAGACCGAGGCGAACGACGAATTAAAGCAGGTCTACGTGGACTGGAGCCGGGATACGGGCAGCCAGGGGAAGAGCGCCATTACGAGCGCGTACGAAAGCGCCGCCAAGGGCCAGGCAGCCGGGGTCCCCATCTTCGGCATCCTGGAAGACGAGCCTTCCAAGGCCTGGTATTCCGGGACTGACATCACCCTGCCGAGCGATATCAAAGCCGCGATGCCGGGACACTTCCGCGCCGCGGTGTTCATCGAGCAAAAGGTGGTAAAGGTGCAGACCTGCCCGTATATCCCAATCGGGACGATCATCCGCCGGCGCACCGATTGGACCGTGAAACTGGTCAACCCGGCCAACGGTTATGTCAAGACTTCCAAAGTATTTTCCGGCAGCACGCCCGAAACCTGCCCCTACCGGCACTACTTTTCCTGGTCCAACAGCACGCACTACCACGACGGCAACCCGCCAAGCCAGGATGATGTCATTCGCTGGATCCGTGAGCAATTGGGCTGGATAAAATAGAACCCCTTTCCTCTTCCCCGGCCTGCCCACCATATCCCATGATGGGCAGGTTTTTTTCTCATTCCTGATATTCCAACTCGTACCCGCCGATGCGGACCACATCCCCCTCCTGCGCGCCGGCCTTCTTCAACGCGTCATCCACGCCGAGACGTTCCATGAGTTTCTGGAAGCGGCGCACGGAGCCGTCCTGGTTCCAGGGGGTCATCTCGGCGGCGCGCTCGATGGCCGCGCTCTTGACGCGCCAGCCGTCCGGTTCGCGGACGATGGTAAAGGCGCGCGGGTCTTCGACCGGGCGATAGACGGGCAGTTCGGGAGTCACGTCTTCGAGCGGAGGCGCTTCAGCCAGGCGTTCGGCGGCCTCGAGCAGCAACTCACGCACCCCCGTCCGCGCCAGGGCGGAGATGAGAACCACGTCCACCTTTTGCTTTTTGAATTTTGTTTTTAATTCCTTCCAGCGTTCCTGGACCTCGGGCTGGTCGGCCTTGTTGACGGCAACGATCTGCGGCTTCTGGCGGATGCGCGGGTCGAACAGCGCCATCTCGGCGTTGGTCTGGGCGTAATCGCCGAGCGGATCGAGGGAGAGTCCGTCGAGCAGGTGGACCAGGACCCGGGTGCGCTGGATGTGGCGGAGGAATTCGAAGCCGAGACCGGCTCCCTGCGAGGCGCCCTCAATCAGGCCGGGGATGTCGGCCAGCACGACCGTCGTCTCGTCGTCCACTTCTGCCACGCCCAGGTTCGGTTCGAGGGTGGTGAACGGGTACGCGGCGATCTTCGGTTTGGCGTTGGTCAGCACGGACAGGAGGGTGGATTTGCCGGCGTTCGGCACGCCGACGATGCCGATGTCGGCGATGAGTTTGAGTTCGAGGCGCAGGCGCTTCTCCTCACCCGGCGCGCCGTTCTCGGCGGTGCGCGGCGCCTGGTTGGTGGAACTCTTGAAGCGGGGGTTGCCGCGCCCGCCGCGCCCGCCCTTGCAGACGGTCAGCCGCTGGCCGGGCGTGGTCAGGTCGCCGATCAGTCCGCCGGAGGCGGCGTCGTAGACGACCGTGCCGGGCGGGACCGGAACGATCAAATCGTCGGCCGACCTGCCGGTCTTGTCGTTCGTCCCGCCGCCTTTGCCGTCCCCGGCAACGTAGCAAGCCGTGTGGCGGAAGGCGGCCAGCGTGTTGAGCGTGGGGCGCACTTCGAGGATCACATCGCCGCCGCGCCCGCCGTCGCCCCCGTCGGGCCCGCCGCGCGGCACGTACTTCTCGCGATGGAAATGCACCATCCCATCCCCGCCCTTGCCGGATTTGACTTCGATTTCTGCTTGATCTATGAACATGGGTCTATTGTAACAAAGAGGCCGGGTTTCCCGAAGGGGTGGGGAAAACCCGGCCTGAGCTAACAATCAGAGTTTGGATGTTATTTGATGCTCACCAGCGCCGCCTGGACGATCACGCGGTAGCGGTACGTGCCGGTATCCGCATTCCAGGAACGGCAGGTGGTCAACGTCAGCCACGGCGTATCCTTGTGCTGGAAGGCCGCAACGGTCGAGTCAGGCCGGACCTGGGTCACGCTCCGCACTTCGTAGACGTATTGCTGCCCCCAGGCGTGGACGATGATCCGGTCGCCGTACCACAGCGTGTTCAGGTACACGAACGGGCCGGCCGAGTTGTCGGCGTTCCAGACGTGGGCGGTGATGACCGAGTTGCCGCTCCAGGTCGGGAAGGCCGTGCCTTGCAGCCAGCCGGCGTTCCGGCCCAGCCAGGAGACATCCCAGGTATTGCCAGACTGCGGCACGCCGACGATGTCCATGCTCACGCCCAGGCGCGGGATCTCCAGCCGCAGGTCGCTGGCGGCGTAGGATTCGGCCTGGGGCGGGAGGGCAGTCACCCGGTCCGGGGCGAAGCCGGTGGCCGGGAGAGCCGACGGGGCAGGCGAGACGGTGAAATTGACGGCGCTGTTGGCCCCGCCATTGAGGGGGTTGCCGCTCAAATCCCAGATGGAGGCCGCTCCGCAGACGTACAGGCGGTACTGGCCGTTCGCCAGGGGCAGTTCCGCCGCCGCGATATTGAGCGTGGCGGTGTAGGTAATCGCATCGTAGGTTATGCTGGCGATTTCGATTCTTTCATCATCGCCTTCCGCAACGTGATCGGAATCGCAGATGCTGACCGATGTGACCGTCGTGTCGAAGATCCCGTTCGGCCCCGGCCGCACCAGCATGTAGTTCCAGAGGGAGTTGGCGGAATGCTGGCTGCCGTCGCCGAGCATATTTTCGCTGAAGGTGACCGTGAGCTGCGTCGGGCCGGGATAGTTCAGCACCGCTCCGTCCGCCGGGACGCTGAGGGTCACGATGGGGAAGGCGGCGTCGCCGGTCACGTTGACCGTTACGCTGCCACTGATGTCCTGCGGGAAGTCGCCGGCCAGGCCGCCGTACTCGACCACGTAGCCGTTCACCGTGGGATTGCTTGCACCAGAGAGATCATTCCATATCCCTGCGCCGCCGATAATGAACTGGATATAATCTTCACCGCTCGCGTCATTTGGTTCACCGGTATTCCAGTTGGTATACCAGCCAGGCTGAACAACGCAACCGGGAGGGTTGTTTCCGATGCAGAAGGTGGTGCCAGCCTCCGGCCCGGTATCCCACTGCCAAGTACCTTCGGTCGCCGCATCACTGCCGCCAATCCGGGCTGCGCTCCCACCCACCTTGGAAGCTGCAAAGGCGTTCTCGCCAGCGCTATTGATCGTCGCCAGGTAGCCAGTTCGGCCATAGTACGTGCGGGCGGAGGCCGCGGCGTTCGCCGCCGCCCACGTAACGCCCGCGCTGGAAACGTACTCAAAGAAGTGACCGGTCGGGCCGTAGGGAAGGCTCGTACCCAGCGAGAAATCCACCGTGCGGGTGGAGGTGACCGAGGTGGCACTGCTGAACGTTACCGCCCGCAGGAGGGTCTGGTAGTTGTTGATGGATGATGTGCCGGTGAAGGAGAGCACGCCGGTCGTGGAGTTGTACGACCAGGAGATGCCGTTCCACGGGCTGGCGTAGCCGCTGACGGCCAGCGTGTCGCCGATATTGAAGTTCGTGCCGACGAGCACGGTCGCCCCATCCATGTTGCCGCCGGCCGGGTTGGAGGTGGCCGTCAGGGCGGCCGAGATGGCGATGGCCGGATCGGCCGAGGTGTAGTTGTATGCGCCGCTCACATCTAGGTCGAACTCCGGCGAGAGGGAAACATTGACCGTGACCGTGCCGGTCGTGTCCAGAGGGGTATCGCCGGGCATGCCGCCGTATTCGACCACGTAGCCTGAAGCAGTACTCCAATAGTCATTCCAATAGCCATTGAGATTGCCGTAGATGAGGCCATAATCTTCAATGCCCATATTATTTGGTTCACCAGCAGACCAATTGGCGTACCAGTCAGGTTGAACAATGCAACCGGGTGGGTTATTGCCGATACAGAACGTACTGCCGCTCTCCGGACCGGTCACCCATTGCCAGACCCCTTCGGTTGCCGCATCGCTGCTGCCTATCCACATCCAATCCGTCCCCCCTCCCAACTTGCCATAAATAAAGGCATCCTCACCTCCAGAGGTGATGGTTGCCAGGTAACCGGTGCGGCCAAAATAATTTCGACTCGAAGCAGCAGCATTGGCCGCAGTCCACGTTATGTTCACGCTGGGGACATACTCATAGAAATGGCCGGTGCCGGGGTAGGGCAATGCCGTGCCCAGCGAGAACTCAATCGAGCGCGCGCCTGTCATGCCGGATGTGCTGCTGAACGTCACGGTGCGTAGCACCGTTTGCCAGCCAGCACCATTCGCTACGCCGCTAAGCGTAAGCACGCCGGTGGCGGCATTATATGACGGCGTAATGCCGGGAAAGGCCGAGACCGACAGCGTATCGCCGGGCTGGAAACCGCTGCTGATGTAAACAGTAGCGCCGCTGATCCCCGCGCCGTCATTGGTGGCCGTCAGGCCGGTCCCGATGGTGACGGCAGTCCCGCCGTTCGGGTACGAATACGAGCCGCTCACGTCCAGGTCTTTGCCCTCGCCACCGGCGGCAAACGGGCGGACGTGAGCATTGTCGGCGCGTACGAGGCCGAGGCGCTGGCGCAGGCCATCGTGCGCGCGGTGCAGGCTGCCGGTCCGGCAGGCGGGCTGCCGAGTGCCAGTGGTCAGTGATCAGTATCCAGTATTCAGTGGAAAACAAAGAACGGCTTGCGCAAGGCAGGCCGTTCTTTTTTGCTGATTGCTGATTGCTGATTGCTGACCGCTATTTCTTGCGGCGGCCCTTGAGTTCGTCTTTCAGGATCGCGCTCAGGATGATGCTGACGATGCTGACGATCAGTCCGCCCAGGAAGGCGTTCCACCAGAACGGTTCGGTGATGACGAGCAGGATGCCGAACCCATCGCCGATCCAGGCGGTCAGGGCGAAGAGGAAAGTGTTGATGGCCAGGGTGAACAGGCCCAGGGTCAGGATGATGAGCGGGCAGGTGAGCAGTT
Source organism: Anaerolineaceae bacterium (assembly GCA_009772985.1). GTDB lineage: Bacteria > Chloroflexota > Anaerolineae > Anaerolineales > Villigracilaceae > UBA877. The sequence continues at coordinate 35,076 of WOUS01000014.1, forward strand.
TGATGAGCGGGCGCAGCAGGGCGTTGACCAGCCCGAAGATGAGCGCCAGTATGACCACGCCGGTCCAGTTGCCTTCGTAGGCCAGTCCCGGCAGGATGGCGATGGCGGCCCACAGCGCCACGGCGTTGATGCCCCAGCGGATGATGAATTTCATTTCGACCTCCTCAGGAAGATTTTTCCTTACTTTAGTATTTACAAATTCTCTGCCGGAGTGTCATTGCGAGACGCCGGTGTTCTTCCGGCGGCGAAGCAATCCCCTTCCGGTGAATAACATATCTGGAACATGGGGATTGCTTCGGCAAGAACGCCTCGCAATGACACACGCAGTTATGAAGATGTACGGATGCCCGCGGCTGCGGTTTCATGCGGCGCGCATCCAGACCAGGGTGCGCTGCGGATGGAATCCGGCCGCTTCGATGGCGGCGCGGTATTCCCCGGCGGGGAGATCCAGCGTGAGCATCTGCCGCCAGGCCAGGTCACGCCGCGCCCGGAGCAGGAGGGCGGTGAGCGCCAGCGCCGCGCCTTCGGGCGGGACGGCGGCCCACAGCCGGTCGGCTTGACCGTACCCCGGCTGCCAGGTGAGCGCCGCTTCCAGTTGATTGCCGGAGCGGACGGCCCAGTTCCTGATCTCGGTCTCGAGGAAGAAGCGGTAGAGCGCCGGGCCGAAGCCGGGGCGCAGGGTCGTCCACGGGATGGGATGGTACCAGGCCAGCAGGTCCGGGTGGAGGCGGCGCAGCCAGGATTCCTGCCGGGGCCAGTCGCGGGCCGGGTGGTTGGTAAAGGTTACGCCGAGGCCGTCGGGGCAGGCGTTCCGGTCCGGTTTGGCCTGCCAGATGGTGCGGCGCGCCTGTTCGACGAATCCCAGGCTGCGGTAGAGTTCGACCGCGCCGGGGTTGTCGTCGCGGACGTGCAGCCAGGTCTCGTCGGCGCGCTTCTGGCGGGCGTGGTGCAGGGCGGCGACGGTGAGGGCGCGGCCGATGCCCCTCCGCCGGTATTCCGGGCGGACGGCGACATTGGCGATGAGGTAGTATTTGCGGCCTTCGCGCCGGAAAGGGATGAGGCTGGCGTTGCCGACGACGGCTGCGTCTTCCACCCAGACGTAGCCGGAGAGCGGCATGGAGGTCGTCTCGACGGCGGTGGAGGCCCAGCGCAGGAAGGCGTTGTCCTGGCTGGAGCGGCGCATCTGCTGGACGTAGCGCCGGCCTTCGGCGTCCAGGGTGTCGGCGAAACATTTCTCTACCAGGTCGGCCACAGACGGCAGGTCGCGCATGATGTTGAGCGGGCGCAGCTGCGGGGTCTCGGCCAGGATGGGGGTGGTGATGGCAACCATCCCGCCTATTATAGCGCATTGCCATCACCGGTTGGGGGAGGGGGATGTTATCCGCAGATTTCGCAGATTATAAGAACAATATCCGCGTTTTCCGCGTTCATTCGCGTCCTGTTCCCAAAAGTGCTGGGTGGTTACCTTTCATGGAGGATCGAATCTATTTATTCCACTCCACGTAGGCTTCGTAGACTGCTTTCTGTGTGGCCCAGGTTATGATGCCCTGGTCGGCCAGGGATTGCATCTGCTCGAAGAAGTAGCGCAGCACCGCCTCGTTCTCCGGCGCGAACACATTTGCGGGCAGGTAGACGCCCAGTTTGGCGATGCGGCTGCGGTCGCGGTTCTGGTTGACCTCGCGGATGAAGGCCGCCAGCACATCCACATCTTCATTTGTCAGGGGCGGGTTGTTCCATCGTCCGGCGGGATTTTCCAGGATACCCTCGGCCATTGCGGAAAGCAGCCCCAGTTCACCGGAAGAGACGAGCAGCACGCCATCCTCATCCGGGACAAAGTCTGTGGCATCCGCCACCATGAACGGGTAAATGCGCTCGTACAGGTCGAGCGGCGCGCCGGCATGGTAACTTACATTGCGGATGTACTCGTCCGTCCAAGTGGGGTCGGGGCGGTTTTCTAGCGGCATGGACAGGTAGTGCATCCCGACCACGCCGTCAATGTACTTGAACCCGGCCAGGCTGGCGGCCAGCGCCCAATCGTTCGCGCCGCCTCCGCCCGAACAGCCCAGGTTGTTCTCCGCGCCGACCAGCGCGTCCACCAGGGCTTTGTTTTCGGCGAAGAAGCGGGAGTAGCGCTCGACGGACATCACCTCGTCGCGGAAGCCGAAATCGCAATGCGTTCCCACGCCGTGCCCGCGGGCGACGATCTCGGCCATGAAGTTGCGGTTCCATTTCGTGTTGGCGATGGCGAACGGCTGCTCGGATTCGATGGTCAGTTTCGCGCCGTACGTGTCGGCCAGGTCCATGCCGTAGGTCAACTGGTCAATGTGCTGCTCGAAGACGGCCTGCACTTTATCGTCATCGTGGCCGCCCTCCATGTGGGTCATGGTGGTCAAGTACAGGGGCGCGTCGCCCGCGTGGCCCGGGAGCGGGTCCGCGGTCCCGGGCGTTGCGGGGCTGGACCCGGAGCCTGCCGCGGCGCAGTCCGCCGGGCAGTTTTGGGCGTTTTCCGGGCCGTTACAAATCCCATCTCCGCATGGCGATGCCGCCTGTCCCGTTCCACTCACCGCCGGGCTTCCGCAGGCGGAGAGGACGAGGGTCAGAAGAACAAATGCCAGAATGATCTTTTTCATCGCGCCTCCTTCAAGAGTATCTTGATTATAGCGCACGGATGTTACGGGCGGTTTACCGTCTCGTAAAGTGTGTGTAAATCATCCTGTTCCTTTCGTGCCAAAATTTCCGCTTGAATTTTTTCCAGCGCGTGCTATACTGATTTCAACTTTCAACCACATTCGAGGAGGAGAATGGCAATGAAAATCAAAACCGTTTACCCCTTTCTGGCGCTTGCAGCGCTCATCCTGATCATCGGCCTTGCGTGCGGGACGACCCCGCTGACAATCGAGCCAACCGCTGCGCCAACCACCGTGCCGTCCAATACACCGCCGCCTCCAACGTCCACGCCCGACATTGGCTTGACCTGGGAGCGTCCTTCGGATGGGATGGTAATGGTCTATGTGCCGGAAGGGGAGTTCACGATGGGCAGCAATGACGGCAAACCGAATGAACAGCCGGTGCATACGGTGTACCTGGATGCCTACTGGATTGACCAGACCGAAGTGACCAACAGAATGTATGCCCTGTGCGTTGCTGCCGGTCAATGTGACCCACCTGGTTCGAGCGCGTCTTACACCCGCCAAAATTATTACGGTAACCCGGAATATGCCGATTACCCGGTGATTTACGTTTCTTGGAATGTCGCCGATGCCTATTGTAGTTGGGCGGGTGCGCGCTTGCCGACCGAGGCTGAATGGGAAAAAGCGGCGCGGGGGACGGATGGGCGCACCTATCCCTGGGGGAATACCTCCCCCAATTCGAGTTTGCTAAACTACAACATGATTATTGGAAATACAACAACCGTTGGCGAGTATCCATCTGGAGCGAGTCCATATGGAGCATTGGACATGGCGGGTAACGTTTGGGAGTGGGTGGCGGATTGGTATAGCGATAATTACTATTCCAGTTCGCCTGATAGCAATCCAACCGGCCCATCTTCCGGGGGTCTTCGAGTGCTGCGGGGCGGCGCGTGGTACTACTACGATGTCCTCGTCCGCTCTGCCAACCGCAACAGGGACTACCCGACGAGCTCCGACATCAGCGTCGGTTTTCGTTGCTCCCGCTCACTTCCTTAAGTTCTGGAATCCTGTTTTCTGGAGTTCTGAAAAACTGAAGCGGGGGGTCTGGGGCCTGTGCTGAGCCTGTCGAAGCGGGCAAAACCCCCCAGCGTTTAAAATTTTAAAAGTCAAAGGCCGTCCGCAAGGGCGGCCTTTTGTTGCCGCAATTTCTATACAGCGTTAACGTTTTTCTTGCATCCGTCGGGTATGCTATTGTCATTGCGAGCCGCCGTCTTTGGGCGGCGTGGCAATCTCCTCCAGCATACGCGGGGATTGCTTCGTCGCTTCGCTCCTCGCAATGACACTTACAACAGGAGTAACCTCATGGGAAAAATCATCGGTATTGATCTTGGCACCACCAACAGCGTGGTGGCCGTCATGGAAGGCGGACAGCCGACCGTCATCACCACCGCGGAAGGCGGGAGGCTTTGCCCGTCGGTGGTGGCGTTCAACAAGAGCGGCGAACGCATGGTCGGGCAGACTGCCAAACGACAGGCCATCGTCAACTCGGAGAACACGGTGTATTCCATCAAGCGTTTCATGGGCCGCCGTTACGAAGAGGTGGAAAACGAGCGCAAGATGGTGCCTTACCAGGTGATCGCCGGTCCGCAGGGCGAAGCACGCGTCAAGATCCCGGTCACCAGCCGCGAGTACAGTCCGCAGGAAATCTCGGCCATGGTGCTGGCCAAACTCAAAGCCGACGCCGAAGCCTATCTCGGCCAGACGGTCACGCAGGCCGTCATCACCGTCCCGGCCTATTTCAACGACAGCCAGCGCCAGGCCACCAAGGACGCCGGCAAGATCGCCGGGCTGGAGGTGATGCGCATCATCAACGAGCCGACCGCCTCGGCCCTGGCCTACGGCCTGGACAAGAAGACGAACGAGACCATCCTGGTCTTCGATCTGGGCGGCGGCACGTTCGACGTGTCCATCCTCGACGTGGGCGAGGGCGTCATCGAGGTCAAGTCCACCAACGGCGACACCCACCTGGGCGGCGACGACTGGGACCAGCGCATCGTCAACTGGGCCGCGGACGAATTCAAAAAGGAGCAGGGCATTGACCTGCGCCAGGACCGCCAGGCGCTCCAGCGCCTGCGCGAGGCGGCCGAGAAGGCCAAGGTCGAACTTTCCAGCATGATGGAGACCGAGATCAACCTGCCGTATGTCACCGCCGATGCCAGCGGACCGAAGCACCTAGTGCTGAAATTGACGCGTTCCAAATTCGAGCAGATGACCGAAGACCTGCTCAACCGCTGCCGCAAGCCGTTCGAGTCTGCCCTGAAGGACGCCAACATGACCGCCGCCAGCCTGAACGAGGTGGTGCTGGTCGGCGGGGCCACGCGCATGCCCATGGTCCAGGACCTGGTGCGCTCGCTGGCGAACGGCAAGGAGCCGAACAAGGGCGTCAATCCAGACGAGGTGGTGGCAGTCGGCGCGGCCATCCAGGCCGGCGTGCTGGGCGGCGAGGTGAAAGACATCCTCCTGCTCGACGTGACCCCGCTCTCGCTCGGCGTGGAAACGCTCGGCAGCGTGATGACGACCATGATCGAGCGCAACACCACCATCCCGGTGCGCAAGACCGAGACCTACTCCACCGCCGCCGACAGCCAGACTGCCGTGGACATCCACATCCTGCAAGGCGAGCGCCCGATGGCCGGCGATAACATGAGCCTGGGCCGCTTCCGGCTGGACGGTATCCCGCCCGCGCCGCGCGGCATCCCGCAGGTCGAAGTGACCTTCGACATTGATGCCAACGGCATCCTGAACGTGACCGCCCGCGACAAGGCCACCGGCAAGGAGCAGAAGATCACCGTCACCGCTTCCACCAACCTGAGCAAGGACGACATCGCCCGCAAGGTGGACGAAGCCAAGCGCTACGAGGCCGACGATAAGAAGCGGCGCGAGATCATTGACGCCCGCAACACCGCCGACAGCCTGGTCTACCAGACCGAGAAGGCCCTGCGTGACCTGGGCGAGAAGGTCTCTTCCGAGGAACGCGGCAAGATCGAGGCCAAGGTCAACGATCTCAAGCAGGCTCTCCAGACCGACGACCTGGTGAGCATCAAGAAGGCCAGCGATGAATTGCAAAACATGTTCTACGCTCTCAGCCAGCAGTTGTATGCCCAGCAGGGGCAGACACCGCCCGAGGGCGGCCCGCAGGCCCCCGGTCCCGAAACGCCCCCGCCCGGCGGGAACGACGGCGACGTGATTGACGGCCAGTCCCGCAACGCGTAACGCTTGATGGGACAGCAGTTCAACTGCTGTCCCATCTGAGATCCGCAACGCGTAACCATCATCTCCCGGTGTCTTCAAGACGCCGGGAGATTTTTGTTTCGCAGTATAATCCCCCCATGCTCATTGAAACCCGCCGCAAACTCAAACGAAAGCGCACCTCCTGCCTGCTGATCGGCATCGGCATTTTGATCGTCCTCTCCATCGGCGTCTATTTCCTTCCCCCCGTCCACTCCCGGCTGGCCTGGCGGCTGGAGGCCCTGACCAGCCAGATCAAGTTCTTTTTCAATCCGCCGGAAGACGTGGTCTTCGTGCCGGGCCAGCAAACGACGGGCACGCCGCTCCCCGCCGCGACCGGGACGCCCACCGCCACGCTCCTGCCGGACCTGCCGACTGCCGCGCCCACCCTCACGCCCACCCCGCTCCCGGACGCGGTCAAACTGACCGGCATCACGTATTCCAGCCAGTGCAATCGCTGGAACTACTGCGGCGCGGCCAACCTGACCATGGCGCTCAATTACTGGGGCTGGAGCGGAAACCGCGACGATGTAGCCACGGGCGTCAAGCCGGGCGAGAACGATCCGAACAAGGATTTCATCAGCCGCGGCGAGACGGATGTCAACATCATGCCCTACGAGATGGTGGACTTTGCCAACGCCCAGGCCGGGCTGCGCGCCCTCTACCGCTACGGCGGCGACGTGGACCTGCTCAAGCGCATGGTCGCCGCCGACTTCCCGGTCCTGATCGAAAAAGGCTACTACCAGCGCGATACCAGCGGGCGCATCTCCTGGATGGGACACTATTCCTTCGTCACCGGCTATGACGAGGCGCAGCAGGTTTTCGTCTGGCAGGATTCGTTCCCCGACGCCTGTGACGACCGGGACGATCCCGCTGAGGTGGAGCGCAAGGGCCGCGACAACCTCATCGCTTACGACGACGTTCTCGATGCCTGGCGCGGCTTCGACTACGTTTTCATCGTCATCTATCCAGCTGACCGCGAAGCCGAGGTCATGCAGGCGCTCGGTCCGTGGGCCGACTGGAACTGGGCCGCCCAGCGCGCCCTCGACACCGCCCGCGCCGAAACAGCCGCGACGACCGGCGTCGAACAATTCTTCGCCTGGTTCAACCTCGGCACGAGCCATGTCGCCCTCCAGCAGTACGCCGACGCCGCCTCCGCCTACGACCAGGCTTATACGATCTATCCAACCCTGCCAAACGACGACCCCCAGAATCCAAAAACCATTCTTCGTCCCTACCGCATCACCTGGTACCAGACCGGGCCTTTCTGGGCATATTTCTACACCGGCAGATACCCGGATGTGATCAACCTGGCAGACAGCAATCTCGAAACCATTACCCCGCCGAAAACTCTCGAGGAGAGTTTCTACTGGCGCGCCCTGGCCGAATACGCCCTCGGCCAGTACGACGCCGCCTACGAGGACATGCGCAAGGCTGTCTACTACAATAAGAATTTCCAGGCCGCCCTAGCCAAAATGCAGGAATGGGGGATTAGTCCATGAGACTCCTCCATTTCGCCGACGCCCACATAGACATGACCAACTACGGCCGCCACGACCCGGAAACGGGCCTGCCGCTGCGAGTGCTGGACTTCCTGCGTTCCCTCGACGAGATCGTGGACGCGGCGATTGCCGAAAAAGTGGACCTCGTCCTCTTCGCCGGCGACGCCTACAAGGACCGCTCCCCGGCCCCCACCTTCCAGCGCGAGTGGGGCCGGCGCATCATGCGTCTCTCGAAGGCGGGCATCCGCACCCTGCTCCTGGTCGGCAACCACGACCTTTCCCCGGCCCTCGGCCGCGCCCACGCCATCCAGGAATTCGAGACGCTCGAAATCCCGCACGTGACGGTGCTTGCCCAGCCGACTTTTCTCTCCGCCGAAGAACTCGGCCTCCCGGCGCAAATCCTGGCCCTGCCGTGGGTGACGCGCTCCGGCCTGGTGGCCGCAACCGACGCCAGTCCCGCCGACCGCGAGGCCGTGGACGCGGACATCGAACAGCGCATCACCGAACTGCTCCAACTCTGGCTCGCACAGGCCGACCCGTCCCTGCCGACGATCCTGACCGCCCACGCCTCGGTCCAGGGCGCGAAATACGGCTCCGAGCGGACCGTCATGCTGGGCGCGGACCTGGTCCTGCCCGGCTCGCTCGTGCGCGACCCGCGCCTGGATTATGTGGCGCTCGGCCACATCCACAAATCGCAGGACTTGAACGAGGGCGCGCACCCGCCGGTCATTTATCCCGGCTCCATCGAGCGCGTGGACTTTGGCGAAGCGGGGGATGATAAATTCTTTGTCGTCGCGGAAGTCGAAAAAGGGAAAACAAAAGTGGAGTGGCGCAAACTGGAACACATCCGCCCATTCGTGGACCGGCGCGTCACGCTCGAGTCTGCCGAAAACGTGACCGAGGCGCTCAAGTCCGCGCTGCCCGCGGCGAAGAAACTGGCCGGGGCCATCGTCCGCCTGACGGTGGAGTACCCGCGCGAGTGGGACGCGTTGATTGACGAACCGGCCTTGCGGGCGCACGCCGCCGGGGCGTTCGAGTTCCACCTGGTCAAGAGGCCGCAGGTAGAGAGCCGCATCCGCCTGCCCGCCGACCAGACCGTCAGCAGCCTCAGTCCGCTCGAACTGCTGGAGCAGTACTGGCAGGCCGGTCACACGGAGGGGGAGGAGGTCAAAGCATTGCAGAAACTGGCAAAGGAGATTGTGGAAGGCGGCGAAGAATGATTCCCCCGGTAACAACCTGCAATTGTCCGACCGGCTAGAATTTAGCCGCAAATTCCGCGGGGGTCAACACCTTCACGCCATATTCGGCCAGGAATGCAAAGTGCCTGGAGTTGCCGGTCACCAGTGCGTCCACTTTGGCGGCCACGGCGACTTCGGCAAAGGGCAGGTCTTTATAATCTAAAACCCTCTCTGACGAGATTGGTAATGGATGCGCTTCCACCCAGGCGCTTTCCAGGATGAATTGTGAAATCACTTCGTCGCGGCGCGCACACGGTATCCCGAGACGATGCCGCATCGTAACATCCAAATATTCCTGCATGATTCGTTCATCCACTGCAAGCCGGATTTTTCGCGTGACCACGAGGTCAACGACCATTCCGGGGATGCTTTCCTCGCGCAAAAGACCGGATACCAGCACGTTGGTATCCAGGACGATCAGCGTCATGGTTTTCCCGCCCGCACTGCCCGAATTTCAGCCTCGATATCTTCGTCTGTGAGTTTGTCCGTGCCGTACTTGCGGGCGTTCTCCCGGATGGCTTTTACCGCTGATTGAGCGCGCAAGGACACGGCCTGGTACAGGGTCTCTTTTTCTCCTTCGCTCAAGCCAAACTCAGCCACTGCCGCGTCCCCGCCTTTTTGCATGCTGCGCTCCATTACTTTTTTGAGCGGAATGTTCCTTTGCTCCAATTCCATTTCAAGCCCCGCCAGCAACTCGTCCGCTGCCTGATCCAGCGATTTGATGACGATGCCGCTGTCGGTCGCGACAAATGTTACCAGGTCGCCTTTCTTCAGGCTGAATTTCCTGCGGATGTCGGTGGGGATGGTCACCTGGCCTTTTTCCTGAATGCGCACAGCAGTATACATTTTTACCTCCGAAGTCATACGGTCATACCGTCATTATACTACAGGCCGATGACGCCGCGGCCTGCCAGTCCCTCGATCTCTTCCTCACCTATCCCGATCCCGCGCAAGACTTCCCGCGTCTGTTCCCCCAGCCTCGGAGCGGGCGCGGACGCGCGCCGCGCGAACACAAACGGCGAATTCATCCCGGCGGCGCGGCCGTTCTCCTCGCGCACGTAGCCCCGCGCCCGGATTTGCGGATGAGCCAGCATTTCCTCGAAAGAATTGACCGGTTCCACGCAGCCGTCCGTCCCGGCAAACGCGGACAGCCATTCCGCCATCGTCCGCCGGCGGAAGACCGCCGCGATCTCGCCGCCGATGGCGCGGTCGAACTGGCGTGAAAGCAAATCTTCGCGGCCGGTCACCTTGCAGAAATCCTCCCAGAAGGCCGGTTCGAGGGCGGCCAGGGTGAGATACTTGCCGTCGGCGGTTTCATAGATATTGAAACACGGCTGCCCGCCGACCAGCGGCAGGCTGCCCGCCGAAACTTCGAGGCCGGAGAAGAAGGCCGCCGCGGCCAGCGGCGTCATCCACGAGATGACGCCGTCCAGCAGAGCCATGTCGAGATATGCGCCTTCCCCTATTCGTTGTCGCCCGACCAGCGCCGAGAGGATGGCAATCGCCGCCAGCATCCCGCCGCTCAAATCCGCCGCCGGGAGGCCGAACGGCACGGGCGCTTCCCCGGCGCGGGCGTTCAGCGCAACCGCCCCGCCCACGGCGAGGTAATTCAAGTCGTGGCCGGCGCGGTCGCGGTACGGTCCCTCCTGCCCGTAGCCGGAAAGCGAACAGTAGACGATGTCCGCGTTCACAGCGCGTACGGCCTCGTAGTCAATGCCCCATTTTTTCACCGCGCCGGGCCGGAAGCCTTCGAGGACAACATCCGCCGTGGCCGCCAGTTTTAGGAAAAGTTCGCGGCCGCGCGGGTTGCGATAGTTAATGGCCGCGCTCTTCTTGCCGCGGTTGACTGCCTCGAACAGGCCGCCCAGTCCCATCTCCGGCGGGGCGGAGCGGGCATAGTCGCCCAAGCGCGGCGTCTCGATCTTGACGACCTCCGCGCCCAGGTCGGCCAGCAGTTGCGTGAGATACGGCCCCGGCAGCAGGCGCGAAAGGTCAAGGATTCGGATTCCATTCAGCGGCAGCATAGGCTCCTCCTCAGGCAGAAGTATCACCATTGTACCAATTTACAAGGTTCCGCTATAATACTTTCATGCGCTGGATTTACATTTCCCCCCACTTCGACGACGCCGTGCTCTCGTGCGGCGGCCTGATCTTCGAGCAGACCCGCCAGGGCATCCCGGTCGAGATATGGACCGTCTGCGCGGGCGACGCGCCTCCCGGCGAGATTTCGCCGCTGATACAGATTTGCCATTTCCAGTGGGGCACGCAGACCGCCGAAGAGACGATTGCCCTGCGCCGCGAGGAGGACCGCGCCGCGGCCGCCATTGTCGGCGCGGAGACCTGTCACTTCGGCCTCCCGGATTGCATCTACCGCCGCTCGCCGGAGGGCGAATTGCTTTACACCGAGGATGTGTTTGGCCCGCGCCACCCATTCGAGGCGGGGCTGGACCGGGAACTTGCCGCCGCGCTGGCGGAGGAACTTCGCCCGGACGACGCGCTCGTCTGCCCGTTGACGGTCGGCGGCCACCTCGACCACGCGCTGACGCGCGCGGCGGCCGAACGACTTGGGCGTCCGCTGCGGTACTATGCCGACATCCCGTACCTGCTCAACCATCCCGAGGCGCTCGAACCGGCCGCGGACCTGTTCCCGGTCCCGGAGGATGCGCTGGCGGCCTGGCTGGACGGGGTGGCGGCGTACAAATCCCAGATGAAGATGCTCTTCGAGACGGAGGAGAAGATGCGGGAGGCAATCGGCCGGTATTGGGCAGACAGGCGGGGAGTCCGGTTGTGGCGCGAAGTTCCGCCGCAGACTGCTTGATTTCCGTCTGGAATCATGTATAATATCGCCGGGTAGGGAATCCTACACCCACGCATCTCTGGTACAGAGATGCTTGTATTTTCTCAGGACTTGGAAGATGACGACGAATTTTCTAACTAAAGAAGGTTTCCAAAAACTCGCCGACGAACTCGAATACCTGCGCACCCAGAAACGCGCAGAGGTCGCCAACCGCCTGCACGAGGCGATGGAGGGCGGCGAACTGATCGAGAACGCCGAATACGAGGCTGCCAAGAATGAGCAGGCCTTCGTGGAGGGGCGCATCCAGGAACTGGAAATTATCCTGGCCTCGGCGCGCGTCATCGAGGAAAAAGGGAAGAAGGAAAAAGGCGACCTGGTGCAGATCGGTTCGACGGTCACCATCAGGGAAAATGGCAGCGGTGCAGAGAAATACACCATCGTCGGCGCGGCGGAGGCCAATCCGCGCGAAGGCAAGATTTCCAACGAGTCCCCGATTGGCAAGGCCATCCTGAACCACCACGCCGGCGAGGAAGTGAACGTGGAAGCGCCCGGCGGGACGTTCAAAGTTAAAATCGTCAAGACTGAGTAGGCCGGGGTCAGCCCTGTCGGCCCCGCGCGCCTGTCTGGAGCGCGGGGCTTTTTGTACCCCCTCCCGACCCCTCTTTCCTCCCCCCATTTCGAAGTACAGAAATGGGGGGAGGAAAGAGGGGCGGGGCAGAGTGGTGTAAAATAAGCTGGAAAGGATTTGCGTATGACCGAATACTCTTCCCTCGAAAAAATCCGCCTCGAAAAGATCGAGGCGCTCCGCAAGGAAGGCGTTGAACCCTTCCCCACCCGCGCCGAGCGGACGCACACGTCCGCGCAGGCCATCGCCGCGTTCGAGGCTGCCGAGAAGGACGGCGCCGAGGTGAGCGCCACGCTGGCGGGTCGCATCCGCGCCACGCGCGCGATGGGCAAGTTGACCTTTGCCCACATCGAGGACGGCGAGGGCAAGATCCAGTTGTTCTTGCGCGTCAACGAGGTCGGGCAGGAACGCGTGGATTTCTTCAATAACCGCTTCGACCTGGGCGACTTCATCCAGGCCTCCGGCGCGCTGATGCGCACCCGCACCGGCGAGGTGACCCTGCTCGTCCACGATTACCGGATGCTGGCGAAGGCCGTCTCCCCGCTCCCGGCGGCGAAGGATGAAACGCTGGAAGACGGGACGGTCGTCCGCCACGCAGCGCTGGAGGACCCGGAACTGCGCGCCCGCCAGCGTTACGCCGACCTGGCGGTCAACCCCGAGGTGCGCGAAAACTTCCGCAAACGCGCGGCCATCATCCGGTCGCTGCGCGAGTTCCTTGACGGGCAGGGTTTCCTGGAGGTCGAGACGCCCATCCTCCAGCCGCTCTACGGCGGCGCGGCGGCGCAACCCTTCGTCACTCATCACAACGAACTCGACCAGGATATGTACCTGCGCATCTCGTTCGAGTTGTATCTCAAGCGCCTGCTGGTGGGCAACCTGGAGAAGGTCTACGAGATCGGGCGCGACTTCCGCAACGAGGGCGTCTCGTACAAGCACAACCCGGAATTCACCCAACTGGAATTCTACTGGGCCTACGCCGACTATTTGCAGGTGATGGAACTGACCGAGCAGATGACCGTCCACGTGCTGGACCGTGTGCTGGGCACGCGCAAACTGACCTACCAGGGCCGCGAACTGGACTTCACCCCGCCCTGGCGGCGGCTCTCGATGCGCGACGGCATCCTGGAGACGAGCGGCGTGGACATCGCCGCGCACCCCACTGCCGGGTCGCTGTTGAAGGCGATTGCGGCCAAGGGCAAAACTCCCGACCCGCACGCGACGCGCGGCAAGTTGATTGATTTCCTGGTGAGCGAATTCCTGGAGCCGACGCTCATCCAGCCAACGTTCCTCTATGACTACCCGCGCGACATCTCCCCGCTGGCGAAGTCCAAGCCGGGCGATCCCCTGACCGTGGAACGGTTCGAGGGTTACGCGGCCGGGTTCGAACTCTGCAATGCGTTCACCGAACTAAACGACCCGCTCGACCAGGAGGCCCGCTTCCTCGAGATGGGCCGCGACTATGCGGATGGCGAGGAGGAGAAGCATCCCATGGACGAGGATTACCTGCGCGCCATGCGCTGCGGCATGCCTCCCTGCGGCGGCTTCGGCATGGGGGTGGACCGGCTGGTGATGCTCCTGACCGACCAGCATCATATTCGCGAAGTACTGCTCTTTCCGCACATGCGGAAAGAAGAATAACAGAATCAGCGCCGCCCTGGACACTCTCCAGGGCGGCCATGTTTATGATGTCGCTTTTTGCCGGCTCTTCACACAATTCCGCCCGGCGGACTTGGCATCGTATAAGGATTCATCAGCAAGGCGGACGAGTTCGTCCAGCGTGGCGACCTCGTTGGATTTGGGTTCGTAACAGGCAACGCCTAGGCTGACGGTCACGGACGGCGCCGCTTCCTGGCCGGATACCCGGATTTTCATCAGCTCCTGCCGCAAACGTCCCGCGGTTTTCAGCGCTCCCTCCAGATGGGTTTCCGGCAGCAGGAGAGCAAACTCCTCGCCGCCATACCGGCCCAGGAGATCAATGCTCCGCAGGGAGCCGCGGCAGGTATCTACAAGGTCACATAGCACCTTGTCGCCTGTCTGATGGCCGTAGGTATCATTGAATTTCTTGAAATGGTCCACATCGAGCATGATCAGGGACAGGGAATGGCGATATCGGACCGCCCGCTGGAATTCCTGCTCGGCCAGTTCGAAAAAATGCCGGCGGTTGAAGCAATCGGTCAGCGGATCCTGCATGGCAAGCCGCTGGACTTCTTCAAACAGGGCGACCCGTTGGGAGATTTGTGTGGCAGTGAAGATCACCTTGCTGTTGCCATCATCATTCTTTTCCATAACGGCAACCCGGCCCTCAAACCAGTGTTGCTCCCCCGTCATGGTTGGGATCTTGTATTCGATCACTTGTACTTTCCCTGTTTCGATGGCGCGATGGATGGCGTCTTCCAGCGTCTTGCCGACATCCGCAGGCAGCACATCGCGGATCCGGCGGCCAAGCAAATCTTCCGGGCGGGCGCACAGGAGGCTGGTTTCGTTCGCCATCACTTCCAAATATCGTCCATCCTGATCGTAAATGAATGACAGGTTGGGCAAGGCAGCCACGAATGCCCGCAGTTTGCTTTCCCGGTCGCGTAACTGCTCTTGTGACTGCGACAAATCAATAAGGCGGGCTTCCAATTCCCGGTTTGCTGATTGTAAATTACGCTGGAGCCGTTGCAGCGCCAGGTGTGTTTCGACGCGGGCCAGCACTTCCTCCATCTGGAAGGGTTTGGGTATGTAATCCACCCCGCCTGCCCGGAATGCTTTGACTTTATCCTCGGTATCGTCAAGCGCGCTGATGAAGATGACCGGAATATCGCGTGTCTGTTCCCCCGACTTGAGTTGTACGCAGACCTCGTACCCATCCATTTCCGGCATGTTGATATCAAGCAAGACAAGATCGGGCTTTATCTCCTGCGCCAGCCGGAGCGCATCCTCCCCCCGCTCCGCGGTATGGACTTCATACCCGCTGCCGGTGAGAATGCGTGAGAGCAGCCGGGTGTTCTCCGGCGCATCGTCCACAACGAGAATCTTCCTGTTCGTCGCTTCTTCTGACATGGGCAGATCCCTTCACCCAGCATCCTATCACAGAACAATGCCGCGGAGCAATCCACCATTTTTCGGGAGTGGCTAACATCGTGGGCTAATGAAGTCCATTACATTTGCCGAATAGTTTGGATAACGTTGCTTATACAATTGTCTGCTGTTGAAGCAATAAACGAACATTCGCAAAGCACATTCCAACGCGTGCGGGCAACGAGAAAAGCAGCGAGACCTTCGAGCCAGGCGAGCCAGATAATGGCGCAGTTCAGAATTATCGCCTTCTACAGAATACGTTTCAGATTTACCTTGTGAAACTTCATACCTGCCACCGTGATACCAAAGCCAGGCATATTCTTCAAAACCATCGCTGAAGTACCACTTTGCCTTGGGTGCTTCGTCTACCAGTTGCTGAATGGCTTCCCGTGTGCGGATCCAGACAACCGCCCACCCCAAAATGCAGCGTGTTTTGCGGTCTACAATCGTCAGGATGTAGATGGTGTTTTTTGGCTCTTTGGCTTTTAGTGGGGGTAAATTCCTCTTTGGACACGGACGAGACGGACAACACGGAGAAACACGGTTTTTTTCTTTGTCTTTTCCGTAAAAATCTGTCATTCCGTGCAATCCGTGTACCGTACCCCACTGAATCCCAGAGAACCTGTTTTTTTATCCATGATGAAAGTGAATAATTCGTCCATTTCGACCTCTTTCACTTCTTCGGGAACGGGTGCTTTTGGCAATGAATTGGCATGTTCGGTCATCCAAAGAGCTATAGTTCGATGGTGCACTTTCAAATGACGAGCGATACGACGAAAATTGCCTCCGTCAACATACATCTCCCTGGCTCGCTTGCGCAGGCTTTCGGGGTAACCCTTCGCTTTTGGAACAGACGTGTACTTGCGTTGACAGTGCATACAGCGGTAGCGTTGTGACCCAGCTTCCGTTTTGTCCGCTTTGTTTTGGCGGGTTGTTGAGTGGCAATGTGGGCATGGAATCATATCCCTATTTTAGCCCACCTTTTTAGCCACTCCC
>WOUS01000002.1:0-348683 GCA_009772985.1 Anaerolineaceae bacterium
CTGCGGGCGCTCGGCCTGCGCGGGCTGCCTGCCGCGGGCGAACCAGCCGCGCATCCCGGCGGCCGGCGGGCGGCGCGTGTCTTTTTTCCTGGCGGGTTTGGTGGGCATGGCGGGGCAAGGATAGCACAGGCCCGCCCAAATCGCAATCCTTTTGCGAGATGAGATATAATCCGTGCGCGCATAATTTGTTATGGAGATAATCATGCAGATCAATATCGAAACGATAGATCGTCTGGCGGGGATTGTCCGGTCGAAGATCAAGGGGACGCCGCGTGCGGCCATCATCCTGGGAACGGGGCTGGGCGGACTGGCGGATGCGGTGCAGGACCCGGTCATCGTCCCGTATGCGGACCTCCCGGACTGGCCCGTCTCGACCGTCATCGGCCACGCCGGCCGGCTGGTCGCCGGACAACTGGAGGGGCAGCCGGTGCTGGCCATGCAGGGACGGGCGCACTACTACGAGGGCTACAGCATGGCGCAGGTCACCCTGCCGGTGCGGGTGTTCCAGCGTCTCGGCGTCGAGATCCTGGTCGTGACCAACGCCGCCGGCGGCATCAATCCCGATTTCGTCCCCGGCGACGTGATGCTCATCACCGACCATCTCGGCCTGGCAGGGATGGCCGGGTTGAACCCGCTCATCGGCCCCAACCTGGCCGAGTTCGGCCCGCGCTTCCCCGACATGAGCCAGGCCTACGACCGCGAACTGTCCGCGCTGGCCCGCCGGGTGGCGCAAGAAAACAAACTGGTCCTGCGCGAAGGCGTGTACGTCGGCCTGAGCGGCCCGTCCTTCGAGACGCCCGCCGACCTGCGCTTCCTGCGCGTCGCCGGGGCAGACTCGGTCGGCATGTCCACGGTCCCGGAGGTGACGGCGGCGCGGCACGGCGGGACGCGGGTGCTGGGTTTCTCCGGCATCAGCAACAAAGCCAACCTGGACGGCAACACGCTCACCACCCACGAGGAAGTGCTCGAAGCCGGGAAGATCCTCGTGCCGAAATTGGAAACGCTCATCCGGGGCGTTCTGCGTCTGCTCTGACAGGCCGGCATGGTGGAATTGGTCCGTTTCTTCAGCGCGTACGCGCCGCTGGTCTACCTGGTCCTGGCGGTGGGGGTTCTGTTTGCGATTCGCGGACTCGCCCAGGCGCTGAGCGAAAGGAAGAAGGCCATCTTCGGGCTGGAGCGAGAAATCTCGTTCGGCAGGGTGCGGCAGGCGGCCGCCGTGCTGACGGTGGTGCTGCTGCTCGCGCTGGGCGAATTGATCCTGCAAGCGTTCGTGGCTCCCGGCCTGCCCGCTGCGTCCATGCTGGCCACCCCCACGCTCGACCTGCTCACCGTCCCGACCAGCACGCTCCCGCCATTCCTGGCGTCGGGGAGCGAAGTCCCGGCCCCCACGGCAACGGCGGAGACCAGCGGCTGCATCCCCGGGCAGATCTTGATCACCGCGCCCAAGCCGGGCGAAACCATCAGCGGTAGTATCGTTATCATGGGGACAGCGGATATCCCGAACTTCGGCTTCTACAAATACGAATTCGCGCCGGCCGGCAGCGAGAACTGGTCCACCATCCTGGCCGGGCGGAAGGTTGTCCGGGACGGGAAAATTGGCGATTGGGATACTTCCCAGCTGGCCTCCGGCGATTACCTGCTCCGGCTGGTGGTCACCGACAACCAGGGGAACGCCCTGCCGGCCTGCGTCGTGCCGGTGCGGATTTCAGGTCAATAGGCGGAACCATGCCCCAGGTCCAGATACGCCCCGCAGTTGCAACAGACTTGCCCACCCTGATGGAAATGGATCATTCCTGCGCCAGCGATTACGTCTGGCAGATGGATTTGGCGCAGGGCGAGGGCCAGGCCGGCGCGGCCTTCCGCGAGATCCGCCTGCCGCGCTCGATTCAGGTGGCGTACCCGCGACCGGTTGCCCGCCTGGCAGACGAGTGGAGCCGGCGCGCCGGGATGCTGGTGGCCGCGACGGGAGCGGGGCTGGCCGGGTATGTTCGCCTGACGGAGAAAGTCGTCCCGCAAACGGCCTGGATCACCGACCTGGCGGTGGCTCCCCGCCTGCGCCGGCAGGGGGTCGGGGCGGCGCTCGTGCTGGCCGCCCAGGCGTGGGCGGCCGAGCGGGGCAGCCGGCAGGCGGTCCTGGAGACGACCTCCACAAATATCGCCGGCATCCGGCTGGCGCAGAAACTCGGCTACGAATTCTGCGGGTATAATGACCATTATTACCTGACCCAGGATATTGCGCTGTTCTTTGGCCGTGCGTTGGTATTCGTGGTTTAAGAAAGGTGCTCATGCTTACCGGTTGGATGTCTGATGTGCTGGCGGGGATTATCACAGTCAACCAAATTTTGACGGCGGGGATAGCCATTACGGCGTTTTCGCTGTTCCTGTATGCGTTGTCGTTCAACCTGCGCGACCGCGTGGCAAGGGCATTTGCCATTATCCTGCTGTGCGTGGTGGTCGTTTTCACGGCGGAGGCGCTGGAGAGTTCCTCCGACGCGCTCCAGACCGTGGACATGTTCCTCCGGCTGGAGTGGATGGGGATCGTCTTCCTGCCGGCGGCCTACCTGCACCTGTCCGACGGCCTGCTCGTGGCTTCGGGCAAACCCTCCGGCCGGGGCAGGCGGACGGTGGTGCGTGTGACGTACCTGGTCTCGGCGGGGTTTCTGCTCATGCTGGCGTTCGGCTACCTGCTCGGGCCGCTCGTCATGGACGGGCAGCCTGCCCCGCACCTCCAGCGCACGGTCTGGACCGAGGTCTTTACCGCTTTCTACATCGGGCTGATGCTGCTGGCGTGGATCAATTTCGGGCGCGCCTACCGGCGCACGCTGACGCGCTCGGGCCGCCGCCGGATGCTCTACCTGCTCGCCGGGGCGACCGCGCCGGCTTTAGGCTCCTTCCCGTACCTGCTGTACGGCTCCAGCCTGGCCGGGCAGCACCCCTTCCTGTTCTGGGGGGCGGCGGTTGTCTCCAACATGCTGGTGGGCGGACTGATCGTCGTCATGGCGTACGCGGTCGCGTTCTTCGGCGTCTCGTGGCCCGACCGGGTGGTGAAGACGCGCCTGGTCAAGTGGATCATGCGCGGTCCGGTCACCGCTTCGGTGGCCCTGGGCGCGATGACCATCGTCCGGCGCATCGGCGATTACTTTGGCGTGGTCTATTCCGGCGCGGTGCCGACCACGATGGTGACGGTGGTCCTGCTCATGGAGCATACCATCACGCTGCTGGCGCCCATCTGGGAGCGGCTGATTTTCTACGGCCGCGACCGGAGCGACCTGGCCCTGCTGCAAAGCATGGAAGACCGCCTCATCACGCAGGGCGACCTGCGCCAGTTCCTCGAGGCGGTGCTGGCCGCGGTGCGCGACCACCTCCAGTCGCCGTCGGCGTTCGTGGCCGCGCTGGACGAGGCCGGCCCGTCCCTCATCGTCGCCACCGGGAATCCGCCCCTGCCCAAAGAGACGAACCTGGCCGAGGCGCTGCAGGCTGTGAACGGGAAGGATGAATTCACCTGGGGCAATTACTGGATCTTCCCGCTCCACCAGCGCCCGGAAACGGACGAGGGACAGCCCGCCCTGCTCGGCATCCTGGGCGTGGCGCGCCGCCCGGACCAGGCGCTGGTGAGTGAACAACGCCAGGCGCTCGCGCGGCTGACCGGACGCGCGGTGCAGGCGCTGCAGGACCGGCGCCTCCAGCGGAGCGTCTTCCGCTCCCTCGAAGACCTGGAACCGGAAGTGGACATGATCCAGCGCTGGCGCGCCGCCGGCCGCTATGACAGCAGCGCCGGCATGTTGGCCGATACCCTGCCGCCGGAGTCTGACCTGGTGAACCTGGTGAAGGACGCGCTGACGCATTACTGGGGCGGCCCGAAACTCACCTCCAGCCCGCTCCTGCAATTGCAGATCGTCCGGCAGGCGTTCCGTGAACACAACGACAGCCCTTCCAACGCCCTGCGCTCCATCCTGCGCCAGGCGGTGGACAGCGTCCGCCCGGAAGGGGAGCGGCGCTTTACCGGCGAGTGGATCCTGTACAATATCCTCGAAATGAAATTCATCGAAGGCCGCAAAGTACGCGACGTGGCCGCCCGGCTGGCAATGTCGGAGGCCGACCTGTACCGGAAACAGCGCGTCGCCATCGAAGAAGCGGCACGCGCCATCAGCAGCATGGAAACCGAGAGACAGATGCAACTTAATGGGAAGGAGGCTGGATGAAAAGCATGGGCGGGGAACCTTTATTGCCTGAAGAATCGCCCTGCGTGGACGAGGGCTGGTGGAATGCCATCCTTGCGGAAGAGGAAAGCCGGGCGGCGCCGCCGCCCCAGCCGCACCCGCAGCAAGAGGAAAAGAGCAAACCATCCGTGGATTGGGACCGCGCCGGCCAGGTCTACAACCAGGATCAGATCATCTCCCTGGCGGTTACCGGTTTCAACCGGGGCGGGCTGCTCGTGGAAGGGGAGGGGCTGGCCGGGTTCGTGCCATGCTCGCACCTGGTGGACCTGCCCATCCAGGCGGAGGCCGCGCGGCGTGAAGACTGCCTTTCCTCCTACGTTGGGCGGACCCTGCACTTGAAGGTCATCGAATTTGCGCCCAACGAGAGCCGGCTGGTCTTCTCCGAGCGCGCCGCCCGCGCCGAAGCCGGGAAGCGCACCGCCCTGTTCGGTTCCCTCCAGGCCGGCCAGCGCGTGGCTGGCGACGTAACCAACGTCACCGACTTCGGCGTGTTCGTGGACCTCGGCGGGGTGGAGGGCCTGATCCACATCTCCGAACTCTCCTGGGGGCGCGTCGCACACCCGGGGCAGGTCCTGAACGTCGGCCAGCGCGTGGAAGTGCTGGTCATGGACGTTTCGGCGGAACGCTGCCGGGTGGCGCTCAGCCTCAAGCGGCTGTGTCCCAACCCGTGGGAAACCGCCGAGGGACGCTATCCGGTGGACAGCCTCGTTCCCGCGGTGGTGACGGCGCTCGTCCCGTTCGGCGCGTTTGCCCGCCTGGAGGAGGGGCTGGAGGGACTCATCCATCTCTCGGAGATCCCGCTTCCCCCCGGCGCGAATGCCGGCGACATCCTTTCTCCCGGCCTGACCGTGACCGTGCGCGTCCTGCAGGTCGAGGCCGCCCGCCAGCGTCTTGGCCTGAGCCTGCGCGCCGCTTCCTGACCCATGCCTGCCTCCACCCGCCGACCCGCCTCCTCTGCCGACGAGCGCCGCGCCTCTGCCCGCTCGGACGACTGGCTGGACCGCCTCCACCGGTTCCAGATCCACTTTGGCCGCTTCCTGTGGGACGCGGCCGGGGTGCTCCTGCTGGCCGCCGCGCTGGTGCTCCTGCTGGGCTGGGTCAAACTTTCGCAGGGCACGCTCCTGTCTGCGCTGATCTCGCTCCTAAAGATGTGGTTTGGCTGGGGAACGCTCCTGTTCATCGCGGCCGCCGTGGCCGGCGGGATATTTTCCTTCCGCCGCAGCCGCGCGGCGGTCAAACTGCGCTGGGGGCAGGTCATCGCCCTGGAACTGGCCGCCCTGCTGACGCTCGCCGTGCTGGCGATGCTGGGCGGGTACGACCTCGCCCGCGCCGAAGCCGGCTGGGGCGGGCGCGTCGGGTGGGGACTGGCCGAACTGTTCGGGCAGTTCCTCGGTCCGCTGGGAGGCGGGATGGTGATCGTCCTGCTCTGGATGCTGGCCGGGATGTCGGGATTTGGCCTCTGGCGACGGCTGGAAGCCTGGCTGTTCCAACTGGCGGGCGAGCCGGTCACAGCGGACCGTGAACCGGCCGCGGCAGGCAAGCATCCGGGCGCGCCCGCGGCGCAGAAACCGGCCGCCGGCGTGGTGCGCACGAAGAAACCGGCCGAGAAACTCCCGGCCGAGTTCCAGAAAAAATTCAAGGTCTCCGAGAAACAGGAGGCCCGCGTGGCGCCGCTCCTGCGCAGCGACAACCTGCCGCCGCTGACCATCCTGCCCGGCGACCAGGGCATCCGCCCGGACGAGCGCAACATCAACCAGACCGCCGGGATGATCGAGAAGACGCTCAAGGAATTCGGCATCCCCGCCAGCGTGACCGGCTTCCGCATCGGGCCGACCGTCACCCAGTTCGCCGTCCAGCCGGGATTCATCCGCAAAGGCACCGAGGAGGACGCGCAGCAGATGAAGGTGCGCGTGGCGCAAATCGCCGGGTTGCAGCGTGACCTGGCGCTGGCGCTCTCGGCGGAACGCCTGCGCATCGAAGCGCCCGTGCCGGGGCACGATTACGTGGGCATCGAGGTGCCGAACCAGCGCTCCAGCCTGGTGCGCCTGCGCCCGCTGCTCGAAACCGACGCGATGGTGAAACTCAACTCGCCGCTGGCGATTGCCCTCGGCCGCGACGTCTCCGGCCAGCCGCTGACCGCCGACCTGGCGCGCATGCCGCACCTGCTCATCGCCGGGACGACCGGCTCCGGCAAGTCGGTCTGCATTGCGGCCATCACCGCCTGCCTGACGATGAACAACACGCCGGAGGAACTGCGGCTGGTGATGATCGATTCCAAGATGGTGGAACTCATCCGCTTCAACGGCCTGCCGCACCTGTTGGGCAAGGTGGAGACGGACATCCAGCGCATCCTGGGCGTCCTGCGCTGGGTGGTGGTCGAGATGGAACACCGCTACAAACTGCTCGAGGCCGCCAAGGCCCGCGACGTGGACGCCTACAACCGCCGCCTGGCGCGCCGCAAGGATGTCCAGCCGCTGCCGCGCATCGTGGTGCTGATTGACGAACTGGCCGACCTGATGATGTCCGCGCCCGACCAGACCGAGCACAACCTCGTCCGCCTGGCGCAGATGGCGCGCGCCACGGGCATCCACCTGGTGGTGGCCACCCAGCGTCCCAGCACCGACGTGGTCACCGGCCTGATCAAGGCCAACTTCCCGGCGCGCCTGGCCTTTGCCACCGCCTCGGGCGTGGACAGCCGCGTCATCCTCGACCTGCCCGGCGCGGAGACGCTGCTGGGCCGCGGCGACATGCTCTTCCTGAACCCGGAGGTCGGCAGTCTCGTCCGCGCCCAGGGCGCCATCGTCACCGACCAGGAGATCGAGCGGATCATCGCCTTCTGGCAGAAGTCCCGCCCGGAGCGGGACGTCCGTCCGCCGTGGGAGGGGATGCTCGATGTGCCGGACACCAAGAACGGCGACGACGTGCTGATCGAACGCGCCATCACCGTGTGCAAGCGCGAGCGGCGCGTCAGCGCCTCCATGCTCCAGCGGCGGCTGAATGTCGGCTTCCCGCGCGCCGCCCGCCTGCTCGACCAGCTGGAGGAGATGGGCGTGATCGGCCCGGCGCTGGGCGGCGGGCGCGAGCGCGAGGTCCTGCTCGAACCGGGCGAGGACGACGAGAACGGCGCGGAAGAAGCCTGATATCTTTGTGGTATGATTGCGCCGTTAAAAAACCAGCCGAGAATGTGACAGTCACTTCCGAAGTGACTGTCACATGAAAATCGAATCAACGAGGTGTCATTCGTGGAATCTGCTGAAGAATTCAAGAAAATATCGTTTGCCGACAAGATGCGCAAGTGGTTTCACTGGCTGCTGAACCCGGCCGCGGCCTTCCTGAATCGCATCGGGCTTCATCCGAATACAGTCACGCTGATCGGACTGGCAGGCACGGTTGGCGTGGCGGTGTTGATCTCCCTGGACCACATGACCTGGGCCGGCCTCCTGCTCCTGGTGATGGGCCCGGTGGACGCGCTGGACGGGGCCATGGCGCGCCTGCGCGGCGAAGCCAGCGATTACGGCGCATTCGTGGACTCGGTGACCGACCGCTACTCGGAACTTTTCATCTACCTGGGTTTTCTCATCCACTACCTGCTCACCGGCGACCCCGTCGGCGTGGCGTTTACCTACCTGGCCGCGGCCGGATCCGTGCTCGTCTCGTACGTCAAAGCCCGCGCCGACGCCTCGAAACTGGATGCCAACACCGGCCTGCTGACGCGGGTGGAACGGTACATCGTCCTCATCCCCGGCCTGGTGTTCAACCTGCCGCTGGCGGTTGTGATCATCATTGCCGTTTTAGCCAACTTTACTGCCCTGCAGCGCATCCTGCGCGTGCGGCGTGACGCTTACCGCCGCTTATCCCAAAAATAGGAGAATTCCATGATTGACGGTTTCAATGTTCCCTGGATTTGGCTGCTCCTGGTAGGAATCCCGCTGGCCTCTATCATCGTGGCCCTGGTGGTGCGTTCCCTCTTCGAGGGGGAGGGGAAGAAGAAGCGCAATGTCGGCAGCCCGTACATCTGGACCGGCGCGGCCGCTCTCCTGGGGGTGGGGGTCTGGTTCCTGACCCGCCGGATGTACAGCGGCTCACTGCATATTTATTTCTACGGCATCCTGATCATGATCGGCGTGATCGCCGCCACCGCGCTGGCCTATCACGAGGCCGCCCGCCGCAAACTGGACCCCGACATCATCCTGGACATGCTCTTCTGGGCGGTGCTGGGCGGCATCATCGGGGCGCGGCTCTGGCACGTTTTCACGCCCCCGCCCAGCATGCTGGTGGCCGACCCGCTCTCGGGTGAATTGGTCAACCCTTATTTTGTCGGCGGCTACCCACACATCTTTGACATCTTCAATGTCCGCATGGGCGGGCTTGGCATCCCGGGCGCGGTCATCGGCGGGGCGCTGGTGGTCTGGATTTATTGCCGCAAGAAAAAACTCTCCTTCCTGACCTGGGCCGACGTCATCGTTCCCGGCCTGGCGCTGGCGCAGGCCATCGGACGCTGGGGCAATTTCTTCAACCAGGAAGTGTACGGCAAGCCGACTGACCTGCCGTGGAAGATATTCATCGAGCCGTTGCGGCGCGTGTCCGGGTACGAAAACTACGATTACTTCCATCCGCTGTTCCTGTACGAATCACTTTACAACTTGATGGCGATGGCGATCCTGCTCTGGCTGGGCCGGCGCTTCCCCAAGCGGCTCAAGGAAGGCGACCTCTTCCTGATCTACCTCATCCTGTATTCCGTCGCGCGTTTCCTGCTCGACTTCCTGCGCCTTGACGCCTCGCAGATCGGCGGCGTCAACGCCAATCAGACGTTCGTTGCGATCGTTGGGCTGGTTTCGGCGGGACTGCTCATCTACCGGCACAAATTTGCCCGGAAATAATCTTTAGGGGCGCGGCAACGCGCCCCTGAATTTTCCCCATGATCCAGGCTGAAGACCTGAGCAAACAGTTCGGCGATTATTGGGCCGTGGACGGCGTCCATCTGGACGTGCGCCCCGGCCAGGTGCTGGCCCTGCTCGGTCAGAACGGCGCGGGGAAAACCACCACGGTGCGCATGTTGACCTCGGTCCTGCTCCCCACGCGCGGGCGGGCCAGCATCGCCGGCTACGACGTGGTGCGCCAGCCGGAACAGGTGCGCGCGCTGGTGGGGGTGTTGACCGAACAGCACGGCCTGTACCTGCGCATGACCGGCGGGGAATACCTCGATTTCTATGGCCGCATCTACAACCTGGACGCCGCCGCCCGGCGCAGGCGCAGCGCCGAACTGCTGGGCTACTTTGGCCTGGCAGAGGCCGCCCGCCAGCGCATCGGGGAATACTCCAAGGGCATGCGCCAGAAACTGGCCCTGGCGCGCACCCTCATCCACGAACCGCCGGTCCTGCTGCTCGACGAACCCACCTCCGCCATGGACCCCGAGTCTGCCCGGCTGGTGCGCGATTCCATCGCCAGCCTGCGCTCGTCCAACCGCGCCATCATCATCTGCACGCACAACCTGGTGGAAGCCGAACTGCTGGCCGACCATGTCGCCATCATCCGCCGCGGCCGCATCCTGGTCAGCGGGCCGGTGGAGGAGTTGAAGGCGCGCTTGCTCGGCGCGCCCATCTACGAGGTGCGGATGCGGAACGGCTGGCGCGGCGGGACCCTCAGCCTGCCTCCCGGCGTCGAACTGGTGACCGAATCCGGGACCGGCGCGCGCTTCCGCGTGGCCGACGCCGAGGCATCCAACCCGGTCCTGCTCCAGCAGTTGATGACGCGCGGCGACGAGATCGTCGCCATGCAGGAGGTGCCGCGTACGCTCGAGGAAGTCTACCTGGCGGCCATGCAGAAGGTGCCCCATGACTGAACGACTGCGTGACCAACTCCGCCCGGCCTGGCTGGTGGCCTGGCGCGAGTTGCGCGACCAGCTGCGCGACTGGCGTATCCTCGTTCCCATCTTCGCGCTGACGTTATTTTTTCCCTTCCTGATGAACTTCACGGCGCGCGCCGCCCTGGACTTTGCCACCCAGTACGGCACGCCGCTGATCGGCGAGCGTTTCGTGCCGTTCCTGCTGATGGTGGTCGGGTTCTTCCCCATCACGGTCTCGCTGGTGATCGCCCTGGAGACATTCGTCGGCGAGAAGGAGCGCGGCACGATCGAGCCGCTGCTCTCCAGCCCGCTCAAGGACTGGCAGTTGTTCATGGGCAAACTGACCGCCGCGGCCGGCGCTCCGCTGGTGACGGCGTATCTCGGCATCACAGTCTACCTCGTCAGCCTGCATTTCAACGGCGTCCCGCTGCCGGACCTGAACCGCCTCGCGCAGACGGTCATGCTGACGAGCGTGCAGGCAGTGCTGATGGTCAGCGGGGCGATCCTGATCTCGACCCAGGCCACTTCCGTGCGCGCCGCCAACCTGATGTCCTCGTTCGTCATCATCCCCATCGCCCTGCTGATCCAGGGCGAGAGCATCCTGATGTTCTGGGGCAACCACCAGGTGCTCTGGCTGGCGGTGGCGGCGGTGGCGGTGCTGGCCGCGCTGCTCGTGCGGGTGGGGCTGGCGCACTTCCAGCGCGAGGCCCTGCTCGGCCGCGAGATTGACATACTCAACCTGCGCTGGATGGGGCGCACCTTCTGGCGCGCCTTCCGGGGCGAGGCGAAATCCTTCGGCGATTGGTACCGGCGCGAGGTGCCGCGCACGCTGCGCCGCCAGCGGACCTCGATCCTGCTGACGCTGGTGCTGGGCGTGATCGCGGCCGCCGGCGCGTACTGGTGGTCTGCCTCCCACGCGGCAGAACTGGCGGCCGCCTCCGGGTCCGGCGACCTGACGCAGGTCTTCGGTCAAGACGCGGGCCTGCCCGGCGACGCGATCTCCTTCCCGGTCATTTTCTGGCACAACCTCCGGGCGGTGCTGGTTATCTCCCTGCTCGGCCTGTTCTCGTTCGGCGTGCTGGGCGCGCTGTTCTATCTTGTCAACATGGCGGTCATCGGCGGCGTGCTGGGCGCGTTCGAGGCATCCGGGATTTCGCCGCTCCTGCTGGCGGTGTACGGCATCCTGCCGCACGGCATTTTCGAAATCCCGGCGTTGATCCTGTCGAGCGCGGCCATCCTGCATTTCGGCGTGACCCTGGTGACGCCCGACACGCGCAAGACGCTGGGCGAGTCCATGATCGAGGGCCTGGCGGACTGGGCGAAGGTGACCCTGGGCGTGGCCCTGCCCCTGCTGGCGGTGGCCGCGGCGGTGGAGACGTGGATTACTCCCGTCCTATTGCTTTCCGTCCTGAAATAGGTTTGAATGGGGAAAACAGGAACTGCCATGCCAAAACTGATCATCCTCGGTTCGTCGAATGCCATCCCCGACAAGGATCACGAGAACACGCACATGGTCATCGTGGGAAAGGAGCGCGCCGTGCTGGTGGACTGCGTCAGCAACCCGATCCTGCGCCTTCCGCAGGCGGGCGTGAAGCTGGACGCCATCACCGACATCATCCTGACGCACTTCCATCCCGACCACGTTTCCGGCGTGCCGCTGCTCCTGATGAACATGTGGCTGATGGGGCGGCGCAAGCCGCTGAACGTCTACGGCCTGCACCACACGCTCGACCGGATGGAAGACCTGATGAGTTCGTACTCCTGGGACGAGTGGCCGGGATTCTTCCCGGTGGCGTTCTTCCGCCTGCCGATGCAGGAACTGTCGCAGGTGCTGGAGTGCGACGAGTTCCGCGTGCTTGCCTCGCCGGTGCATCACATGATCCCGGCCATCGGCCTGCGCGTGGAGTTCAAGAAATCAAAGCAGTCGCTGGCCTATTCCTGCGACACCGAGCCGTGCGACGAGGTGATCCACCTGGCCGAGGGGGCGGACGTGCTTATCCACGAGGCGGCGGGAGCCTTCATCGGGCACTCGTCCGCCGCGCAGGCGGGGGAGATGGCGCGGCAGGCCGAGGCCGGGGCGCTGATCCTCATCCACTACCCGACCGGGAAGTATGCCTCAGGCGACCTGGCTGCCGAAGCGCGCGAGCGGTTCGAGGGTCCGGTGCGCCTCGCCGAGGATTTCATGGAAATTGAGTTCTGATGCCTTGCTTCCTCTCTGGGCCATTCAAATCTGCAGATTACGCAGATTGCGCAGATTTTTCTGCGCAATCTGTTTAATTTCTGTAATCTGTGTAATCCGTGTAATCTGTGTAATCTGTGGCTAACCCCTCTTCGGGGTTACCATCCCTGGATGAACTGTTCCCACTCGCTGTTCTTCTCCAGGTGTCGCCCAAAAATGTAGTTGGCGTTGGCGGGCGGTTCCTTCGGGATGTGGAGCAGGTTCATGTGGGCTTCGTTCAACTGGCGCCCGCCCTTGTGGTGGTTGCAGGCCGGGCAGGCTGCCGCCACGTTCGTCCAGGTGTGCTCGCCGCCCAAATGCCTGGGCAACACGTGATCCACCGTCAGATCTGCGGCGTGCCGCCCGCAGTACTGGCAGGTATAATTGTCCCGGCGGAACACCTCGCGGCGGGTCAGTTTGACCCGCGGCCGCGGGCGGTGCACCATCTGGTCGAGGCGGATGACGGACGGGCGGGGGATGACGAGCGTGACGGTATGGATCCACCCGCGGCCATTCATGACCATGCCCGCTTTGCCTGATAAAATCAGGCCGATGGCCCGCCGGGTGTTGCAGATGTTGATCGGCTCGAAGTTGGCGTTGAGAACCAGTACCGGCGCTTCCATGGCGCCTCCACAATGGCGCATATTATAGCACAAGCAGGAAAAGCCTTGCGAAGGTTTTGTTCCGGCAGAATTGCGGATAAAACCGGGTTTCTCGCCCGACAGCAAAGCCCAGGCACGGCGGAACCTTCGCAAGGGTGAGTAGTAACAGGAAAGGAGCAAAAAATGCGCGTTCTAATGACCGGCGGAACAGGATTGATCGGGACGGCTTTGACGCAGTCCCTGCTGGCAGACGGGCACTCCGTCTGGGCGCTCACGCGGCGGGACCCGGGACCGGCCCTTCGTCTGCGCTCAGGGCAGGCCTTGGCGACCGGGAACCTGACCCTCGTCCGCTGGGACGGGCGCACGCCCTCCGGCTGGGGCGGCCTCGTCTCCGAAACGGACGCGGTCGTCAACCTGGCCGGGGAG
This sequence comes from Anaerolineaceae bacterium, assembly GCA_009772985.1. Taxonomy (GTDB): domain Bacteria; phylum Chloroflexota; class Anaerolineae; order Anaerolineales; family Villigracilaceae; genus UBA877. The sequence goes on from WOUS01000002.1 coordinate 13,312, forward strand.
AGTTTGTCAAAGTGGCCGTGGACGGAGAAGCAGAAGGCGCGCTTCTGGCAGAGCCGGGTGGACGCCGGCCGCGCCCTCGTGGAGGCCATCCGCTCCGCCTCGCCGCGCCCGCAAGCCTTGATCCAGATTTCGGGCATCAACCATTACGGTATGCACGGTGAACCGGCGGACGAATCCACGCCTCCCGGCGGCGATTTCCTCGCCCGCCTGACGGTGGCCTGGGAGGACGCGACGAAGGAAGTGGAGTCGCTCGGCGTGCGGCGATGCGTCGTCCGCCTGGGGGTGGTGCTGGCAAAACGCGGCAGTCTCTTCCCGCTGATGGCCCTGCCGGTGCGGATGTTTGCCGGAGGTCCCATCGGCAGCGGGAAACAGGCCGTGCCGTGGGTCCATCTCGACGATGTGACCGGCGCGCTGCGCTTCCTGCTGGAAAACGAGCAGGCTTCCGGCGCGTACAATTTGATCGCCCCTGAGCCGGTCTCGAACGCCGATTTCTACAAGGCGCTGGCGAAGGCGCTGGGCCGCCCGTACTGGCTCCCGGCCCCGGCATTCCTGCTCCGGTTGGCGCTGGGCGGCATGTCGGTGCTGGTGGTGGACGGACGGTACGCGCAGCCGAAGCGCCTGCTGGAGGCGGGATACCGGTTCCAGGTCGAGGGGATGGGGGAGGCGATGAAGAGATTGGTGGGGTGAAAGATGGTCACTCAGGCGGGGAGATATTGGGTCGGGAAAGCAGAGACGCCCGGGTAGGGCGTCTTTTTGGCTAAGGGCTGGCGTAATGGCGGGGTGGATTTGCATGACTACCAAATAGTATGACACAAAACTTTGCAAACCGTGCCGGTTTTCGCGGGGAAATAGCTCCTCCGGCGCATGTGAGGTAGACCGGCATTTCCCATTACTCAAGATCGTACTCAGCAGGAAATCTAACCTGAATGCTGAGTTTTTGGCTAATGAAGTCGCGAATATCTATAAGTAACTTATCGTAGCGGCCGAGAGCGTCTTGGTAACCTTCCTTTACATTCGGCGGCAGATCGCGGTTATTAAGTTCAGAATAAATTATCCGTCTCGCACGAGAATAAATACTCATGAAAATCTTCCAAGAAAGAATGTCAGTCCCAAATCTATCCAAGTAATCCTTAAACCCTCCTGGAAAGTCCAAATAATTCTGTATTTCTCTTTTATCGTGTTCAAAAATTGAACGTAAAAACTTTGATATCAGTATCAATATCTGATCTGTGGAACCCAGTTCGAATGATTGGGGATACTCAGATACAGGGACTCTGCAATCCAGCATAACCTCTTGAAGATAGTCTATATCACCGATTAGTCTCAAATAACCTCTGCCTATATCTGTGATCGTAATTCTAGATGCTCCAGAGCCTTGGAATTCCTCTGCTGTTAGATACCCGTCCCTGTCAGTGGAACGGATGAGTTGACGCTGAATTGCTATCAAATCGTTGATAGCTAACCTGAGCAAGTCGGTTTCCGAATATCCAAATCGACTCAAGACCTCCCGAATTTCTTTTACTGTTGCCCCATTTTCCAAAAAAGCCAAATACTGGAGAATTCTTGATTTAACTAGTAAATGGCCGTTTTCGTTGCTATCACGTACTTCAAAAACATTCTCGATGGGATGATAGCTCTTCTTCATCGAGTCGCTTTTGAATTGTTCGTTTCCTCGGCTTATCAGCCCTCTAACCACATGATAAAGAGTTAATTTATCCTTTGCCCATGCCGAATGTATCTCATTGTCTATCATCAATAGTCCATCAGCTAACTTCAATCCTAATCTAATACTAGGCCCACAAACCTCTTTGAAGAAATTTGTCAATTTTTCAAATTGACGAGATTTCCTATCGCTATTAATAGCTAGTATCTTGGAGAAGAAAGATGACAGAACCTCGAGTTTTTCTCGACTTATGTCAGGCATCTTAGCGTAATGTTCTTCCGGATTTCTTAGAAAGTTGTTTAGATGGTAACATACTACCTGATGCGGTTGAGGCCCTTCATGATTTATATATTCCATAAACCCAGAGGCTCTATTCAGGTTCATAGCCTCAAATGTTTCAGGCCTTACTGCAACAATGCAATTAATACCTGGAATGGTATATTTCATAAGCAATTGAACAAAGGCAGTTTGGGTAGCCGGAGGAGCATTATCAATGTTGTCGAAAAAAACCATAAACCTTTCTTTCTGCCCCTCGAACTTCGTGGTATGTGTATAACGCCACAAGTGAAAGTAATAATCCAATGCAAACTCTGGATCCTCTAGTAAGGATTTCAAAATATCTTTTCGCTCTTTCATTTTGATTTCCTTTGAGAGGTTGCCTAGAATTTCTGGATGTTGTGTGTTAATCATATGCCGCAGCGCAACAAAAGCTCTGGTAGTGTAATAGGTGTCTCTTAAATTACTGATTTCCTTTTCCCAGAATATGGTTAGCTCTTCCTCTTCATCTACCGCACGAGTATCTTGCAGTGCCTCTTGAACTCTAAAAGAAATATCTTCCGCCATTTTCAATTTAGCTGACTTTTCGTCTTTGGGGTACTCAACGCGGTTGAAGTTTAACACAATATAATTTCGATGCTGGCAAGAACCAATACAATCACACAGGGAACAATTCCCATTAGTTAGAATATCAATTATGTACCTAATAAGCGATGATTTTCCACAGCCCATGTGACCAGAGAGGCAAATCAACGGTTCATCAGAATACACGAGTAGACGCAGAAATTTGTTTTCAAAGTCGTCTAATTTGAGTTGTCCTTCCTTGTATCCCAAGCGTTTACCAATATCATCTTTTGCTTCTGGCGTATTGCGTGAAACGTAATAAAATGAACGATCACGTGAATCATGTTTGTGATCTGGAAATATCTTTCCCTCAAGTCCTTCATAAGGAAATATCACTTCGTACTTGGGTAAGTGTTCTCTATGGACAAGGTTGCCAAGTCTAACTAGAGTCATTTTTATCCTCCCGCAAGTAATTTCCAGTTTCTTCGGCTTTTTGGCCAAGATTTGATAATAGCTCTTTGAAAACCGCTATCTGCGCTTGTATTTCTCTCTTACTACATTCGCTAAGTTCTTGAATAATAGGTGCAATAGTTGATAAGAAGTATGCGAAGCCTTTTGTTGTTGAAACGCTTATCGATCTATTCTCTCCTAAAATATAAGAAACCGTTTTCGAGATTATCTCTAATCGTCTAATATTCTGCCTAATTATTTCATCTCTTTGTTCAACCCATTCAGGGTTTTCTTCTGTGTGCATCGATTCGATTTTTTGACGGGATTCATGCGCTAAGCGCCCAATGTATTCTACTTGGGAAAGTAAATACTCTTCGAAAGGTAATGCCTTTTTTCTTTCTTCTTTTCGCTTCCACCAAACATCTAGTAAAAGGAATCCGAACGCAATGACGACGATCTGCAAAAAAGCATCGAAGATTCTGTTAATAAAGATTGATAATTCGAACTCTGGCAATTCCGGAGAGGCTTGCCACGCGCATGCGGTTATAAGCAACCACGGAATAATGCAGAGTACAAGTAATTTGTAGTTGGTTAATCCTTTTCCCGACATCGGTTGTGAAATCTCCTTCCCATATAAAGTTAGTAAGCCACCCAAACGGCTTAATCGCCTTATGTCTGTACCGCCTATGACGGTAAAAAAAGAGTCGGCAAATTAGGCGATAAGGCTGTTGCAATCGTTATTGTATTTATATCTATCACACTTGTCAAGCGCCGCATTCTTGTGTCCTGTCCGCAAAACAGACAGGCGGCCGCCCTCGCGGACAGCCGCCTGCTTGATCCAACTACACGTGCGCCTTGAGCCAGGTCTCCAAATCTTTGAACATGGTCTCGCGCTCCGGCTCGTTGTGCACCTCGTGGTACAGCCCCTCGTACATCTTGAGCGTTTTGTCCGCGGAACCGGCCTTGTCGTAGAGCATCTGCGCACCGGCGGGGTCCACGAGCCGGTCAGCGCTGCCCTGGATGATGAAAAACGGCAGGGTGATCTTCTCCACCTCCGCAGTGACGCGCTGCATGGCGCGCAGCATCTCCGCCGCCAGCCGGGCAGGCGTCTTGCCGTGAAAGACCAGCGGGTCCTCCACGTAGGTTTTGACCACTGCCGGGTCGCGCGAGATGCCGGTCGCGTCCAGCCCGAGGACTCCCGCTTTCGGCGCGATGTTCGAGAGGAGCTTGCCCATCGTAACGGTCAGCGGGGAAATGTTGGCCGGGATCTTGACCGCCGGAGCGGAGATAATCGCACCTTTGAAGTCGGCTTGATGGTCGAGGAGATAGTGGCACGTAATCAACCCGCCCATGCTGTGGCCGTAGAGGAAGACCGGCTTCTCCGGCTGCCAGACCTTGACCATGTTGTAGTAGATCGTCAGGTTGTCGGTGTAATCACTGAACCGCTCGACCATCTCGCGCCCGCCCTCCGACTTGCCGTGGCCGATGTGGTCCAGCCCGTAGACGGCGTAGCCGAGCGGAACGAAGTGGTTGACCACGTTCGTGTAGCGCCCGCAGTATTCGCCCAGCCCGTGGACGATGAGCAGGACGGCCTTGACTTTCCCTTCCGGGAGCCAGGCCTGGTAATAGATGCTGGCGTTGCGCACGCCTTTGAAATTGCCTTCAGTGTGGTTCATGGGGTCTCCTTATGGATAATTCTGGAAATAGTATAGCACGAGATTGGACGCGGACAATCAGTTCTTTTGCCACGGATTACGCGGATTTTCGCGGAGGAAGAAGAGAAAAATACGTGTCTGGAAATATCTTCGTTCCCGGGTCACGCGCCTTCAACCACCACCATGTTCGTGCGGGCGTACTTGTGACGCAGCGCCCGCGCCGGGGCGTATTCGGGAGAGTCCAGCCAGGCTTTGGCTTTTTCGATACTTTCAAATTCCAGGATCACCAGCCGGTTGGTGTGCCAGCCGCCTTCCAGCGTCTCGTTCCGCCCGCCGCGGGCGATGTACCTGCCGCCGTAGAGTTGGACGGCTGCCGGGGCGAGTTTCTTGTATTCCTCGTAGCCGGCGGGGTCGGTGACTTCGATATCCACGATCACGTATGCGCTCATGCTGCTCTCTCTTTCGAGTCCGCTTACCCTACGGGTACGATGTCAGCGGACTTGGCATCTCAGCCGGGGATTTTAATCCACGGCGGGCGGCGGGACAAATTGACAATTTGTCCTACAGGTGGGGCAGGACAAACTGAAGTTTGTCCTACAAGTGAGAATCCAGGAATGCGCCGATGCGGTTGATGGCCTGCTGCGCTTCGGGAACGTACGGCGCGAAGCCCTGGAAGACGTGCCACATCCCATCCCAGACCTCGAACCGGTTCGCCACGCCGGCGGCATTCATTTTCGCCTCCAGCCGGGACGAGTCATCGTAGAGGATCTCCTCGCTCCCCACCTGGATGAGCGTGGGCGGCAGGCCGCGCGGGTCGGCGAAGAGCGGCGAGATGTACGGGTGCGTGAGCGGTTGGCTTCCAGCGTAGGCGTTGATCAGCCAGCCGTCGCCGTTGCTGTGCAGGAGCGGATCGCGGCTGGCGCGGGTGCGGATCGAGTCGCCGGAGAAGGTCAGGTCGGTCCAGGGCGAGATGAGGAAGAGCGCGGCGGGGAGGGACTCCTGGCGGTCGCGCAGGGACAGGGCAGCGGCGAGGGTCAGGCCGCCGCCCGCCGAGTCGCCGCCGATGGCGATGTGTTCGGGCGCGTATCCCTGCCCGAGGAGCCAGCGCCAGGCCGCCAGCGCGTCGTCGAGGGCGGCGGGAAAGGGATGCTCGGGGGCGAGGCGGTAATCCACTGAAAGGATGCGCGTCTGCCCAGCGCAGGCGATGCGCCCGGTCAGGCCGCGGTGGGTGGTGGGCGAGCCGATGATGTACGCGCCGCCGTGCAGGTAGAGCACGGCGCGGCCGGGCGCGGCCGCGTCCGGTTCGACCCAGTCGGAGGGGACGCCGCCCGCCGAAACGGTCCGCACCGACACGCCGCGCGGCACACGGATGGCGCGCCGGGCGGCCGCGTCGAACTGTCTCCGGCGTACTTCCAGCGGTTCGAAGGAGAGGAGCGCGTTCCTGGCGTCGCGCAACATGCTTTGGATGATGCGGCTGCGGAAACTGGGCATGGCTGGGAATCCTATTGATCGAATGACCAGACCTTGATGTCATCGAGGTAAATGATCATATCGGGGCTGAGCAATTCGAACATCAATCTTCCTTTTAACAGGCGGTCATCGGTGGCTGAGGTTATCCGGTTGTTGTCGATGAACACGATCATCTCTTCCCCGCGGGCTTCGAGTTTTATCAGGTACCAGACATTTTCCTGGAACGTGAAGGGTTGTTGCGCTTGTGGTAAGCGTTGGTAGTACCAGTCCGTATCAGCGCTTGTAAAAATAAAGCCAATCTCTTGGTCTGGAGGAGGAAAAAGGTAAAGGCAATATTTTTGCTGATTCTGGTAACGGAAATCCAATAGCACTCCACCAAGTTGGATGAATTTAATCCGAAACTCGACAATCCCGTTTGAGAAATCGGATGGACCAAAGACGGCATCTGCCAGGACATCCGAGCCGGATGGTAGTGCGGTTGCCTTTAGTACGTAGTTGGATTTGTCTTTGGCGATTTCCCAAGTGCCAACATAATATGTAAATCCGCTGGCAACGCCATCTTCGAAGTCCTCGCTGAAAATCAGCGTGGCATCAGGTGGATTCGTGGCGGTGGGTGCTGGCGGTTTTTCCAGCCATTTTTCCAGCAGCGGGCTTCCGAGCAGTGCCGCGATGACCGTCCCAACCAGGCCAATCACGGCAATCACAATGGTTACATTGACGCTCTTGTCCGTTGATTTTTTAGACATATTCAGCCTCCTTATCAACCAAGAACCGCTGAAGTGTGCTGACCAGCCCCGGCAGGAGGCGCTGGTAATCAGGGTCATCCTCGGAAACGTCGAGCGCCAGGAGGCGCGCCGGGTCGAGCATGGCGAGCCATTCGGCGAGGAAAGCGTCGAGCAGGGAAATATCCTCGGCGGAGGCGATGTTGATGCGGTCGCGCTTTGCCAGCCTCCGGGCGATGACCTCGGGGCGGGCGGTCAGGTGGAGCACCAGGTCGGGAGGCAGGAGCAGGCTGCGGGTCCACGTGTAGAAGCGGCGGCACAGGTCGAACTCGTCATCGGTCAGCCAGCCGCGGGCGTGGAACAGGCGGGTGAAGCCGTGGAAGTCCATCTCCAGGCCGCCGTCCAGCACGCCGGTCTCCATCCTGGACCGGATGCCTGTCTCCTGCTCGGCGCGCAGCAGGAGGTAGTCCATCTGGTTGGCGAGGGCGAAGCGGCGGTCGGCCTTGAAGCGCGCCTGGAAGGGGCGTTCGGCGTGCCCCTCCAGCCCGGAGGTGAAGCCGGTCTCCCGGCAGAGGGCGCGCGCCAGGGCGGTCTTGCCGACGCCGGTGCTGCCGACGATGACGATGAGCTTGCCCATGGGTTCGGGTAGGGGCGACCCGTTGCGTTGGGCGGAATAACGAGGATTTCCGTCTTGCCGCCCGGATAGTCTGCCTGTGCAAACCGACAAGGGTCGCCCTTACACAATCATTTCTTTCGCGCCGCGGCGAGGGCGGCGTTGATCTGGTCAATGTGCGAGATGGTGTGCGATCCCAGTTCGAACATCTGGGAGGCAGCGGTGAAGCAAGTTGTTGCCATATCAGTTTCCTTCCTTTCCCAGCGGCCTGGCGGGATTTTCCAGCCATTTGCGGATGTCGCGGGCGTGCTCCTCCTCGTGGTCGCGGAACATGTCCACGAGGAATGTGACGGTGGTCTTCTCGCCCCACGGAACGATGAGCGGTTCGAGGAATTTGTCGTCGGGCAATTGCTCGATGATGGCGCGCAGCACCTGCCGCGTCAGCCGCCATTCTTTGAGGACTTTATCGTAATCCAGGTCGTGGCGGGAGGTGACGGTGTGGGCGTTGTACTCGTCCAGGCTGCGGATGGCCTCCAGCGCGGGCGGGTGGCCGGCCACGTGGGCGCGCAGGGAGTCGATGGTGGCGTCGTCCCAGCCGGTCATGTGGGCCAGCATTTCCTTGATCGTCCAGCCGGGGTAGATCGGTTTGGCGGCATCTATTTTCGGCAGGAGTTCTTCGATGCTTTGGCGGGTCTCGTCGAGACGGTGGAGCAGGAAACTTCGTTCCGGGCTGGGCATGGGGCCTCCTTTTGAGCATGGCTGATTTTACACCACAAAGGGTAAGGCGAAATTAATTTCGCCCAACAGGCGAGGAAGCGCCGGTTTCTACACTTCCGTCTGGATGGCGCTGCCGCTCTCGTAGCGGCGCAGGCCGAGGTGGAAGAGCAGGATGGCGGCGGCCAGGAATCCGGCCGCGGCGAGAGTCATCAGTCCCAGCGTGGACCAGGAGAAGGCCTTAACGAACCCGGCCGGGACCGCGCCCATGAACGCCGCCGGGACGACCAGGAACAGCACCACCCTGGCGGCCTGGTTGAAGAGCGTGATGGGATACAGGGCGAAGGTCAGCATGGCATTGATGGCGAGCATGGTAAATGTCCCGCCGGTGCCCATCCAGAAGGTCAGGCTCTGGACGATGATGAGGAAGGCGGTGAAGACCGCGGCGGCCAGCAGGACGGCCAGCACGAAACGCGCCAGCCCGTCCCAGGTGAACTGGCCGGAGGCGGCGTAACTGATGAAGCCGTAGAGGAAGTCCCCGAAGCCGCTTGGGACGACGCGGCTGGCGAGGGCGTGGAGCAGGGTCGGGCGCGGCAGGGACAGGTAGTAGTCCAGCCGCCCGCCGGTGATGATCTCGCTCAGGTTGAAGGCGTTGCCGAAGAGCATCCCAACCAGCCCGAAGGCCGAGGCGGCGATGCCGAAGACGATGAACATGTCAGCGAGTTCCCAGCCGCGCACGTCCTTGAAACGGTCGAAGAAGATGACCCAGACGAGGAAGTAGACGCCATCGTTCAGGATCATGCCGAGGGATTGGGTAATGAACGTGGCACGGTATTCCATCGCCGCGGCGAGGTTGGTTTTCCAGAGGGAGAGGAGGAATTTGAGTTCGCGGATCATACGTTTACACGTTTACACGTTGGCACGTTGGCACGTTTACACGTTGGCAGGTTCAGCCGCCGTTGATGGCGAGGCGGCGCAGGCCACGGGAGTAGGCCAGGAGGAGCAGGCCGCCGAGCACGGACAGCCAGACGAACTGCCCGAGGATGATCTGCGCGAACAGTGCCGGGTCCGGCTGGACGAACAGGCGCGCCGGGCCGTACATCATGTAGGCGAACGGCAGGGACTTGCTGACGGTTTGCAGCCAGGCCGGGTAGAAATCGAGCGGGATGAGCATGCCGCCGAGAACGAAGGTGAATTTCTGGTAGATCCATTCGTAAGGCGCCACTTCCTCGGACACGAAGGCGGCCAGCCCGATGAGGGCGTTGAAGCAGAAATGCAGCAGCCAGGCCCCAACCAGCGCGACGAGCGCCACCGGCCAGTTGACCAGGTCCGGGGGCGGGCCGGCCATGACCCAGGTCAGCGCGCCGCCGAGCAGGAAGAGCATCCCCATGCGCGGCAGGGATTCGCCCAGTCCGCTGGAGAGTTGATACAGGAGGAAGTCGTAGGGCTTGTTCAATAAGTATGCGATGGAGCCGTCCTTGACCTGCTGCGAGATGACCCGCGCCAGGCGCGGGCGGCCCAGTTCGAGCGTCTCGGCCAGCAGGAGGTACCACATCGTGTCGCGCAGGGTCAGGCCGTTGAGTACGTCTGAGCCGGAGGCGGCGAAGGTGACGCGCCACAATTGGTAGAAGATCCACATGAAGAGCAGGATCATCAGGCTGCGCGTGACCAGTTCGGCGGGATAGGCCAGGCTGTTGACCAGGTTGATGTTGAAGACGGCGAAATACTTTTTCATGATGGTGGTGAATGGTGAGTAGTGAACTGCTCTCTATTCTCTGTTCTCTGCTTTTTGGTAAATTGCCGCGATGACTTCCTCCAGCGGCGGGTCGGAGATGGTGATGTCCACCAGCGTCCCGGCGGCGGAGAGGGCGGCCATGACTTTCCCGACCGGGGTGATGCGCGCGTCGAAGCGGAGTTTGACGCCGTAGCGCTCCTTCGCTACTTTGAGCGTCTCGGTGCCGGCGATGCGGAAGTCCGCGCCCACCTGCTGCGCGTAGCGCACCTCCACCAGTTTCGAGGTCAGGAACGAGCGCTTGAGCGCCGAGACCTTGTCCTGGTAGACGATCTGTCCGTGGTTGATGATGATGACCCGTTTGCAGAGCGCTTCCAAATCCCCGGCGTCGTGGGAGGTCAGGAGTACGCCCACGTTTTCCTGCGCGGCCATCGTGCGGATGGCGTCGCGGATGTGCTGTTTGGCGACCACGTCGAGGCCGATGGAGGGTTCGTCGAGCAGGAGCAGTTTGGGTTTGTGGAGCAGGGAGGCGGCCACTTCGCAGCGCATCCGCTGGCCGAGCGAAAGTTTGCGGACGGGCGTCTCCAGCAGGTCTTCGATCTCGAAGGCTTCGGCCAGTTCGGCGATGCGGCGCTTGGTCTGGCGGTCATCCAGTTCGTAGATTTTGCCGAACAGGGTGAGCGTGTCAATGGCGGGCAGGTGGTACCACAACTGCGGGCGCTGGCCGAAGACCGTCCCGATGTGGTAGGCCAGTTGGCGGCGCTGTTTCCACGGGACGTAGCCGAGAACTTTGGCCTCGCCGCCAGACGGGAACAGGATGCCGGTCAGGATCTTGATCGTGGTGGACTTCCCGGCCCCGTTCGGACCGATGAAGCCGAGCAGTTCGCCCGGTTCCATCTCGAATGACAGGCCGCGCACCGCCTCGATGGTTCTGAACTCCGGCCTGACCAGCGACCGCAGGCTGGCCCCCAGCCCGGCGGCTTTGCGTTTGGTGCGGAAGGTTTTGGAGAGGGAGGTGACTTCGATGGCGGGCATGAGCCAATTGTAAAGGAGGATGGATGATTTATGAAAGAGGAACCACAGGAAGTAGATTCAAGTTAGAATTAGGGGAGAAATGATTTACCCCACTCTGAGGAGCGCTCATGGATGAATCCGTTGCACCCAAAATTTATACCTGTTATAAATGCGGCCTCGAATCCGCCGTCGAACGGGCATTTGCCCGCGAGCGTGCTTTCCCGGGAGCACGGGTAAAATTCCTTTGCCCGAAGTGCCAGGTGAAGAGGCATCAACAGAGTACGTTGATCTTTTACGTTCTTATCCCCGCGCTGGGGATCGGCCTGACCCTGTTGGATATCAAGCCGCTTGCGTCGGTGGCGCGCATCCTGCTGGAGTTGACCACCATGATGGTCCTGGTGATCCCGCTTATTTTTGTGCACGAACTGGCGCATACCGCTGTGGCGGCGCTGACCGGGCTGCGGGTTTTTGCTGTCCTGTTGGGGAGCGGCAGGTCGTTGGTCGCCTTCCGCTGGCTGGGCATTAACTGGAACGTGCGCGTCCTGCCGGTCGGCGGCGCTACGCTTATTTCGGGCCCCCGGAGCCGCGGCTATCGAATCCGGTTGTTTTTCACCTACCTGGCAGGTCCGCTGACGCATCTGGCGCTGATGGCCGGTTTCTTTTTTCTGATGGTTATTCTATACCTGGGTTTTCAGGGAGAATGGCTCTGGCGGATGGCCATCAACGGGATGGCGCTCAACGGGATCCTTTTTCTGGTAAACATTTTCCCAAAGAAGTTCTCCAGCAACGCGGGGCATATCGGTACGGATGGCTGGCAATTGCTGCACCTCTTTTCGATGAGCGAGAAAGAATTGAACGAGCGCGACGCGACATATTACATCCTCGAGACAGTGGACGCGATCCAGCAGAGCAAAATGGATCGGGCAAAACAATGGATCGAACGAGGCCTGACGCTTCATCCGCAGCACCCGATGATGGTAAATGTGCTTGGTTTTTTCCAGGTGCATGCCCGCGAGTACGCCGCGGCGCGGGAAACGTTTCTTCAAGTACTGTCCGCTCCTGGAGAGCTCAAGCCCGAGGTCCGCTATATGGCGATGAACAATATCGCCTTCTCGAACATGGTGCTGAACGACGTATCCCTGTTGCCACAGGCGGACGAGTATTCCGCCCAGGCCTACCAGAACATGCCCTGGGAACCGCTTATCGCCGGGACGCGCGGAGCAGTGCTGGTCCGCATGGGCCGGGTGGAGGATGGCATGCCCTTGCTGCGGACGGCGTTCGCGTCCAACCCGGACAAGAAGGGCAAGGCGGCGGAAGCATGTTTCCTCGCCGAGGCAGAGTGGAGGCGGGGGAACATGACCGAGGCGCGCCGCTGGGCCGGGACGGCGCGCGGTCTCGACCCGGCCTGCCCGTACCTGCCGGAAACGGAGCGGAGGCTGGGGGAACCGGCTCCGGAAAAGCGCCCGCAGTGACTTGCGCCCGCACCAACACTTCCCTCGCCGGTGACGCCGATGATCACCGTTACGCCATAATCGGTCTGCAACTTTTTCGCCGTTCCCGCATCAAAATCCTGAATTCCATCTTGAAAACCGAGGAAGCGTCATGCCCATCTTTGAATTCGTTTGCACCGACTGCGAGCAATCTTTTGAAGAACTATTGCGGAACTCCGAGGCAGCCAGCGGAGTGATCTGCCCGAAGTGTGGGAGCGCGCAGGTCAGGAAGAAACTCTCCGCGTTTGCGTCCAAAATCTCCGGCGGGAGTTCGTTTTCGCTGGGAGCGCCGTCCGTCTCTTCGTGCGGAGGCAGCACCTGAGGGGGCGACTAAACCGGCCGTGCGCCGGGTCAATTACACGAATCAAGAACGGGCGAGGGTTTTCCCTCGCCCGTTTCGATTCCGAACGCGGTTTCACTCAGGGCGGAACTTCTCGAACCGCAGGCATTCCATGCCCCAGTAGAATTTGCGGTCGAGGAGCGTCATGCCGATCTTTTCGGCCACGCGGCGGGAGGCGGCGTTCTCCGGGTGGACGAGGGCGATGATGCGTTTCAGGCCGATGGTCTCGAAACCGAAATCCAGGCTGGCCTGCGCGCCCTCGGTAGCGTATCCCTGCCCGCGGACCGGCTGGCTGAGCAGGTAGGCCACTTCGTCCTCGTTTGTGTTGGGCAGGCGGTTCAATCCGCACCAGCCGATGAGGCCGGGCTTTTCGCGCGCTTCGACCGCCCACTGGCCGAAGCCGAATTGCTCGTACTGGGTCAACTGCTCGCGGATGATGCGTTCCACTTTTTCCAGCGGGGGAGGGCCGGGGCGCGGGAAATACTTGAAGATTCCCGGCTCCTGCAAAATCTTGAAGAGAGGGTGCAGGTCGCCCAGGGTGAATGGCCGCAGGAGCAGGCGCGGGGTGGTGATGGTTGGGACGGTCATCATACTACTTCCGCGTTTTATTTGGAGACGGCTTGCAAGTTTATCCCATCACCGACACGCCGATGAGTTTGCCGACCCCGTAGGTCAGGATGGCCGCAACGAGGCCGATAATCACCTGCCGGAAACCGGAGTAGAAGACGTTGCGTCCGGTCATCAGGGTGATGGCCGCGCCGACGACGAACAGCGCCACCGCGCTGACGGCCATGCTGGTGTAGATGGCGACGTTCCCGGTAAGGAAGGCGAAGGGCAGGATGGGGAAGATGGCCCCGAGTGCGAAAAGGAAGAACGAGGTCAGCGCGGCCACGTAGGCCGAGCCGCCCAGTTCCTGCGGGTCAATGCCGAGTTCCTCGCGGGCGAGCGTATCGAGAATGGCATCCTGCCCGGTGTTCATGATGGCGGCAGAGAGTTCGCGGGCGCGCGCCTCAGACAGCCCCTTGGCCTGGTAGATGAGCGCCAGTTCGGCGGCTTCTTCCGCCGGATTATTTTCCAGTTCCTCTTTCTCGATCTTGATCTGGTTGGCGTAGAGTTCGCGCGAACTCTGCACCGAGAGCCATTCGCCCAGCGCCATGGACCCGGCCCCGGCCAGCAGCCCGGCGATGCCGGTGATGAACACGTAATGGCTGGACAGGTTGGCGCCGGCCACGCCCATGGTCAGGCTGAGGATGGAGACCAGTCCGTCGTTCGCGCCCAGCACGGCGGCGCGCAGCGCGTTCCCGCCGCCGGTTTTGTGGCGGCCTTCCATTTTCGCCACCGACCCGCCGGAGAGTCCGCCCTGACCGCCGGAGAGCATGACCAGCAGACGGGCGTGAGAGCGTTCGTCGGCAGACATGCGCCCGGTCTCGGCTTCGGGCTGGTTGTCGTAGGCGCGGCTGTCGGCCTGTTCGTTGCTCGTGATGGTCGGGAGCACGAAGCCGGGTCCGAAACGTTTCGCCAGCCCGCGCAGGATGCGCGTCCGCCAGGATGGGCGGCGGGGCGGGACCGGCATCCCGGCCTCTGTCATCCGCGTTTCCCAGGCCGCGGCGTGCTTCTCTTCGCTCTGCGCCAGCCTCCGGTAGACTTCGGACAACTGCGGATTCTTCTCGGTTTCGGCCAGGGCGGTGTAGAGCGCCGCGCCGTCAATTTCTTTTTGCCAGTTGGCAAGGTAGCGGGAGATGTCTTTTTTGTCCATGAGGATATTATACAAGCAAAACTCCCGGAGACTGCCGGTCTCCGGGAGTGATTCTATGGGGGCGTGGGACAAGTCTGCAGACTTGTTCTGCTTACGGAACCATCTGCAACTGCGGGAAGTCGTCCGGGCCGAGGCTGGCGGGGTCGGACTGGCTGGGAGTGTAGGCCGAGAGCATTTCCTCCTGCGTCGGGGCCAGATCGGCCGGCCACAGGTAGTCGAGGATGCGGGTGTGGTTTTTGTCGGCCGGCGCGCCGCCCGCGGCCCATTGCCCGCCCGAGGCGGTCACGTCGCGGACGCCGTTGATGCCGTAGCCGTCGTTGGACAGGACAACCACCGCGAACTTCCACGCGGCCGGGTCGCCGGGGATGGCCGAGAGCGGGATCTTGGCGATGATGAGATTCTTGCCCGGGTCGGTGAAGATGGTGAGCGGGATACCCTTGTCGGCGGTTTCGGGCGAAGCGGAGGTGAAGACGCCATAGTTCCAGCCGGAGACTGTGAGGGCGTAATCCCAGCCGTAGCCGGAGGCCAGCGCGGCGTTGCGCCCGTTGCGCAGGAGACGCGCTCCGCTGGCTGCGCCGTCGGTGTCAATGTAGATGTCCACCAGTTGGATCGCCAGTCCGTTCGGAGCGCCCCACGGGTTCTCGACCGGGCCGCCCATCTGGATGCTGAAGACCAGGTTGTTCCCATCCTGGCCGACCTTGAATTCCAGAAGATCGAAGACGCCGGGCTTGAAGACGTTGTCGGTCGGATACGTGTACGAGCCGGGACCGTGGTCGTCGTCCGCCGGGTCGGTCAGGTCAACGATCCAGGTGGTGCGGCCCAGGTCGGGGAGGAGCATCCGCCCGGGAGCGGAGGCAGGTAACAGGTCCGATTGCGTGGCGACCCGGAATTGGAGGCTGTCGCCGGCATCGAGGGCAGATGACAGTTCCGCCAGCGGGATGGCGATCTCGATACTCCCTTGCCCGCTGTTCGTCTGGAAGGCGCTGTCCTGGACCGCCTCCCATGCCGACGTTTCGACATTCCAGATCTGCAGGGTGGTGACTGGAATTTGCCCGGGCGTTATTTCGGAGTGGAGACGGTGGGTGGCGTATATGCCGAGCACTCGGCCATCGTCGGCGAAGGGTGTGCCGCCGCTGACGTACGGGACTTTGAAATAGATATCTATTGCGCCCGACGCATTGGCTGCGCTGCCGCGCAGGTACAGGTTGTTTTTATCGAAGCCGAATTGAAGCGAGGTGAGGCTGCCTTCGAACAGGAATTCGCCAGCGCTTTGCCATTCATCCGGCGTGGTGAGCCGTCCATCAATCACCGGGGTGAACAGGCCTTGCAGGGACGCGTCTGGTTCGACCGGCGTGGGCTGGATGATGGGGACGGAGAGGGAGGCCGGGCGCTTGAGGCCGAGGGCGTCGTAGACCTGGCCGAGGGTCTCGCGGAAGCCGGCGTCGAAGGCGGCGTCGTTGCCCGAGTCCTTGTCCGCGCCGTACCACCAGAACCAGTCCGAGCCTTCGGCGGCGAGCATGGCGTCGTAGGCTTTGTCCACGCTGGCCTGGTCGCGCGTGCCTTTTTTGGAGCCGGTCAGGTATTCTTCCAGCGTGGCGCGGGCCGCGCCCAGGTAGTTCCAGGCGGTGTTCTCTTCGGGTTCGCCGATCCAGGTCTCGAAGGTGGCGTTGTCCCACGAACCGGCCCACAGCTCCGGGATGGATTCGGGCGTCTGGTCGTAGAGCGCCAGGAACTCGGTGGAGGTGACGGTCTTGATGGTCGGGTCGGCGCTCAGGGCGGAATAGAGGCCGTTCAGGAAGTCCTTGCCGTCGCCCTCGTACCATTCCCAGGCGTTCTCGCCGTCCAGGATGACCGTCACCACGTACGGACCTCCGGCCTGCCCCTTGACCTCGTCACGGATGGCGTGCAGGCGGCCCATGAAGTCGTCCACGGCGGCCTGGGCGGAGAGTTGGCTGTAATCGAACGAGACCTTGTTCGAGAGTTGGGTATCGCGGAAGAAGATGGTGACCGTCTTGTTGTCCCTGCCGACGGTGTAGGGACGGTACAGCGCCGTCGCGTTGTTCGGGACGCCGTCGGCATTGCGGGTGAAGTCGAGGTCCAGCGAGTGGGCGAGGATGCCCTCGTCGGTGACCATCCATTGGACGCCGGCGCGGGAGGTGATGGTGACCATCATTTGCGCCACCGATCCCTCGGCAGGCCACATCCCGTTCGGCGCTTTGCCGAAGTGGTCTTCGTAGAGTTGGATGCCGCGCTGCAATTGCTGGATGGCGTCCTCGCCGTGGACGAAGCGGGTCGGCAGTGTGATGTCTGGCACGGCCTGCGAGGCCAGGTTGGTGTCTATCAGCAGGGGCAGGATGGGATGGGCGTAGGGCGTGAAGGTCACTTCGATCTGGCCGGAATCCTGCATCGCCTTGTGGACCGGGATAACCTGCGCCATCAGTTCGGCGTGCTTGTCGAGTACGGTTTGCTTATCCTGTTCGGTAAAGCCGCTCCCTTTGGCAACCAGCGAAGCCAGCGGCTCCCCGGCAAGGTAGTTGGGATCGGTCCAGGCCAGGTTGAAGAGCACCTGCAAATCGAGGAAATCCTGCACGCTCCAGGAGGCGACGGCGGCGGAAATCGAGGCTTCGTCCGCGCCGCCGCGCATCTGCTGGAGTTCCACGTAGCGCGGGAACTTTTCGATGATCCTGCCGTTCACGTCGAAGAAGCGCTGGAGGATGTAGGTTTTGTCCTCGTCGGTCAGTTGGCCGGCGGGAATGAGCGTCACCGCCCAGACCTTGTCGCGCTGGCCGTCGTTGAAGGCGTCAATCTGTTGGATGAGCGAGGGCGTCAGGTTGAAGGTGACGTGGATGTCCGGGTAGGCCTGGAGCATCTGCGCCATATCCACGTAATCCTTGGCGGCGTGGAAGCGCACCCACGGCGCGCTGACAAGACCGGTGGCCTGGTCCACGGCGTAGAAGGGCTGGTGCTGGTGCCAGAGGATGTTGAGGTACAGGTCCGGCTGGACGGGCGCGGCCGGCGTGGCGGTCGCTTTCGGCGCGCAGGCCGTGACGAGCAGGGCGGCTGCGAGCAGCAGGTTGAAAAGACGGAAGATGTTTTTCACAGGAGGTCTCCTCTCGAATTGGGGTAGTGGCGACTTTAGCGGCCCTGTTGCAAAGATCAGAAAAATAAACTTCGTGTCTTTGCGAGCCGCGTTCTTTGCGGCGAAGCAATCTCCTCGCGGTGCGGGAGACTGCTTCGGCGGAAAACCACCGCCTCGCAGCGACACATTACGGTGTGTTTGCAACAGAGCAACTTTAGCCGCTTTTTCCGGACGACTGAAGTCGTCACTACTTTTTTATCTGCAACTGCACGATCAGCGTGGCATAGGCCGGGATCTCGGGCAACGGGACGTAGCCCGTGAAGCTGCCGTCCCCGGCGAAGGTCAGTTCGGGGAGTTCGTCCGCTGCGCCCAGGATGGGGAAGGCGCGGTACGTTCCGGGCGTGACGCCGCTTTCCTTCAGCGAGAGACTGTAGCCGCTGACCGGCGCGTCCGACAGGTTGACGATCACCAGCACGATCTCCCCGCCGCTGACGCGCAGGATGGGGTAGAGGGCGGAGTCATTGGCGCGCAGGGTGTAGGTGTCGCCGACGCGCAGGGCGGCGTGTTGGCTGCGGATGCGGATGAGCGCCTGGTAATGCGAGAGCAGGGAGGCCGGGTCGCCGGTCCCGGCGGCGGCGTTGTTTGTCTCCCAGCCCGGGCCGACGGAGCGCCACGGGAAGGCGGTGGAGAAACCGGCATACTTTTCGGACGACCACTGCATCGGGCGGCGGATGTCCTCGTCCGGTTTTTCGCCCATCAGGCCGATTTCCTCGCCGTAGTAGATAAACGGGACGCCGGGGGCGGTGAGCAGCATGGAGGCGGCCACGCGTGCCTTGCCCGCGTCCCCGTCGAGCTGGCTCATCACCCGGTTCATGTCGTGGTTGGTCAGGAAGGGCGCGTACTGGAGCGGCGGCAGGAGTTTGCAGGTGAGTTTCAATTCGTCGAGGGCTGCACTGGCATTGCCTGCATTGGCCGAATACACAAACGCCTCGGCCAGACTGAACTGGAAGACCAGGTCGAGTTCGTCGCCCTCCACGTATCCTTCGATGACGTTCAGGTCGTCCCAGACCTCGCCGACGGCCAGCGCGTCGGGGTTGGCGCCCTTGTACACGGTGCGGAACTGCTGGAGCCAGGTATGGGTGCTGCCGGTGTTCTGCATGTTGGCGCCCTCCTCGACCAGGTGCTTGACGGCGTCCAGGCGGAAGCCGTCCACGCCGACATCCGTCAGCCAGAAGCGGATCACGTTGTTCATCTCCGCGGTGACGGCCGGGTTGGCGTAGTTCAGGTCGGGCATCTGATTCCAGAACAGGGCGTAGTAATACTGCCCGTGCGAGGGATGCCAGACGTTCTGTCCCCACGGGCCGGTGTAGGCGGGCCTGGTGTCGGACCAGACGTACCAGTCGTGATAGGGTGAGGCTGGGTCCCAGGAGCCGGTGAACCACGGGTGCTGGCTGGAGGTGTGGTTGAGCACCATATCAATTATGACGCGGATGCCGCGCTTGTGCGCTTCGTCCAGCATGTTCTGGAAATCGTCCAGCGTGCCGTAGTCGGGATTGACGGCGTAGTAGTCGGTCACGTCGTAGCCGTGGTAGGAGGGGGAGGGGTTGATGGGCATCAGCCAGATGCCGGTCACGCCCAGGTCGGCGGTGGTTTCCGGGTCGCCGTCGTTGAGGTAGTCCAGTTTGGCGGTGATGCCGTTGAAGTCGCCGATGCCGTCGCCGTCGCTGTCGTAGAACGAGCGGACGAAGATCTCGTAGAAGACCGTATCGTTCCACCACGGATAGCCGTCCGTGCCGGGCGGCGTGCCGGTCACGGGCTGGACCGGAACGGCGGCCGGCTTGGCGCAGGCCGTGAAAACGACCAGCAGGACCAGGGTCAGGAGAGCGGGACGTTTGTTCATGTTCACCTTCCGATTTCCAATCTGCGTCATCTGCGGGTAATCCGAAGAATGGTTTTGCTACCGGACAAAAGAGAAATGGGACGCGGATTGACGCGGAAAACGCGGATGAAACCGAGACAAAAATCCAAAAAAAGCCTTTTTCCGCGTACATCCGCGCTCGTCCGCGTCCAGCCAGGAGATTTGTCCGGTAGAGAAAGAGTGGTTACGCTTTCAACACGACTCCGCTGCGCGGGGCGAGTTTCAGACCGTGGACCTGCCCGCCGCTGACGCGGGCTTTTGCCTCGCCGAACAGCGTTGCCAGCGGACCGTCGGGTATGCCCAGCGCGGAGACGGGGATGTCCACGTTGTGCGTCCGGCCGGAGGCATTGATGGCGACCACGATCCGCTCGCTGCCGAGGCGCCGCCCGAAGGCGTAGACGTTGTCCACCGCGAGGAGCCGGTGGAAGGTCCCGCGACGCAGCGCCGGCTGGGACTTGCGCAGGGAGGTCATAGACTTCGCGTAGTCAAGCAATTCTGTGTTCCATTCCTTCCCGTCCCACGGGAAGGATTTGCGGCAGGCCGGGTCAGGGCCGCCGTCCAGCCCGATCTCGTCGCCGTAGTAGATGCACGGCGCGCCGACGTAAGTGAACAGGAACAGCCAGCCGAGTTTGAGGGCGGTGAGGTCGCCGCCGGAGGTGGTGAGGAAGCGCGGCGTGTCGTGGCTGTCGAGCAGGTTAAACTGGGCCTGGTTGATGGCGGGGTCGTACAGGCCGAGCAGGTATTCGATGCGGTCGGCGAAGTTTTTGGCGTCGAGCGGGCGCAGGAACTTCTTATAGTCGCCGATGTTGTAGATGTACGGCGGCATTTTCTCGCCGACCAGCCAGCCGATGAGCGCGGCGGTGAGCAGGTAGTTCATCACCGCGTCGAACTGGTCGCCCTGCAGCCAGCGTTTGGATTCGTGCCAGATCTCGCCGACGATGTAGGCTTCGGGGTTGGCGCGCTTGACGCGGCGGCGGAACTCCTGCCAGAAGGCGTCGTCGTCAATCTCGGCCGGCACGTCCAGCCGCCAGCCGTCCGCGCCGAACTTGATCCAATGCACGGCTGCCTCCCACAGGAATTCGCGCACGGCGGGCGTGTTGGTGTTCAATTTGGGCAGGGCGGGCATGTTCCACCAGGCGTGGTAGCCGATGGCGTCGTACGCGCTGACGCCGCTGTTCAACTGGTGCTGCTCGTGTTCGGTCGGGTACACGCCCCAGTGCTTCTTCCGATTCAGCCGGTCGGGGCTAAAATGGAACCAGTCCACGTAGGGCGAGCCTTCGCCGTTCTCCAGCACGTGATGGAACTGCCAGAAGCCGCGGCTGGCGTGGTTGAACACGCCATCTGGCACGATGCGGATGCCGCGGGCGTGCGCCCTGTCCAGCAGTTCGCGGAAGGCCGCCTCGCCGCCGAGCAGCGGGTCAATGTGGAAATAGTCGTAGGTGTGGTAACGGTGGTTGGAGGCCGAGGCGGTGATCGGGTTGAGATAGATGGCGTTGACGCCCAGGTCCTGCAGGTAGTCGAGATGTTCGGCCACGCCGAGCAGGTCGCCGCCTTTGAAGCCGTGCGGCGTGGGGGCCGCTTCCCACGGCTCGAGTTTCAGCCCCAGTTTGGAGACGCGCTTGCTCGAGGCGAAGCGGTCGGGGAAGATCTGGTAGAAGATGGCGTCTTTGACCCAGTCGGGAGTGTTGATGGACATGGCAGATAACCTCTGGTTGGATTTGTAGGGGCGACTGTCGTTCTGGGCGGGTCGCCCTTACGGATTATGGACAGACGAACGCGCCGGATTTGGGCGGCAGGTGGATTTCGAGCGCATCCTCCCGGACCGTGATCCTGTTCGCGTTCAACCGGTCCGTCGCGGACCGGAAGCCTGCGCCGCGCACGGTCAGCGTCCGCGGCGCGCCGGACATGTTGATGGCAACCAGCGCCCGGTCGTCAGCATTTTCGCGGACGAAGGCATACGTCCCGCCAGCCGCGTCGAGATGGACGACGCGCCGGGAACCGGTCCACAAGACGGGATGGGCGCGGCGCAGTTCGCCGAGGCGGCGGAAATATTCCTGCAAGCCGGAGTCTGCCGTCTCCCAGTTCATGGGCAGGCGGCATTCCTCGAAGATGTTGCGTCCGTCCTGGTGCATCGGGCGCTCCTGCGAGAGGCCGGTTTCCGTCCCGGCGTAAACGATGGGCGGGCCGGGGAGCGTGTACAGCGCCAGCGCGGCGAGGCGGAGTTTGTCTTTATCGTCCCCGGCGAGGTGGAGGAAGCGCTCCTCGTCGTGGTTGTCGAGGAACGATGGGCGGATGTGGCCGGGCGGGAAGCAGGCTTCGTGTCCGGCGAGGAACGCCTCGAATTCCGCCAGGCTCATCTGACCGAGGGCGAAGGTCTCGCGCAGGGCGCGAGCGAGGTGGAAGTCGAGCGTCCCATCCAGGATGCCGGTGTACGACAGGAGCATCGGCACGGTGTGGATGATCTCGCCAAAAATCCAGCAATCGGGCTTGACCTCCCGGCAGGCGCGGCGGAAGTCTACCCAGAAGTCGTGGGGCGGGCCGTAGGCGAAGTCGAGGCGGTAGCCGTCGAAGCCCTCGCGCAGCCAGTGGCGGGCCGCGTCGAGCATGTAGGCGCGGGCGGCGGGGTTTTGCAGATTGATTTTTGGCAGTTCCCGTACCTTGAAGTAGCACTCGTAATCGTCGGGCCAATGCTTCCAAAAATACCAGTCCCGGTACGGGCTGTTCGGATTCTTTTGCGCGTCCCGGAACGTGAAGTGGTCCTTCGACCAGTGGTTGGCGACGAAATCGAGGATGAGCCGGATGCCCCGCGCGTGCGCACTTTCGATGAGTTCCTTCAGCTCAGCGTTCGTCCCCAAACGCGGCTCGACGGTGTAATAGTCGCTGGCGTTGTAGCCGTGATGGGACGTGGTCGCGAAGAATGGGTTGAGCCAGATGGCGTTGAAGCCGAGCGACTGGATGTAGTCGAGTTTGTCTATCACCCCGCGCAGCGTTCCGCCGTAAAAGTCGTTCAGGTTTTCGGCCTTGTTCCAGGCGCGCCCGTCGCCGGGATAAAAGCGGTCGGGGAAGACCTGGTAGACGACCGCCTGGCGCGCCCAGTCGGGAGCGGGATCGTCGTCCACCCACAGCGCGCACGCGGATCCGTCGTCTGCCGCGACCCACTGACCGGTGTCCGCCCGGCGCGCCTCCAGCCGGTAGCGGATGAGCGTCCGCGCGGGCTGGGGAGGCAGGCGCACGGTCCAGGTGCGGACGTAACCCCAAGTGATGGCATCCCATTCCGATGAGACAGGATTTAGGTCCAGCACGCTGGCGGAGGCCGGGGCGGGATTGCTCCCGTCAGTGGTGTAGAAGCAGCGGGCGGCGTCGTACGGGACGGGGCGGCCCGTCGTCAGGATCAGCAGGATGGGCTGGCCCGGTTCCGGGTCCAGGGGGCTGCGCCGGTGGAGGTGTTTAACGCCGGTCAGGTTCTCCCGGTGGGCGGCCAGGCGGTTCTCGGGTTCGAGCATGCTTCCGAAGATGTTGTCACTCATGGCTGGCGTGGATGCCCGTTTCCCTTCCAACGTCCACGAAGACAGGATTTTCTCGCGGGGTTGGCGCTGCTGTGGAATAAAGATAGCCCTGTTGCAGGAACAGGGCTATCCCCACTGCCTCAAGCGCGGCAAGCGCGATCGCGTTGCATTGCATCCCGACAGTCTCCTCGGCGCGTTATTCCTTGACCGCACCCGCAGTCAGGCCGCCGGCGATCTGGTCCTGGAGGGAGAGGTAGGTAATCATGATGGGCAGGGCGCCAATCAACGCGCCGGCGGCAAATACGCCCCATTTTTTGTCGAACATGCCGGCGGTGAAGATTTGCAGACCAACCATCAGTGTGTACTTGTCCACATCCGTCAGTAAAATGCGCGCGAGCAGGAAGTCGCCGTAGGTGCCGATGAACCCCAGGATACCGATGACAACGAGGATGGGGCGCAGGAGCGGCAGGAGCAGGGTCCAGAAGATCTGGAAGTGCGAGGCGCCATCCACCATGCCGGATTCGTCAATGGCGCGCGGGATGGTATCGAGAAAGCCTTTCATCAGCCAGATATTCATGCCCATGGAGCCGCCCAGGTAGACCATGATCAACCCGGCATGGGTGTTCAGGCCGAGGGCGGGGATGATCTCGCCGAACTGGAAGATGATCACGTAAATGGCTACCAATGCCAGCAGGTTGGGGAAGACCTGGATGAGCAGGATGGCCTTGAGTACGGTCACACGCCCGGTGAAGCGCAGGCGGGAGAAGGCGTAGGCGGCCATGGTGGTGAGCGAGAGATTCAGGATAGTTGTGATCCCCGAAACCTTTATCGAGTTCCACAGCCAGCGCCAGTAGTTCAGATCGCCAAACCTGAACTGCGGGTCGAGGTTGAACAGCCGCTGGTAGTTCTTGATACCTGCCTGGACCGGGATCAGGTTTTGGGTGGCCAGCGAGTTGCTGTTGTCGAAGGAGGCCGAAACGATCCAGATCACCGGGAAAACGGCAAAGGCGATCAGGAACAAGGCAATGATCAGACGCACGGTCATGCTGAACCGCTTTTGGAACGTCAGCGAACCGGTAAGGCGTTTGAAGGATTGGCTCTGGTTAGACATTTTCGCTTACCTCCTCCCACATGTTGGTGAACTTGTATTGCACCAGGGTGATGGAACCTACGAGGATAAACAGGACGAGCGAGATGGCCGAGGCAAAGCCGTATTGCACGCCGCGCCCACCGCTGGCAAACGCGAGGTTATACACATAGCTGATGAGGATGTCGGTATAACCGGCCTGCGTGCTCGCGCCCGCAATCGGGGGACCGCCTCCGATGAACAGGTAGATCAGCCCGAAGTTATTGAAGTTGAATATGAAAGAGGCAATCAGCAGCGGCCCCACGGCTACCAACAGCAGCGGAAGGGTGATCTTGGTGAAGCGCTTCCATCCACTGGCGCCATCCACCGTCGCGGCTTCGTACAGGTCGCCCGGGATGGATTGCAAGGCTCCGCTTGTAATCAGCATCATGTATGGGAAACCAAGCCAAAGATTAACGATCAAGATGGCCGCCCGCGCCCAGAAAGCCTCGGTCGTCCACGGCGGCGCCCAGCCAAACAATGGCTCGATCATGCGGTTGATAATCCCAAACTCCGGGCTGAACATGCCGCGCCAGATCAGGATGGTGATGACGCTGGGGATCGTGTAGGGGATGAGCAGAAGTGTGCGGATGACCTTTTTAAAGGGGAAATCCTTGTCGTTATACATGATGGCGATTGCCAGACCCAACGCAAAGGTCGAAAGCACACTGACGGCAGGGAAGATGAAGTTCCAGATGAGGATCGTTACCAGTGGTCCGCGCAGCGCCGGGCTGGTAAGAAAATTGATAAAGTTCTCGAACCCCACCACCTCGCGGAAGCCCGGCTTGATGGTCTTGCCATCCTTGGTAGTGAAGGTGCCGTGAACATTGTTGTAGATGTCGCCATTGGATTGATCCACAAATAAGTCATTATCTGGATCATAAATAAATCGCTGTTCCAGCGCCGAGGCAGTGGTGGGGGAAGTGATCTTCACGCCACCGGCTCCTTCTGCGCCAAATAGAATTTCTGGGAGATTCTGATCGGTGACCGCGACAAGCGCATTGATGCGTTCATAGCCTGCGATGCTTGCAGGAATACCTTTTGCGTCCGCCTCGCCAATGCCGGGGTCGCCGGGCCTGGCGGCCGCGATGGGTTCGCCGGGTTTGCCGAGGAAGGTATTGCCTTCGGCATCCACCAGCCAAAGCGCATAGTTTCCGTCTGCTGATTTAAAGGCTGTCCAAGTGTAGGACGGGGCGCCTTCCGGCAAGTAGGTAATCTTTTCGATCAAGGGAAGAGCTTGATTCTTGGTCAGCAAGTGTCCGTCGCCATAGTTGGTGAAAGCCACGTAAAGAGTGAAAACCATTGGGTAGATGGTGAACATGATCATAAAAGAAAGCCCAAGCGCCATCCAACGGTACGGATAGGCTTTGGGCCAGAGGAAGATCGCGTTGAGCATCAACACGATGATACCCAACACGATGGCGATCTGGTCGAACCCCAGGGTCAAGGCCTGGATAATGAACCAGATGGCGCCTGCGTCAAAAAAGGCAATCAATATCCAGCGAATGATTCGAGAGAAGAATGATTCACCGGTTGCCCTGGTACGTTTGGATTGTCCGGCTGTCGCGGTCATCAAATCCTCCTGCGAGAGTGGAAATGTGCGTTTCTACTGCTTCTTGCATAAATCTCCGAACCTGCTATTGCCGAATTGCTTGCATTATACGGGATTTGGTTCAGATATTTATGCAGTATTCTGTAAATAAATTATGACGGACAATAATCGCTCATGTTTGTTTTACCAAATCCACTGAGCAAGGGAGACCGGAGACATCCGGTCTCCCTTGTTACTTACGTGGAGAACTTTGTTACTTGACGGTGATCGTCAGAAGATGGGTGGCTTCGTCGTAAACGAATTCGACGGTGCCAGCAGCGGTCAGGCTGAACGTGTAGTTCGGGCCATCCTGCTTGCCGTCGCTGCCGTAGTTGGTCGTCCAGGTGCCGTCCAGCGCAACCTTGCCTTCGTAGTTGCCGGCCGGCAGGGTGAACGGACCGGAGCGCCAGAGACCGTCATCGCCTTTGATCATGGCGGTGGTGGCGCAATCGGGCGACCAGTCAGCTGCGCAGCCCGCGGCGGCCTGGTAGGAACCAGGCACGTTGACCATGCCGGTCAGCGGGTTGGCGATCACGTTGCGGATCTTATTGGCGGCATCGGTCATTGACACTTCGGCAGTGCTCGTACCTTGCACGGCGAGGGTGATACCGTTGTTCCAGTTTGCCCACACCGCGCCCATGGCCGGGATGCCGGGCATCATGGTCGCGTTGGCGCCAGCCTTGCCCATGGCCAGCAGGTCGGGATCAGCGGTAGTCTCGAGCACGGGGATGAAAGCGGACGGGCGCTTGCCAGCCTCGTACAGTTTCTGCATGGTTTCTTCGGTGGCCACGAACTCATTCAGGAAGGTCTGGGCCAGGAGTATGTTCTCGCTCTGGGCGTTGATATAGATGCCCTGCGTGCCAGCAAAGGGACTGCCTGGGCCGGCGGGGCCAGCCGGGAAGAAGTCCGCTATGGCGTAGTGTACGCCAGACTGGCGGATGCGGTCGAGGGCCCACGGGCCGGCGATAATGAAGGGCGCTTTGCCGGTTTCGAACAGCGCGTGGTTGTTGGCCCAGTCAAAGTCGGTGGGGATGTCACCCTTCGCAGCCAGATCGGCGAGGAACTGCACTCCGGCGATCATGCCGGGGCTGTCAACACCGACATCCTGGTCGTCCCAGTTGCCGGCGTCATTCTTGCCGAAAACGTACCCGCCGAAGGCGGTCCACAAAGGATACATATTGTAATCCAGACCGCCGGGTAGGGCTATAACGTAGGTCACTTTCCCTTCGGCCATGAGGGCTTCGCCGACGCTCACAACCTCATCCCAGGTGGCGGGAGGGGTCTGGACCAGGTCGGTGTTGTAGAAGAAGCCCAGGTTCTCGGTGGCGTACGGCATGCAGTACAGCTGGCCATCGAAGGTGCAGGCGTTAACGGCAACGGGGACAAACAGATCAGCCTTATCGCCCAGGTCAATTGGGGCGAGCAAGCCATTGGCCACCATTGTAGCAGCCTGGTCGTGCGGCACGCCGAACAGGATGTCGGGGCCTTCACCCACCGGGGCGGCAATCTGGAAGTCGTCGCGCAGGGAAGCCTTGAGCACGACCACCAGTTCGATGTTGTAGGCAGCCAACACCTCATCGGCCAGATCTTCGAGGATCGGGGCGCGGGTGTCATCTGCCCAAACCACCAGGGTGCCAGCCGGTCCAACCGGGGCAGCGGTGGGAACATCGGTCGCGGGCTGAGTTGCAACCGGCGTCTTCGGAGCGCAGGCGGTCAACAGCATGGTTGCGATCATCATGATGCTGACCAGGAAGAACAGTGTGCGTTTCATTTTTTCTCTTTCTCCTTGTGTAAAATGGGTGAAATTTTGCGAGCGTCTGCACATGGCAGGGCTTCACATCTGAGGAAATGGTCAATGTTCATGTTGTCACCAGACTCTTTTCGAGAGTCGTTTGGGGGAACCTCACCTCCTTTCGGTCTGCGACTTGATGGAGCGCGATGGTTAAGGCCTGGATGACTGCGCCCATGCTGGATGAACGGCGGCCCAGCGTGGATGTGGTGATGCGTACTACGCGCGTTGCCGCTGGAAGACTGCGGCGCTGGACAGCCTGGCGCATCGGTTCCAGAAGGATGTCGCCGGTCTGCGCCACGCCGCCGCCGATAATGACCATGCCTGGATTGAAAAGGTTCACGAGGCCCGCAATGGCAATCCCGATATGGGAGCCGGCCTGGCGGAGAATTTGCTGGGCGATCAGGTCGCCCCGCCGGGCGGCAGCGGCCACGTCGCGGGCGGTGATGTTGTCCGCGGGCTGGGAGGCGGCGAGTTGTGTGCGCTGCCCCTTGCGGACCGCTTCACGGGCCTGCTCGGCGATTGCCCGGCCTCCGGCGATGGCTTCGAGGCAGCCCTGGTTGCCGCACGCGCACACCGGCCCGTTTTCGTCAATGGTCAGGTGGCCGATCTCTCCCGCCGACCCGGTAACGCCGCGGTAGATCTGGCCGTCCAGCAGCAGCCCGGCGCCGATGCCGGTGCCAACCTTGATGTACGCCAGGTTGCGTTCGCCGCGCCCGGCGCCGGCAGCCCACTCTCCCAGCGCGCCCAGTTCGGCGTCGTTGTTGACCGAGACCGGACAGCCCCAGCGTTTTTCGAGCGTGTCGCGGATGGGGAAGCGGTCCCAGCCGGGCAT
This sequence comes from Anaerolineaceae bacterium, assembly GCA_009772985.1. Taxonomy (GTDB): domain Bacteria; phylum Chloroflexota; class Anaerolineae; order Anaerolineales; family Villigracilaceae; genus UBA877. The sequence goes on from WOUS01000002.1 coordinate 41,615, forward strand.
GAGAGGCGGAGAAAGCACCATGCCGGCTGCGCTGACGATTGGACCGGGGACGCCAATGCCGACTGCCAGGATATCGTGGAGGTCCAGCCCCGCTTTCGCCAGCAGTTCGCGCACCCGCCGGTCTGTCTCGGCGAGACAGGCCTCCGGGCCTTGCTGGATATCCATCCCGATCTCGGCCTCCTCGAGGATGCGGGCCGAAAGGTCTGCCATGAGCAGCCCCATGTGCGTTGCACCGAGGTCAATCCCGACCACCCAGCCGCGCATTGGATTGATCTCCAGCACAACCGGCGGGCGTCCGCTGCGGACGTTGAGCCGTTCGGCTTCGCGGATGACGCTGGTTGCCATCAGGTCGTTGACGATGGCCGTGATCGCGGCGCGGGTCAGGTCCATGCGGCGGGCGATCTCCACGCGGGAAATCCCGCCGGGAGTAAAGCGGATTAAGTCAAGAATGGTATGTTTGTTAATGTTCTTGACATTCTGAACAGGAGTTGACCAGATAATACTATTCACAACCTGCAATCCTACCGAAAATGAGCATAATCCTTACAAAATGCTTAACTAATCATAGCATATCTCAATACTTTGTCAAGTCATTTAACTAATGTGCTTTCTTAAAATTTCAGCGCGCCCGAAGGCGCGCTGAAAACAGGCGATGTTTGCCGGTTTTAGCGGTTCAAGGCATCCCAGCCGGCGTAGCGGGCGGTGTCGCCCAGTTCGGCCTCGATGCGCAGCAACTGGTTGTACTTGGCGACGCGGTCCGAACGGGCGGGAGCGCCGGTCTTGATCTGGCCCATGTTGAGGGCCACGGCCAGGTCGGCAATGGTGCTGTCTTCGGTTTCGCCGGAGCGGTGGGACGTGACCGCCCGCCAACCGGACCGGTGGCAGATCTCGACCGCTTCGATGGTCTCGGTCAGCGTGCCAATCTGGTTGAGTTTCACCAGCAGGGCGTTGGCGGCGTTCTCTTTAATGGCGCGCCGGACCCGGGTCGGGTTGGTGACGAGCAGGTCGTCGCCCACGATCTGGATCTTGCCGCCCAGTTCCTTCGTCATCAGTTTCCACGAGTCCCAGTCATCCTGCGCCAGGCCGTCCTCGATGGAGACGATGGGGTAGTCCTTGACCCATTTGGCCCAGAATTCGACCATCTGCGGGCCGGTCAGTTTTTTGCCTTCCTTGCGCAGGTTGTAGGTTTTGGTCTCTTCGTCGTAGAGTTCGGAGGCGGCGGGATCGAGGGCGATGGCGACATCCTTGCCGCGCCCGGCCTTGAACCCGGCCTTGGCGATGGCTTCCAGGATGACTTCGACGGCCTCGTTGTTGGCTTTGAGCGCCGGGGCGTAACCGCCCTCGTCGCCGACCAGAGTGGCGTAGCCTTTTTCCTTCAGCACGGACTTGAGGGCGTGGTAGATCTCCGCACCCCAGCGCAGGCCTTCGGCGAAGGTCGGCGCGCCGAGCGGCATGACCATGAACTCCTGCGCGTCGGTGGACTGCCAGGCAGTGTGTGCGCCGCCGTTGAGAATGTTCATCATCGGGACGGGCAGCACGTGGGCATACACGCCGCCGATGTAGCGGTAGAGCGGCAGGCCGAGCGAGTTGGCCGCGGCCTTGGCGACGGCCAGCGAGACGCCGAGGATGGCGTTGGCCCCAAATTTGGACTTGTTGGGTGTGCCATCGAGGGCGAGCATTTCAGTGTCAATGGCTTTCTGGTCTGTTGCGTCCCAGCCGTACAGGTCGTCGGCAATCGCGTCGTTGACCGCCGCGACGGCTTTCAGCACGCCCTTGCCGTTGTAGCGTTTCTTGTCGCCGTCGCGCAGTTCGAGCGCCTCGTGGACGCCGGTCGACGCGCCGGACGGGACCGCGGCGCGGCCCCACGAGCCGTCGGCCAGGATGACTTCGACTTCCACGGTCGGGTTGCCGCGCGAGTCGAGGATTTCCTGCCCGGTGATGAGTTCGATTGTGGTATCCATAAAAGTCTCCATTTTTTGAATTAACGGACATTACCTCGTCCGATACTTGCCTTTCTTCTCTCTGACTTGATGCAATGCTGGCAGGAAATGTTCCTCTGCCTGTTCGATCAGTGGAGTGATTGCCAGATCCTCGTCAATTTCTGGCCAACGAATTCCATATCCTGCGGGAGAAATTTCGAAATGCTTGCGCTGCGCCGGTGTGGCCCTGGCGAGACGCGGAGAACAATCTGACCAGGACAGCCGATAGGTTTTCCCGTCTATGGTCAGGTGCAGGGTATCCACATCGGCTTTAATGGATTGGATGTTATGTGCTTTAATCATTCCAACTCTCCATGCTGGTGCGCCTCGTACATCGAAACAATGTAGTCGAAGTTGTCAAAGATGATCCTGCGGATGGCGCGGATGTCGGCGGGATTGGCGTTGTAAACGTGGGCTTCAACGATGTCAAATTGGTTAGGATAGAGCCAGAATTTACATTCCACATCTCCTTTTCGGGCGTGGATATGCACCGGCTCATTGCGTTCGTTGGAATAGAAAAATAACCGCCAGCCGTAAATGAAAAGGATTGTTGGCATCGCTTTAAATTATAGCACGTTCCTTCGCCGCCTTGACCAATCCCACAAACAGTGGATGGGGCCGCATTGGCCGCGACAAAAACTCCGGGTGGAACTGCGAGCCGACCATGTAGGGGTGGTCTTTCAGTTCGGCGATCTCCACCAGTTTGCCATCCGGCGAGATGCCGGAGAAGACCATCCCGGCCTTTTCGAATTCCTGCTTGAAAGTATTGTTAAATTCCCAGCGGTGGCGGTGACGCTCTTCCACTTTTTTCTCGCCGTACGCGGCGGCGGCCTTCGTCCCCGGCTGGAGGGCGCACGGATACAGGCCCAGGCGCATGGTCCCGCCCATGTCGGTGATGGAACGCTGCTCCAGCATCAGGTCAATGACCGGGTGCGCGGTCGAGCGGTCGAACTCGGTCGAGTTGGCGTCCTCGTGGCCGAGCACATCCCGGGCGAACTCGATGCACATCAACTGCATCCCCAGGCACAGGCCGAGATACGGGACCTTGTTCTCGCGCGCATACTTCGCCGCCTGGATCTTGCCCTCGGTGCCGCGCGAGCCGAATCCGCCCGGCACGATGATCCCGTCCGCCGATTTGACCGCGTCCCAACCCTTGCCCTTTTCCAGGTCGGTGGAGAGCACCCACGAAATTTCGGCCTCCAGTCCCTGCGACAGGGCGGCGTGCGCCACCGCCTCCCGCACCGACATGTAGGCATCCTTCAACTCGACGTACTTGCCGACCAGGGCGATGCGGACCTTCGGCTTGTCCTTCTTGACCCGCTCCACCAGTTTCTTCCACGGACCCCAGTCCGGTTTTGCGCTGGGACGCAGCCCCAGCCGTTCGACGAGGAAATCGCCCACGCCGGCCTTCTCCAGCAGGAGCGGCACCTCGTACAGCACCGGCGTGGTGACCATCGGGACGACGGCGCGCTTGTCCACGTCGCAGAACAGGGCGATCTTGTCGCGCAGCCCCTCTTCCACCGGGAAGTCGGAGCGGGCGATGATCATGTTCGGCGAGATGCCGATGGAGCGCAGCGCCGCCACCGAGTGCTGGGTGGGCTTGGTCTTGAGTTCCTGCGTCGCGCCGATAAAGGGCAGCCAGGTCACATGGACGAAGAAAACGTTCTCGCGCCCGACCTCGTTGCGGAGTTGGCGCAGGGCTTCGAGGAACGGCTGCGACTCGATGTCGCCCACCGTCCCGCCCACCTCGACCAACACGATCTCGGCCCCGGTCTCTTTGGCCACCAGTCCGATGCGGCGCTTGATCTCATTGGTGATGTGCGGGATGACCTGGATCGTCCCGCCGAGGTAGTCGCCGCGGCGTTCGTTGCCGATGACTTCGGCATACACCTGCCCGGTGGTGAAGTTGGAGACGCGGCGCAGGCGGATGTCCACGAACCGTTCGTAGTGGCCCAGGTCTAGGTCCGTTTCCGCGCCGTCGTCGAGCACGTAGACTTCGCCGTGCTGGTACGGACTCATCGTCCCCGGGTCCACGTTGATGTACGGGTCGAGTTTCTGGACCGTGACCCTGAATCCGCGCGACTTGAGCAGCAATCCGGTGGCGGCGGCGGTCACGCCCTTGCCGACCGACGAAACGACTCCGCCGGTGAAGAAGATGTATTTAGCAGGCATGTGCACCTCTCAAAACAAGGGCGTGGGGAGGGCCATTGAGTGGCGTCCTCCCCACGCGGGTTGACGTGTGTCCGAAACGGTTGGCGTTTGTGCGGTTTTCATCCGACCAGTTTCACCAGGTCTTCCGCCGCCCGGCGCATCTCGAGGAAGATCAGGCCGAGTTTGGCCTCCTGCCGGGCCAGAACGGTCAGCACCGCTTCCGCCCCGACGGAGGTCAGCACGATGAAGCCGCCGTCGCCCTTGATGTAGACTTGCTCCAGCCCGCCGCGTCCGAGTTCCCCGGCGATGCGTTCGCCCAGCGAGAGCATGGCGGCCGACATGGCCGAGACGCGGTCCTCCTCCGACTCTTGCGGCAGGGCCGAAGCGATGATCAGCCCATCCACAGAAACGACGGCTGAGGCTTCGATATCCGGTGCGGCGGCTTGCAGGTTGCGGAGCCGGTTGACCATTTGTTCGCTGCGATTTTGACTCATGCAGATTTCTCCGGGCGTTTGGAATTCCCTATATTATACGGGAATTCCAAAAATCGTGTATGCCAGGTGGATTACAAACACGTGTTTTGCTCACGGACTCTTCGACAGACTCAGGCCTGGCGGTACGGCAATCGTGTTTTTTTTCCGTGAGCGGGAGAGAAGTCCGTCTTGTCCGTGCGATCCGTGTCCGACGTTTTTCATTTTCCAAGTTTCACCAGAATCTTCCAGAAGATGCGCCTCAGGGCGTTGCCGAGCCAGCCGCCGATAACGATCGCCAGCAGCAGCCCGCCGAAGAACGCGAAGCAGGAAACGGCCGTGACCGTGGATGCCGCCAGCGAATCGGACGACAGATTGTCGCGCAGGATGACGAACAAAGTCACCCACAACGCCAGCATGACGATCACCATCATGAACGAAACGGCGTTGATGGCGCGCCCGGTCCAGGTGCGCTGCAGGTCCCGGCAGGTCCGGTCGGTGAACGTGGCCTGGAACCAGGCGATGGCCCGCTGGAACAGTTTTTTCACGCCCATCAATCCTGCGTCAACTGGTAGTTCGGCGCTTCTTTGGTGATGATCACGTTGTGCGGATGGCTCTCGATGAGACCGGCGTTGGTGATGCGCGCCAGCCGCGTCTTCGTCCGCAGATCCTCCAGGGACCTCGCGCCGGCGTACCCCATCCCTGAACGCAGCCCGCCGACCAGTTGGTAGATGAAATCGTGCAGCATCCCTTTGTAAGGCACGCGCCCCTCGATGCCCTCCGGGACGAGTTTCCCTGCGCCCGCCCTGGAAGACGTGGAAGGGCCCGATTGCGCGGACGCATAGCGATCTTTCCCGTAGCCCTGCATCGCGCCCAGCGAGCCCATGCCGCGATATTCCTTGAAGCGCCGCCCCTCGTACAGCACCACCTCGCCCGGCGACTCGTCCAGCCCAGCCAGCAGACTGCCGAGCATGACCGTATCCGCCCCGGCCACGATGGCCTTGACAATGTCGCCGCTAAACTTGATCCCGCCGTCGGCAATGATGGGCACACCCGCCGGGCGCGCCGCCTGCGCGCATTCGTGGATGGCGCTCAGTTGCGGCATCCCGGCCCCGGCGACGATGCGCGTCGTGCAGATGGATCCCGCCCCGACCCCCACTTTGACCGCGGCCGCGCCCGCCTCGATGAGCGCCTTCGTCCCCTCGGCGGTGACCACGTTCCCGGCGATGACCGGCAACTTTGGCCACGTCTTGTGGACGCGCCGGATGGCGGTGAGTACGCCCTTCGAATGGCCGTGGGCCGTGTCAATGACCACCACGTCCACGCCGGCGTCCACCAGCAGGCCGGCGCGCGTCTCCAGGTCCGCGCCCACGCCGAGCGCCGCGCCGCACAGCAGGCGTCCGCGTTCGTCGCGGGACGAGGCGGGGTAGTCGCGCTCCTTCTGGATATCCTTGACGGTCAGCAATCCTTTCAGGCAGCCGGCCTTGTCCACCAGCGGGAGTTTTTCGATGCGATGTTCCTGGAGCAAGGTTTTGGCGTCCTGGCGCGAGATCCCGACCGGCGCGGTGACGAGCGGCTGGGGCGTCATAAAGCGGCTGACGGGCTGGCCGTAATCCTCCGGCTCGACGAAGCGGATGTCGCGGTTGGTCAGGATGCCGACCAGTTTATTTTCCCGGTCCACGATGGGGACGCCGCTGATCTGGTAGTTGGACATGATATCTTCCGCCTGCTGGAGCGTGGCATCCGGCGGCAGGGTGATTGGGTCGGCGATCATGCCCGACTGTGAGCGCTTGACCTTGTCCACTTCGGCGGCCTGCTGTTCCGGCGACAGGTTGCGGTGAACGATGCCGATCCCGCCCTCGCGCGCCAGCGCAATCGCCAGCCGGCTTTCGGTGACGGTGTCCATCGCCGCGGAGAGGAGCGGGATGTTCAGCCGGATTTTGGCGGTCAGGTTCGAGGTCAGATCGGCTTCGGAGGGGAGCAGTTCGCTGAAGGCGGGGACGACCAGCACGTCGTCGAAGGTCAGCGCTTCTGTGGAAGTGAATAATTCCTTGTTGATATCCATGTTTCTCCTGGCGGGGGTATTAAAGTTGTCTGGATGATTTTACATCAAAAGCCGGAACCCTGTGCCGGTTTTTAAGACGCGGCGCACATTTTCCTGACAATCCTGTAACCTGACAGCGGTGTAAGATGGGTTGATTTTCTGAGCGGATCGTATATAATCATCGTTGTAAGTAAACTCACTTTAACAATTGAGTCCGATAATGGCAAACCCGGTGAAAACCGGGGACGCAAAGCCATGGGTCTAAAACCGGGAAACCGGTCACGACTGCCAGGCCGCCGAAGACGATGATCGCAAGATCATATATTTCGCGGGCCTGGCTCATAGTCAGGCCCGTTTTGTTTCCAAATGCCATTCGTTCGATAAAGGCAAATCCGGCGAAAGCCGGAGACGCAAAGCCATGGGTCTAAAACCGCTGCGGCGGTCATGACTGCCAGGTTGCCGAAAACGAGGAGACGCCTTGAACAGCAGGCACACTTCCCGTTTTCACCACTTTTTCGGGAGGTTCTGCCATGAAAACCAAACTGTCCAAGGCGTTTGTACTTCTCCTGGTTGTGCTCGTTCAGCTCGCGGCCTTTGTCCCGGCGCACGCGGCCGGCCAGTCAGGGGAGACTGCCCTCGCCCCCCTGCCGTCGCTCAACGATTTCGTCGCTTCGGTCAAGGACGGCTCGGCGAACACCGTCCGGGGTGTGTATGTTCCGGGCAAGTTCGCCCTGCCCGTGATCCAGCAGCCGGAGGGGAAGGGCGGCTACGTCTCGCGTGACGACGGCGTTGTGACCCAGTACGGGTATGCCGCCCGCAAGGGCACCGTCGGCCTGCTGGCGCACAACTACCTGGCCGGCTCCAAATTCACCACTCTCGCGGCGGGCCAGATAGTCCAGATCGTCTATGGCGACGGACGGATCGTGAACTACGAAATCGCCCACGTCTACCGCTACCAGGCGCTCCAGCCGAACAGCGCTTCGAGCATCCTCGTCAACCTGGACGATAACAAGCAGTACACCGCCTGGGACGTGTTCCAGAAGGTCTACACCGGCGGCGACCACGTCACCTTCCAGACCTGCATCGAAGCGAACGGGGAACTTTCCTGGGGGCGGCTGTTCGTCGTTGCCCTGCCTTACGTTGATGAGGCCAATCCTTCGAACAAGTAGCATAATAGCCCACTGTCTCGAAGGGCGGATGGCGTCCGGTCGTCCGCCCTTTTGCATGGGGGCGGGCGGCGAAAGTACCTTTGGGCGGGAAGGATTCTTTAACATTTGGGGTATAATCAGGCCAATCATCCTCCCGGCACCATTCCATTCCTTATCTCATGGGCAAATCCATTCTCCTGGTCATAGAGGGTCAGCATGCTGACCATCCCGCATTTGCTTCCGATTTGCGGAAAAAAGGATTCGAGGTCGAACTGGTCTCGAGCGGGAGCAAGGCGTTAACCAGCCTGGAGGGCGGCCTCAAGCCCAGCCTGATCGTCATCAATGCCGCCACCCTGCGCACCAGCGGGAAGCGCATTTGCCAGTCGCTGTGCGAGAAAACCGACAAGATCCCCATCCTGCTCATCCTGGACAACGATCACGAGGTGGAGAAGGTGGAGGCGGACGTGGTGCTTTCCCTCCCGTTCACCGTGCAGAAATTGTCCAACCACATCCGCCGCCTGCTCCCCGGCGACGGCAAGAACAGCATCCATGTTGGCGATATCCGGCTGGACGTGGAAAAACGGATGGTGATGTGCAAGAAGAAAAAAGCGCGCCTGACGCCGCGCCTCATCCGCCTGCTGCGCACCCTGATGGAGCACCGCGGCGAAGCCATCGAACGCCGGTCCCTGTTTTCCCAGGTCTGGGAGACCAATTACACCGACGACACCCGCACGCTGGACGTCCACATTTCGTGGCTGCGGCGGGCAATCGAGGAAGACCCCCTCCATCCCAAGTATTTGAAGACCGTGCGCGGCGTGGGCTACCGGCTGGACATCTAGCCGGACTCGATCTGTTCCCCGCTGACTGTGACTGCCCGTACCCGGAAATTTCCCGGCGCGACGGGCAGTTTGATTTCGGCAGGCAGTTCCCCGGAGCGGTTCGGACGGCGGGCCTGCCCCGCGCTGCGGAACAGTTTCCCATCCCAGGCCGGGTCAGCTTCCCAGTAATCGAGCGCGGCGCGGTCTTTCAGGATGACAGTCTGGTGAGAGGTGAGGAGGGGAAGAGGGGCGGAGGAGCGAGGGATGGCTGAATTCGTATCCCGCTGCAAGGCGAACGGCTGGGACTGTTCCAGCAGGCGGACGCGCGTGGTGTGGACCGCGCGCCAGGTCGCGTCGCAGGCCAGGAAGCGGCGTCCGTGCCGGGCAGCGGCAAGCGGGAAAGTGCCGGAGCCGCAGAAGAAATCGGCCACCAGGCTGCCGGGGTCCGACGAGGCCAGCAGGATGCGTTCGAGCAGGCTCTCCGGCTTCTGGGTCGGGTAGCCGGTGCGCTCGTTGTGCAGGCGGGCGACGACGGGGAAGTACCACCAGTCTTCGGGGACCTTGCCGCGGGCAAGGTCGGGGACCTTCCCGAAGCCGGCTTTTTTCGAGGAGGCGAATGTCTTGACCGTGCTCGGATTGTACGGTTCGCGCACGGCGTCGGTGTTGAAAATGTATTCGTCGCTTTTGGTGCAGGCCAGGATGGTGTCGTGCTTGCGGTTGAAGGCGCGGCGGACGGGGGAGGGGCCGTGGTAGGTCCAGATGATCTCGTTCAGGAAATGCTCGGGGCCGAAGAGTTCGTCGAGCAGCAGGCGGGCGGGCGCGTCGGCGTGCCAGTCGAGGTGCAGGTACAGGGTCCCGCGCGGGGCGAGCAAGCGGCGCATCAGCGCCAGGCGCGGGTAGAGGAAGTCCAGGTAGGCGTCCATGTCCGGCCAGTGGTCGGCGTAGCCTTCGGCCAGTTCCCATTCTGAGGGGCGGCGCGAGTCTTCGCCGCGGCCGATGCGGGCGGGATATTTTTTATTGGTGAAGAAGGGCGGGTCGGCGTAGATCAGGTCGAGGCGGCCTTCGTACTCCGGCAGGAGGGCGGCCATGACCGGCAGGTTGTCGCCGAGGATGAGGCGGCTTTCCGGCGCGGCGTCGGGGTAGCCGCGGCCCTGCGGGTAGACGACAGCCTCGTCCGCCAGCGCGGCAGGCTGAGGGTCCGGGAGCGATTTCGTCGGCCAGGTGAGGGTGGGCATCAGGAGCGCACCTGGATCAGCGTGCCGTAGCCTTTGCGGTCGAGCGTCGACGTATTGATGTCCTCGAAGGGCGCCAGCGGACGCGTCCAGCGGAAGATCCATTGGGCGTCTTCGGGGCGCATGTTGATGCAGCCGTGGCTCATCGGGACGCCGAAGTTGTCGTGCCAGTACGCGCCGTGGAGGGCATAGCCTCTTGGCACTGCATGGGCATCATCTTCGAAGAAACAATTCCAAGGCACGCCGGGCAGGACGTAATCATCAATGTCGGCGGCCAGGTTGGCCTCGCCCATGTGCTTGGAGGGCATCTTGACCACCACGTGGAAGTTGCCGGTGGGCGTGCCGGTCGGGATGTCGGAGGTGGAGATGCCCGAAAGGCCGGAGGAGATTTTCCTCTCGAAGACAGGCTGTTCGTATTCGTAGGCGGTGACGGTCTGTGTGGTCAGGTTGACGAGGATGCGCTTGGCCTCGTGCGGCACGTCGGGGCCGAGCGGGGCGAATTCCTCCGGCGGGATGGGGCGCAGGTGGGCGGCCGGGGCCAGGTAGGTGGTCTCGTCCAGTTCGTCGAGGATGCGGTACCAGGGCTGGCCGTCGGGGCCGTCTTCCACGGCCTTGATCCAGTGGACGGTGCTGTAGTAGAGCCGGTAGGTGGTCTTCCAGCCGTCCCATTTGTTGTAATAATAGGCCTGCGAGTACGGCACGGTCACCTCGGCCAGCATCAAGTTTTCCGGGATGACGACCAGCGGCTGGTTGTAGCGGATCTTGACCCGCTGCAGACGCTGCCGGTGCATGTACCCGCCCCAGACGCGGTACCAGATGGGGTTATAGGCCGGGGTCTCGGCAGTCACGGTTTCATAGATGCGCACCACATCGTCGCGGTACCACTGGCCGACGATCCGGCTTTCGTCTGAAGGCTGCTTGAACACGCTGACGGAGGGGATGCACACCCGCGCCAGGTCCGAGTCGTCGTAGCCGGTGAACTCTGGCAGGTAGGAGGTGAACGCCATGCCGCCCAGGGCCAGGGCGCCGAGTTTGAGGAAGTCGCGGCGGGAAAGGGATGTCATAGGTCTGAATGTTTGTTCACGATGCTTCCGCTGGATTTGCAATCCAGCGAAATTGCCGGCGGATTACAAATCCGCCGTGAGCGTTTTGCGGTTTCCCGATTGTACCTGAAAAAAAGACCTCCGGGCTGTTTGGCCTCGGAGGCTGGATTCTTGTACACCCCCGCAGTTCGGGGGTACACGGATTTCACGGAGGGGCGGAATCTTACGGAAAAACCATTTTAAAATCCGTTCTTGTCCGTTGGCTCCGTGTCCCGAAAACGTCAGGTTTCCTTGATCTCCGGGAGCATACCCTTGAGCAGGATCTCCAGCGCCATGCTGTGCCCGCACCTGCGGTGGGTGAGGAAGAATTCGCAGTCGCACTTGAAAACGCCGTTGTCGAAGATCACGTAGTGGTTGCTGTTGTCGCCGCGGAAGGCCACTTCGAATTTGTCGAAACGGAACCGCTCATGCTGTTCGGCATAGCGCTTGGCTTTGTCAATCTTGCCGATCAAACCAGAGTCCATGGGGCATCTCCTTGTCGAGTAGATAACAAAAGGCACGCCTAATCAAGCGTGCCTTCGAGAACCAAACCGGGGAATTGCGTCAGAACTCGCATATCAACGCCAGTATAGTGCGATTCGGATGCAAAGTCAACGGATTTTTCGAAATTGTAGGGAAATCGTCAGGCGGGCGCAGGCGGACCGTTCGACAGGCTCACGGCGGCACCGTCAGCCTGCCGCGCCTGACCCGGCCTGGTGCTCGTCCCCGTTGTAGTGGCGCAGTTCCGGCCATTTCAGGACGATGAGCGCCATGCCGACGATGCAGCCGATCCCGCCGCTGACGATGGCGAATGGGACCCCGAACAGGCTGGCGACAATCCCGGCTTCCACCTCGCCCAACTGCGGCCCGCCCTGGAAGAAGATCTGGTTGACGGCGGTCATCCGCCCGCGGATATGGTCGGGGGTGTTCAGCTGGCGGATGGTGTTGCGGATGATGGTGCTGACCGCGTCGGCGGCGCCCATCAGCACCAGCGCGGCGAAGGCGACGAGGAAGGCGACGGTGATGGGAGAGCCGGTCAGGTTCAGCAGAGTCCGGTCAACGCCGAACAGGTGCGAGGTCCCGAAGAGGATCGTCGCCAGCCCGAAGACGACCACCGCGCCCAGGAATTTCGGTCCCTGCCGGCGCAGTTTCGGGATCTGCGAGACGACCAGTCCCGCGGCCACCGAGCCGACCGCCTGCGCCGAGGAGAGCCAGCCGTAGCCGATCTCGCCGACCTTGAGGATGTCTTTGGCAACGATGGGCATCATCGTGTTGGCCGAGGCGAAGAAGGTGGCGACGAAGTCCATCAGCATGGTCGAGAGGATGATGGGTTTCGAGAAGATGAAACGGACGCCGTCCGCGGCGGCTTTCAGGTTGACGCCGGGCGCTTTGTGCGCGTCCTGCGGGACGCGGCCGATGACGAAGAGGGCGATGATGACCGCCAGGAACGAGATGGCGTTGAACAGGTAGGTATATCCCTGCCCGAGGGTGGCGATGACAATCCCGGCCAGCGCCGGGCCGACGATGCTGCCGGCGTTCATGGCGATGGACGACATGCTGAACGCGCTCGGCAGGTCCTCGGCCGCGACGATGTTGGGGATCATGGCCTGGCGGGCGGGCCCGTCGAAGGCCACCGCCGCGGCTTGCAGGGCGGTCAGGGCGTAGATCCACCAGATGGTGATGCCGCCGGTATAGGTCAGCGCGGCCAGCGCCAGGGCGGTGAGCGCCATCACCGTCTGGGTGACGAACAGGATGCGGCGGCGGTTGAAGGTGTCGGCCAGCGGCCCGCCGATGAACGAGAAAACTATAATCGGCAGGATGCGCGCCAGCCCGATGCCGCCGAGGGCGAGCGGATTCGGCTCGCCGGTCAGGGTGCGGATGTGCCAGTGGATGGCGGCCACCTGCATCTGCGAGCCGGAGATGGAAATGAGCAGTCCGAGCCAGAGGGCGACGTAGCGGCGGTTGTGGAGGGCGGGAGGAATGTGCATTGTCAGTGTACAGTGTTCAGTGTACAGTGTTCAGTATCCAGTTTCCAGCGTCAGCACTGAATACTGTTGACTGAACACTGGATACTGGTCAAGTCCCCCAGTCGCGCAGGTACAGGAAATCATATCCGACCGTCCGGCTGGAGAGTTTGGCGATGGGCGGCAGGACGCGCTTGAACTGGTTGCGGCGGATGCGTTCCACCACCTTGCGGACGAAGGCCTCATCGAACCCGGCCTCCACGCATTCTTCGGGGCGATAGCGCTGGTCCACCAAAAGGTAGAGCAGTTTGTCCACTTCCTCGTAGGTGAAGCCGAGTTCGCCCTCGTCGGTCTGACCGGCCCACAGGTCCGCTGACGGGGGCTTGGCGACGATGGCTTCCGGGATGTCCAGCGCCCGCGCCAATTGCCGGACCTGGGTCTTGTACAGGTCGCCGATGGGGTTCAACGCGCAGGCCGAGTCGCCGTAGAGCGTGGTGTAGCCGAGTAATATCTCGGTCTTGTTGCCGGTGCCGACAACGAGTCCCTGGAACGCCTCGGACTGGTCGTAGGCCGCGATCATGCGGAGGCGCGCCATGATGTTCCCCTTGCGGACCGGAGACATGTCCGGCTCGCGGGCGATGAGCGCGTCGGCCATCTCGGTGATGGGGATGGTCGCCGACGGGCAGCCGAGTTGGTCAATCAGCATCTGGGCGTGGTCGAGCGAATCCTGCGCCGACGTCTTGTACGGCAGGCGGACCGCCAGCACGTTCTGCGCTCCGAGCGCTTCCACGGCAAGCGCAAACGAGACCGCCGAGTCGATCCCGCCGGACAGGTTGACTACCGCACGCGAATAGCCGACGCGGGTGATCTCCGAGCGGATGAACCCGGTCAGGATTTTACGGACGAGGGAGGGATTGATGGAAAGGTCAATATTCATATTTTGCTCCAGGCGGCGTCCACGCCGCCGAGACCTTGGCATCCTTGATGAAAGCTAGGTGCTTTTCCAGGTTGGCGTTGACATCGCCGAGTTTGGTGTTGATTTGGGCGAGGGCGAGGTTCAATTTCATGAATCAATCTTACCATAATCGCAGACCCTAAAGGTTTCAAAAACCTTTAGGGTCTTCTGGCGGGGAGGGAGGGATTCGAACCCTCGGTGGACCGAAGCCCACAACGGTTTTCGAGACCGTCCCATTCAACCGCTCTGGCACCTCCCCGTGCGGCGGGTATTATATCTCAAATTCTCGGAGATTGCCGGATTTTTCTCTGGGGGAGTGGCGCAAGAGGTGGGCTAAAGAGCATCACCACAGAGCACACGGAGTTCACAGAGCAAAACCCAAAGGTAATTCTCTGTGCTCTCTGTGAGCTCTGTGGTGAACATTGTGGTAAGCCCATTAATTCTGCCACTCCCCTCCGGGCGGACGCCATCGCCCCTACAGATCCATGCTGGTGAACAGTTCGGGGTAAACCACCATCTTCTGCCCGGCTTGGGCGAGTTTGGCGCGCAAGATGGCCTCGGCGTTCTGCTCGCCGTGGACGAGGATGATGCCTTTCAGCCCCTTCTCCGCCGCGGCGTATTTCAGCAGCATGTCCTGCCCGCCGTGGGCGGAGAGTCCGCCGATGGTCACCACTTCGGCGCGGCGCAGGTAGGTCTCGCCGAAAATCTTGACTTCCTTCTCCCGGTCCGCGATGCGGCGGCCGAGCGTGTACGGGGCCTGCCAGCCGACGATGAGCACCGTGTTGCGCGCATCCTCGATGTTGTTCTTGAGATGGTGCAGGATGCGCCCGGCCTCCGCCATGCCCGAGGCAGAGATGATGATGGCCGGCCCCTTCAAGAAATTGAGCGCTTTCGACTCGTCCACAGATTGGGTGTATTTCAGCCCGGCAAAATTCAGCGCCGGATGCCGGTTCGTGCGGATGAACTCCAGCGTCTCGGCATCGTAGCACTCCGGGTGTTCCCCGAAGATCTTCGAGGCGCGCACCGCCAGCGGGCTGTCCACAAAAACCGGGATGTGCTGCAACTGCCCGGCCTCGGCCAGCAGGTTCAGGCTGTAGACCAGTTCCTGCGTGCGCCCGACCGCGAAGGCTGGGATGATGACCTTGCCGCCGCGCGCCACGGTTCGCAGGACGGCCGCGTGGAACTCGCGGTGGGCCTCCATCGGGTCGCTGTGCGGTTTGTCGCCGTAGGTGCATTCCATCATGACGTAATCCGCCTCGTGCGGGAGGACGGGGTCGCGCAGGATGGGAAGTTTGTAGCGCCCGATGTCGCCGGAGAACCAGAAGCGCGTGGTGCGCGTCCCCTCGCGGACCTCGAGCCGGACCGCGGCGGAACCGAGGATGTGCCCGGCGTCGAGGAATTCTGCCGTCACCCCCTCGGCGGCTTCGAAGGAGCGGTTGTATTCCTGCGGGCGGAAATACTGCGCCACCTGTGCGGCGTCTTCCAGTGTGTACAGCGGCTCGACCGGCGGCTCGCCGCGCTCGGCGCGTTTCTTGTTGATGAACTGCGCGTCGGCCTCCTGGATGTGGCCCGAATCCTGGAGCATGATGTCGGCCAGCGCGGCCGTGGCGGGAGTGGCAAAGATGGGGCCGGCGTACCCGTGCTTGACGAGGTGCGGCAGGTTGCCGCTGTGGTCAATGTGCGCGTGCGACAGGAGGACAGCGTCCACCCCGCCCGGCTCGAAGCGGAAGTTGCGGTTGCGTTCGTAGGTCTCGGCGCGGCGCCCCTGGAAGAGTCCACATTCGAGCAGGATTTTGGAGCCGTTCGCTTCCAGCAGGTACTGGGATCCGGTGACGGTGCGGGCGGCGCCGTTGAAGGTGATGCGCATCTAATCTCCGGTTTTCCTGATTTTCGGGGCAATGGTTTTCAGGATCTCCTCGCCGAATTTTTCCAGCCTCCACGGGGAGGCCGGCATCAGCGCGGCCAGTTCCTCGACGGTCTGGGGATTCTTCTCAGCGATGGCGTGCATCCAGCCCCGGGGGAGGATGAGGTCGGACTCAATGTGGAGTTTCTGGGCGGAATGTTTGCGCCACTGGTTGAGCAGGTCCATCCGCAGCAGGAACGCGCCGTTGGGACGCGCCGTGCACGGGCGTTCGAGCGGGGCGGCGCGCCGGCCCCGGGCAACGGCGCGCAGGATCTCGGTCCCGAAGCGGCGCGCCTGGTGAGGGGTCAGGAATTCGTCCAGGGCACGCGTCGACTCGGGGGCGGTCAGGGCGATGGCCGTCAGCCGTTTGTCGTCCACCACTTTGAAGGGCGGGCGGTCCATGCGGCTGGCGGCAATTTCGCGCCAGTCGCACAGTTCTTTCAGGACGGCCAGTTGCGGACCGGTGAATTTCTGTGTGTTCGCCACCCGCTGCCAGGCCTCCGCTCGGCTGAGCGCTCGCGGCGAAGCCTCGGGCCTGCCATTTCCGTTTGGCTGCGCCAGGCGGATGAATTCCTCGCGCGCCAGGTCCCAGCGCCCGGCGGCCTCCAGTTCGACCTGGAGCAGGTCGCGCAGGGGCAGCAGGTGACGGGTGTCGAGGCGGGCGTAGTTCAGCCGGTCCGGGGGGAGCGGGCGCTGGCCCCAGTCGGCCTTCTGGAAACGCTTGTCCACCTTGAGGCCGAATTTCAGGCCGAGCAGGGCGTCCAGTCCCACCTGCGGGTAGCCGAGGATGCGCGCGCTTTGCATCGTGTCGAACAGGCTGACGATCTCGAAGCCGAAGTCGCGCTTGAGGCCGACGAGGTCGTATTCGACAGCGTGGAAGACTTTTTCGATTTTGGGGTCGGAAAAAATGGGGGCGAGGGGCGAGAGGTCGGCGAGGATGAGCGGGTCAACGAGGTAGTCGGTGTCGGGCGTGGAGAATTGGATCAGGCAGACCTGCTCGCGGTAGGCGTGCAGGGAGTTGGACTCGGTGTCCACTGCCAGGCGGGGCTGGCGCGCCAAGTCCGCGACCAGGCTTTGCAGGCGGGCAGACGTGGCGACCCAGACAGGCGGGGGCAGTTCAGGCATGTGGCGATTATACGCCGAAACCGTTCACCGGACGGACGGGCGCGCGTTCCGGCGCACAGATTTTGGCATGAATTTTGCTGGTTCTACCGGAATTTGTGGTGATGCGTTGGTTAGACACTCCATCCACGAATTCTGCACGAATAAACGAATAGGAACCCGTACATTCGAGTTCTAAAACTTCAGGATAGCCGCCCAGACCTTTTTCATGCCAAACAGGCTTCCCAGCACCATGCCCAGCCCGAGCGCCAGCCCGGCGAACGTGTAATAAGCGGTCGAGAAGAGAATTTGGAAAGAATCCAGCAGGGTGATCGGCGATCCGGCTGCGCCGGAATATTCCTGGAGCACAAGCACCAGGAGGTATGCGGAGTCGATCGAAACCCAAATCCCTGCCACGAATGTGACCAGCGCGATCAGGACCAGCAGCGGAGACTGCCGCCGGGTGATCTCGTGCTCATGCTCCGCGCGGACGCGTTCCAGCAGGGACTCGATATCATCCCATTTTCTCCCGGTTTTCTCGCAAATCTCCATGACGAGATCGTCCGGGTTGTCGGATTCGCTGAGGTGTTTGATGAAGTAGGCGGTGATTTCGGCGTCGTCCATGCGCCGATTATAGCAAGAAAGCGCCGGTTTTGGATTCGTGGTAGACTATTGCAACAGACGTTTTGGCGTTGTTTAAATCAAGGAGATCACGTATGGAACTGCGCACCCTGGGAGCAACCGGATTAAAAGTTTCCCCCATCTGCCTCGGCACGATGCAATTCGGCTGGACGGCGGACGAGGCGCTCTCCTTCCGCGTCCTTTCGGCGGCGCGCGAGGCGGGCGTCAACTTTATTGATACTGCCGACATCTATTCTCGCTGGGTGGACGGCAACCCCGGCGGCGTGGCCGAGCAGATCGTAGGCCGCTGGATGAAACAAAATGCCATCCCGCGCGGCGAGGTGGTGCTTGCCACGAAGGTGCGCGGCAACATGGGCGGCGGTGCGGAAGACGAGGGACTGTCGCGGCGGCACATCGTGAAGGCCGTCGAGGATTCCCTGCGCCGCCTGCAGACCGACCACCTGGACCTCTACCAGGCCCACTGGCCCGACACGGCGACGCCCATCGAGGAGACCCTGCGCGCTTTCGACGAACTGGTGCGGCAGGGCAAAGTCCGCTGCATCGGCGCCTCGAACTACGCCGCCTGGGAACTGATGCAGGCGTTGTGGACTTCGGATAAGAACAGCCTGGCGCGCTTCGACAGCCTCCAGCCGCACTACAACCTCGTCCACCGCGAGGAGTTCGAGCGCGAACTGGCCGCGGTCTGCCGGACGTATCAAATCGGCGTCATCCCCTACAGCCCGCTGGCAGGCGGATTCCTGACCGGCAAATACCGCCGCAACCTGATGGCGCAGAGCGCCCGCGCCGGCGGCGTGCGCAAGTATTTCACCGAGCGCAACTGGACGGCGCTGGACAAGATGGATGAAATGGCGAAGCGCAAGAATGCTAGCATCTCGCAGATCGCGCTGGCCTGGCTGCTGGCCGACCCGCTCGTCACCAGTCCAATCATCGGCGCAAATTCTCTCGAGCAGTTGAAGGATAACCTGGGCGCGGCGGAGATCCGCCTGACGATTGCGGAGAAGGCCGCGCTGGACAAACTGACTGCCTGGCAGAATGAAGAGCAGTAACCGGCCGGCGCTCCCCGTGCGCCTCAAGGCCGACCTGCTGCTCCTGTTCGTCACCCTTTTGTGGGGGAGCGCCTTCGTTGTCATGCGCGTTGCTGCCGGGCACGGCATGGTCTTCCTGTTGAACGGGAGCCGGTTCCTGCTGGGCGGATTGCTGCTCCTGCCATTTGTCAAATTGAAAGGCGTATTCTCACGCGCCAGCCTGCCGTTCGTTGGATTGGCGGGGCTGGCGCTTTTCGCGGGGGTGGCCTTCCAGCAGTCCGGACTGGCGACCACCACCGCCGGGAACGCCGGCTTCATCACCAGCCTGTCCGTGGTCGTTGTGCCGTTCATCCTCTGGATCGGCTGGCGGGAGCGCCCGTCGCGGCTGGTGGGCGCGGCGGCGCTGCTGGCCGCGGCGGGGGCGTTCCTGCTCAGCGCGGGAGGCAGGTTCACGGTCCGCACCGGAGACGTGCTGATCCTCGTTGGGACGTTTTTCTGGGCGCTGCACATTGTCATCGTTGGCAAGGGACAGGGGGGGATCGCGCCGCTCCCGTTCGCCGTTGGGCAGTATTTCGTCTGCGGACTGCTGAGCCTGGCGGCGGGCGCGTTGCTGGAACGTCCCTCCTGGTCCGATGCCGTGTTCGTGCTGCCGGCCGTGATCTATACGGCGGTGTTCTCAATTGCAATCGGGTTCACCATCCAGGTGACCGCCCAGAAACACACCCCGCCCGCCGACGCGGCGCTGATCCTGAGCCTGGAGGGGGTGGCGGCGGCGGTGTTTGGCTGGCTGTTCATCGGGGAGGGCATGAGCGCTGTCCAGCTGGCGGGGTGCGCGCTGATCCTGGCGGCGGTGGCGCTGGCGCAGGTGAGGCCGGAGATGGTAAAATACCGGAAAGGAAAGGCAGGAGCAAAATGACCGCCAAAGTGATCCTCAACCCCTATTCCAACCGCTGGACCGCCGAGCGGCGCTGGCCCGAAGCGGCCGCCGCGCTGAAAGCCGCCGGCGTGGATTTCGAACTGGCCGTTTCGGAGCGCCAGCACCAACCCATCGAACTGGCCGAGCAGGCTGCCCGCCAGGGATTTTCTCCCATCATCGCCGCCGGCGGCGACGGGACGGTCGGCGAGGTGGTCAACGGCATGGCCCGGGCGGCAAAATCGGACGCCGAGCCGCTGGGGCCGTTGGGCGTCATTCCGCTGGGAACGGCCAACGACCTGGTCTGCAACCTCGGCCTGCCGCTCGGCCTGGAGGCGGCGGCGCGGGTCATCGCGGCGGGGAATGTCCGCAGGATGGATGTCTGCAAGGTCAACGATCTCTATTTCGTCAACAACTCGGCCATCGGCCTGGAACCTTACATCTCTCTCGTACAGGAACGCATTAAGTGGATCAAAGGGATAGGCCGTTACCTGGTGGCGGCGGTGCGCGGCATCCTGGATAATCCCCACTGGAACGCGAAACTGGAATGGGACGGCGGGCAGTTCGAGGGGCCGGTGTTGTTCGTCACGGTCGGCAACGGACCGCGGACCGGGGGCGTGTTCTACATGGCGCCCCACGCCGACCCGTTCGATGGCAAACTGACCTTTGCCCATGCCTTCCGCGCCAAGCCGGGGCAGATCCTGAAACTCCTGCCGACGGCGATGAAGCCGGGCGCCGGCAACTACGTGGAGGCGGAGGGGGCCTTCGAGGGGAACGCGGACTGGCTGAAGGTCCACTTCGACGCGCCCGCCCCGGCCCACATTGATGGGGAGATCTTCTCGAAGGCCATCACCGACCTGGAATACCGGATCCTGCCGGGACGGTTGAGCATCCTTTACCCGGCGCAGGCATGAGGAAGCAGGGAACACCCCGAAAGACTTCACCGCGAAGGAGCGAAGACCGCGAAGATGTTGTTGGCCGCGAAGGGCTTTCTTCGCGGCCTTCGCGTTAGAATTCCGCGGAAGCGAATCGTCGAGGCGCAGGGATGAACGTTTTTCTGGACGGCCTGTCTGAACTGGGAAGGAATGCCGGGGCGATCCTCCTGTTTTTCTCCGCCTCGCTCGGCGCGGGGGTCTGGCTGGCGCGCCTGTTCCCCGGCGGGTGGAAGGAACAGGCCTGGCTGCTGGTTCCGTTCGGGCTGGCGGCGGGGCTTGTCCCGCTGGCGCTGCTCTCCATGCTGTTTGCCCTGCTGGGCTGGCTCTGGCCGCCGATCCTGAAAATCGGGCACATCGGCATGGCGGCGCTGGCCGTGAGCGGATTGCTCGCCTGGATCGTGCGGGAGCGGAAGCGGGTCGCGCTGGGCGTCCCGGCCTGGGCGGGGGCGCTGGGCGGGCTGGCCCTGTTCCTGCTGCTGGTCGTCCGGCTGGCGTTCCTGGAGGGACTGCTCCTGCCGCCGTACAGCGACGGGGCGGCGCATTACCTGATGGCGCGTGACCTGCTCGCGCCGGCCAGCGCGCCGCAAGGCTCGCACGCGCTGGTGGGCCTCCTCCAGCGGTACTACCATTTCGGATTCCACGGCCTGGCGGCCTGGCTGGTCAGCGTGACGGGGCTTCCGTTGGAGACGGCGCTCCCGCTGCTCGGCCAGTTGTTCCTCGTCATCGCCCCCCTGGCGGCGCTGTTCCTCTCCGGCGTGACAACGGGCAGCCGCAAGTTTGCTGCCTTTGCCTTCCTGCTGGCGGCCATCGGCTGGAAGATGCCCGCCTTCGCCTCGAACTGGGCCAAGTACCCGACCGCGGCCGGGCTGGCGCTCCTGCCGGTTACGCTGGGCGCGCTGTACCTGCTGTGGAAATCCGGCCGGCGCAGACCGGCGGCCTGGATCGGAGCGGCGCTGCTCGCGGCCGGGGTGGGCATTTTCCACGCCCGCACTCTCGTCTGCCTGCTCGTTGCCGGAGCGTGTTTCCTGCTCGTCCGTCTCCTGGACAGGTTCGCGCCGAAGAAGATCCTGCCGTGGCTGGCCGCGGCGGCGGGACTGCTGGCCGGGTATGCCCTGGTTTCCCAGCAGTACCTGATGCAGTTCTACTGCGGCGGGCAGTGTTACGCGCTCGGGGCGGCTGCGCTGCTGGCCCCCTTCGCGATCCTGTACGCCCCCGGTCTCTCGCTGGGAATTTTCCTGTACCTGGCGGGGACGATCGGGGCCTCGAAACTCCACCTGCCGGAGGCGCTGCGCTCCTACAGCGTCGTCTGGCTGGACGGCCCGTTCCTGGAGGTGGCCTGCTATCTCCCGCTGGCCTTCCTCGGCGGGCTGGGGATCGCCGGCCTGCTGGGCAGGCTGGAAGCCTGGCCGCGGAGGCTCAGGCCGACGGTCCGGGCGTGGGTACGCCGCGCGGTCACTGCGCTAATCGTCCTCCTAGTCTTCTGGAATGTCACCCGGATCGACACGTTCCGCCCCAGTTCCTGCTGCAATTACGTTCACGCTGCCGACCTGGCAGCCATCCGCTGGATTGGGGAAAACACACCGCCTGATGCGGTTGTTTATGTTTCTGGCTACAAGACGGGCGGGAGCCGGGTTGCGATGGATGGCGGGATGTGGGTCACGGCGCTTGCTGGTCGGCGCAGTATCGTAGAGGAATACGATTACACCTGGGATACGCTCGAAATGCTGCGCCTTGCCTGTGCGCAGGGCGATGTTTATGTGTATGCCGGAGGCGCATATTACAGTTTTGAGATGGAACGGTTCAACCGCCCCGACTGGTATGATATTGTCTTTGCAGAGGGGCCGGTGGCGATCTACCACGTGAGCGGCTGTATAGGTGGAAAGTAATGCTTGTAATTGGGTAGCAGAAGCGCGAGAATGAGTTCGTCAACCCATTCAATCAAGGAGGTTTTCGTATGAAATTCAAATTGCTTGCCGTTGTTCTGATCCTGTCCTTCCTGGTTGTTGCGCCGGGCTGCGGACCGGCAACGCCGCCGACCTGCACGCTCAGTCAATTGCAGAAGGCGCATCTGCTCTATCCCACCATGTGGGAGACTGTCTGGTCTTTGCAGCCGACGCTGACGTGGACGTACCCGGCGGGGCCAAATGGTGAATATCCCTCGCCGTATTACTACGGGGCGGAAGCATGCATCCCGGACAACTACCGGGTGACGTTGCGCACCGGTCCTTACTTCGCGGACAACTTGGGCGGCGACACGCCCGGACCGGCCGGCGTGTGGGTGCCTCCTTCGCCCCTCCAGCCGGCGACGGAATATATCTGGGCGGTCCAAGCGATGGTTGACGGCGTGCCCGGACCGATCACCAGTTATCGTACCTTCTTCACTGGCCCAAACTGTGCCGCTGCTACCCTCGTGGCGCCGGAACTGGTCGAGCCGGCAAACGGGGCGGTGGTCTCGAGCGACCAGCCGAAACTCATCTGGGACTACCCCGAAGACTGCGTCCCCGGCCGGTACCGAGTTGAGTGGTCCACCACTTCAAGTTTCACGCACATCGTCGGCGTCGAGTTGGCCAACCCCCGCAAGCATTATGAGATGGAAGCTGTCCTCGATAACTGCCAGACCTATTATTGGAGAGTCACGCCACTCACCGGAACAACGGCAGGACCCACTTCGGAAGCATTCCACTTCCGTGTACAAAAGACCGGAACGTTGTGCGCGTTCCCCTGGCCCATCTACAAAGTCCTGACGAATCTCTCCTGCCGCTTCGGGCCGGGGATGGACTACAACATCATGGACTACCTGGCCGCCGGCGACGAACGCCAGGCCGAGGGCCGCAACGAGGACGGTTCCTGGCTGCTCCTGCGCCTGGACGCGGACCGCAGGTGCTGGGTCGCCCGCGACCTCGGCGAATTATTGCCAGACGACCCGTTTGGCCTGCCGTTGGCGGAATATCCCGCGCGGCCGCTGCCCGGTCCGACCGACACGCCGACCCCGGTGCCCAACTGCTCTGTGTATCAGGATGAGAAATCCTGTGAATTGAATACCAATTGCAAGTGGGTAATCCTAGCCGGGGCAGCGCCTTATTGCACGAACAAGTAATTGGCAAGGCTGTCAAAAAAGACTTCCCGCAGGTTTCCTGCGGGAAGTCTTTTGGTTCTTTGGAATTCCGTGGGGCAAGCAACGCGGCTTGTTTCGAAAGACAGCGCGCAATCCGCAAAATTGGCGTCATCGGCGAGCGGTTCGTGCGCGCAGACTGGTACAACATTGTCTTCGCGGACGGGCCGGTGGCGGTTTACCACGCCCGCGGCTGTATAGGTGAAAGGTAAGGCTTGTAATTGGACCGCGGAAGCGCGAGAATGATTGTGTCAACCCATTCAATCGAGGAGGTTTTCGTATGAAATTCAAATTGCTTGCCGCTGTTCTGATCCTGAGTTTCCTGGTCATCGCTCCGGGCTGCGGGCCGGCAACCCTGCCGACCTGCACCCTCAGCCAATTGCAGAAGCCGTATCTGCTCTATCCCGCCATGTGGGCGACGGTCCCGTCGTGGCAGCCGACCCTCGTGTGGACGTACCCGGCCGGTCCGTACGGCGAATATCCCTCCCCGTATTACTACGGGGCGAGCGCCTGCATCCCAGAAAACTACCGGGTCACCCTTCGCACCGGCCCCTTCTTCACGGATAACCTGGGCGGCGACACGGCCAGCGCGGCCGGATCGTGGGTGCCGCCCACGGCGCTCCAGCCGGGGACGGAATACGCCTGGGCCATCCAGCCGCTGGTCGGCGGCGTGCCGGGACCGATTGCCGGCTACCGTTATTTCTTCACCGGGCCTACGTGCGAGACTGGCGCGCTGGTGGCCCCGAACCTGCTCGAACCGGCGAACGGCGCGGTGATCACCGACAACTGGCCAAGCCTGATCTGGGATTACCCGCTGGACTGCGTCCCGAGCGGGTACCGGATTGACCTGTCCACCACCTCCGACTTCTCCGACACCAGCCTGAGCGGCGGGACGGGCAACCCCTCCACGCGCTGGGGGGCGGGGCATCCGCTGGATGACTGCACGACCTACTACTGGAAGGTGGCGCCGATCAACGGGACCACGCTCGGCCCCGTCTCGTCCACCTTCCATTTCCGCATCAACATGACCGGCATCTGTCCGCTCACGTTCGACTGGCCCATCTACAAGGTCCTGATGAATCTCTCCTGCCGCTTCGGGCCGGGGATGGACTACAACATCATGGACTACCTGGCCGCCGGCGACGAGCGCCAGGCCGAGGGCCGCAACGAGGACGGCTCCTGGATACTCCTGCGCCTGGATGCGAACCGCAGGTGCTGGGCCGCCCGCAACCTCGGCGAATTATTGCCGGCAGACCCGCTTGACCTGCCGTTGGCGGAATATCCTCCGCCGCCGTTGCCCGGTCCGACCGACACGCCGACCCCGGTGCCCAACTGCTCTGTGTATCAGGATGAGAAGTCCTGTGAAGCGAATTCCGCCTGCAAGTGGGTAATCCCGGCCTCGGCAGCGCCTTATTGCACGAACAAGTAACTGGCAAGACTGTCAACAGACTTCCCGCAGGTTTCCTGCGGGAAGTCTTGTTTAATTGATGCTTGGAAAAACAGAGGTGCATCACGCCACAGGTTGTATGGGTGGAAAGTAAGGCTTGTAATTGGAATACAAAGGCGCGAGAATTGAATCAGCAAGCCATTCTATTCAGGAGGTTTTCGCATGAAATTCAAATTCCTTGCCGTCATTTTGGTCATGAGTATGCTCTTCGTCATTCCGGGCTGTGCGCCGAAGTTGCCGACCTGTTTAGCCAGTGAACTGCAGGCCGTGTCCCTTCTTGACCCGCCCGATGATGGGCGGGGCATTTCGCTGACGCCAACGCTGTCGTGGGAATATCCCACCAGCCCGGGCGGTTGTCTGCCCGAAAAGTATCGCGTCATGCTCCGCGTCGGTCCGTTTTTCGACGATGACCTGGGCGGTGATACGACCGGCCCGGTCACCTCGTGGACTCCTGCCGTACCCTTGCAGCCGGGGACGGAATACATGTGGAGTATCCAGCCAATTGTCGGCGGCGTTCCCGTACCCTATTTAGACCTCTCCTATGACACATTCAGATTCATCACCGGTCCCACCTGCGCTTCGGACGCGCTCGTCGCTTCAAACCTTCTCTACCCTGCGAACGGCGAGGTCATTACGGATAGCTGGCCGGAACTCCTCTGGGATTACCCGCAGGATTGCACCCCGGAGGAGTACTTGATTAACCTGTCCACCACCGCGGACTTCTCCGATACCAGCCTGGGCGACTGGACGACGACGGGCAGCCAGTACCCGCGCTGGTTGATATGGCCTCCGCTGGATGACTGCACGACTTACTACTGGAAAGTCCGCCCGCTTAACGGGGATACGCCCGGTCCCGCCTCGTCCACGTTCTCCTTCCGCCTCGACGAGACAGGCGCCTGTCAGCCCACAATCATGGACTGGCCCATCTTTCGCGTAAAGGTGAACGCCTCCTGCCGGTTCGGCCCAGGACTGGACTACAACATCATGGACTACCTGATGGCTGGCGATACCAGGCCGGCTGAAGGACGCAACGAGGACGGTTCCTGGCTTCTCCTGCGCCTGGACGCGAGCCGCACGTGCTGGATCGCTCTGGGCACCGGCGAATTGGAGGACGACCCAATGATCCTGCCATTTGAACCCCCGCCTCCGCTGCCCCTGCCTGGACCGACCGATACCCCGGTCCCCAACTGCTCTGCGTATCAGGATGAGAATTCCTGTGAAGCGAATTCCAGCTGCAAGTGGGTGCAGCAACCATCGGGAGCTGGTTATTGCACGAACAAGTAACCGGAAAGCGTTAGACAGACTTCCCGCAGGTTTCCTGCGGGAAGTCTTGTTTTGTCGAACCGACTCGAGCCATTAAATCAAAAAGGCCACAAAGGCCTCGTTGACTGTGGGCGCGGGGAGGCTCGAACTCTCGACCTCATCAATGTGAGTGATGCGCTCTAACCGACTGAGCTACGCGCCCGGTGTTGCGGGACTTTCCCGACGAAGCGGGATTATAGCCGAGGTCACAACCTTTGACAAGGATTTTACGGCGGGGGTAAATAAAACCACGGATTGACCTTGCCGAGCGTGGTGCTCATCAACTCGAAGTGCAGGTGCGAACCGGAGGAGTTGCCGGTGCTGCCGAACGCGCCGATCACGTCACCCTGGCCCACGCTCTGTCCGCAGACCACGTTGAAGGCGCTCAGGTGGGCATACAGCGACTGCCAGCCGTTCCCGTGGTCAATCATGATCAGGTTGCCGTAGCCATAATCGTTCCAGCCCACATAGACGATGACGCCCGCGTCGGTGGCGTAGATGGCCTCGCCGGTGTCCCCGGCGATGTCGATGGCGCGGTGGTTCGTCTCGGGGGAATAGTCGTAGCCGGAAAGATAGTGCTTGTTCGCCGGCCAGATGTAGGTGCCGTACCCTATCGCACCGCCGGAGATGGCCCCGCACGAGCCTGCGCCCATCACGCGGGCAATGGCCGGGTTGTCGCGCGTCACGCCGATGGGCGCGCTCCACGAGATGAACTCGCGTTTCCCGCCCGGGACGATGAGCATGGTTCCGGCGGCAATGCCCGGCGCGGCGTAGTCGGTGATGGCGTCGGGGTCGAGGTGGTTGCCGGGATAACTGACGATGGAGTCCGGCTCAACCCCGAAGAATTCGGCCACGCCGGTCAGGGTGTCGGTGGCGTTCCACTCATAGTACGTGCCGTCCACCGGCAGGATGACGAGTACCTGGCCGGGGCGCAGGCTGTGGGGCGTATCCTTGAGCACGGCGTAGTTGCCAAACAGGATGGTGCTCGGGTTCAGGCCGAACTTGGCGGCGATGCCGAAGACCGAATCACCCGGCTGAACCGTGTACTCGATCACCTCGATGCGCGGCCGGCTGGGAATGGATGTGTGCAGGGATGTTTCGCGAAAAATCCCGCCGGCCGACTCGGCTGTGGGGAGGGGCAGGGAGGCGGCAGAGAGTTCCGGCGTGGCGGTCGGCCCGGAAGCGGCCAGCGCGCTCCCGGTCCCGCCCGAAACGGCCTGGCTGTAGAATACCTGCATCAGCCAGACCACCAGCACGACCAGGGCGATGGCCAGCACGTTCGTCCCGACGCGCACGGTGACTTCGCCAAGGCCCAGGCGGGCCAGGGCATCCATCGTGCGTCCGAGCAAACTGACATGCGGGGCGGATTGTTCTTCCGGCGTTCCCTGTTCCCCTTCGGCAGGCCGGGAGAGATCGTCCGATTTTTGTGGTTCCATGCCGGTCATCATAACATGCCGGAAAATGGGCGTCAAGCGAAGGCTTAAAGGCGGTTAAGCGGCCGGCAGGAGGATTTCGGGGCGGTCGTTGGCGGGGCTGTTGACCAGCGCAGAGACCGGGCGGGCTTCCATTTCTTCGGCAGGGAAGGGGACGAGCAGGGGCTGGAGGCGCTGCGGGGACTGCGGCGCGGGATCGAGCCATTGCGTATAAGCATCACGAGGCAGGATGACCGGCATCCGGTTGTGGATGGGGGCCATCAGCGCGTTCGGTTCGGTGGTGATGATCGCGGCGGTGCGGACCTCGGACCCGTCCGCCGATTGCCAGCATTCCCACAGCCCGGCGAAGGCGAACGGCGCGCCCGATTTCAGGCGGATGAAGTGGGGGAGTTTGGTCTTCACGCCCGGCCGCGAAGCATTCGTTGTCGGCGTTTGCCATTCGTAGAAGCCGTCTGCAAAGATGAGACAGCGATGGTATTTGTACGCCGCCCGGAAGGCCGGTTTCTCCGCCAGTGTTTCGGCGCGGGCGTTGATGAGCCTGCCGCCGATGGATGGGTCTTTAGCCCACGAGGGGATGAGACCCCAGACGAAGAAACCGGCCGTGTGCGTGCCGTCATTGGGGAGGGCGAGAATGGGCTGGGATGGGGCGACGTTGTAGCGCGGCGCGCCCTGCGCCGGAAAGATGAATTCCGGGAAGGCGTCCTGCAGGTCGGCAGGGTCGAGGGTCAGGGCGAAGCGTCCGCACATGGGGAATCCTTTTTCATGGCGGCTGCAGGGTTAACTTTCCTGCTTTTGCCCGCCTACCGGGGCATTTTCCCTTCTGACTTATCCTCCCTCGTCCAGGAAGGCGGCAAAGGCGGTTAATTCGTCTTTGAGCGCCGCCAGCAGATTGGGGGCGGATACAGCCAGTTTTTCCACCCTGGCGGGATCGAAGCGATAGGTATAGACATTCCGGACGACGTGACGAAAGCCGCGATATTCATTCAGCCTCCGGGCGACCTTCGAAGAAAGCACAGCCGGGCGAACACGCGGGACTTCCTTCGTCATTTGTTCCAACAAGAGTGTATGCCAGTTTTCTCCCTGGGGCAGGTCGCCGTCTATGTTGGAAGCGATGAGTGTAAAGATGCGTTCCAGCCCAGAATAGAAGCCATGCAGATTCAGCGCGACACTGTCGAGATAGTAATCGTCGTTCGAGCGGCGAGCGCGCTGCCAACCTTCACTGATGCGTTCCTGCACGCGTTCGAGTTCGCTGAGTTCCTGGCGGATGCGAAAAGCCAACCCGCTCAAGCCGCCTTCTCTCATAACGTTTTCCCCTCTGTTTCGATACGCTCACGCAGCGCGGCGGGACAAGTCTCCAGTTCGATCAGGTCGATCTTGAACTCGGCGCTCAATCCCGTAACCGCGCCAACGGCTTCGTACACGCGTTTCGGGGGAATGCCGCGCGCCGCGAGATCGATATCCGACCAGAGCGTGAAATCCCCGGCCCGGGCAAGGGAGCCGAACACGTACACTTCCTTTGCCGCAAACTCGCCGCGTAGAAGTCGGGCGGCCCTGCGCGCCGTCTGTATCGCCCGACGTCGGCGATTTAAGACGCTAACGCGCGTGGCCGCCCTCCTCCGTTGCGCAGCCTCCAGCGGATGGTATGTTCTCAGGATGTCGGGTGGTAGATCCAGCGCGGTCATGGACATGTCTGGATTATAACTTCCTTTTCAGCGCCCGCGCAAACCCGAAACGTAGGCGACAGTCGGCGAATCACTGCCCGGCGTAGAGGCACAGGCCGCCGAGGATGCTCTGGCGCAGGGCGACCAGTTCCGGGTAGTCATAGAAGAACAGGATCTTCTGCTCGGCAACGGTGTCGCCGGCGGGCTTGGGGCCGAAGACGAAGTACAGGAAGGATTCGGCAATGTCCTCCTCCGGGCCGGTGGGGGCGTAGTCGGTCACGAACTGGTCGGGGTACATGTCGTAGAATTCGATCACCAGGTCTTCGTCGGGTTCGTCGCCGGTCATGACCATGCCGTACCACTCGTCGTAGATGTCGGTCCAGAAAGCGTTGTAGAAGGCGTTGATGTAGGAATCGCTGTTGCTGCAACCGTCTATGCTCATGTAGTCGGAGCAGGTGGATTTGTTGTTGATCTGGTCATCGTTGAGGGTGAGCATGTGGCCGAGTTCGTGGATCAGGGTGGTGGACATGGCGGCGATGTCCTGCGAGTCGATGATGTCCATTTCGAGGGTCCACTTGTTGCCGCGGTCGGCCGAGTCTACAGCACCCAAGACGTTGTCGTAGCCGTCGCTGAAGATGATGAATTCGCCGACGATGGTGCGGTTTTCGGTGGGGATCACGTCGGTGACGAATTTCCACAGGCGTGCGTGGCTGTCGAGGTCGTCCTGGTAGGGAAGCAGTTCGTCTGGCACGCTGCTCTCGAATTTCGGCGAGGAGATGTTGTCGCCGTCCACCTGGTAGGTGACGAGGATGTACTCCTCGTCCAGTTCGATGTCGGTGCCGGTGATGTCGGCGTCGCCGCCCTCGTCGTTGAGCCAGGCGTTGAGATCGGTCATGCAGACGGCGGTGACTTCGCCGCTGCCGCCGCCGGAGATGACCGGATCGTCGGTGGTCACCGGCTCGTCGGTCGCCAGGTAGGGTTCGTCGGTCGCGTAGTAATCGTCATCTGAGGCGGTCGAGCAGGCGCTGACCAGAATCAGGATGGTGAGGATGGCGACGAGGATGGTGATGAGTTTCTTGTTTTTCTTGTTCATGTGGGTCTCCTTGTGAGGTGGGATGGGAATGGCTAATGGTAACTGGGAAATGGGGAATAGTGAATGGAGAATGGCAGGGATGCCCTACTCCGCGGGGCGATACTGCTTTTTTGTCAGGTTGTATATGTATTGTGATCCGATGGCGATAAAGAAAGCGCCCAGGTAGATGCCCACGATTTTGAGCAGCCATTCTGTCAGGGTGGATGGCAGTTCGTTGCTGTACCATCCCACGGGAAGCATGGTAATCGTATTCGGGTCAATCGTGACCTTGTCTCCTGTTTCCTTGGCCAAGGCCAGGAGTTCGGTATATTTCGATGTCTCCCAGAGGCGCAACGTGATGCTAATCACGTCAAAGTTGGCCACAACGGCCACGGCGAGACTGACCAAAAGGGTTTTGCCCTGGAGGCGTGCCCCGTAGACCGGTGACATTTGGTTCACCGCTTCGAGGAACCAAGCCTCCAAATCCTTCTGAAGCGCGTCCATGAATTCGGAAACCTTTTCCGATTTCATGTCTGCCTGAACCAGCATGGTTTGAAGAACATCGCCAAATTCGGCATTCTTTTTGGCAAGAGGCTTGATCCTATTCTGGATACTTTTATTTACAGCGGTTTTAGCCGGCTTTTTGGTTTGTGGCTGCGCGGCGGTTTTTGGCAGGATCCAATCCATGATCACTTTGGCAAACAGGGATTGGGATATATAAGAGGGCTTTACTTTTTCCAATGGATTGACCAGGGCGTGCTGGTAGAATTCTTTTGTCAACTCACGCCCCATCATTTTCCTGAGCACCTCCTCCAGGCCTTTCTGCCGGGACTTTTGAAATCTTTGAATGAATTCGATGATGGTCATCGTGATGAGGCTGAACAAGAACCAGAAGAACAGGGCAGGAAGTATCCAGGCGGCGGCAACTTGCAGCAAGGTGTCCATTTTTTACTCCTTTGAGAATTAGAATGAAGCGGCCATCACTTCATCAACTTCGCCAGCGCTTGCGCGGGCAGCAGCCCGCGTTGCGCGTTGGCCTCTACTATCCGAGACCCTAAAGGTTTTCTTGTCTGACTCGCGCGCCGGTCTGCAAATCCACTTTGCCAGATGAGACGAAAGTTCGCGGGAGAAACCTTTAGGGTCTCTCTTCCCGATCCGCTGGGATATAGGGAATCAGCCCTTTTTCAAACGCAACGACCTGCGCTTCCCGCGGCATGCCACGGATATCCACAATATAGCCATTGACCTTCAGATACCAGATTATTGGATTGTCATCCACTCGACTGGGTAATGTCCAATCGGGGTGCATTTGGAAGATATCCAGCATTTCGCGGATTTTCTGTGCGCGGCCGCCCGCCGTTTGTTGGGAGACGCCAATGCGTTTGCATAGTTCGTCGGCGCGCATGTGTGGGGACTGGGACTTGTCGAACAGAAAATTGACCTGTCCCAGGGTGTAAATGATACCCGCCGCCCATGAGTTGGCGCGTCCATTCACTAGCGGTGAGGGACGCTTGCGTGCCAATGTCGCGGCCATTTGACGCGCCAATTCGGCATACTCTTCGTTCAGGTGTTGTTTGCAGAAATCATTGCTGATGGCGACGACTTCGTTGAATACCGCCTGCATGGATTCAGGCACTTTCAATGTTTTACTTTTTGTCATTTCACAACTCTCCCTTGAATGCTTTATCTAAAACACTCGGCAGCAACGCGGATTGCGTAGTATCCCGTAGGGACAATTCCTCCCCCGCAGCGGAGCAGAACCCGGAGGCCTGGATTCTCACTTCAACTTCCTCGCCTCCCCCATGCGCACCGTCACCCCCTCCGCGTCCAGATATTCCAGCAATGCCTGCACGTACTTGCGGCTGGTGCCGAGCAGGTCACGCACTTCGGCCAGGGTGACCGGTCCCTTCTGCGTGATGGCCTGGCGCACCTTCTCCACCATCGCCTCGTAGTCCTGCCGGCGGAAGACGACCTCCGCCGAAGCCTGCACCAGGTCGCCGCCCTCGAGCAGGACGGCGTACACGTCCTCGCCCGCCTCGGCCTGGCATTCCTTGACCGACGGCGGGGCGGTCGGCGCGGCGGCGAACATGCCCATCAACCGGTCGGCTTTCACCTGCTGGGGCGGCGAAAAACGGACCTTGTGCCCCGGCAGGGCGGCCCATTTCGGAGCCTCGACCAGCGCGCCCTCCTGCGCCAGCCGCGGCAGGATCAGGTTGAACACGCGCGGCGGGAGTTTGAGTTTCGATTTCAATTCCTCGCGCGGCATGCCGCGCCGCAGGGGATAGGTCTGGTGATAAGCGGCCAAAGCCGTGACCATGGCATCCCGGATGGCGGACCACTGCGCGGCGGCGATGACCACGTCTTCGAGCCGCACGACCTGCCCGGTGTCCACCAGTTCCTGCAAGGCGGATTTGGCCGCGGTCTCCTCCAGCCGCGAACGGGTGAGCAGATCCCGTTCGGGTGCTGGACCGAGAGCCTGCGCGGCCTGCAGGAGCACTTCGGCCGGCGAGCCTTGCGCCAGCGATTCCAGGCCCTTGATGACCGCCGCGTCGAAACGCTTATGCCGCCGCTTCGGGCTGGGGTCCACCACCGTGCCGCCGCCGAGCGTCTCGCCGGGGGAGGGGCGGCGCAGGATGTAGCGGTCGCCGCGCACGGCCACGATGGGCGTGCGCAGTTCGAGTTGCAGCCAGCCGGACGCGCCGGCCTCGAGCGTTTCCACGCCGAGCAGGCGCACGTCGGCCAGCGTCTCGGTTGCGCCGATGAAGAGTTTGACTTCGGTGTTGTGCCGCAGGGGGGCGGAAATGCCGGGCAGCAGGCGGACGCGCACGTCCACGCGCTGGGAGGGGCGGTACTGGCCGGGGGAGGCGATCACGTCCCCGCGGCGGACCTGCTCCAGGTCCACGCCCGACAGGTTGACGGCGGTGCGCGACCCTGGCACGGCACGCGTCTCTTTCTGCTTGTGCGTCTGCAGGCCGCGGATGCGCGCCCGCGTCCCGGCGGGCAGGATCTCCACTTCGTCGCCGGCCTCCAGCGTCCCATCTGATAGTGTGCCGGTGACGACGGTGCCGAATCCGGCGATGGTGAAGACCCGGTCCACGGGCAGGCGCGGGCGGGCCAGGTCGGGGCGGGCGGGGACGTTTTGCAGGAGCAGGTCGAGGGTCCGCAAAAGGTCCGGGAAGCCGGCCTTGGTGCGGGAGGAGACGCGCACGATGGGAGCATCCTGCAACACAGTGCCGCGCAGGACGGTGCGGATGTCCGCCTCGACCAGGTCCAGCCAGGTCGGGTCGTCCACCAAATCAATCTTGGTCAGCACGACAATGCCAGACTGGATTTGCAGGAGGTCGAGGATGGCGAGGTGTTCGCGGGTCTGGGGCATCACGCCTTCGTCGGCGGCGATGACGAGCAGGGCGGCGTCGATGCCCCCGATGCCGGCCAGCATGTTCTCGATGAAGTCGCGGTGGCCTGGCACGTCCACGATGCCGACCTCTTCGCCGGAGGGCAGGGTCAGCCAGGCGAAGCCGAGTTCAATCGTCATCTCGCGCTCCTGTTCCTCTTTCAGGCGGTCAGGGTTGATGCCTGTGAGGGAGGAGACGAGAGTGGTCTTGCCGTGGTCCACGTGGCCGGCGGTGCCGATGACGCGCATGGTTCCTCAGTTGTTTTGCATCGAATTATGCGAATAAGTCGAAAGGGTCAGGTTAGGGCGTTAATGGGACGCGGATAAACGCGGAAGAACACGAATTTTTTTCTGCGTCTACCACCAAGGCCCGAAGGCACAAAGATTCATGGTGGGAGTTCGCGGCTTTGTGCCTTTGTGGTCAAGGGCGGAACCAAGAGGGCGGGCACAAGTCCCGCCCCTACCGATTATTTGGAGGTGCCCATGATGCGGTCGTAGGACGAGAGCAGTTCGTGGACCTGGGCCAGGAGGGCCTGGAGCAGCTGCTCGTTGGCCTCGCGGGTCTGCTGGAGGATGTCCTGCTGGGTCTGGGTCAGGTCTTCGATAGTGGTGACGCGCTCGTCCATCTTTGCCACGTCGCCGTGCGTGTCTTTGCGGAATTCGTCCTGCGAGAGGGTGAAACTGGTCCAGCGTTTCTGGTCGTCGGCCTTGAACGTGACCCACTCCTGGCGGAAGCGGTCCTCGGCCAGGCGCTGGATCTCGGTAATCTCGTTGATGCGCCGCTCGAACTTGGTGGTGATCTCCTCGTAGGCTTCCTGGGCGCGCTTGACGGAACGCTGGGCGGAGTCCCAGGCTTGCAACTGGGCGTCGAGGGTTTCGGTCTGTTTGGCAAGGGTGTCGAAACTCTCCTGCCAGCCTTTCCAGGCGCGGTCGCGCTCCACCTGCAGGCGGGCCTGTGTTTCGACGAAATTGGTCTGCGACTGGCGGCGGTCGGACTCGCTTGCCAGGATCTCATTCAGGCGCACTTCGGTGCGGCGCATCGCGTCGGCGAGCACGTCGGTCTTTTCGCGCACCTCGTCCTGGCGTTTGCGCATGGCCGAGACTTCGCCGTGCAGGTCGGCCACGCGTTTGCTCTCCTGGCGGCGGCTCTCATCTGATGAGCGGATGGCGCGCTGCGACTCCTCGGCGGAGCGGAGCATCTCCTCCGTTTTGGCCTGCGACTCAGACATGGCGCGGCTGCGGCGCATGTCCTCTTCGTTGAGAACTTTCACATCCCTCTTGAGTTCGTTGAGCGTGTCTTTAATTTTCTTCGCATCGAGAGATTTGTTGATCCCTTCGAATTCCAGGCGGTAGCGTTTGTCAATCTCGGCCTGGTTCACCTCGCGGCGTTTTTCCACGTCGGCGATGAACAGCGAGATTTCCTTGCGGTGCTGGGTCAGGGTGGTGTCGAATTCCGCCATCCGCCCGGCGGCGGTGGACAGGCGTGACATCTCGGTGGTCAGTTCCTTGACCTTTTTGCGGAGCGCCTTGTTCTCGCTTTCCAGGCTGTCCAGTTGGGTTTTGGCGTCGGCCAGGGCGGTTTTGTTCTTGCGGTGATCCTCGTCCAGCCAGTCGAGGCGTTTGACAATTTGATCGAATTCCATGGGGGAACCCTCCGGGGGATGAAAAACGTACCGGTCAGATTATAGCATGTCCGTGTGGACGGCATTAGGAGACTGGACGCGGAAGACACGGAAATCACGAACGAATATCCGCAAGGGAACGGAAAAATCCGTGTCCAAAACCTTCGGTCACTGCCCGAGGTGCTGGAACACAACCGGCAGCCGGTCCATGACGAGCGTGACCCATTGCGGGAACAGGCCGAGCAGCGCCAGCAGCGCCCAGCCGATGCCCAGGATAATCTTTTGCGGCTGGGATTCGCGCGCCTCCCAGTTCGTCCCATCGGGGGCCATGGCCAGTGCCGCCAGTGTGCGGACGATGGCGATGGTCAGCCCCAGGCTCCCCAGGAAGATCCAGCCAATCGTCCCGGAGGCGGAGCGGGCCAGCGCCTCGGCCAGCGCCTGCCGGATCGGGAACCCGGCCAGCAGGGGCAGTCCCACCAGGGCCAGCCCCGCCAGCGTCACGCCGATGGAAGCGTACGGCCAGGCGCGCCCCAGCCCCTTCACCTGCCGGAATTCCAGGCCGGGGGCCTGCTGCCGGAGGACGGTCAGGGCATATGACCAGGCCGCCAGCGAGATCAGCCGCGGCGCGAACAGGGCCAGGAACAAGCCCGCGCCGGTCAGGGTGTTCAGGCTCAGCGCCAGCAGCGAGATGCCGGTCTCCACCATGACGGCATACGCCATGATGCGTCCCAGGTGGCGCTGGAACGCCGCCAGGATGCCCCCGGCCGCCACCATCAGGACTCCGGCAAAGGCGAGCACGGTCGGCAGGGCCGAGGCGGTCCGCAGCCAGGTATAGCGTTCGAGGAAGCCGGTCAGGAAGAGCAGGCCGGCGGTCGGGAAGGTCCAGAAGATGAAGCCGGCCAGATAGGGCGGCGCCTCCCCGGCCAGGAGCGGGATCCAGGTAGAGAAGGGGAACAGCGCCAGCAGGAAGGTGAACCCCAGCCCGAGCAGGATGGCGGCCTGCAGGACCAGCGCCATGTCGCCGGGGTTGGCCTCGATGCCCGCCAGCAGCCAGCCGGAGAACAGGATGAACGGCATGGCGAACGTCTGGAAGATGAGAAACCGCAGCGCACCTCGACCGGGAGCCTGCCCCGGCGTGGTCAGCATCGGCACGGCGAACAGCACGGCCATCTCGATGAGCAGGGCGGCGTAGAGGAACGGTTCCACTGCCAGCGAGGCCACCAGCAGGGCGGTGAGGCCCAGTCCCAGCGGCGCCAGCCTGCGGCTGAGGTCGAGGGAGGCCGAGGCCGCAAACCAGACCGCCGCCGCGCCGTAGATCAGGGCCAGCAGCGGCTGGTCGGCGGCCGTCAGCGACAGGCGGCGGCCCAGGATCTCGAAGGAGGGGGAGAGTTTTAACACCAGTGCGCCGAGGGTGTAGACCGAGTCTATGGGCAGGAGCCAGGCGGTGAGCGCCAGCAGGGCGGAGAAGAGGCTGCCGGCGATGGCGGTGATGCGCTCGTCCCGCGGGATGAGCAGCAGGGCGGCCGCGGCGAGCGGGATGGCGATCCACAAGATGGGCGCGCTCATTCCGTCTCCTCCGGCGTCCCGGCGTTAATCAAGTACGCGCCCGCCAGCGCCAGCCCGAGCGTGATCGCGGCCAGCAGGGCGGCGACCAGGGCCGAGGTCTCGACTGCCGCGTAGAGGATCTCGAATCCCGCCAGCAGGGTCAACAGCCCGATGACGATGCGCAGGGGCTGGGCGGTCAGTCCCAGGATGAGCATTCCCATGCCCATCAGGAGCAGGCTGCCCCAGGCGACGGGCAGGTTAATGCCGAGCCAGGCGGAGGTCTGGAAGGCGAGGGCCAGGGAGGTCGTCCAGACCAGGCCGGCGGCGGCCACCCGGAACAGGCGGCTCTGCGGCCAGGCGGTCTCGCCGGAGGCGGGTTCGGCCAGGCCGACCTGCGTCATGCCCAGCGCGGCGCACGCCATCCAGCCGGTGACCAGTTTGACGGAGGCCATGGCGATGGGCCAGTGGGCGTAGGTCAGCCAGAAGACGCCCAGGTACTGCGCGGCCAGCAGGCCGAGGTTCCAGCGCCAGTCGCGGCTGAGGAGCAGGCCGGCGCCGGAGGCCAGCAGGAGCAGCACGGCGATCCAGTTCAGGATGTTCAGCATCGCGTCACCGCAGGCTCGAAAATACGGAAAGGAGCAGGACCAGCAGCAGGAACGACCAGAGGATGCCTCCTTCGCCTTCGAGGGCATTCGTGATGATGCGGCTGGCGCGGCCCAGGAACCGGTAGAATGCCCAGACGGAACGGTAGAGCCAGCCCAGGCGCAGCGCCTCGCTCCACTGGCCGGGACTCCCGCCGCCCGAAGCGAGCCGCGGCAGGACCGTCAACGCGAGCGCGGCCAGCCCGGCGGCCAGTGCAGCCGCGACGAGGGCGGCCCACCACACGCCGATGACGGCCGCGCCGTCCCAGCCCCAGACGCCGAGCAGGAGCAGGATGGCGGCCGGGAGCAGCAGCCCCGCCGGGTAGAGCGCCTGCACCCAGCGCGGCTGGGATTCGAGGCTGCTTTCGCCGGGATGGAGGGCGTGGCGGAAGAATCCGGCGGCCAGTAGCGCCTGCGCCGGCAGGAGGATGATCCAGAACAGGGGAAAGATTTCCATTCCGCTCTGCCAGCCGGAGGCGGTGGCGGTGAAGGGCAGGGCCGAAAGCCCCAGCAGGCCGAGGAAGGGGATCCAGAGCAGGGTGCGCTGGCGCGCCGAATACAGGAAGATGATGCCGCCGCCCAGCACCAGCGCCAGGCCCCAGGCGGCGCTCCCGAGCGGACTGCCGCGCAGGGCGGCGGCCACCGCCAGCGAAGCCATGCCCAGCACCCAGAACGGACGCCCGGTCAGTTCGTCGGAGGCGCGCAGCCACATCCAGCCGGCGTACAGTCCGGCCAGCGCGGCCAGCACGAGCAGGAGCGGGGTGAACGGGGAGGCGATTGCGCCCGGCGGGATGCGCGCCAGCAGCGCCAGGCTGGAGGCGGCGGAGACCAGCCGCAAGGTGGTGCCAAAGCCGCGCCGCAGGACGTTTTCCTGCCGGTAGGGGAGGTGCAGCGGCAGGACGCCCAGGCGCAGCCCCGCGGCCAGCAGCAGGTACAGCCCGGCCTGGGCGGGCGCGGCGTTGAAATCGGCCCACGGTCCCGAGGCCGCTCCGGCCCACAATGCCAGGCCGATGCCGCTCAGACGGGCGGCGAACGCCACCACCACCCCCTCGCTGTGCCGTTCGCCTTCGGTGGAGCGCAACATGATGACCAGTTCGGCCAGGTCGAGCGCGGCCCAGATCAGCACCAGGGTGAGCAGGTTGGCGGCTGAGACGGAGGCGATGCCCAGCGCGCACAGGATCAGGGTCCCGGCCCAGGCCGCCGGGTCGCGTTCGCTGCGGGCAACGGAGGTCAGGATGACAGCCGCTGCCAGCGCCGTCAGCGCCAGCGCGTACGGCCAGGAGACGCCGTCCGCCAGCCAGGCGGGGGTGCTGGAAAAGACGGTGCGCGGCTGCCAGGCGAACAGGGAGAAGGTCTGCGGCATTTTGACCTGCCACAGGAAGACGCCGCCCAGCGCCAGCAGGCTCCCGCCGGCTGCGATCAGCCAGGCGTACTGGAATTTTGGGCGGGCGCGGCGCAGGATGAACAGCGTCAGCGCGGTGGCAAGCATCAGGATGATTGGAACGGGAAATAGCATGGCGGGGTTATTTTATCAGAACGCTGTTCGTTTCGGGGTGTTCT
The DNA here is from genome assembly GCA_009772985.1 of Anaerolineaceae bacterium. Taxonomy (GTDB): domain Bacteria; phylum Chloroflexota; class Anaerolineae; order Anaerolineales; family Villigracilaceae; genus UBA877. The sequence goes on from WOUS01000002.1 coordinate 80,766, forward strand.
CATGTAAAATAGAGTATCTTGTCGAGAGGAGCATAATATGGCGCGATATCTGGTGATCATCAATCCGACCGCCGGGCGGGGTTTTGCCGGCCGGTCCATCCCGCTGATCGAGGCGGAACTCAGGAAACACAAACTGGATTACAAAGTCGTGCAGACCGAGCGTCCCTGGCACTCGGCGGAACTGGCCGAGCGCGGCGCGCAGGCCGGGTACGATGTGGTCGTGGCGGCCAGCGGCGACGGGACCGCCAACGAGGTGCTGAACGGGCTGATGCGGGCGAAGAAGGCCGGGCACACCAAAGCCGCCATGGGCATCATTGCCATCGGCACCGGCAACGACTTTGCCTACGGCATGGGCATCCCCGGCGGGGTCGAGGTGGGCGTGAAGATCCTGGCGGAGGATTACCGCCGCCGCATGGACGTGGGCCTGCTCAAGGGCGGCGACTATCCGGACGGGCGCTATTTCGGCAACGGCGTGGGCATCGGCTTCGACGCCGCCACCGGGTTCGTGGCGGCCAAGATCCGCTGGATGCGCGGCCTGCTGCTCTATCTCATCGCGGCCATCGAGACCATCTTTATCTACTACAAACCGCCGACGGTCAAACTGGTCTACGATGACCAGGAACTGACCCAGCCATCCCTGATGATCTCGATCATGAACGGGCGGCGCATGGGCGGCGGGTTCTACTTCGCCCCGAACGGCAACCCGGCGGACGGGACCTTCGACCTGTGCATCGCCGCGTCCGCCAGTCGGGCGCGTATCTTTGGCCTGATCCCGTATTTTATGAAAGGCACGCAGGCCACGCAAAAGGAAGTGAAGATGGCGCAGGCGCACAAAGTGACCGCGACGGCGCTCAAAGGCACGCTGCCGGTCCACTGCGACGGCGAGACGGTGGCCTTTGAGACCGGCGAAATTGCGGTCGAGATGCTCCCGCAGCAGATCGAGTTCGTCACCCAGAAGGCTTGAACCGCATCATCGGCTGGTTCCTGAACGTTGTCATCCGGCTGGGGACTTCCATTCTCTGCCGGATCGAACGCGCCCCGCTCGAGCAGGTTCCGAAACACGGAGCGTTGATCCTGGCGGTCAACCACATCGGCTCGCTCGAAGTCCCGCTGATGTTCGCCCACCTCCAGCCGCGCAAGTTGACCGGGCTGGCGAAGGTCGAGACGTGGGACAACAAGTTCATGGGCTGGCTGTTCACCCTGTGGGAGGCCATTCCCGTCCGGCGCGGCGAAGCGGACCTGGATGCCATCCGCCGCTGCCTGGACGTGCTCGCGGCCGGGAACATCCTGGCGCTCGCCCCGGAGGGGACGCGCTCCGGGCATGGCCGGCTCCTGCGCGCCGAGCCGGGGATCGCGCTGATTGCCCTGCGCTCCGGCGCGCCGATCCTGCCGCTGGTCCACTGGGGCGGGGAGAAGTTCTCCGCCAATCTTAAACTCCGCAAGCGGACCGATTTCCACATCCGCGTCGGGAAGCAATTCCATCTCGACGCGGGCGGCGGGAAGGTGACGGGCGAGGTCCGGCAGGCGATGGCGGACGAGATCATGTGCCAGATGGCGGCGCTGATGCCGGAGGAGTATCGCGGCGAGTACAGCGACACGTCGAAGGCAACGACGAAGTATTTGCGGTTCGATTGATACCATATTCAGGAAAGCCAAAAAGGAGGCCGCATGAACACCCCCAAAGACACCTACCAAAAACTGGACCGCGCCGCGCTTTGGCTGCTGGTTGGCGAATTCGGCCTGGCCGGGTTGCTGCTGATCTTGACCATTGTGATGACGGTCGGCGGCCTGATCTCTTATGACTCCTACTACCTCGATTACGGCACGAGCGAGATCATCGCGTTGGTCGTCGTGCTGGTTTATGGCCTGGCGTACCTGGGCAACCTGTCCATCGGCGTGCTGGGGTTGGCGCTCTCCGCGCTCGATGCTCGCGAGGGCTATCCCGGCACCGGCCATTTGATCAACTGGGTCTTCCTGTCGGCCACGCTGGTGATCGTGCTGTTCGTATTCGTGATGGTATTCTTGAGCATGTAGAAATCTGCCGGGCGTCAAAACTTGTAGAAATACAGATTTGTCTCCCACCGCTTGAATCCCATTTTTTGATACAGCCGGTTCGCCGCCTCCCGGCGCGGGCTGGAGGTCAGCGCCACCCCGTCCGCGCCGGATGCGCGGGCGAGGCGCAGGGCTTCACGCGTCAGCGCTTCGCCGATGCCGAGGCCGCGCGCCGACTCGTCCACGACCACGTCTTCGAGCCGGGCGCGGATGCCGGTCGGGACGCGGTACACGATCAGCGCGGCCGCGCCGACGATGGGACCGTCGTCCGGATGGCGGGCGATGAGCAGGATGGTGCCGGGGGAGGCGGCCAGCGCGTCCACGTCCGCGCGGGTGGGGGGCGGATGGTTGGCGGTCAGTTGCGGGACGAGATGCTGGAAAGCGCGGAACAGGTCATCGGTCCCGGCGGCGATGCGTTCGATTTTCATGGTCGGGATTATAGCATGTGAGATTTCCAAATCGCTCTCGCGGGATTTGTAATCCCGCAGGCGGGGATTGCAAATCCCCGCCGAACAAAAAAAACGGAGGGAGATTGCAGATCCCCGCCGAGCAAAGATGCAGCATGTGGTAGAATGTCGCCGCCTGGAGCAAGAATGAAACGATACCGTTATCTCGACCTGATCATGGCCGCCTTCATCACGGTGCTGATCGTCAGCAACATCGCCTCGTCCGCCAAGATCGTGGACTGGGGGTTCAGCATTTTCGGCATCCGCATGGCGTTCGACGCCGGGACGCTGCTGTTCCCGCTCAGTTACATCTTCGGCGACATCCTGACCGAAGTGTACGGCTACAAGGCTTCGCGGCGCGTCATCTGGGCCGGGTTTGCCTGCCTGGCGTTGAGCGCGGGCGTGTTCGCGCTGGTGCGCGTCCTGCCGGGCGAGTCCCAGTGGCAGCAGTATGCCGGGGACGCGGCCTACTTTGCCATTTTAGGCGGGATGGCCAGCGGGGGGATCGTGCTGGCCAGTTTGGCCGGCTACTGGTCGGGGGAATTCACCAACTCGTTCACGCTGGCGAAGATGAAAATCCTGACCGGGGGCCGCTGGCTGTGGATGCGGACGATTGGCAGCACCATCGTTGGTCAACTGGTGGATACGGTCGTGTTTGTGGTCATCGCGTCGCTGTTCCGCGTTTTCCCCTGGGAGTTGTTCCTGACGCTGACGCTCACGAATTACGTTTTCAAGGTGGGCGTGGAGACGTTGATGACGCCGGTCACGTATGCGGTGGTCGCCGCATTGAAATATGCCGAGGAAGAGGATTATTACGACCGGGGGACGGATTTCAATCCGTTTCAGGTCTGACAGGTCGAATAGGTCGCCCAGAATTTGACGAGCCTGGCAATAAACGCCAGGCTCGTGGTTTTGCTTTGGGGAACTTTCTATTGCGCTACTTTACATCCACCAGAACGGCGCGGACGATGAGCCGCTTGTCGTACTGCCCGGTGGCATCGTTGTAGGATTTGCAGGTCAGCAGGGTGAGCCAGGCCGCTTCCTCGTGCTTCAAGGCAGAGTTGATGTTGTTCGGCGCAATCGTCCTGACCGAACGCACTTCGTAGGTGTATTCCGCTCCAAAGGCCCGGATGATGATCTTGTCTCCCCAGCGCAAGTTGCCGAGGTTGATGAACGGCCCGGGCTGGTTGGAGGCATTCCACACGTGGCTGGTGAGCACACTGTTGCCCGCGTGGGACGGGAACGCGGTTCCCTGCAGCCAGCCGGCCTGGTTGGAGAGCCAGGAAACATCCCAATTCCCTCCGGTGACGGGGACGCCAACAATGGGCATCTTCAAGCCGAGGCTGGGAATTTCAAGCGTCAGGTCGGTATTGCTGTAGGCGGAAGCAGCCGGCTGGACCGGCAGCATGGTGACCTGGCCCGGAGCAAAGCCGGTCGCAGGCAGGGCGGCGGGAATGGGAGCGGGGGTGCAATTCAGGAGTTCGCCGCTGTAGACGCTGACGCGGATCACGCCGCCGGCCGCATCCTGGTAGGCAACCACAATATCATAATTGGACGGGTTGATGGCGACACTCTGGTTCTGGGAAGCGCCGGTGTTGACAGCGCCGGCAAAGGTGGCAGCCAGATCCTGGCTGGCGCGATAGTGGACCTGACCGCCAGTGGTGTAACTGTCCAAGACATTCCCACATGGATCGGCAGCCAGGGAGCGTCCCTGAAACGTATCAACGTTTCCAAATGTCAACGATGTTATAGCGCTGGTGTCCAGGTTGATCTGGTATGCCTGAGTGGTCTGCCCGCTGACGTACACAAAGCGCCCGGCGGTGCTGAATGAAGCAGCGGTGGTGGAGTAGAAGATGTTGCCTGCCAAGTTGACGACAGCGCCGAAGGTGGCGCCGTGATTGGTGCTGACCGTGTATTTCAAAGCGGGGTCATCGGCAATGACGAACACATCTCCGCTGGCGGGGTCCACGTGCACATCGGCAAATGCCTGCCCGCCAAGCCCGGTGGAGTTGATGGAAAAAGCCCCGACGCCGTTGGCGCTGTTCACCAGCAGGTTGGCGCCGTCCTGGGGCACGAGATAGACATACGGGGGATCGGTGGCAATGTGAACATTGGTGGATCCGATGGCTGCCGCAATTGCCGGGGCGGAAAAGGTCTGGCCGTTATTGGTGCTGCGGCTGATTATGACGCCGGGCGCATCCACATAGGCCACATAGACGACGCCGTTGCTGTCCACGGCGACTTCAACGATTTGATTGGATACCGTGATCTGCACACTCGGCTGGAAGGTGGCGCCCCGGTCCAGACTGCGCGCCACCCGGATGCCGCTTGGGCCGTGATAAGCGACGTAGATGATCCCGGTGGGGGATACGGCCACTGTCCGGCTGGTATTGGGATTGGTGATTAAGGAACCGGCCGTATCGCTGGCCTGCACCGCCGTATAAAGGGGGGCGGCTGCGGGGCCGGCAAGAACGCGCGCGGGGGCGCCGGTCAGCAGCAGGGATGCCAGCAGGAACGCAAGGACCGTGACATGTATTGCCCGGGATGGAATATTCGATTTCATTGCTTTCTCCTCTTGAGAATGATGGGACATGAACATTTGCAACGGCGTGATTAATATTGGCCTTATTATAGGAAAAAGAGGCGATGTGGTCAAGTGATTTCAGGCACTTGTTTCACGGTTTTCACAAAGTCGCGTGTCGTTGCGAGGAGGGCGTTCCCCTGCCCCCGATCTGTGGGGGTTGCCCGATGAAGCAGTCTCCTCGCAGGCTGGGAGATTGCTTCACCGCCTTCGGCGGTTCGCAATGACACAATAATCCTGGAGCGCTGATTGCTAACCGCTAATTGCTGCTCTTACGCCACTTCCAGATAGCGTTCCACTTCCCAATCCGTGACGTGGATGCGGAACTCGTCCCACTCGGCCCACTTGGCGCGGACGAAGGCCTCGTAGATGGTGTCGCCCAGCGCGGCTTTCAGCACCTCATCCCGGTCCAGTTCGACTAGCGCCTCGGCCAGCGAGCCGGGCAGTTCGCCCACGCCCATCTTGCGGCGTTCTTCCGCGTCGAGGTGGTACAGGTTGATGTTGTTCAGCGGAGCGGGCGGGGTCATTTTGTTGTCAATCCCGTCCAGCGCGGCAGACAGGATGGCCGCGAAGGCCAGGTACGGATTGGCCGACGGGTCGGGGAAGCGCAGTTCGGCGCGGGCGGCCTTGTCGCGGCCTTCGGTGTAACGCGGGATGCGGATGAGCGCCGAACGGTTGGTCTGCGCCCAGCCGATGTAGACGGGGGCTTCGTAGCCCGGCACCAGCCGCTTGTACGAGTTGACGGTCGGGGCGACGATGGCGGCCAGGGCGCGGGCGTGCGCCAGTTGACCGGCGATGAACCCGTAGGCGAGTTTCGAAAGATGGAACTCGTCCTTTTCATCGTGGAACAGGTTGCTGCCTTTGGCGTCGAACAAAGACTGATGGCAGTGCATCCCGGAGCCGTTGATGCCGAAGACCGGCTTGGGCATGAACGAAGCCACCAGGTCGTGCTTGGCGGCGATGGCCTTGACCGTGTACTTGAGCGTCAGCACGTTGTCGGCGGTGCGCAGGGCGTCCGCAAAGCGGAAGTCAATCTCGTGCTGGCCGAGCGCCACTTCGTGGTGGCCGATTTCCACTTCCAGGCCCATGCCGGAGAGTGCGTCCATCAGTTCTGTGCGGACGCGCACCGCCTCGTCGTCGGCGGAAAAATCGAAGTAGCCGCCCACGTCGTGCGGGACCGGGTGGATGCCCTCGCCGCCGTTGCGGCGGAAGAGGAAGAACTCGGGTTCGGGGCCTACGTTGTAGGTCCAGCCCCGCTCCGCCACGTTTGCAAGGGCGCGCTTCAAGACGCCGCGCGGGTCGCCCTCGAACGGTTTCCCGTCTGGCGTGTAGATGTCGCAGAAGACGCGGGCGCGGCGCGATTCGGCGGGCGACCAGGGCAGGACGGCATAGGTGGCAGGGTCAATCACCAGGCGCATGTCGCTTTCCTGGATGCGGGCAAAGCCCTCCACCGACGAGCCATCGAACCAGACGCCGTCTTCCAGCGCGACCTCCAGCCGGTCAATCGGCGCGTCCACGCTTTTGACCGCGCCGGTCACGTCGGTGAACTGGTAGGAAATGAACTTGACGTGGTCTTCTTTTACGCGGGCGAGCAATTCCTTTGGATTCATTTTTTCTCCTTTTGCTATTCAGCAGCCGGTGATGTGGTTTCGTCTTGTTGGATGATTTTTGACTGTCTGGACGTATTGATGAGAACGACCGAACTGATGATGACCAGCGCGGCGGCGAGGGTGCGGGCATCCAGGACCTCGCGCCCGATCCACGCGCCGAGCAGGATCGCCACGACCGGGTTGACGTAGGCGTAGGTGGCGACGAGCGAGACCGGGGCATGGTGCAGCAGCCAGGTGTAGGCGACGAATCCCATCATGGATCCGAACACAACCAGGTATGCCAGCGCGATCCAGGACTGGGGCGTGATGGCCGAAAAATGTACGGCCTGCCATTCCCCGGCCAGCGTGCCGGCGAGATATAGCCCGATCCCGCCGCACAGCATCTCCATGCCGGTGCCCATCAGGGACGAGGCGGGCAGGTCGGCGGTCCGGCTGTAGACCGAGCCGATGGACCAGAGCAGGGCGGCCAGGAGCAGCGCGCCGACTGCCAGCGGGGCGAACTGCATCCCTTTCCCGCTCAGTTCCGACGGTCCGACCAGCAGCGCAATCCCGCCGAAGCCGGTCGCCAGCCCGAGGATGGACTGCCAGCCGGGCTTGACCCCGCCGCGCCGGAGCGCCTCGACGACGACCATGAAGAGCGGCACCGCGCCGATGAGCAGCGCGGCGATCCCGGAGTCCACGTGCTGTTCGGCCCACGAGACCAGCCCGTTCCCGCCGAGCAGGAGCAGCAGGCCGACGACCGCCGCGGAGCGCCACTGGCGCGCGGTTGGGAGCGGGTCCCCGGCGAGACGCCGCCAGGCGAGGAGGACCGCCCCGGAGATGAGGAAACGCGTCCCGGCCATCAGGAACGGCGGGATGGTCTCGACCGCCAGGCGGATGGCGAGGTAGGTCGAGCCCCAGATGACGTAAATGGCGATCAAGGCAATCCAGATTTTTGTTTTCATGGCTCCTATCATAAAACAAAAAGACACGCCGGGGCGTGCCTTTGATACAGCAAAATATCAGGCTGGCTGCCCTTCCGCATTGCAGACCGGCGAATCGTTCCGCCGGGACCCTGCGCCTGCTTTTCGACCGTCCGTTGGCCCCCGGTGTTCGGGGGTTGCCGGGCGGGTTTGTGCGTGCGCTTTTTTGGAAGGGAAAAAGGAGCCTGGATCTGGCTCCGGAGGCATCCGCTGATCAATCCGATTTTCGGACCCCTCCCCGGCCCTCCCCTGAAGGGAAGGGGAAAAGTCCTTAGCGCGTCCCTCGCGGGACAGAACCTCCACCTCGTCGCCCTGTCCATCGAGACAGACAGGGTTCAGCCGCTATTTTCCTGATATTCAGTTATTAAAAATACCCCGCTCGTGCCGTGTGCTGCAAGGTTCTGAACCTGCTTTCGCAGGTTAGGTCCGCCCCGGCACCTCCGCCTTGGCTCGGGCCTATCGCGTAATGCGCCGTGAGATGGGACCTTTTGTGAGGGTGTTGGTTCAGGACGGTGGATGCAGCATCGCGAGCACAGCAGGGCATTTGTTTTATACCATAGAGTCAAGGGCAGTGGTAGGGAAAAATTAACAGGAGCGGCTAACTGTTAGGTTTTCGCGGTTGGCTGTTAGCGGTTGGCTATTGGCGATTGGCTTTTAGCCGTTGGATGAGGGCGTTGAGCATTTTGCGGATTTCGATAAGGTTGCCGGCCAGGTCGTTGTGAGCCTCGTTATTGAGGTAGTTCAAGTCATGTGCGAGCAGGAGCAGGTATTCCAGTTCGCTGGAAGATCCCATTGCGATCTGGAGATAACGGCCAAAATCGGCGTCGCCGCTCTTTCCGCAGCCTTCTGCTATGTTGGCCGGGACCGAAACAGCGGCGCGTTGAATCTGGTTGGTCAGGCTGTAAAGTTCCTGGCGTGGGAAGCCTTCCGTGGCTTTGTAAATCGCCAACGTCAAGGCGTGTGCCTTCTCCCACACCTTCAACTCGCGAAAATCCTTCATGCGTCCTCTTTCGCTAATCGCTAATTGCCAACCGCTAATCGCTATGGATACACCCGCTTGATCGTCCTCGGGAAGGCAATCGCCTCGCGGATGTGTTCGATGCCGCACAGCCAGGCCACGGTCCGCTCGACGCCCATCCCGAAGCCGGAGTGGGGGACCGATCCGAACTTGCGCAAGTCGAGATACCATTTGAAGGCTTCCTCCGGCAGGTTGTGTTCGTGGATGCGCTGCAGGAGCAGGTCGTGGCTCGACATGCGCTCGGAGCCGCCGATGATCTCGCCATAGCCTTCCGGGGCGAGCAGGTCCACGGACTTGCAGACTTCGGGACGCCCCGGCCAGGGTTCCATGTAGAAGGCCTTGACCGCGGTCGGGTAGCCGTAGACGAAGACCGGCTTCTCGTACAGGGCGGTCAGGGCGGTCTCGTGCGGCGCGCCGAAATCCATACCCCAGTCGAATTTGAGCAGTTCCTTCTTCTCGGGATCGGTTTCGGCTTCGTAGAGTTCTTTTAGTTTTTTTGCGGCATCATCGTAGGAGATGCGCGGGAAGGGCGGCGCGATCTTTTCCAACCGGCCGAGGTCGCGGCCCAGGGATTTCAACTCGGGTCCCCGGTCCCGCAGGACGCGCTGGACGATGTGCGTCACCATCTGCTCTTCGATTTCCATCATCCCGTCGAGGTTGCAGAAAGCGATTTCGGGTTCGAGCATCCAGAACTCGGTCAGGTGACGGCGGGTCTTGGATTTCTCGGCGCGGAAGGTGGGACCGAAGCAGTAAACTTTGCCGAAGGCCATGATGTTGGCTTCGTTGTAGAGTTGGCCGGACTGGGCCAGGTAGGCCTTGCCCTCGTCGAAGTATTCGGTCTCGAAGAGCGTGCTCGTCCCTTCGCAGGCGGCGGGGGTCAGGATGGGCGTGTCCATGTTGACGAAGCCGTTGGAATCCAGCCACTCGCGCATGGCGGCGATGACCGCGGCGCGCACGCGCAGCACCGCCCACTGGCTCTGCATTCGGATCCACAGGTGACGGTGGTCGAGGGCGAAGTCCACGCCGTGGTCTTTGAGCGCCATCGGGTAGTCGGCGTCGGCGGCCTGGATGATTTCCACGTGCTTGACGCCGATCTCGTACCCGCCGGGAATGCCGGGGGCGCGCTTGTCTTCGCGCACCGGGCCGGTGATGACCACCGACGATTCCTGCGGCAGGCGGACGAGTTGATCGAAGGTTGCCTCGTCCAGGTCGCCCTTGAAGGCCACGCACTGGACAAAGCCCGAGCCGTCGCGCACCAGCAGGAAGACCAGTTTACCCTTGTCGGTGCGGTTGTAGACCCAGCCTTGAATCGTTGCTTCTTGACCAACAAAATTAGAGATTTCCTCAACTCTGATAATAGCCATGATTTTGCTCCTTCGAGAGAGAAGAGAACAGAGAGTAGAGAGTAGTGACTGCTCTCCGTTCTCTATTCTCTGATAACTATGTGTAATTCCTTCAACTGCCGCTCATCGGGGTACGATGGGGCATCGGCCATCACGTCGCGCCCGGCCTGGTTCTTCGGGAAGGCGATCACTTCGCGGATGTTGGGCTCGTCCGCCAGGAGCATGACCAGCCGGTCGATGCCGGGGGCCATGCCGCCGTGCGGCGGCGCGCCGTACTCGAAGGCTTCCAGCATGTGCCCGAACTTGAACTGGGCTTCCTCTTCTTCGATGCCAAGCAGGTTGAACACCTTCGATTGGATGTCGCGCCGGTGGATACGGATCGAACCCGAAGCCATCTCGTAACCGTTGCAGACCATGTCGTAAGCGTCCGAGAGAATCGAGCCGGGATCGGTCTCGAAGCGGTCGAGGTGTTCCACCTGCGGCATGGTGAACGGGTGGTGGGCGGCGTCCCATTTTTTGAACTCCTCGCTCCACTCGAACATCGGGAAATCCACAATGAAGGCAAAAGCCATCATGTCTTTGTCCACGAGTTTCAACGCGTCGCGGAACCAGACCCGCAGGGCGGATAAAACTTTATTGACCATTTTCGGCTGATCGGCGACAAACAGGACCAGGTCGCCGGTCGCCGCGCCGGTAAGTTTCGACAACGCTGCGATTTCCGTTTCGCCGATGAACCTGGCCCCGGAGCCTTTCGGACCGTCAGCCGTCAGCGCCAGCGTGACCAGTCCCTTCGCCCCGAGTTCTTTCGCCGTGGCGGTCAGGTCGTCGAGCTGCTTGCGGGTGTACCCGGCACAGCCCGGCGCGACCAGACACTTGATGATGCCTCCAGATTTGAGCGCAGACTGGAAGACGATGAACTCACTTTTCTCGAAAATCTTGCCAACGTCGTGAAGTTCCATCCCGAAGCGCAGGTCAGGCTTGTCGGTCCCGAACCGTTCCATGGACTCGGCGTACGTCAGCCGCGGCCAGGGGGAGGCCAGCAGTTTCTTGTGAGGGGCCACTGCCGGGAGCATCTCGGTGAAGAGACTTTCCACCAGCGCCAGCACGTCGTCGCGTTCGACGAAGGACATTTCCAGGTCCAGTTGGGTGAACTCCGGCTGGCGGTCGCCGCGCGCGTCTTCGTCACGGAAGCAGCGCGCGATCTGGAAGTAGCGTTCGATCCCGGCCACCATCAGCAATTGCTTGAGTTGCTGGGGGCTTTGGGGCAGGGCGTAGAACTGGCCGGGGTAGACGCGCGACGGCACGAGATAGTCGCGCGCCCCTTCGGGCGTGGTCTTGAACATCATCGGCGTCTCCACCTCGATGAAGCCGCGGTCGGACAAGTACTTGCGCATGAACAACACCACTTCGTGGCGCAGGATCAGGTTGCGCTTCATGCGCTCACGCCGCAGGTCGAGGTAGCGATACTTGAGCCGCAGGTTTTCGTCCACTTCTTCGTCGTCGCGGCTGACCACGAACGGCATGGCCTTGGCCGGGTTCAGCACCGTGACCTTTTGCGCCACCAGTTCGATCTCGCCGGTGGGCATCTTCGGATTGAACTGGTCGGCCGGGCGCATCCGCACCAGCCCCTCCACCTGGACGACCCACTCGTTCTTCAGTCCCTCGACGGCTTTGGCCGCTTCGGGAAACTTGTCCGGGTTGGTGACGATCTGGGTGATGCCGAAGCGGTCGCGCAGGACGAGAAAGACCACCCCGCCGAAGGTGCGGAAATTGTGCACCCATCCGGCCAGGGACACAGTCTGCCCGGCGTGGGTGGCGCGTAATTCGCCGCAAGTGTGAGTTTTGTACATAAAAGCCTCCGTTGACTGGTGTCATTGCGAGGAGGACGTTTTTTGTCCGACGAAGCAATCTCCGACTCGCGAGGGGATTGCTTCGCCGCCAAAGAGCGGCGGCTCGCAATGACACAGATTACTTACAAAACAAATCGCCCTCCGCTGCTGCGTTGGGCGATTGATGGTCTGGTGTGCTTTATCAACCTGCAAGGCTTCGCCCAACGCTCCGGGAGGGATCGTTATTATCATTATCATTGTTGTTGGCGAAGCGGAACCTTGTCATTCTTGCCTCAGGTTGGCGGTATTATAGCATAAATCCTTCCGGTTGCCCCGGCTGTCATTGTAAGGTAGAATTCTCCCAACATTGACCTGCCTGCTGAAACCATGTCCCGCAAACTGACCGTCATCACCGGAGTCTTGTTAGGAACCCCTGATGAAAAAAAGCCTGAAAGTCCTTTCCCTGCTCGCTTTTATCGAAGGCTTGCTGGCCATCCTCTGGATCTGGGTGGACAGATTCCTGACCGGCCGCGGCCGCTTGACGCCTTTTCTTGCCAGCGGCGGATGTATCATCCTGATTGCTGCCTTGGGGGTTTTCCTCGTCCGCCTCTCCCGTTCTCCGCAATGGGCCGAGCGGACGGCTTCCCGACTCGAAGCGTGGCTGCGGCACGGGGAGCGCCTGTTCGTCGTCAAGGATGCCCTGGTGGTTGGCCTGATCTTCTCCATCGAAGGCTTCCTGCTCACGCATCTCTGGTTCCCGCTTGCCACACGTCCCGTGACGATCTGGGGCATTTTCTTCTTTGCGCAGGCCTGGTTCGTATTGGCGAGGATATACCGGGATGCTTTTCGCAGCCGTCCGGGAGGACAGCGCCTCCTGAGACTGAAATGGGGCGGACTCGACCCGGTCCAGAAAAAGACGCTCCTTGTTTTGTTGGTGATCGCGGCGGTGTATTTCGGCTTTTTTTCCTGGGTCAACTGGCACGGCATCAGTGAAAGCGCTGAAACGTTCTTCGGGGGCGCCGGGGACGAGGTGGTCATTTACCCGGTGGTTGTGGAAATGGTTTCTTCCGGACCGACCTTTGCTGCTAATAGTTACCGCTTCCTCATCCACGAAGATTACCATTATGGGTACCCATACTTTTACCTTAATGCCCTGGTGCTGTTCTTCTCCCGCCTGGTTTTTGGATCCGATTTTGCCAATCACACCCAGATCAACTTGTTTATCCTGCGCCAGTTTGTCAGTGTCCTGCCGATGATGCTGGCAATTCTGGTGTTCGTTTATATCGTCACGAAGTTCAAGTCGGTGCTGTATTCGGCGGGCATGTTTATCGTTATGCTGTTCATCCCGGGCGTGATCCGCTATAACCAGCGTTTCTGGCACCCGGATGCGCTCATGATCCTGTTCATCGCCCTGACCTTTTACTGCCTCCAGCGTGACCGGCTGCGCTTCGGGCGGGATTTTTATTATGCAGCCGTCATGTGCGCCCTGGCAACGGCTGTTAAACTATATGGCTTTTTCTTCTTCCTTGCCATTGCCGGCTATTTGCTGGCGGGGCTATCCGGGAAGGTCTTGACCCTCAAGAAAATGATCCTGGCGGGACTGGCGTTTCTCCTGGTGATGGGGATGGCGTTGATTGCCTCCAGTCCCTTCCTGCTCGTGCCAACTGCAAATCAATCCATGATCAGGATATTGAAGGAGAAAAGTTATGAAATGTCCCACGGATATGATGAACCCGACCCGCAGCATATCTATCGGACCGGCCTGGATATCTGGCTGCAGTTTTTCGACATGCATTACACCAGGCCCTATTTCTTCTTTTTCCTTCTCGGCGCGTTGGCCCTGGGCTCCCTGCTCGGGTCCGAGAAGTATTTGAACCGGCTGATCCTGGCATGGTGCCTGGTGGTGGGGGGCTACCTGGTTTTTTTTGTGGCCGCAAAATCTTATCAGTATCCCCTGCCCCTGATGCTGCCTTTTTATGCCGGAGGCTTCCTGTTCCCGGCGATCCTGAATACCAATTCATCTTCCCTTGTGCGGGGCTTTTTCAATAAGCCGGCGGTTCGCCTGGTTGTCCGGGGACTGGGCTTTGTTATGATCAGCAGCCAATTCTTGTACAATGGTTGGCTAATCCTGATATCTCCGAATGTGCGTGTCTTTTTTTAGGAACTGCCTCCTGAAAGCGTGTTTTGGATGGCTTCGGTACGGGCATGCGCAGCCTGCGAGGCCGCCTGGTTGCCCCTGCCGTCATTGTCATTGTAAGGTAGAATTCTCCCAACATTGACCTGCCTGCTGAAACCATGTCCCGCAACCTGACCGTCGTCACCATCATCTTCACGATCTGCCTCGCCCTCGCCATCCTCGGCGGACTGGTGTGGGCGAACACGCTCTACGTCCGCGCCCAGCCGGTCGAGAAACAGTTCCTCGTCCCCTGGCTGGCCGCGCGGACGTATATCACCTACGGCATCAGCCCCTACGACGATCAGTCCACACAGCGCGCCCAGGTCGTCTACTACGGACGGCTGGCCGCCGAAGATGAAGACCCGCTGCGGCTGTCCGTCATGCTCCCGGTGGAACTGCTCTACTTTCCCTTCGCCTTCGTCACGGATTACCCTCTTGCCCGCGGTCTGTGGATGACGCTCGGCGAGATCGCCCTGGCGGCGGTCGCCTTCCTCTGCCTCTCCCTGACCGGCTGGAAACCGCGCCGCTTCCTCCTGCCGGTTGTCCTGCTCTTTGGCGTCTTCTGGACCTACGCCTTTTTTGCCCTGCGCGGCGGCAGTCCGGCGCCCTTCGTCGTTCTCGGCCTGCTTGGCGCGTTCGCCGCCCTGCGCGCCGAACGGGACGAACTGGCCGGCGCGTTCCTGTCCCTCTTCCTCTTCGAGCCGGGCCTCGCTCCCGTCTTCCTGTTCTTCCTGCTCTGGTGGACGGCCTCCCAGCGCCGCTGGCGGGTCTGGCTTGGCTTCCTGATGGCGGCCGGATTCCTTGCCATCGTTTCCTTCTTCCTCGTGCCAGACTGGTTCCTGCCCTGGGCGCGCGGCGTTTATTCCCATTCCCAGCATAATCCCGGCTTGACCGTTGCCGGTCTCCTGGCCGACTGGTGGCCTGCCCTCGGCCTGAAACTCAGCCTGGCGCTGACGGCCGTTCTCGGCCTGATGCTCTTCCTCGAATGGCGCGCCCTGCGCGGCGCGGACTCCCGTCACTTCCTCTGGACCGCCAGCCTGACCCTCGCCGCCGCGCCGCTCCTCGGCCTGCCGACCTCCCTCGACGCGTACCTGCTCCTGCTCCTCCCGCTGACGCTGCTCCTCAGCGTCGCCTCCGAACGCTGGACCGGCATGCGGGCCGCGCTCGTGAGCGGCGGCATCCTGCTCGGCGTGTTCGCCATCCTCTGGCTGGCCTCCGGCAGCGTCCATGCCTTGTTCCTCGTCCTGCCGTTCCTGCTCCTTGCCGGCCTCTACTGGATGCGCTGGTGGGCGGTCCACCCGCCGCGCACCTGGGTGGAAACCCTCCCGAAATGACCCGGCGGCAGTACCTCCTCCTCGCCCTGCTTGGCCTGCTCGCCGCGGCCATCGCCGCCGCCTTCCAGCCCGCGCCCGGTTACATGGACGCGGACTATTATTACGCCGGGGGACTGCAACTCGCCGCCGGGCGCGGCTTCACCGAACCCTATCTCTGGAATTATCTGGACGATCCTGTCGGACTGCCGCACCCGTCGCACGGCTACTGGATGCCGCTGGCCTCGCTCCTCGCCGCCGCCGGTGCGCTCCTTTTCGGACCGTCATCCTGGCTCGCCGCCCGGACCGGATTCCTGGCCGTGGCCGCGTCCATCCCGCCGCTGACGGCGGCCCTGGCCTGGTCTTTCACCTCCCGCCGCGGTCTTGCTCTCGCCTCCGGCCTGCTGGCCGTCTTCTCCGGCTTCTACCTGGTCTACCTGCCCATCACCGACACCTTCGGCCTCTACATGCTTTTCGGCGGACTCTTTTTCTTGATTATTAATCGTCAAGCCTCAATCGTAAATCGTCAATACCCTTCGGGTACGATGTCGTCAATCGTAAATCCCATCCTCCTCGGCCTCCTCTCCGGCCTGATGCACCTCTCCCGCGCCGACGGCCTGCTCTGGCTTCTTTTGGCTTTCGCGTCTGTGCTCTATTTCCGCAAGCCAAACCAGTCACTGCTCTCTATTTTCTATTCCCTGCTTTCTGTTCTTGCCGGTTACCTGCTCGTCATGGCTCCCTGGTTCGCCCGCAACTACGCCGCCTTCGGCAGTTTCCTCGCCCCCGGCGGATCGAAAACGCTCTGGCTCACTTCCTACGACCAGATTTTTTCCTATCCCGCCGGCCGGATCACGTTTGCAGACTGGTGGCAGTCCGGGCTGGGCGCCATCCTGAAAGCCCGCCTCTGGGCGCTGGGACTGAACCTGGCGAACGCGATTTCCGTGCAGGGCGGGATATTCCTCTGGCCGCTGGGACTGTTCGGCGTTTGGCATCTTCGCCGCGACCGGCGCGTCCGGCTGGCGCTGCTGGCCTGGCTGTTGACCCTCGCGGCGATGACGGTCGTCTTCCCGTTTGCCGGGGCGCGCGGCGGATTCCTGCATTCCGGCGCGGCCGTGCAGACGGTCTGGTGGGCGCTCGTGCCGATTGGATTGGACCGCGTCATCGAGTGGGGCGTCCGCGTGCGCGGCTGGAAGCCGGAGCGCGCCCGTCTCGTTTTCCCGGCCATCTTCATTGCCCTCGCCGCGCTGCTGACGGGCATCGTCGCGGCCGGTCGGCTGGGGGCAGGCTCGGGGTCCGGGTGGGGAAGCGAATATTCTGCGCATAGCCAGATAAATGAGTATTTGGTCTTGCAAGGGATGCCGGACGAGGCGGTTGTCATCGTCGCCAACCCGCCGGGGTTCTGGCTGGCGTCCGGTCATCCCGCGATTGCCCTTCCCGACGGCGACGCGCAAACCGTGCTGGCGCTGGCGCGGCGGTACGGGGCGCGCTACCTAATCCTGGAGCAGGGGAGCGTGACGAAGGGGTTGATGGACGTGTACGACCATCCGGCGGATTTTCCCGGCCTGGTCTATCTCGGCGAAGTGGAGGGCGCGCGTGTCTTCGAACTCCAGCCCTGACCGCCCGGTTCGGCGGGCGTTGATCCTGGCGGGCGTTGTGATTTTCTCGGCGGGCGCGTACCTGCTGGCGAGCCGGTTCTACTATGGCATCGGCTTCCCGCTCGACGATGCCTGGATCCACCAGACGTATGCGCGCAACCTGGCCGTGTACGGCGAGTGGGCATTTATCCACGGACAGCCGTCCGCCGGTTCGACCGCGCCGCTCTGGTCGGCGCTGCTGGCGGTGGGATTCCTTCTGCATCTTGGCCCGTATATCTGGACGTATTTCCTCGGCGCGCTGCTGCTCTGGGCGCTGGCGGTGCTGGCCGAAACCGCGCTGCGGGCATGGGTCCCGGCGTACCGGCCGCGCTTCCCGTGGGCCGGCGCGCTGATGGCGCTGGAGTGGCACCTGGTCTGGTCGTCGGCCTCCGGTATGGAGACGTTGCTTTCCGGTTTCCTGGCGATGTTGGCGCTGGTGATGATCATCTCGAAGACGCGGCGCTGGTTCAGCCTCGGCGCGCTGATCGGGCTTTCGGTCTGGGTGCGGCCAGACGGCATCACCCTGCTCGGTCCGGCGCTGCTGGCGGCGGTCCTGTCTGAACCGGCGTGGAAGAAAAAGGTCCGGCCGGCGGCAAATGTCATCATCGGCTTCGGCGGTCTGTTCGCCCTGTACCTGTTGTTCAACCTGCGGCTGGCGGGGTCGCCCTGGCCGAATACCTTCTATGCCAAGCAGTCGGAATATGCCATTCTATTGAGCCAGCCGATTTGGGTCCGGCTTGTCAACGAGCCGGTTCAATTGCTGAGGGGGGCGGGCCTCCTGCTCCTGCCGGGCGTGGCGCTGGCGCTGGTTTCCGCAGTCCGCCGCCGGGATTGGGGCATGTTGGCGGCCGCGGCCTGGATCGCCGGTTTCCTGGCCTTGTATGCCTGGAAACTCCCGGCCACGTACCAGTATGGACGCTACATCATGCCGGTCATGCCGATTTACTTTTTGATGGGGCTGGCAGGGCTGGCGAATTTCCTCCAGGCGCACGGTCCGCGCTGGCGCTGGGTGATCGCGACTTCCTGGAAACTGGCGACGGGCCTGACCCTGATGATTTTCTGGGGGCGCGGCGCGGCCGCTTATGCGGGCGACGTGGCGATCATCGAAAGCGAGATGGTGACGACCGCCCGCTGGGTTTCGGCCAACCTTCCGCCGGACGCGCGGGTGGCGGCGCACGACATTGGCGCGCTGGGCTATTTCGGGGACCACGACCTGGTGGACCTGGCCGGGCTGGTGTCGCCGGACGTGATCCCGTTCCTCCGGGATGAGGTCCGGCTGGCCGCGTACCTGGACGAGCGGAGCGTGGACTATCTCGTCACCTTCCCGGACTGGTATCCGCTCCTGACCTCGGACCTAGATCCGGTTTTCACAACCGGCGCGCCCTACGCCCCGGCGCTGGGCGAGACCAATATGGCGGTGTACCCGTGGCCGGGACCGTGATAAGCGCATGTTAAAATTGCCCGCCGGGGCGGACTGTGCTATACTCATGACAAGGATAACGTACGCACATGTCCCAGCCGACGCCAATCACCATCATAATCGTGGACGACCACCCAATTTTCCTGCAAGGGGTGGCGAATGCGTTGTCGCTGGAGCCGGGCTTCGAGATCGTCGGCCAGGCCGCCGACGGTGAGGCGGCGATCAACCTGATCCGTTCGCTGCGTCCGGCGGTGGCGGTAGTGGATATCAATCTGCCCATTATGAACGGCCAGCAGGTCACCCACCTCGTTATCCAGGAGAAACTCCCGACGCGCGTGATCCTGTTGACCGCCTACGACGACAGTGAGCAGATCCTTCATGCAGCCTGGGCGGGAGCGGCGGGGTATTGCGCCAAGGAAGTGGATCCGGGTTGCCTGGTCAGCGCCATCACGAATGTGGCCCAGGGGAAATTTGTGATTGGCGACCAGGTTTTCGGAGATAAGGAATTCAAGCAGTGGATGGAAGTACAGATGGAGAAGGCCCGGCATTCCTACAGCGAACCTGGCAGCCCCTTCCACCCGCTGTCGGACCGTGAGATGGAAGTCCTTTCCTGTGTCGTCAGGGGGATGAGCAACAAGGAGATCGCCGCCAGTTTGGGCATCAGCCACCAGACGGTCAAGAACCACGTCACGTCCATATTGCGGAAATTCGGCGTCGAAGACAGGACCCAGGCGGTTGTCTATGCCCTCAAGCGCGGCTGGGTGCAACTGCGCGGCGCCGATTCAAAACTCCAGGAGTAATGTATGCCCCTGATTGAAGGAACGAAAAGCGCGAGCGCAGATCCTTTGCAAAGCATCCAATCGGAATTGGATGAGACCTATCGCGGGTTGAAAGAGATCAACCTGATGCTGGAACAAAGCCGGGTGGAGGTCAACAAACTGACCCAGCGCAACGCGGCCATCACGGCGCATTTGCAGCAGATCCAGGGGAATCTGGCGCAGATGCCAGCCGAAGAGGTGCGCTTGGCGTACGACTCGGCCCTCGACGCCCAGCAGCGCTTGTTTGTGATGCGCGGCCAATTGGAGAAACTGCAAGGCGACCAGTCCCATCTCGAGCGGTACAAGGCGAACCTGGAGCGGCTCAGGGATACGTTCTCCGCGAGCGGGAATGGCGGAGCCGCCAAAGAGAAGGGCGCGCTGGCCAGCGTCGAAATGCTTGTCAATGCCCAGGAGGCCGAACGGCAGCGCCTGTCGCGCCAGATGCACGACGGTCCCGCCCAGGCCCTGTCGAATTTCATCCTCCAGACCGAGATCGCCATGCGCCTGCTGGATGTGGACGCGGAACAGGCGCGGACTGAACTGGGGAATTTGAAGGCTGCGGCCATGAGCACGTTCCAAAAAGTGCGCAACTTCATTTTCGAACTGCGTCCCATGATGCTGGATGACCTCGGCCTGGTTCCCACCATCCGCCGGTATGCCGAGACGTTTAAGGAACAGGCCGGCATGGAGTTGAACGTGACCGTCACGGGCAATGAGCGCCGGATGGAGCCTTATCTGGAAGTTCTTGTTTTCCGCGCAATGCAGGAACTCTTGGGGAATTCCGCCCGTTACAGCCAGGCCAGCCTTGTGAAAATACAGGTGGATATGGGCGACAGCGTGGTCAAGTTGAATGTGGATGACAACGGGAAGGGATTTGATCCGGAAGCGATCGGGAAGGAACATGGCCTGGGGCTGAAATTGATCAAGGAGCGGGTCGAACTTCTGGGCGGCAATTTCGAAATAGACAGCGTACCCGGAAAGGGCGCGCGCGTGATGCTGGCTGTCCCCGCCCGAACCGGGTCCTGACGCCGGGCGGGCGGTAATTCGGCAGTTGACTTTTACTGTATAATGCAATTGTAGACTATCCATTTTGGGAAAAAGGAGAATGCTATGCGCCGAGGAAGAACCATACTTGTCATTTTGCTGGTGGTGGTTGTCGTCATTGTCGGAGGCGTACTCGCTGTCCGGTTGTTAGGCGGAACAACGGGCGGCCAAACAGCGGCAACCCCCACGCCGGAAGTTCGGTATGTGGAAGTCATCGTTGCCGGTCAGAACATCTCCTCCGGGCAGCAAATCGAGGAAGGGATGCTGTCAACCATGCACATCCCGGAAACCTATCAGGCCGCAGGGTACATCACTGACAGGAATCTGGTGGTAGGCAAGTTTTCCAAAATCCAGATCCTCCAGGACTGGCCTATCATGACCACGATGTTGTCAGATAAACCCTCGGATCTGCCCGGTTCGTCCTGGGCAACCACGATCAACCCTGGCTTGACCGCCGTTTCCATTCCCATTACCCGCCTGAGCGCGGCGGCCTACGGGATTCGTGACAACGACTGGGTGAACGTGATCGTCACCATGCTGCTGGTGGATGTTGACGCAAGTTACCAGACAATCCTGCCGAATTACACCGCCACTGTCACCGGCGCGGGTGCGCTGCCCGGGGCGCTTCCCGTGCTGACCGTGCAGATCGGCTCCGGCGGAGAGGCGTCTACGCAGGGGCGCGCCGAACTGGACCCGACCCTCAATAACGCAATCTACGTTGTCCCCTCTGAACTTCAGCGCCCGCGCATGGTCTCCCAGATGATTATGCAGAATATCCAGGTCCTGCACGTGGGCACCTTCCCGCTTCCCGGCGAGGCGACTGAAACGCCGGTTGCAACGCCGGGCGGGACAACGCCGATCGCGGGAGTTCAGGTGCAGCAGACCCAGGTGACGCGCCCCGACATCATCACCCTGATGGTTACCCCGCAGGATGCCGTGGTGCTGACGTACCTGGTTTACAGCGGTTCGCAGATCACATTGACCCTGCGCAACCCGGACGACTATGACTTCAAGACAACCACCGACGCCACCAACCTGCAATACCTGTTGAGCCAGTACGACATCCCGGTGCCTGCCAAGTTGCCGTATTCGCTGCAGCCGCGTATTGATGAACTGATCCAGCCATCGCTGCCGAATGACGTGATCATTGCGCCGGCGCAATAGCGGTGGGGCAGGTCGTATCCCGATTTTTAATGGCCGAGGACGCCCTCAGGGAATCTCCTGACAGGCTCCGCGAACAGTATCTTAATGGAGTTAATGCATGGCTGAAGGCGAAAAGATCCGCGTGCTGATTGTGGACGATGTTGCCGAGACGCGCGAGAATATTCGGAAGTTGTTGCAATTCGAGGCCGATCTCGAGGTTGTCGGGACGGCGAAGACCGGTCGGGAGGCTATCCAATTCAGCCAGGAGATGAACCCGGATGTGGTCTTGATGGACATCAACATGCCGGACATGGATGGCATTGCTGCCACCGAGCAGATCCGGCAGAAGATGCCTCACGTCCAGGTGGTGATCCTCACCGTGCAGGGAGATGCGAATTACATGCGGCGCGCCCTGCAGGTGGGCGCGCGCGATTTCCTCACCAAGCCTCCCATGGCCGACGAACTGACCGCCGCCATCCGCCGCGCCGGTGTTGTAGCCAAGGAAGAACGCGTCAAGAATGTACAGCCCCACAGCGTCCCTGCCGGGACGGCGGCGCACGCTGTTTTTGCCGGCCGGGCAAGCCAGGGGAAGATCATCATGCTTTACAGCCCGAAGGGCGGAACCGGATGCACTACCCTGGCTGTGAACCTGGCGCTGGCATTGCACAACGAAGAAACCCGGACAGCGCTGATTGATACCAACCTGCAATTTGGCGATGTGGCGGTTTTCCTCAACGAGCAGGGAAAGAACACGATCCTGGACCTCGCCCCCCGCGCCGAGGAACTTGACCCCGAAATGGTCGAGGAGGTCATGATCCGTCATGCGGCCTCCGGCATGCACATCCTGGCGGCCCCCTCGAAACCCGAACACGCGGACAAAATCACGGCGGAGCAGGTTTCCAGATTGCTCCAATACTTGCGCCAGATCTACGCCTATGTGGTTGTGGATACGACTTCCTACCTCACCGATGTGACCCTGAGCGTTCTTGACGTGTGCGACACGATCGTTCTCGTAGTGACGCAGGATATTCCGGCGATCAAGGATGGCCGGCTGTTCCTGGATTTGCTGCTGACACTGGGGGTGTCACAATCCAAGGTCGCTTTTGTGATGAACCGCTACGACAAGCGGATCACCATCACTCCCGAAAAAGTGGGCGAAAATCTCAAGCAGGAAGTGGTGGCCGTCATTCCTCTGGACGAGCGCGTTGTCATTCCTTCTGTCAATCGCGGCGTCCCGTTCATGCTGGACAACAAGACCCAGCCTGCGGCGCGCGGCATTTTTTCGCTGGCAGAAGCATTGCGCGCCAGGTTGACTGCCCAGGAGTCGGGCGACGCCGATCAGCCGGCAAAACGGTAATCTTCAAGGAGACAGGCGATGTCCTTGCTAAAACGAATCGAACAGGGGCAGGGCAAGCCCGCGGAGCCGCAGAGTCCGGCCTCCGGCCAGCAGGCCGGTGACGGGTCCCGGCTGGCGTCGCTCCAGGCGCGGCGGGTGAGCGCGCCGAGCGCGGCCCCGCAAGCCGGAACTTATTTCGACCTCAAGACCCGCGTTCAGAACAAGCTCCTGGCGGAACTTGACCCCTCGATGGATATCACCAAGACCGACGAGGTCCGCCGGACGATCCAGGATTTGTTCGAGCAAATCCTGGGCGAGGAGAATATTGTCCTTTCCCGGCCCGAGCGGGCGCGCCTGTTCGAGCAGATCGCGGCGGAGATCCTGGGCTTCGGCCCGCTCCAGCCGTTGCTCGACGATGAGTCTGTCACGGAAATCATGGTCAACGGGGCCAAAAATATTTATATCGAGCGCAAAGGGAAGATCCACCGCGTGCCTGTGACGTTCGAGAGCAACGAGCACGTTATGCGCATCATTGACCGCATCGTTGCCCCGCTGGGCCGGCGTATTGACGAGTCCAGCCCGTACGTGGATGCGCGTTTGCCGGATGGCTCCCGCGTGAACGCGGTCATTCCTCCGGTTTCGCTGGTGGGACCGACGCTGACCATCCGTAAATTCTTCAAGAACCCGATCACGATCGAGCAAATGGTCCAGTATGGGACGTTGACGCCGGAATCGTTGCAGCTCCTGAAGGCGTGCGTGGAGGCGAGGCTCAACATTGTCATCTCCGGCGGTACCGGTTCCGGGAAGACCACGCTGTTGAACGTCCTTTCCGGTTTTATCCCGAACGACGAGCGCATCCTGACCATCGAAAATGCCGCCGAGCTCCAGCTGCGCCAGGAGCACGTGGTTACGCTGGAATCGCGCCCGCCCAATATCGAGGGCCGCGGCGAGATCACCATTCGGCAACTGGTGATCAACGCGTTGCGCATGCGTCCCGACCGGATCATCGTCGGCGAAATCCGCGACGATGCGGCGCTGGACATGCTGCAGGCCATGAATACCGGCCACGATGGTTCCATGACCACGCTGCACTCCAACTCGCCGCGCGATACCCTGTCCCGCCTCGAAACGATGGTCATGATGGCCGGGATGGACCTGCCGGTGCGCGCCATCCGGGAACAGGTCTCATCGGCGATTGACTTGATTGTCCACGAAGAGCGCTTGCGGGACGGGTCGCGCAAGGTGGTCAACGTTACCGAGGTCAGCGGCATGGAGGGCGACGTTATCACCATGACGGATGTCTTTGTCTTTGAGCAGACCGGCATCGAAGACGGTAAAGTGGTCGGGCGCATACGCCCAACCGGCCTGCGTCCGAAGTTCATGGACAAGATCGAAGCCTCCGGCATCCATTTGCCTCCCTCGATCTTCGGCGTGGGCGAGCGGCGGCGGTACTAATTTCGGTAATGGTGCAAAGTACATGATGTAGAGCGAGATAGTATCTCGCTCTACGGTGAAAATCATGTAACTCGACCCACTACCCTGATTTCTTCTTGGCATCGGGCAGGTGTTATCCATGGATCTGACAACGATCTTGCTGGTTGGCGGTGGCATCGTACTGGTCTTGCTGATCATCGGCGTGGTGATCACGTCGAAGAGCGATCGGACCATGGTCGAAGAGCGGCTGGGGAAATATCTCGAGGAAGAGAAAGCCCCGGGGGCCAAGGAAGCCGGGAGCACAGCGCTGACCGACTGGGTCAACAAGCGCGTCGAGAAGTCTTCCATCGGTGAGCGGATCGCGCGGGACCTGGCGCGCGCCGATTTGAAATTGAAACCCGGCGAGTATATTGCCTTATACGTAATCACCACTATGGGCGGGGCGTTGATTGCCTTTATGCTGGGCGGCAGGAATCCAGTTTCGGCCATCATCGGGGCGGCGCTGGGTGCGCTGGTGCCTCGGTGGTATGTCAGGCGTCAAAAAGGCAGGAGGTTGATCAGGTTCAATGACCAATTGCCTGATATGCTCAACCTGATGGTGAATGGCTTGCGCGCCGGCTACTCCACGATGCAGGCCATGGAGGCGATCAGCAAGGAAATGCCAGCGCCCATCTGCGACGAGTTCCGCCGCGTGGTGCAGGAAATGCAGCTGGGGATCCCGATGGAACGCGCCCTGGCGAATCTCCTGCGCCGCATCCCGAGCGAAGACCTGGATTTTGTCATCACGGCAGTCAATGTTCAGCGCGAGGTCGGCGGCAACCTGGCGGAGATCCTGGACGTGATTTCGTACACCATCCGGGAACGCATCCGCATCAAAGGGGAAATCCGTGTGCTGACTTCGCAGGTGATGTACTCCGGGAAACTCCTGGCGCTGATGCCCATCGCTTTGCTGATCTTGCTGTGGTTTATCAACCCGGGTTACATGATGACGTTCTTTACGGACGGGAATCTCGTTTGCGGCGTTGCCTCGCTCGTGACAGCCGGTTTCCTGATCGCCATCGGTTATTTTGTAATGACCCGTATCGCCAATATCGAGGTGTGAGATGTGGACTGCCATTATTATCGCGGTTGTTGTGGTTGGAGCCGGCGTTCTGATCTATTTTGGCGCGCGGCGGTTCAAGTCCCCCGAAGAAGACGAAGACCCATTGGCCGCCCGGCTGGCAGAATTCAGCCAGCGCGGCGATGCGTTCAGCCTGGAGGATATCGAGCTTTCGCAGCCGTTCACCGACCGGGTGGTCTACCCGTTGATGAAAAGACTGGGCGAAATTTCGTCCCGGTTTACGCCCCAGCACGTGCTGCAATCCACCGAGAAGAAACTCGAACTCGCCGGCAATCCCGGCCGCATGGACGCGTCCGCCTTTCTGTCGCTGCGATTTGTCGCCGCAGCCGGACTGGGCGGCTTCTTGTTCGTGATCTTCCTGATTTCCAAGACATGGCCTATAAGCCGGGAACTCCTGGTCGTGGCGCTGTTTGTTGTTTTAGGCTTTTTCTTCCCCGCCCTGTGGCTGAAGAGCAAGATTGACAACCGCCAGAAACAGGTCCGCAAGGCCATGCCCGACGCCCTCGACCTGCTGACGATCTGTGTGGAGGCCGGTCTTGGGTTCGACGCGGCCATGTCGAAGGTCAACGAAAAATGGGAAAACGAACTGTCCCTCGCCTTTGGGCGCGCCATCCGCGAAATCCAACTTGGGAAATTGCGCCGCGAGGCTCTGAAAGACATGGCTGACCGGATTGGCATCGCGGAGATGACCAGTTTTACCGCTGCGATCATCCAGAGTGAAGTCCTGGGCGTCAGCATGTCCAAGGTGCTGCGCATCCAGGCGGACCAGATGCGCATGAAACGGCGTCAGAGGGCAGAGGAAGAAGCGCACAAGGCCCCGATCAAAATGATCCTGCCGATGGGAATTTTCATTTTCCCCTCGATCCTGATTGTGCTATTGGTGCCGGCAGGCCTGAGTATTTCGAAGAACCTCGGCGGTCTGTAGAACCCGGTTGACCTGTGGACTGGACATATCGCCCGACGCAATGGTTTTGGGACGGTCTTGACTGGCTTTACCCGCCGGTCTGCGGGGGATGCGGCCGGCCCGGGTTTCGCTGGTGCCCGGACTGTCAGGAACAGGTGGTGCGCGTACCGGAACCTGTTTGTGAAATCTGCGGCCTGCCTCAAAAAAGAGCGGGGATTTGCGCGGCCTGTTCGACAAAAAGCCCCCCCTATCGCGCCCTGCGTTCCTGGGTCGCCTTCGATGGCCCGATCCGGCAAGCGCTGCACCAGCTGAAATACCGGCGCAACATTGCCCTCGGCGATGCGCTTGCATACCCGCTGACCGAATACCTTGCCGGCTTGAATTGGCCGGTGGAAGCGGTCGTCCCTGTGCCGCTGGGAGCGAAACGGATGCGGGAGCGCGGCTACAACCAGGTCGGGCTGGTGGCGCGCCCGCTGGCGGCGCTGGCCGGCTGGCGGTACGCGCCCGGCGCTCTGGCCCGCTCACGCGAAACCAGGTCCCAGGTCGGGCTGACTGCTGCCGAGCGTCAGGAGAACATGCGCGACGCGTTCCATTCGGCCTCGCGCCTGGTCGCCGGGCGGACGGTCCTGCTGATGGACGATGTCGCCACCACCGGCTCGACTCTACGGTCCGGCGCCGAAGCGCTCCTTTCGTCGGGAGCGCGGGAAGTCTATGCCCTGACGATTGCCCGCGCCCTCCCGCATCATGGTTTAAAGATCGTTTAACGGTTGGCCCTAATCCCATTCCTGAAGGAGGAACCCATGGCTGTGAAAGTAGAAATAACCGCTCGTAACCTGGATGTGACCGACACGATCCGTGACTACGTGACGAAAAAGGCCTCCAAACTCGATCGTTACCTGGGCGAGTTGGAAGAGGTGCGGGTGGACCTCGCCTACGTGAAATCTGCGCGCAGCGCCAACGACCGGATGGTGGCGCAGATCACCGGCCGCGCCCGCAAGGCCATCCTCCGCACCGAGGAGCGCGCCGACGAACTGTTGGCCGCCTTCGACAACGCAATTGATAAAATGCAGCGCCATCTGGAACGCTACAAAGGCCGGCGTCGCCACGGCCGCGGAGACGGGCGCTCTGCCGCGGAAGTGGCCGTTCCCATGCCGGAGGAATCTCCCGAGGCCGAACTCCCGATCATCGTCCGCCGCAAGCAGATCAAAGTGACGCCCATGAAAGAGGCCGATGCCCTGGAACAGATGCGCATGCTCGGGCACGACAACTTTTTCATCTTCTTCGACGTGGAGACCAACGCCACCGCCGTCCTGTACCGCCGCCGCGATGGGACGTACGGCGTTATTGAAGCGAAGGCCGGATAGCCGCCTGCGACAACGATACAACCGCCCCGGCTGTGTCCGGTCCGGTTGTGGGAGTCTGTATGCAACCGACAGAATTTGACGACGATTTGAATGACGAAGCGCTTGCCGCCAGCGGGATTGATCTCCAGGCAGTGGAAGACGCCATCCCGGCCATCCTGCGCGCCATCGGCGAAAACCCCGAGCGTCACGGCCTGGCCGCCACACCCCGCCGCGTGGCCCACATGTACGCCGAATTATTTTCCGGCTACCGGGCCGACCCGGAAACGCTGGTGAACGGCGCCCTCTTCGACGTGAAATACGATGAGATGGTCATTGTGCGCGACATCGAATTTTACAGCCTGTGCGAGCACCACTTGCTGCCGTTCATGGGCCGGGTCCACGTGGCCTACATCCCCAGCGGCAAAGTGCTCGGCCTTTCGAAAATCCCCCGCATCGTCGACATGTTCGCCCGGCGGCTGCAGGTGCAGGAACGCATGACCCGCCAGGTCGCCGACTTCATCCGCGACGTGCTCCACCCGCAGGGAGTGGCCGTTGTCGTGGAAGGCCTGCACCTGTGCATGATGATGCGCGGCGTCCGCAAGCACAATGCCCGCATGACCACTTCGGCCATGCACGGCGCATTCCGGTCGAACCCGGCCACCCGCCAGGAATTTCTGGATAACATCAGCCGCGGCGCCTCGCCGCTGCAAATTTAGGATTGACCGCGTTCGATTTCCACCCCGACGGATTCGGCTCCCGCGACCGCTTCCGGCTTCTCGACCCGCACCGTCAC
Organism: Anaerolineaceae bacterium; assembly: GCA_009772985.1. Classification (GTDB taxonomy): domain Bacteria; phylum Chloroflexota; class Anaerolineae; order Anaerolineales; family Villigracilaceae; genus UBA877. Next base: position 109,082 of record WOUS01000002.1, read on the forward strand.
CTTCTGGACCGTTTGCCTGCCGAGACATAAACCGGCAATTTCCTCCGCCAGCGCCTCCACCGTGAACATCCGCGCCTCCTCAACCAGGGTGCGGATTTTTTTCGCCAGGTCGGCATAATCAATGCAAACGGACAGATCGTCCGGCGCGCCGGCAGGACGCGGGTCGGTGAACACGGTCACGTTGACGAGCACCTCCTGCGGCGTCTCGCGCTCCCGCTCCAGGATGCCGAGGATGGCGCGGATGCGCAGGTTTCTGATGAATACTTTATCCACAACTGCCACCTTTGGCCAAGGGAATGTCAATGAAAATTCGACGCGGAATCGGTTGCATTGGAATCGATTTTGGTCTAAACTAATGGTGGCAGTTTACCACAATCCTTTATGGTGACACCCATGCCATCCAAACCTGAAACTTTCATCGGCATTGATCCTTCCGGCGGGCGCAGTCCTTTCACGTATGCGGCCCTGGACCGGGAGCGGCGGCTACTGGCGCTGGGCGCCGGCGAGCTGGAGGACGTGCTGGCTTTTGCCGGCGGGCAGGCGGCGGCCATCGCGGCGGTCAACGCGCCGGCTGGCCCGAACCTGGGACTGGTGCGAAAAAAACTGGAGCGGCAGGCTCCGGGTCCCGGCCACTCGCGCGGCCTTGAGATGCGGCTGGCGGAGTACCTCCTGCGGGAACGCGGCATCAACGTCTCGCCGACGCCGTCCCGGCGCGAACTGTGTCCGGCCTGGATGCAGATGGGGTTTGCTCTCTATCAACAGTTGGGGAAAATGGGCTACAAGCCGTACCCGTCTGCTTCGGCCCCCCGGCAGTGGCTGGAGACGCATCCGCATGCCGCGTTCTGCGCGCTGCTGGGGCGGAGGCTGCTTCCCAAGCCGACGCTCGAAGGCCGGTTGCAGCGGCAGTTGGCCCTGCATGCGGCAGGTTTGGGGATCAAAGACCCGATGGATTTCTTCGAGGAAATCACCCGCCATAAAATTCTGGGCGGGAACCTGCCGATGGAATTCATCTACCTGCCCGAAGAACTGGATGCACTGGCGGCGGCATACGTTGCCTTTCTTGCGGCTATGCAGCCAGAAGATGTTGTTACAGTGGGGGATAGACGGGAGGGACAGTTCGCGTTGCCCTCCTCGGAAATGAAAGAAAACTACTCCTAGGACTTTGAGCTCTTCAAGCGATGAGCGCCGGTGCATTCCGGCGCTTTTTTATTGTGCTAATCACGGTGTAAATTGGCTTATAAGACCGACTATATCTTGTTACATTAATCGTAGCACATTGTGATATGTATCACTATATCGTCTATTAAATAGTTGCTATTATTGTTCATGGAGTTATGCGGATATACACATATTCTATAAGGATTGTCTATGAATTCTGACTTGGAAACCGAAGTACTTCAACTGCATGCAGAAATCTGCGCAGGGCTGGCCGATCCTAGCCGGATCATGATTTTGTATGAGTTGTCATCCAACCCGAGGAATGTGACCGAGTTGGCCGCCGGATTGAAAATGCCTCAACCGATGGTTTCGCGTCACTTGAAGGTTCTGCGCGATCGCGGCATGGTGGTTGCTGAACGGCAGGGGGCTGTGGTGTTGTACACACTGGCCGACAGGCGGTTGATCCAGGCATTGGATTTGCTGCGGGCCGTATTGCGCGATGGCCTTGCCAGGCGCGCTGCACTTGCTGGTGCAATTGCTTAGAGTATCTGTGCAGAATAAGAAAACCTGAATAGCGGAGAAGTATCATGAAAACTCTACTTATCTTGGGCGCTGGCACGGGCGGCACGATGGTTGCCAATAAAATGTCGAAGTGCCTTGACTCGCGCGAGTGGCGCATTATCATTGTTGACAAGGATGAGACTCACTACTACCAGCCGGGCTTCCTGTTCATCCCGTTTGGGATCTACTCTCCGTCTGATGTAGTGAAGCCAAAACGCAAATTCCTGCCGGGTGGCGTCGAAATCATCTTCTCAGATATTGAGTTGGTTGAGCCGGAAAGGAACCGTGTCCGGCTCGGCGGCGGCAAAGAGATCAACTATGACTATCTCGTCGTTGCCACCGGCAGCCACACTCACCCGGAACAGACGCCCGGCCTGACCGATGCCTGGCATCAAAATGTGTTCGATTTCTACACGCTGGAAGGCGCGACCAATCTGGGCAGCTACTTGGAAACCTGGAAGGGCGGTCGTATGGTTCTCAGTATCACCGAGATGCCCATCAAGTGCCCGGTTGCCCCGCTGGAATTCCTGTTTCTGGCCGATTGGTACTTCCACAAGCGCGGCATGCGCGACAAAGTTGAAATAGTGCTGGCTACGCCTCTGCCCGGCGCGTTCACCAAGCCGCAGGCCTCGGCAATGCTGGGCGGGATGCTCGAAAGGAAGGGCATTTCTGTCGAACCGGAATTCGCCATCATGGAAGTGGACAACGGCAAGCAGGTCATCCGCTCTTACGATGAGCGCGAAGTTCCCTATGATTTGCTCGTTTCCATCCCCCTGAATATGGGCGCGGATGTTATTCGAAACTCAGGCATGGGCGATGAACTGGGCTTTATCCCCACTCACAAGAATACCCTCCAGACGGTCAAGTGGCCGAACGTTTTCATCATCGGCGATGCCGGAAATGTCCCCTCCTCAAAGGCTGGGTCGGTGGCGCATTTCATGCTGGATATTTTGGTGGAGAATCTGTCGGATCACATGAAAGGCCGCGAAATGAAAGCCAGTTTCGATGGTCATGCGAATTGCTTCATCGAGACCGGTTTCGACAAGGGGCTGCTGATTGACTTCAATTTCGATGTCGAGCCGCTGCCCGGTCAATTTCCATTCCCGGTGATTGGCCCCTTCTCACTGCTGAAGGAAAGCACCCTCGATCATATCGGCAAAATGGGCTTCCGCTGGATTTACTGGAACGTTCTCTTGAAAGGTCTGCCGATACCTTTCGTTGAATCCCATATGTCCATGAGCGGCAAAAAGATGTTGAGCAAGGCACCTGCTCGGGCATGATAACACCTCAATTTCATTTCATTACCAAGGAGTAGAAAAATGGCTGATGCAACTCTTGCAAGTGTTTCTTTCGATGCCGAGGGGTATATGACAGACCCCAACCAGTGGAGCAAGGAAATTTCCGAAACTCTCGCCAGACAGGAGGGCCTCGCGGCTCTGACGGCGGAACACTGGAAGATCATTGACTTCTGCCGCCAGACCGGCCTGGCTTCCGGCAAGGCACCCACGCTGCGCCAGATCACCACTGGCACCGGCATCTCCACCAAGGACCTGTTCGCCCTGTTCCCGAAGGGACCGGCGAAGAAAGTCGCCAAGATTGCCGGCCTTGGCAAACCCGAAGGCTGCGTCTAATAAGCGCGGCTTCACGCAATGAGCGACTACAAACTTTTCAGAAAAGGAGATTGAAATGGCTGAGAAAAATCGTCACATCGCATTCATCTGCTCCAAAGGCGACCTGGATATGGCTTATCCCGCGTTGATCATGGGCTGGGCCGCCCTCGGCAACGGCGTTGATGTAACCATATTTTTCACGTTCTGGGGGCTGGACCTGGTCACCAAAAAGCGCGTGGATAAACTGGAAATTGCGCCTGTCGCCAACACCAGCTTCAAGATGAGCATGATGGGCCTACCGACCGGCAATTTGGGCATTCCGAACCTCATGGGCATTATCCCAGGCATGACAGCCTTTGCCAGTTGGTTCATGAAATCGAAGATGAAGGCATTGGGCACTCCTACCGTGCGTGAATATCTGGAAATGCTCTCGGATGGCGGCGCGAAGATGTACGGTTGCAAGATGACCGTGGATATGTTCGGCATCAAGAGGGACGAGTTCCTGCCCTGCATCAAAGACGTGGTTACCGCCAGCGACTTCATTGACATGACCGAAGGCGCGCAGATCATTTTCATCTAGCCCATCCAACCAGACAGACGCCCGGTGTCGTAAAGGCACCGGGCGTTTTCGTTTGCAGAAGTGCGTTTCCCTTAATCATTGATTTTGAGGATCAACCTGTTCTTTGTTCTCTTCCGTTATATGAATTGCGGCCGGATGATCGCCTTCCGAAAAATCGGACAGGACGATCAACGCGTTGGTTACGGTGTTCCCCGGATTCCGCCAGCGATGGCGCAGATGCGCCGAGAACAGCAGGCTGTCTCCTGCCTCCAGGTCATACACCTGGTTTTCAACTTGATATTCCAGCCCCCCGCGCAGGCAAAAGACAAATTCATGACCGGTGTGAACGATGCTGTGAATACCGCTGCTCGCGCCGCTTTCCAGGGTGAGCATGAATGGTTCGACGCGCCCGAGGAACTGCTCGCCGCCCAGTCCCTCCCAGACACCGCGCAGGAAAGGGACACGGGTGCGCTGATTGGCTTTGACGAATACCGCCCGGGTGCGGGGGGACTGGGGACCGAAGAAGGCCGTTATGGGTACGCCAAGCGCATCGGCAAGTTTATACAACGTACTGACGGAGGGGGATGTTTTGCCGCGCTCGATCACGCTCAAGGCATTTGCCGATAATCCGCTTTTTTGCGCCAGAGCGCGCATGGACATTTTCCGCTCCTCGCGGAGTTCACGCAACCGGGCAGCCACATTGACGGATAGCGCTTCTTTATCAAATAGACTCATAGGTTCCTCGATAGCTTATCATTTGCCCAATCGTAACACACCTTCAACAATAAAAAACGCCCCGGCGCAACATATATGTGACAGACTGCACATATTCATGTGACACTTGTTACTAGAGATGATGTTATCTGTCATGTATTATGTATTTTAACACATATACGCTTATCCGAATGAGGCTATAGAAATGATCTCTACAACCCTTGCCCAAGAAATAACGCAACTACACGCGGACCTGTGTTCTGCCCTGGCCGACCCGACGCGGCTTATCTTGTTGTATGCTCTGGCCGATCAGTCTCGCAACGTCACCGAGTTGACACAGGAGCTCAATCTTCCGCAGCCAACCGTCTCGCGCCATCTCAAGGTTTTGCGAGATAGTGGGTTGGTCAGCGCGGCGCGCCAGGGGACGAACGTGCAGTATGCGCTTGTTGATCATCGCGTGATCGATGCTCTGGATATGTTGCGCGCGATCCTGCGCGACCGCATCGAGCATCACGCCCGCCTGATTGTAAACAACGGATAATCTTTCCCGACGGAGGAGAAGGTATGAGGAAAATAAAGCCATTCTGGATCGTTGGGGCGGTTGGCATCCTGCTCGTTCTTGTGGTGCCAATCGTGTATTTCTGGCCGCGCCCGGTCGAGGCGAAGACTCAGGACCCGTGGAGTTTCGTCCCGGCGCATGCCACGCATACCGACCACGCGAACATCGTTTCGGGGGAATTCGCGACCGGCTCGGACGTGACGCGTGCCTGCCTCGATTGCCACGCGGAGGCCGCCGACCAGGTGATGCACACCACGCATTTCACCTGGCAGAGCGAACCGTTCACCGTCCCCGGACGTGACGGCCCGGTGACCATCGGCAAGGCGAACCAGATCAACAACTTTTGCATCAGCGCACAGGGCAACCAGAAGCGTTGCATGACCTGCCATGCCGGCTACAACTGGCAGGAAGACCAGCCCTACGATTTCTCCAACCCGGAAAACGTGGACTGCCTGGTCTGCCATGCCGATACCAACCTGTATGCCAAGGGCAGTTACGGCGACCCGGCCGAGGGTGTGGATCTGCTGGCCGCGGCGCGCTCGGTGCGCGCTCCCAACCGCGAGAATTGCGGCTCCTGCCACTTCAATGGCGGCGGCGGCGACAACGTCAAGCACGGCGACCTGGCCCAGGGACTGAACTTCCCGCCCTCCGACCTCGACGTTCACATGGGCGCGAACGATTTTGTATGCACCGACTGCCACACGACCAGCGACCACAATATCAAAGGCCGCCTGGTGGCCGATAACTACGTGGTGGACCCCAAAGAACAGGTGGCCTGCACCGACTGCCATGCCGCGAACCTGCACGCCGACGAGCGCATTAATGCCCACGTCCAGACCGTGGCTTGCCAGACTTGCCATGTTCCGGCGGTGGCGCTCGACGAACCGACCAAAGTGTCCTGGGATTGGTCCACGGCCGGGCAGGACCTGCCCGAGGATCACTTCACCTACCTGCGCATCAAGGGGACGTTCGTCTACGAGAAGAATGTCGTGCCGCAATACCTGTGGTACAACGGCAGTCTGAGTTACCGTTACCTGCTGGGCGACAAGATAGATCCGAATGGCGTCACCGTGATGGATATGCCCGCCGGGAACATCGAAGACCCGACGGCGAAGATCTTCCCGTTCAAATTGCACGTCGCCATGCAGCCTTACGACACGGTCAATAACTATCTCCTGGCCCCCATCACGGCGGGGGATGGCGGCTACTGGACGACCTTCGACTGGAACAGCGCGTTTACGCTCGCCGAACCGATTACCGGCCTGGATTACAGCGGCCAGTACGGGTTTGCCGAAACCTGGATGTACTGGCCCAGCACGCACATGGTCCAGCCGGCGGCGAGCGCGCTCCAGTGCAACGATTGCCACAGCGCGGATGGACGCATTGACTGGAAAGCCCTCGGCTATCCCGGCGACCCGATGGTCTGGGGCGGCCGTTTCCAGAGGAAATAACGGGAGGGATGACATGATGAAGCGTTTGCAGAATCTCAAATTCCATACCTGGGGGATCGCGGGCGGCGTCCTGCTGGCCGCGCTCGCGCTGGGGCTGGGCATCCGCCTGGCATCGGCGGGCAGGCTCACGGTCCAGGAAGCGCAAATCTCGCCCCTGCATCCCACCTTCGCCCTGCTGGACACGGACGGGGCCAACGTCCTCGAGAGCGGCAGCCCCGTCTCCACGATGAAGACCTGCGGCAAATGCCACGACACGGCCTTCATCGCCAGTCACAGTTTCCACGTTGACCTGGGCATGTCGGATATTCAGGCGGGAAATTCGGATGCCGGTCGCTGGGATCCGCTGACCTATCGCTATCTCCTGCCCCCGGCCGGGAGCCGTTCCGGCGCAGCCGACTGGCTCAGGCAGAACACCGACCGCGTCGTCGGCGGCGGACCGGGCGCGGTTGCGCAATTAGTGGAAATGGATTGCTTCCTGTGCCACACGCCCAACCCGAACAACGCGGCGCGCGTCGAAGCGCTGGCCGCCGGGGAGTTTGGGATGGCGAACACGGCCACCCTGTTTGGCACCGGGATCGTCGCCGTCGGCGAAGACGGCATGCTGGCCTGGAACACCGCAGCGTTCGACGCGGACGGCGAACTGCTGGCCGATTACGTCGCCATCCAGGCCCCGGCCAATGACAACTGCGCCCAGTGCCACGGGCTGGTGCATACCGGCAGCGACCCGCTGGTTGTCACTTCGTGCAGCCTCGACAACCCGCAGACGGCCGTTACCGGGCAGGTCATCTCCGGCGACAAGATCTCCGAGTCGGGCGTCAACCTGAGCGGCAAGAGCGCGCTCGCCCGCCCGTGGGACATCCACGCCGAGCGCGGCCTGGCCTGCGTGGACTGCCACTATTCGCTCAACAATCCGATTGCCTACCAGGAAAGCGCGGCCACCAAACCGGAAGGGCTTGTTTTCGATCCGCGCCGCCTGGACTTTGGCGAATACCTGAAATATCCCGACCACAACTTTGCCCGCGGCGAGAGCGCCCAGTATAACGTGGCGCCCGAACTCAAGGGCACCATGCGCCGCTGCGAATCCTGCCACGACGCGCAGGCCATCCACGCGGACTGGCTGCCTTATATCGACACACACATGAGCACCGTGGCCTGCGAAACCTGCCATATCCCGCAGATGTACGCGCCCGCCATCCAGGCTTATGACTGGACGGTGCTGACTCTGGACGACACCGCGGCCTCCTCCTGCCGCGGCGTGGAGGGCATCGGCGGCTCGGTCACGGACCTGGTGACCGGCTTCCAGCCCGTGCTGATGATGCGCAAGAATGTGGACGGGGATACCCTGATCGCCCCGTATAACCTGATTACCACCTGGTACTGGATCTACGACGACGCGCAGGGCAACACGCGCCCGGTCCGTCTCGTAGACCTGGAGGCGGTCTATTTTGCGGGCGGTCAGTACGCCTCGAAGATCATGGACGCCTTCGATTACGACGGGGACGGCGCGCTCTCGGAGACCGAACTGCGCATTGACACCGCCGACAAGCAGGCGCTGATCGCCGCGCGGCTGGCGGCCCTCGGGCTGGGCAATCCCCGCATCGTCGGCGAAATCCAGCCGTACAGCATCAACCACAACGTGGCCGGAGCCGGATATGCCATCAGCGCCTGCCGCGCCTGCCACGCCGATGGCTCGCGGCTGTCCCAATCCATGCAACTGGCCGATTACGTCCCCGGCGGCGTGACGCCCGAATTTGTGGATGATACCAACGTCACCGCCAGCGGGACCGTCTACCAGTCCGGCGCGGCGCTGTACTACCAGCCCGACCCGGCGGCCGACAAACTGTACATCTTCGGCTACAGCCGCTACGGCTGGGTGGACTGGCTCGGCGGGCTGTTCTTCCTCGGCACACTGGTTGGCGTGGTGGGACACGGCACACTGCGTTACATTTTAGCGCGCAGACGCGGTAAGCCCACTGTCGAAACGAAACCCGTCTACATGTACGAAGCCTACGAGCGCTTCTGGCACTGGCTCCAGACCAGCGCCATCGTCGTGCTCCTGCTGACGGGCCTCATCATCCATCGCCCCGACCTGTTCGGCGGACTCTCGTTCCGCGGACTGGTTGTCATTCACAACGTGCTGGCTGCCCTGCTTGCCATCAACGCCCTGCTCTCGATTTTCTGGCACTTCATCAGCGGCGAGATCCAGCAGTATATCCCGCATCCCTACGGCTTCATTGACCAGGCAATCGTGCAGGCGAAATACTACATCCAGGGCGTCTTCAGGCACGAGCCTCATCCGTTCAACAAGACGAAGGATCGGAAATTCAACCCATTACAGAAGATCACCTATTTGGGCCTGCTGGCCGTCCTGTTCCCCCTGCAGGGAATCACCGGCATTCTGATGTGGGGCGCGCAGCAGTGGCCGCAGTACGCCAAATTCCTGGGCGGGCTGCCCGTCCTGGCCGCGTTCCACACCCTGGTGGCCTGGCTGTTCGCGACTTTCATTATCGGCCACGTCTACCTGACCACCACCGGAGGGCCGAAGGCGCTCGACAGCATCAAGGCCATGGTCACCGGCTGGGAAGATGTGGAAGTCCACGAGGCGGTCGAGACGCCTCAGAAGAAGAAATAATCAACAAACGTGTCGTTGCGAGCGAGCGTCCTGAGCGGAGGCGCGGTTTGTGCGCCGTAGTCGAAGGACAGCAAGCGAAGCAACCCCCTCGCTGGCGAGGAGATGGCTTTGTGTCGCACACCGTCCCGGTGTCCTTCCGGGAAAGACCGCTCCTCGCACATCGTCCCCGTAAGGGGAATGACACAATGGAAAAGGAGATGAACCTATGACAACTGCTGCTCCTGAGGCTCCCAAGAAAGGGCTGTTTGGGATCCGCACCCGGCCGTACGTTCACCCGTACCTGGGCGGCGTGCTGCTCGGCATCGTGCTGTTCCTGGCCTTCCTGTTGACCCGCAACGGTCTCGGCGCTTCGGGCGGACTCAATCGCCTGGTCGCCGCCGTGGAGGACCTGGTCGTCCCCGGCCACATTGACCGGACCCCGTACCTGCTCAAGATGGCGGGCGGATCGCTCAATCCGCTCGACGATTGGAGTGTGCCGGTGATCATCGGCGCGTTCCTCGGCGGGATGGCCTCCGGCCTGCTCAACGGGCGGACGAAGGTGGAGATCAACAAAGGCCCGCGCATTTCCAATCGGACGCGCCTGATCGTGGCTTTCATCGGCGGTGTGCTGTTCGCCTACGGGGCGCGCATGGCGCGCGGCTGCACCTCCGGGCAGGCGCTTTCCGGCGGCGCGACGCTTTCTGCCGGGTCGTGGGCGTTGATGATGTGCATCTTCGCCGGGGCCTACGCGCTGGCCTATTTCGTCCGCAAGTTGTGGAACTAGAGGAGGCCGTCCATGCAACCCATCTTCCCCCTGTCGCAGTTTGTAAATCAAGCCCTCTCGGCCAACTGGTGGACCTACCTGGTCTTCGGCGTCATCGGCTTCGCCTTCGGGTACGTGCTGGAAATTTCCGGCTTCGGCAACTCGAAGAAACTGGCGGCGCAGTTCTACTTCAAGGACCTGACCGTGCTCAAGGTCATGTTCACCGCCATCGTGACCGCCATGGTGCTGCTGTTCCTGGCCTCCGCCGTCGGCATCCTGGACTTCAACCTGGTCTACGTCCCCGAGACGCATCTCTGGCCGGGCATCGTCGGCGGCCTCATCATGGGCGTCGGCTTCATCGTCGGAGGCTTCTGCCCCGGCACCTCGCTTGTCTCGGCCTCGACCCTCAAAGTGGACGGCATCATCTTCGTGCTCGGCGCGGTCGTTGGCGTGTGGGCTTTTGGCGAGACGGTTGACCCCTTCTGGGACTGGTGGAACCAGAGCGGCTACTATGGCCGCCTGACCCTGATGGACGTGACCCATTTGCCGACCGGCTGGGTGGTCCTGCTGGTGGTGTTCATGGCGCTGTTCATGTTCTGGGGCGCCGAACAACTGGAGCGCATCGTCGGCAAACGCGACATGAGCCGCGAGCCGAAACTGCGCCTCATCGGCGCGGCCGCCCTGGTGGTCATCGCTGTGGCCATCATCCTCATCGGCCAGCCGACCGCCTCCGAGAAGTACGCCAAACTGCTCATCACCCGCGAAGTGGACGGGCAGAATGTCCAGCTCAGCCCGGATAAAGCGCTCGAGGGGCGCATGGCGCAGATCCATCCGGGCGAACTGCTTGCCAGTCTCGCCGACCAGAAACTCAACATTGTCATGCTCGACGTGCGCAGCGAAGCGGACTACAACCTGTTCCACATCAAGGGCGCGCAGAACGTGCCGCTGGATGAAATCCGCGCCCTGGCGCCCGGCCTGCTCTCGGAAAATTCCTCCAATACGATCATTGTCCTGATGAGCAACGACGAGGCCGCCGCCACCGAAGCCTGGAAAGTATTGCAGGCCGAGTCGGTGCCAAACGTCTACATCCTGGAAGGCGGCGTCAACAACTGGATTTCCATCTTCGCGGCGGATGAGGCGGGCATAACGCCCACCACCACGCCCGTTGGCGACGACCAGTCGCGCTACTCCTTCGAGGCAGCCCTCGGCGACCGCTACGCGGCCTCCGATCCCGCGCCGTACGAATGGGAACTGGAATACACACCCAAGATCCAACTCCAGCGGATGCGCGGCGTGTCCGGCGGCGGGTGCGGGTAAGTTCAGTAAGCAGTATTCGGTAAACAGTGTTCAGTAAAACGAAAACTTCCGAGGCCGCGAGGTCTCGGAAGTTTTTCTCCCCTCTCCCGCCTGCCCCCAATCTTTTGGGGATTTCGGGAGCCCCACAGGAGTGCTTTGCGAAGGGGTCGGGGGTGAGGGCGAAATTCATGGCAAAAAGTTCTTCCTGCGGTAAAATGGACGGGAAGTCCGCGCACGCCGGAGGTCCAGAATGTCGCGCAGAAAAAGAAGCCGCAAACAGAAACAGCCGATCGCCGTCACCGTGATCGCGGTCGGCATCCTCGTCCTGTTCCTCATCCGCCTGTACCAGGTGATCGCGCCGCTCGTCCGCGCGGGCGTGTTCCTGGACGGCATCCGTGCCCCGCTCTTCGCAGACTGGCGTCTGACCGGCCTGGGCAGCGCGCTGCTCTCCAGCGCCGTCTACCTGCTGCTCGCCGTCGCCGGGATCGTGGTGCTGGTCGGCTTCCTGCGCCTGCGGCCCTGGGCCTGGGCGCTGTTGATGGCCTGGACCGGCGTCTCGCTCTCCATCTCGCTGGTTGAGTATTTCTACCACCACGCCCCCAACTACCTCGTGATGGCCGCCAACGCCGTCATCGCCTTCGCGCTGAACACGAGCGACGTGCGCCGGATTTTCGGGATCGGGAGGGAAGAACATGAATCCGCAGCCTGACCGCCCGTCCATGCCCGCCAGCGCCCCGGACTTCGACCTGCTGCGCCGCTTCGAGCCGGCGCTGTACTTCACCCGGGGCGAGCAGTTCTTTCCGATGGACGCCGAACGCTACGTGCGCGAATGCAGCCTGTGGGAGCGCCAGCCGGATGGGCGCGAGGAACTGCTGGCGCGGCAGGGCGAACTCACCATCGAGAAACTGACCGCCTGCCGCCCGGCTCCCTTCGGCGCGGTGCGCTTCCTGCGATTCATCGAACCTCTCGACCTGGCCGAGTCGGCCAGCGTGCTGGCCGGGCAGGCGCGCCTGCGCCTCCGCCTGCGCAACACCTTCCACCCCGGCCTGGGACGGCTGGCGCGCGGCGGCTTCCTGCCGCGCCTGGCCGACGGCCTGTTCTCGCTTTCGTTCCTGCTGCGCGGACGCGTCTCGGCCGCCACGGCCGCCGCCGCCGAACTGGACTACAACGACCTCCTGCGCGGCGACCGGCGTTACGTCTACTACGGGCGCGTCGTCCGCTCCGGCGGCTGGACCGTGCTCCAGTACTGGTATTTCTACTGCTTCAACTCATGGCGCTCCGGTTTCCACGGCGTCAACGACCACGAGTCCGACTGGGAGCAGGTCAGCGTTTATCTCTACGAGCGGGACGGGCAACTGATCCCGGAGTGGACGGCCTACGCCTCGCACGACTTCAAGGGCGACGACCTGCGCCGCCGCTGGGACGATGACGGGGAACTGCTCAAAGAGGACGGCCACCCGGTCGTGCATATCGGCGCGGGGTCACACGCCTCCTACTTCCGCAAGGGCGAATACCAGGCCGAAGTGACCCTGCCGCTGCCGGGCTGGATCTCCGGCCTGACGCGCGTCTGGAACAAATTCTGGACCGGGACACTCGGCCAGCCCGCCGCCAACCCCTTCCGCATCCCGTTCGTGGACTACGCCCGCGGCGACGGCCTGCGCGTCGGTCCCGGCGAGCCGCCCGGCCGGAAGGCGGCCTCCTGCGGGACCTGGTCGCCGATCCTGGTGGACGAGTCCACGCCGTGGGTGGGGCAGTACCGCGGCCTGTGGGGGCTGTTCGCCCGCGACCCGATCTCCGGCGAGAATGCCCCGGCCGGCCCGATGTACAACCGCGACGGGTCGCCGCGCAGCGCGTGGTACGATCCGCTCGGTTTCGCCGGGCTGGACAAGGTCCCGCCCCCGCCGCGGGCGCAGGCGCTGCTGGAGCGCAACCGCCGCAAGATATCCGCCCGCCAGAAGGAACTGGAGATATTCATCCCCGAGAAGGCAAGCGACCTGCAGTCGCTCGGCGTCCGCTTGAAGGGCATGGAGGGCAATCCGCACCTGGCAAAGCAATACGCCGCGCTGGAAAAAAGCCTCGCCGCCCTGGGCGCGGAAGTCCGGGGCCTGCGGCGTGAACGTTCGGAAAACGCGGCCCTGCTCGAAGGCCTGGACCGCCGCCTGGAGCGCGCCAAAGCCTGCGAGATGGAAGACCCGCGCCTGCACATCCGCCACCTGGCCGAGCCGGTCAAGACCGGCCAGGCGCTGCGCTTCGGGAACGCCGCCGAGACCTGGGCGGCCATCAGCCTGAGCCTGATGCTGTTCGCCATTGCCGGGCTGATCTTCTTCGCCCCGAACTTTATCTGGGCCGGGCTGGGGATCATCTTCGTCCTGTTCCTGGTGGCCGAGTCCATCCTGCGCGGCGCCTTCGTCCAGACGGTGGCGCGCATCACGCTCGTGCTGGCGATGGCTGCCATCGTCATCCTGTTTTTCCACTTTTGGAAATGGATCATCGTCGGCGCGCTGCTGGCGATGGGCATCTCGCTGATGGTCCAGCGCCTGCGCGAGTTGACCGGATAAATCCCCCGCTTCAGTAATCCCGCTGCCTGTTCTTCCGCCGCGCCAGTTCGCTCGCATAACGGACCCCGAGCCTGGCGCGGTTTTCGCGCGCCCAGTCGGTCAGCCGCGTGGACCCGGCGGGCGGGGAGGCGGTGCAGAGCAGGTCGGCCATCAGGCCGCGCACCTCGGGCCAGGTGATCAGCACGTCGCCGAGGAACAGGCCCAGGGTCCAGCCGGCCGCGTAGGCCAGGGGAGGGGGCATGGAAAGGATCGGGCGGCGCACGCCGATGATCTGCGCGGTGACCGTCACCAGGTCCCGGTAGGTGAACGTCTCCGGGCCGATGGCGTCCAGCGTGACGTTCTCCCTCCGCTTGCCCTGTTCCACGGCCAGTGCGGCCAGGTCGTCCACGTGGATAGGTTGGATGCGGTACGAGCCGTCGCCGAACAGGCCGAAGACGGGCAGGTGACGCAAGGCCCAGGCGATGTTGTTGACGAGGATGTCCTCCTTGCCGAACAGGACGGTCGGGCGCAGGATGGCGTACGAGAGGCCGGACTCTTTCAGGCCGCGTTCGAGGCGGGCTTTGCCGGAGAAATATTCGAGCGGCGAATCTTCGCTCGGGTTGGTGATGCTAACGTGGACGACGCGCTCCACCCCGGCGCGCCTGGCCGCCTCGAAGAGCGTGAGCGTGTTCTGGACCGCGTCGGCGTGTTTGAAGAGGGGATGGTTGAAGCGCACCCAGTAGGTGTTGTAGAGCGCTTTCGCCCCGCGCAGGGATTCGACCAGCCGGTCGGGGTTGTCAAAGTTGAACGGATGCGCCTCGACCTTTTCGCCGAACGGGTTGGGGCGGTGCAGGGAATCCGTCAGCGTGCGGACGCGGCGGCCTTCGGCGAGGAGACGCGCGGCGATGTATTTGCCCGAGTAGCCGAATGCTCCGGTGACGATGTGGAGTTCGCTCGGCATTTCGATCCCCACTATTTCGAACAGAAAAGTCTGTGCAATCGGTTTTGAATATCCCTCTGTATTTCCGGAGGCAGCGTTCCAAGTTCGCGGCGAAGCAGCGCTTTTGTGGCTGTCATCAAGCGGTGCAACTGAAGCGTGGAAGAAACGCGCAATCCGGTTGCCGAAAAACCCGGATCGCTTTTTTCAATGACCAGATCCGTTTCCAGCGGATTCTCAGCAACGCGGCTGGTGATAAAAGCCAGGATGATATGATTGTGTGGACCGATTGGGTCTGTGAGGCAGACAGCCGGGCGCACCTTGCTGCTGGACAGGTCATCGAACGGAAAGGGGACGAGAACGACTTTATGCTTCGTCATACAACGACTTCCCATCCGCCAGTGTGTAGATGTCTTCCGCAGCGTCTTTCAGGTACTCGAAGGCAGGGTTGCGCGCCGCAGCCTGCAGCCACTCCGTTTCATTCCATTCCTCATCGAGTGAATAGAGAACGATCACGCGCACCCGCCTGGGGCCGGCGATCGGGAGGAGATCATCCAGCCGGAGTTTGCGCTGTTTGTCGACAGTTCCTGTCAATTCTATGGCGGTCAATGTACTTTCCATGTCGAGCCTCACTTCTTTCCGCTGGCGTTCTTTGTGGCAGTCATTTGACTAGATTCTATCACTTTCCGCGTAGTTTTTTGCCATCGCCAGCGCGCCCAGCGCCCCGGAGCGGATGCCCAGCGCGGGCGGGACGATGTACTTGTCCATTGTACCCGCAAACACTGGCGAAGCGATGTAGCCGTTCAACAGCTCCTTCACCTTTGCGCGGATGAGCGGGAAGAGATGTCTGCGCTGCATCACGCCGCCGCCGAGCACGATCCGCTGCGGCGAGACGGTCAGGATCACGTTGACCAGCGCGGACGCGATGTAGCCGGCCTCCAACTCCCAGGCGGGATGGCCGTCGGGCAGGGACTCGCCGGGCCGGCCCCAGCGGGCGGCCAGCGCGGAACCGGATGCCAGCCCCTCGAAGCAGTCCGCGTGGAAGGGGCAGATGCCCGCGAACGGGTCCTTCTCCCGGTCGTGCGGAATGCGCACGTGACCGGTCTCCGGGTGCGTCAGCCCGTGGACAACCTTCCCGTTGGCGATAACGCCCGCGCCGATGCCGGTCCCGATGGTGAAGTAAACGAGCGAGTCGAGACCGCGGTTTGCAGGCGGCCAGTGAAATTCGCCAAAGGCGGCGGCGTTAACGTCCGTGTCGAAGGCGAGCGGAATGTCGAAGGCGCGGCGGAAGGCGGCGAGGATGTTCGTCCCGGCCCAGCCGGGCTTGGGCGTGGCGGTGATGGAGCCGTACGCGGGGGAGGCCGGGTCCAGGTCGAGCGGACCGAACGGGGCCAGGCCGATGGCCGCGACGGGATGCTGCCTGAAAAAGTCAATCGCCCGCGCCAGCGTCTCGTCCGGTGTGGCAGTGGGGAAGCGGATTTCGGAGCGGATGTCGTCCGGTCCCGCGCCGACCGCGCAGGCGAACTTGGTCCCGCCGCCTTCCATGCCGCCAAATAAGGCAATGCGTGTAGCCGGACTTCTCGATTTCATCTCACCTTTTTTCGCAAGGACAACTATCAGTAGAGCGAGATAGTATCTCGCCCTACATCTTTTTTCGCAAGGACAACTATCGGTAGTGGGTTGAGCTACATGATTTTCACCGTAGAGCGAGATAGTATCTCGCCCTACATCTTTTTTCGCAAGGACAACTATCGGTAGTGGGTTGAGCTACATGATTTTTACCGTAGAGCGCGATAGTATCTCGCTCTACATCATGTGTACTTCGCACCATTACCCAACTATCCTTCACCATCCTCCCGATTTCCGCGCGCTTCCTGCCGGACGTACTTTTTGCTGTGCACCGCGTAGAACCGGTCGGGGGCGGAGAGGAAGGCGTTCAGGCAGAAATCGGTGCAGAAGTAGACTGTCTGCCCGCGGTACTCGGCCTGCGGAAAGAAGTCCGGGTCGCCGATGATGGTCCGTCCGCAGACCATCGGGATGGGGGATTTGTCGGGAGCGGTCATGCCGTCACTTCGGCGAGGT
Source organism: Anaerolineaceae bacterium (assembly GCA_009772985.1). Classification (GTDB taxonomy): domain Bacteria; phylum Chloroflexota; class Anaerolineae; order Anaerolineales; family Villigracilaceae; genus UBA877. The sequence continues at coordinate 125,920 of WOUS01000002.1, forward strand.
AGACTTCGTACGGCGCGAGATGCAGCCGGGACGGGCGTTCCGCGCTCCCGGCGCGCCCGGCGGACGAGAACAACGTGCGCAGGGTTTTGCCGCGCACGGCGCGGGCGAAATCCAGCGCCAGGGATTGGCCGGAGTAGTTCAGGACAATGAGCACGGACTGTTTTTCTGTGGCGCGCAGGAAGGCGAGATACTCCTCCGCCCGCGGATGGACGGGAAGGGTATCGCCCTCCGCCAGCGCGGGCGTTTCCTTCCGCACCCGCAGCAGGCGGCGGTAGAAATTGAGCAGCGAGCCGGGATCGTCCTCCTGCGCCTGCACATTGACGCCGCGGGCGTAGTCGGGGTTGACCGGCAGCCACGGCTGGACGCGCGCCGGGCAGAAGCCGCCGTTCGGTTCGCCGCTCCACTGCATCGGCGTGCGGTTCTTGTCGCGCGTCATGCCGGCGGCGCGGCGGGCGGCTTCGCCGGGGGCAGTTTTCAGGTCCGAGACGAGGGCGTGATAATACCAGGTCGCCATCGTGTCGCGCAGTTGCGACGGGTCGAGGAGGAGCAGGTCGGTCATCCCGATCTCCTCGCCGTTGTAGAGGAACGGCGTCCCGCGCAGGGTCAGGATGAGCGCCGCGTTCAGGCGCGCCAGTTCGGCGTTGTGGAGGCCGTCGCCGTAGCGGGTGTAGATTCGCGAGCAGTCGTGGTTGCCGAGCGTGTTGCACGGCCAGGCCTGCGGCGAGACTTTTGCCAGCGCGGCCAGGCGTTCCTTCTGGTTCCGGCGCACCCAGTTTGGCGTGATGCGGTCGGTGCGCATCAGCGGGAAATTGAAGACCATGTTCAGTTCGTCGCTGCCGTTCCCGTGATAGGACACGTCGTCATCCTCGCCGACCAGCATCCGGTCGCCGGGATATTCGTCGAGAATGCCGCGCAGTTCCTTCATCAGGTTGTGCGGACGGCCCCACTGGTACATGAACATTTCGTACCAGTATTTGGCGGCGAGTTTCTTCTCCTCGTCAGTGTTGGCGTTTTCGCCGAAGCGGCGCAGTTCGGCCAGCGTCATCGGGACGGGGTGGTTCGGGCGGCCGGCGCGCTCGAAGATGGTGCCGAGGGCGTCGAGACGGAAGCCGTCCACGCCCAGGTCCAGCCAGAAGCGGACCGCCTTCCACATGGCGGCCTTGACCTCGGGGTTCTCCCAGTTCAGGTCGGGCTGCTGTTTCATGAAGTAGTGGTAATAATATTGCCCGCGCTCCGGCGCGTACGTCCACGCCGGCCCGTCGAAGCAGGATTGCCAGTTGTTGGGTTCTGCTCCGACCCCCTCCCGGCCTCCCCCATTTCGAACCCCAGAAATGGGGGAGGGGTCAGACCACACGTACCAATTCGCCTTCGGGTTGTCGCGGCTGGACTTCGACTCGACGAACCACGCATGCTCGTCGGAGGTGTGATTCAGCGCCAGGTCCAGGATGACGCGCATCCCGCGCGCGTGCGCGCCGTCGAGGAAACGGCGGAAGTCCGCCAGCGTGCCGTACTCCGGCGCGACCGCCTCGAAGTCCGAGATGTCGTAGCCGCAGTCCCACATCGGCGACGGGAAATGCGGCGAGAGCCAGAGCGCGTCCACGCCCAGCGATTGCAGGTAGTCCAGTTTGGCGGTCATGCCCGAAAAATCGCCGATGCCGTCGCCGTTCCCGTCGGCGAAAGAGCGCGGGTAGACCTGGTAAAAGACAGCGGTTTGCCACCATGCGAGTTTCGACATGCCCCCCATTCTATCAGACCATGCTAAAATCCAGCCATGCCTTCCAGACGCCTTTTGCTTTTTGCCTTTTTGCTTTTTGGATTAACCGCCTGCACGCGTTCCCTGCCCGGCGGATATGAACCCGCCGCCACCGGGACCGTGAGCCTGCCCGCCGTTACCGGGGCGGGCGCGGCGGCCACGCCGTCGTACCGTTTCCCGGCCACGCGCGTCCCCGGCGCGCCCATCCTGACGCCCACGCCGGACGCTTTCCACTTTTCGCCGGCCGCGGCCGCCGGGCCGGAGACGTACGTTGTCCGGGCCGGCGACACGCTCGGGGAGATTGCCAGCGCCTACGGCATGAGCGTGGAGATGTTGATGGCGGCCAACAGCCTGACCGATCCGAACGTGCTGAACGAAGGACAGACGCTGGTCATCCCGCGCCCCACGCCGCAGGCTTCCGGGTCTTCCTTCAAGATCATCCCGGATTCGGAACTGGTCTACGGCCCGATGAGCGCCGCCTTCGACGTGGAGGCGTTCGTGCGGACGAAGGGCGGATACCTGTCCGGGTACGCGCAGGTCGTGGACGGCGAGACGTTGACCGGCGCACAGATCGTGGTGCGCGTGGCGCAGAACTACTCGGTCAATCCGCGCCTGCTGCTGGCCCTGCTGGACTACCGCTCCGGCTGGGTGACGAATCCCAATCCCGCTCCCGAAACGCTGACCGAGCCGCTGGGCGTGGACGACGGCTGGCACGAGGGGCTGTACCTCCAGTTGACCTGGGCCGCCGACGCCCTCAACCGCGGCTACTATCTCTGGCGCGTGGACGGGATCACGAGTTGGTATCTGGCCGACGGTTCGGCCGCCCCCGCCGACCCGATGATCAATGCCGGGACGGCGGGCGTGCAGTCCGTCTTTGCCGGGCTGGACGATTACCCGGCCTGGCTGCGGGACGTTTCAGTGAACGGGCTGTTCGCCACGTATTACGCGCTGTTCGGCTATCCCTTCGACCTGGCCGTCGAACCCCTCGTCCCGGCGGACCTGGTCCAGCCGGCGATGCAACTGCCGTTCGAAAGCGGCGTGCTGTGGGCATTTACCGGCGGTCCGCACGGCGGGTGGGACGACGGCTCGGCCTGGGCTGCAATTGACTTCGCCCCGGCCGGGACGGAGGGCTGCGTGGTCAGCGACGCGTGGGTCACTGCCGTGGCGGATGGACTCATCGTCCGCTCCGCGAACGGGGCGGTGGTGCAGGACCTGGACGGCGACGGCTTCGAGCAGACCGGCTGGACGGCGCTGTACATGCACGTCGAGAGCCGCGACCGCGTGAGCGTGGGCAAATATGTCCGCGTGGGCGAGCGGATTGGGCATCCGTCCTGCGAGGGCGGTTTTGCCGACGCCACCCATCTCCACCTGGCGCGCCGTCTCAACGGCGAGTGGATCCCGGCGGATGGCCCCGTTCCGTTCAACCTGGAAGGTTGGATTTCCTCCGGCACGGGTATCGCCTACGACGGCTACCTGACCCGCGGCGGGCAGATGGTGGAAGCGTATAATGGGACGGAGGCAATCAATCGAATACAACGATAGAGTTTCCCTGCGCCAGACTTTCGAAGTATCCGCGCAGGCAGGGTCGGTATTTGTTCAACAGGATATATAGCATGACGACTTGTACCACGATCTTTGTCCCCGCTGGATAGCGCTGCATTCCTTTTTTGCCTGCCATAAGAAAAGCGCCTCCTGTTCCTTATTTTCTCACAGGAGGCGCTTTCTTTTCGTATTTTTCGATGTTATCTCATCCCCTTCTGCCCTTTCACTTCTTACTTCTCGCTACTTTACTCCAACTCCGCCAGCACGTCTGCCACCGCATCCAGCACGTCCCCCGCCAGCACGGAAGCGGCGCTGCCCTGGACCTGCGCGGCTGCCAGCCCGGCCTGGGCATGGATCCACGCCCCGGCGACCGCGGCCTCGTAGGCCTCCACGCCCTGGGCGCGCAGGCCGACGATAAGCCCAGCCAGCACGTCCCCGGACCCGGCGCGGGCGAGCGCGGGGGTGGCGACCGGGATGGTGGCCGTCCGCCCGTCCGGCGCGGCGACGACGGTGAACGCGCCTTTCAGCACAACAACATGACCCCATTCGGCGGCGTACTTTTTGGCAACCGCCAGCCGGTCCGCCTGGATCGCGTCCACGGCCAGCCCCGTCAGCGCGGACATTTCGCCGGGGTGCGGGGTCAGGATGGCGGGCGCGGGGAGCAGGTTCGGCCAGCCGGGAAGTTTCGCCAGCAGTTTCAGGCCGTCGGCGTCGAAGACGAGCGGGGGCAGCGCGGCAGGCTTCCGGTCCGGTTTTGCTCCGGCGGATTTGACGAAGCCCAACTGGCCGTGAGACATCACGCCCGCACCTTTCAACAAATCCGCAATGAATTCCTTCGTCGTATCTTCCAGCCCGAAGCCGGGACCGACCAGCAGCGCGGTGGCGCGTTCGAGATTCTTCGCCAGCACATCCGCCGCGCCGGAGGCAATGACGCCCATCTCGTGCGGCAGGAGCAGCCAGGTGGCTTCGGGGAAGTGGCCGGCGAGGGCGGCGTGCAGCGGCGCGGGGACGGCCAGCGTGACCAGTCCCGCGCCGGCGCGGTAGGCAGCCTTGCCGGCCAGCAGCGCCGCACCGGTGTAGTTGAGCGAACCGGCGGCAACGAATGCCGTGCCGAACGTGCCCTTGTGGGCGTCCAGCCCGCGCCGCGGCAGGATGGCGGCGACCATTTCCTCGTCGGCCGCCTCGTTGCGGAGCGCCTGCCAGGATTTGAGTCCGTCGAGCGGCCCGATGCCGACGATGCGCAGTTCGCCCGCCAGCCCGTAGGCCGGGAGTTTGAGCAGCCCGCGCTTGACGGCGGCCATGGTCACGGTGGCGTCGGCGGGGATGACTTGCGCGGCGGCCTGGCCGGTATCGCAGTCCACGCCGGAGGGACAGTCCACGGCAACGATGAAGGGCGGCCAGTCCATGCCGGCGAGGAAGCCCTGCGCGGCTGCCAGCACGCGGCCAACGTCTTCCTTCAGGGGCAGTTTGAAGCCGGTGCCGAGCGCGCCGTCGAGGAACACGTCGGCGGTCTCGACGAAGGCCTGCAACTGGTGGAAGTTTTCGTCCTCCTCGGCGAGGTAGACCTCGCCTCCGGCAGCCTCCAGCCGCCCGGACAACGGATCATCCTTGGCCTTGCGCTTGACAAGGTAGGCGCGCGCCGTCCAGCCTTTTTCGGCCAGGCGGGTCAATGCCGCCAGCGTGTCGCCGCCGTTGTTGCCGGGGCCGCACAGGCCGAGAACCTGGACGTCCTCCTCGCTATCCTGGAAATAGGCCAGTTCCATGACCTCGTGCGCCAGGTTGTGCCCGGCGTTTTCCATCATCAGGTTGTAGGTCAGGCCGGACGCGTCGGCTTCCTGCTCGACGGCGCGCATTTCAGAGACGGATACCAGTTTCATGAACGAACCTCCAAACCAGATAAAAGGTATGAACAGATAAATCTTCCTGGTTCTACCATACCGTGATCATGCACAAGAAGCAACCGTTCACCGATGCTTCGGCTGGATTTGCAATCCAGCCGCCGGATTGCAAATCCGGCGGGAGCGGAGGAGTACCGCCTTTCCAGACTCAACTCCAGATATCAGACGCCGCGTCACTCAGCCCGAGGGCGCGCAATTTTTCGCGAGTCGGGCGGCCCGTGACCGGGTCCCAGCCGCGGGCGGAATAATACGCGGCGAGCATCTCCTCCAGCGGCGGGACGTATCCCGCCACCGGGCCGTCGGCATACGGCTCCAGGAACGCTTTCGGCAGTTTATCGTTGGCGCGTGTCAACCCCATCCGGTTGTTGATGGCGCGCTTCAAATTCCAGGCGCGTTCGCCGCTGCGGAGCATGTCATCCACCGCCCAATCCAGTCCGCAGGCTGCGTTGACGAGGCCAACGGTCATCTCCGGGGAAATGTTGGCAAACAGGCACATCACCAGCGCATCGCAGGCCGTGCGCCAGTCCTGGTGGCGCGCCACGTTGGCGGCCTTCTCCGCCCCGGCCTGCTTTTCGTAGAACTGCAAGCCCAGGCTGGCGTCGGCCTGGCCCCAGTCCACGAAGAAATAATCGGATTTGTTGTGGCACGCGCCGCGCGGACTGGTGGCGTAAACCAGCGCCATCCCGGAGACGCCGCGCGGGTCGTGGTAGGCCGCTTCCAGCCCATTCACCTGCACGGCCTCGTCCTCTGCGCCGAAGCGCGCCGCAAACCGGCGCGCGCCGCCGGCCATGAAGTTGCCGATCCCCTCGCGGCGGGCCATCAGGTGGAGCAATTTCTCCGCGCCCGTCACGTCGCCCCAGCGCAGGGGAAAACCGGTGTCCTTATCGGTGACGATCCCTTTTTCGTAGAGGTGGAACGCCAGGCCAACAATATTCGACGCGCTGATGATATCCATGCCGTACCGGTCGCACACCTCGCCCAGGCGGACAATGGCAGGCAGGTCATCGTTGAGCAGGTTCGGGCCGAAGCCGACCACCGTCTCGTACTCCGGGCCTTTGCGCCGCACCCCGTCGCCCAGATCCACAACCCGGCCGCAGGCAATGACGCAGGCGTGGCAGGCGCTTACGCCTTTCAAGATCGTCTCGGCCATGGTCGCGCCGGAGACCCTGTCCACATTTTCCATTGTCGCCTGGTGGTAATACTTCTTCGGCATGGAGCCGAGATAATCGGCATAGTCGGCCACCCCCGCCGTACCCAGGTCGTGCGTCACCTGGGCAATATTGTCGGCTTTCAGCGCCCGGTTGGCCTCGCCGCGCAAAGGCATGTACGCCTCGGGCCGCGCCAGGGGCGGCTTCTTCGTCCCCTTGACAGCGATGGCTTTGAGATTTTTCGAACCGGCCACCGCCCCCAGCCCGGTGCGTCCCGCCGTCCGCCCGTGGTCGCAGAAGAGACCGGCGAACAGCACGCCGTTCTCGCCCGCCGGGCCGATGGTCAGCACGTGCGCGTTCGGAACGCCGATCTCGGTTTTGATGATGGACTGCGATTCATACGTGTCTTCGCCCCACACCGACGCGGCGTCCCGGACCTCGAGCCTGCCACCGTTTAACCAGAGATAGACCGGCTCCTCGGCTTTTCCGGTAATCCACAATCCGTCGTAGCCGCAAAAACGAAGTTCCGGGCCCCAGAACCCGCCGCAGTTGGACTCGGCCCACAGCCCGGTGGCCGGCGATTTTCCGCAGACGACGAACCGTCCCACCGCCGGGCCAGCGGTGCCGGTCAGCGGACCGGTCAGGAACAGGAGCGGCGCGTCGGGCGAGACAGGATCGAGGTCCCGCGTGAGCGCCGGATACAGCAGGCGCGCCGCCAGCGACGCGCCGCCAAGATAGTCACGTTCCCATTCCGGCGGGACGACGTATTCGGACGTTTCGCCGGTGGTCAGGTTGATTTTCAGGATGGGCTGCATCGGCGATCCGTTAGAGGATCTCGCCGGTCACATCGCGGCAGCAGCGCACGAAATCCAGCACGGTCGGCACGTTGCGCATCATGTAGGCCATGCTGCCTTTCACCTGCAACTTGCGGGTCATCATGGCCTGCATCGGGTCGAGTCCGCCCTGCATGATGCGGGAAATGTTATCATAAGTGGCCGTCAGGATAAATAACGGTTTGAGGCCGGAAAGTTCCTTCAGGACCTCCACCTTGCGGCATTTGCCATGCCACAGGTCGAGGTAATAGATCAGCCGCTCCGCAAGATGGCCGCTCGGTTCGATGATCACGACCATGTCGCCTTCCCATTTCCTGGCGATCTGGGCATAGCGTTCATCGGAATTCAATTTGTCGTGGAGGGTCTGCAACCACTCGGGGCTTGGAAATATGGGGAACATCATCTGACTCCTTTGGCGAAGACATGGGATGCAATAAAAGCAATTTGCAAAAGCATTATATCATTTTCATTTTGCGGCCCGAACGAGTCTTAAAACGACAATCTTTGCCTCTTGCATTAATTTCCAAGTTCGTCTATGCTTAACACATACGGAGAAGGGACACTGTCCTGAACCCGCGCCGTCAGAAGCGGCTAAACCTAGCAAAAGGAGAGAAGAGATGAAAAAGTATTCACTGATCGTTGGAATCCTGATCATCGCCAGCCTCATCTTCACGGCCTGCCTGCCCGATACGACCGGCGGAGGCGGCGGGAGCGCGGCTGAAGGTTTGCCCGACCTGGGCGGCCGCACGATCATTGTTGCGGTGGAAAACGCCTACCCGCCGTTCAACATGATTGACGAAGCGTCGGGCGATGGCGTGGGCTGGGACTATGATGTGGTCCGCGAAATCTGCACTCGCATCAACTGTGTGCCGGAATTCGCCCAGGCTGCCTGGGACGGCATCTTCCCGGCCATGGCCGCCGGCGAATATGACATGCTGGCCGACGGCGTGACCTTCACCGCCGAGCGCGACCAGACCGTTGACTTCTCCATCCCGTACGTGACCATCGGCCAGGTCCTGCTGGTGCGCGCTGACGAAACCCGCACGCTGGACGAGTTCATCGCCGACGCCGCGGCCCTGATCGGCACCCAGCTTGGCACCACCAACGAGATCGTCGCCAAGGAGACCTTCCCGGCGGAACGGGTCCAATCCTTCGAGGACTTCGGCGGCGCCGTGCTGGCGCTCCTGTCCGGGGATATTGACGGCATCGTGATTGACAACGTGAGCGCGGCCGGTTTCATGTCCGCCAATGTTGATCAGATGAAGATCGCCGACCAGATTACCTCCGATGAACAATTGGCCTTCGTCTTCCCGCCCGGAAGCGACCTGATCGAGCCGGTCAACGCCGCGCTGCAATCCATGATGGACGACGGCAAACTCGACGAACTCAACATAAAGTGGGGATTGAAGTAATTTCCCTTCCAGCCGTTTCTGACATTCGACAGGATGGGGGCCGCAAGCCCCCATCCTGTTAATTATGTGCTTATCGGAGGAGAAGGACATGCAGGCATCTGCGAAAAGCATCCAGCCGGGCAGCCGTAGAACAAGCCTGGCAAAATTACCCTGGTGGGCGTTCATCCTGGTTGCTACCGGCGTTCTCCTGATCTACCTGATCCTGGCGGACCAGAAGTACAACGAAACTTTCTGGTATCTTACCCAGGGCATTATTGTCACCCTGCGGATCACGGTCATATCTTACTTTCTTGCAACCGTCATCGGCCTGCTGGTGGGACTGGCGCGCATGTCCAAAAACGTTTTCATCAACAACGCGGCAACGCTGTATGTGGAAACGATGCGAGGCGTGCCGATGGTGGTGCTTATCCTGTACATGGCCTTTGTCATCATCCCCATTTTTGTGAACAGCGTCCAGTGGGTCGGGGACTGGGGTGTCGGCTGGACGGCGAACCAGCCCTGGTCGCCATCCACGGTGGCCTTCTGGCACCAGATCTTCCTGTCCATTTCCGGATTCAGTATCCGCGACCTGCCGATGGAGGGACGCGCCATCATCGCCCTGGCCTTCGGCTACGGCGCGTACGAAGCGGAAGTGTTCCGCGCCGGCATCCAGTCCATCGGCAAGGGGCAAACCGAGGCGGCGCGCTCGCTCGGCATGACCTACTTCCAGGCCATGCGTTTCATCATCCTGCCGCAGGCCATCCGCCGCGTCCTGCCGCCGCTCGGCAACGACTTCATCGCCTGCCTGAAAGACTCGTCGCTGGTGACGGTGCTGGCCATCAACGACCTGACCCAGTTGAGCCGCCTGCGCCGCTCCAGCACCTTCCGCGTCACCGAGACCTTCAACGTGGTGACGTTCCTCTACCTCTCGATGACGCTCCTGCTCTCCGGCATCGTCCGCTGGCTGGAACAGCGGATGAAGATCGAGGAGTAATGTCCTTCGTTCCTCAGGATGATATGGCGGCGCAGTGAAGCGGAGCCTCGACTTTCTCTCTTCCTGCCACATCAATCCTTAATCGTCAGGCGGCGAAACCAACATTGGCGCGAACGCCGCAGGATCGCATTCATGCCACTATTAAACACACCGAGATTGGATAATACCGGCATTAAACACACCATGCTCGTAGAATCACGAGTTAGCCCGCCCATTGCGAAATTCAAAATAGAAAGTGATACACAAAAATGTCTAAAAAAACCAAAGAATGTAATGTTTCCGATTTAGAATCCGAGTTTCGCACGGTAATAAATAGTTTGCTGTCAGAGGAAGAAGCTCTCCTTTGCTACGAAACCGATTTCCGAGCAAGTAAATTCGCATATTACATTGAGGTTCTGATTGTTACCAAATCTGAGATCATTAAATTTAATAACACGAATTCAGGAAGACTTGATTTCTTTGAAATGATGTACTTGAACGAAATTGTAGAAATCAAGGAAAACAAAGATATTTATAAATATCCGGTGATCCAAATTTATGGCCCCAGAGAAGATATGGTAATGGATTTCGCATTTGAGACCGAACAAATCCTTTACACATTTACGAAAAAAATAAGACAGTTGGTCATGAAGGCTAAATCTTATTCTCCAGGAGCGGGCTAACACCGGCTCCAGTCGGACAGCGGCTCTGCCGCTCCGCGCAGGCGCGTTTCGCCAGAATATGCCATAATTGGTAAGGCGTCTCGCCAGTCCCGCCGCTGCCCGCTGATCCATTCCGTTATTCCCAAAAAAGAAGACCCCCGGAGAACGGGGGTTTCTTGTGTGCGCTGGGGGGGACTTGAACCCCCACGCCTTGCGGCACATGGCCCTCAACCATGCCTGTCTGCCAATTCCAGCACCAGCGCGGAGCAAGCCGTATTATAATCACGTTCAAGGTAATGTCAAGCAAATGCAGGGCGGGATTCCAATCCCGCCACTTCAATGAATCTGGCGGGATAGAATCCCGCCCTACGGAGGACAGATGACTCGAATTGTAGTGGACGCCATGGGGAGCGACGACTTCCCCGTTCCTGACGTGGTTGGAGCCGTGGCCGCGGCGCGCGAGTACGGCGTGGAGATCATCCTCGTCGGCGACGAAGCGAAGATCGGACCCGTGCTGGCCGCGCAAAACGCGGACCGGCTGCCGGTCCGGGTAGTGCACGCCCCGGAAATGCTGACGATGGAAGACAAGGGCATGGCGCTCGTCCTGAAGGCGCGCCGCCCCAACTCGAAGAATTCGATGGCCGTCGGCATTGACCTGGTCAAGAACGGCGAAGCGGACGCGTTTGTCACGGCGGGCAACACCGGCGCGGCGTCGGTGACCGCCTACTTCCGCCTCGGCACCATCCCCGGCGTGGACCGGCCCGCGCTGGCGCCCATCTTCCCGACCGCCACCGGTTCGTGCGTGGTCACCGACGTGGGCGCCAACCCCGACTGCAAGCCGGAGAACCTGCTCCAGTTCGCCATCATGGGCAGCATCTACGCCCAAAAAGCGCGCGGCGTCGCGTCGCCAAAAGTCGGCCTGATCGCCAACGGCGAGGAAGCCGGAAAGGGCAACGAACTGGTCAAGCACACGTATCCGCTGCTGGCCGAATCGGGGTTGAATTTCTTCGGCAATATCGAAGCCAAGGAACTGCTCGGCGGCAAGGTGGACGTGGCCGTAACCGACGGGTTCACCGGCAACGTGCTGCTCAAATCGTCCGAGGCGGTGGCGAAACTGCTGATGGACAAGATCAAGGAAGCCATCCTGACCGGCGGCCTGCTCGCCAAACTCGGCGGCGCGCTCATCAAGCCATCGCTGAAAGGCATCAGGCAGATGATGGACCCCAGCGAGTACGGCGCGGCGCCCCTGCTCGGCGTGAACGGGCTGGTCTTCATCGGGCATGGCCGCTCGGACGCCCTCGCCATCAAGAATGCGGTCCGCGTGGCAAAGAACGCCGTCGAGGCGGACGTGATCGAGTCCATCCGCTCGGCAATCGAAAAATCCCTGCAGGGAAAATAGTCATCGGACTCCAAAAAGGAAAACCATGAAAACAGTCACCAATACCAAACTCATCAAGCGCAACCGCAAGATCGGGCAATATACCACTCTCGCCGCGCTGGGCGTGCTCGGCCTCGGCCTATACCTTACCTTTGCAATGCCCGACAAGTTCGCCTATTCCCTCGCCTGCCTGCTGTTCGGTTTCTTTCTCTCGCAGATCGGCATCTACTTTGGCAACCGCTGGGGCCGCTCCCCGCGCCCGGACGAACTCATCAACAAGAACATGAAGGGGCTGGGACGTGAGTACACCATCTACCACTTCACCACCCCGGCCTCGCATTTCCTCGTCGGCCCGGCCGGGCTGTGGGTCATCCTGCCCTACTATCAGGGCGGGGTGATCCTGTACGACGGGAAACGCTGGCGCTCCAAGGGCGGAGGCTTCGCGCGCTCCTACATGCGCGTCTTCGGACAGGAGAGCATGGGCCGCCCGGACCTCGAAACGAATACGGAAATCCAGTCGGTCAAGCGTTACCTGGAACGCCTGCTCCCCGAAGGGACGCCGGTCCCCGAAGTCCGCGTCGCTCTGCTGTTCACCGATCCGAAGGTCGAGTTGAAGATCGAGGATGCCCCCCTGCCGGCGATGAAACCGGATGGGTTGAAGGAATTCCTGAAACGCGCCGCCAAGGAAAGGCCGATCACCGAGTTGACTCTGGCCGCGGTGCGCGATGCGCTGCCGAAGGCCGGGAAAGAGGAGGAGTAAACACAAACTTCCGAAGTTTCCAAAACTTCGGATTTAGTCAGGTGTCAAGAGTAGAAAAAGCCCGGCGAATATGCTGGGCTTTTGAATATTAAAGCAATCATTTAATAGAACTCTTGTCGAAAAGACTTGACGCTCTTATTTTCCGTGATATATTGTTATTGGTAATGTCGCACACGCTTTAATCGCCACTCTGTTGCGGTCAGGAGGTTATTATGTCTGAGGAGACCAGTAAACCACAGTATCGGAATGAATGGACGAAGTATGTAGCCACTCTCATCAACCAAGGAAAAACTCCCTCGCAAATAGTAGCCTCGATGGTTCAGGCGGGCTGGAAAGAAGATGAAGCGCGAAAATTTGCGGGGGAGGTTTTTCAATTAGTCAGTTTGACTACACCCGCGGCCACCCAACCCCAGCCGCCAAAAAAGAAATCTTTACTATGGCTTTACTTACTATTAGGCATAATAGGTGTATGTGTTGCCGTTTACTTCATTGCGAATTTATCAGGAGGTGGCGGAGGAGGAGGGGGAGGAATTGTCCAGCCCGAAGATTGCGCGATTATTACTTATGTCAAATGTCAAGACGCTTACTCCGGAGTTGATGTAGTTGGAACAGTAACGAATGCGTGTTCTGCCGAACTGCGATATGTAAAGATAGTCTCGGAGGTATATAACGCACAAGGAATTCTAATAGAGAGTGATATAGAGTGGATTCAAAACCTTACCTATCAGGAGCAAGCAACTTTTGAATCACCCATGCGATCCTCCTCGTCGGAAGTAAAATCATGTAAAGCCAGGGTGGAGGATGCAGATTACGCCCCATAAGAGCCGTATAACTGATTATTAGCATACAGCAGCCCGGTCTTAGATACCGGGCTTTTGTTTATGGGGATGGTACAATACTCACCTCCCCCGCGGGGGTGCGCGCCTTGCGCGTTCCTGCATATGGGTATATACTCGAAAAAATAGTACACTTGTTCTAATATGACCTCCATCGTCGCACTTGACCTCGAGACCACCGGCCTCGACCCCAAAACGGAAACCATCATCGAGATCGGCGCGCGCCGCTTCGACGGGCACCGCGTTGAAGACGAGTTCACCACGCTCATTAACCCCGGAAAACACATCCCGGAATTCATCACCGGCCTGACCGGCATCTCGGACGAGATGGTGCGCCAGTCGCCGCGCATTCGCGACGTGCTGGAGGAACTGGCCGCCTTCATCGGCGATTCTCCCATTCTGGGGCACAACATCAAGTTCGACCTGTCCTTTTTCCAGAAATACAACCTGTTCGAACTCAACGAGCGGATAGACACCTACGAACTGGCCGCGGTGCTGATGCCCGCCGCCAGCCGCTACAACCTCGGCGCGCTCGGCCAGCAGTTGGGCATTCCCCTCCCGGCCACCCATCGCGCCCTCGACGATGCGCGTGTCACCGCGGTAGCCTTCCAGAAACTCTACGAGATGGCGCAGGAACTTCCCATTGACCTGCTGGCAGAAATCGTCCGGCACAGCGAACCGATCGAGTGGGACGGAGGCTGGGCGTTCCAGCAGGCGCTGCGGGCACGGACGCGCGAGAGCGTGAAGGCCAAGCCGGTCCGCGGCGAGCAGGATGACGGTCCGCTCTTCGAGGCGGAGGAGAAGAAGCGCAAGGGACCCACGCTCCAGGTCCCGGAAGAACCGCAGCCGATAGACCCGGAAGAGGCTGCATCCGTGCTCGAATACGGCGGTCCGTTTTCCAAATATTTCGAAGCCTACGAGCATCGCCCCGAACAGGTGGAAATGCTGCGGGCGGTGGCGAACGCGCTTTCGACCGGCCAGCACCTGATGGTCGAGGCCGGCACCGGCGTGGGCAAGTCGTTCGCCTACCTCGTCCCGGCGGCAATGTTCGCGCTGCAAAACAACACGCGCGTGCTCGTCTCGACGAACACCATCAACCTGCAGGACCAGTTGATCAAGAAGGACATCCCCGACCTGTGCGCGGCGCTCGGCCTGGACCTGCGGGCGGCGGTGCTGAAGGGACGCTCGAACTACCTGTGCCCGCGCCGCTTCGACCTGATGCGCCGCCGCGGCCCTGCCACCGCCGACGAGATGCGTGTGCTCGCCAAAGTGCTGGTCTGGACGCAGGACAACTTCAGCGGCGACCGGACCGGGATCAACCTGACCGGCCCCGCCGAGCGCGACGTGTGGGTGCACATGTCCGCCGAGGACGACGCCTGCACGACCGAGATCTGCCTCGAACGCCAGGGCGGGGCCTGCCCGTTCTTCCGCGCCCGGCAGGCGGCGCAGAACGCCCACATCCTGGTGGTCAACCACGCCCTGCTGCTGACCGACGTGGCGGTCGGCAACCGCGTCCTGCCCGAGTACCAGCACGTTATCATTGACGAGGGCCATCACCTCGAAGCCGCCGCCACCGACGCGCTGAGTTTCCGCCTGACGCAGTGGGACATGGACCGGCTCATCAAGGAGACCGGCGGCTCCGGCTCGGGCATCCTCGGGCAACTGCTCGGAGCGGCGCGGGACCGGGCGCGGCCGTCCGATTTCGCCGCGCTCAGCCAGAAGGTCGAGCGCGCCACCGACCTGGCCTGGCGTTTGCAGGAACAGGCGCGCATCTTCTTCGACGCCCTGACCGAATTCGTGGCTTTCCAGCGCGAGGGCCAGCCGCCCAGCACGTACGCCTGGCAGGAACGCATCCTGCCCGCCAGCCGCACCCAGCCCGGCTGGGACAACATCGAGATCACCTGGGGCGCGGCGGCCGAGAGCCTCAACCTGCTGGTCAAACTGGTCGGCGAACTCCAGAAGGGCGCGGCCGACCTGTACGCCGACGGAGTCGAGTCGCTCGAAGACCCCATCAGCAACCTCGGCAGCCTGCTCCGCCGCCTGAGCGAGGCCGAGAACATGGTCGGCTCGATGGTCTCCGAACCGGTTGCCGATTACGTCTACTGGGTGGAGGTGAACCCGAACAACAACCGCCTCGCCCTGAACGCCGCGCCGGTGCGCGTGGGCCCGCACGTGGAGCAGTACCTCTGGCACGAGAAGCGCTCGGTCATCCTGACCTCCGCCACGCTGACCGCCCATGGCGAGTTCGGCTACATGCGCGGCATCCTCTCGGCCGACGAGGCCGACGAACTGGCGCTCGGCTCCCCGTTCGACTACCAGAACGCCGCCCTGCTTTACCTGGCGAACGACATCGCCGAACCGCACGCCCCCGACTACCAGGGGCAGGTGGACCGGACGCTCGTCAGTCTGTGCAAGGCGAGCGGGGGCCGGACCCTGGTGCTGTTCACCTCGTACGCTCAACTTAAGCGCACCTCCCGCGCCATCGCCGGTCCGCTCGCGCAAAGCGACATCATCGTCTACGAACAGGGCGAGGGCGCTTCCCCGAATGCTTTGCTGGAATCGTTCAAGAGCGCCGAACGCGCCGTCCTGCTCGGTACGCGCTCCTTCTGGGAGGGCGTGGACGTGCCGGGCGAGGCGCTCTCGGTGCTGGTCATCGTCAAACTGCCGTTCGCGGTCCCGACCGACCCGCTGGTGGCGGCGCGCTCCGAGACGTATGAGGACCCGTTCAACGAGTACTCCCTGCCCGAGGCCGTGCTGCGCTTCCGGCAGGGGTTCGGGCGGCTCATCCGCACGCAGTCGGATCGGGGCGTGGTCGTCATCCTCGACCGCCGCCTGCTGACGAAATCCTACGGGCGGGCGTTCGTCGAGTCGCTGCCCGGATGCACCCGGCGCGTCGGTCCGCTGGCGGAACTGCCGAAGGCCGCGGCAAAATGGCTGGATGTGTAAATTTGCAGATGATGCAGAGAAGATAAAGAGAATGCCCTGTTGCAAACACACTTGTATGTGTCGCTGGGCACATTGTCCCGGTGTCCTTCCGGGAAAGTGCGCCCTCCTCGCAAAGACACACTTTTTTGTTTTATGATTGAAACAGAACACAAGGAGAGCCGAAGATGAGCAAAATGAAATATGCGAAAGTTGCCACTGTTGGCCGACCGGAGGCCGATGTCATCAAAAGTTTCCTGGAGGCCGAAGGGATTGATGTGGAACTCTTCCAGGAATCGGTGGCGCAGTCGTCCTACGCCATCTCCTTCTCGCCCGTTCAGGTTTTTGTCCCCAAAGACATGCTCCAGCGGGCGCGCGAACTCCTGAAATCCTTTGACATCGAGCAGGAAGAAGACGAGGAAGAGGAAGAATAGGTGGGAAATCCAAAATCCATCTTCGTGCGCGTCATCGCCATTCCGCAAGACCACGGTTCGTGGGTGTTCATCCTCAGCCCGCTGCTCGTCGGCATTTTCGCCGGAGGGCGGTTTTCGCTGGCGACCCTGTTCCTCATCGTTGCCGCCATGGCCGCCTTCATGTCACGCCAGCCCGTGACGGTTGCCGTCAAAGCTTATGCCGGACGCCGTCCGCGCACGGACCTGCCCGCGGCCTGGTTCTGGATGCTGGTCTATGGCGCGGTCACGTCCGCCGCGCTGGCGGGGCTGGTCTTGCAGGGTTTCGTGGACGTGCTTTATCTTGCCGTCCCCGGCCTGCCCGTCTTTGCCTGGCACCTGTACCTGGTCAGCCGCCGCGCCGAGCGGAAACAGGCCGGGGTGGAGATCCTGGCGACCGGCGTCCTGTCGCTGGCCGCCCCGGCTGCGTACTGGGTCGGGAAGGGAGTCTACGATCCGCTCGGCTGGGCGCTCTGGCTGCTGGCCTGGCTGCAATCGGCGGCCTCCATCGTCCACACTTACATGCGGCTCGAACAGCGCACCCTGACCGGGGTCCCGCCCCGCCCCGTCCGCTGGCAGACGGGACGCCGTGCCCTGCTGTACACATCGTTCAACCTCGCGCTCGCCCTCGCTTCCGGCCTGACCGGTCTGCTGCCGCGCCTCGTCTTCGTCCCCTTCCTGCTGCAATGGCTGGAGACGTTGTGGGGCATCACGCATCCCGCCGTGGGCGTCAAGCCGACGCGCATCGGCGTGCGGCAGTTGATCGTCAGCACGCTGTTCACCATTCTCTTTATCCTTGCATGGCAATAGAAGGGACGAAAACATGGCCTTGAACAACAGCATTGTCCTGATCAACAGCAACGGCATGGGCAAGGGACCGGAAGAACTGCAACTGACCCTGATTGGCAAGTACCTGCAACTGCTCCTCCAAAACGGGACCCTGCCCGCGGCGATCTGCTTTTACACCGAAGGGGTCAGGTTGACCGTGGAAGGCTCGCCCGTGCTGGAACAACTGCGGGAACTGGAAAAAGCAGGCGTGCGGCTGATCGTCTGCTCGACGTGCCTGAACTATCTTGGACTGGAGGGCAAGGCCAGGGTCGGCATCGTGGGCGGCATGACCGACATCCTCGAAGCGCAGGTTCGGGCGGAGAAGGTGATTACACTTTAACCCGCACAACCAAAATTTCAAAAAGCCCCCGAAGTTTTTAAACTCCGGGGGCTTTTTCGCTGCTTGCAGAAAACTGCTTACTACTCTTCCCCCGTCAGCAACTTGATCCGCTCCCACGGCTTGAGAGACTCGTCCTGTGCCATCACATTCTTCAGCTCGTACATCTCGTCGCGCAGGGCAGCGGCGCGCTCGAATTCCAGGTTCTTGGCGGCTTCCTTCATCTGGCGTTCCATCTCGGCGATCACTTTCTGCAACTCACCGCGCGAGGTCACATCCTTGTGCTTGCGGACCGTGTACTCGCCGCGCGTCTCGGCCACACCTTTCGCAGAAAACGAATCGCTCAAGTCGCGGATGGCCTTGTGGATGCTGACCGGCACGATGCCGTGCTCCAAGTTGAACTTGACCTGCTTCGCCCGGCGGCGGGTGGTCTCGTCGAGGGCGCGTTTCATCGAGTCGGTCATCCGGTCGGCGTACATGATGACCCGTCCGTTGATGTGACGGGCGGCGCGGCCGATGGTCTGGATGAGGGCCGTGGCGGAACGCAGGAAGCCTTCCTTGTCCGCGTCGAGGATGGCCACCAGCGACACTTCCGGCAAGTCGAGTCCCTCACGCAGCAGGTTGATGCCCACCACCACGTCGAACACGCCCAGGCGCAGGTCGCGCAGGATGCCAATCCGTTCCAGCGTGACCACTTCCGAGTGCAGGTAATGGACTTTAATGCCGAGTTCTTCGAGATACTGCGCCAGGTCTTCGGCCATGCGTTTCGTAAGTGTAGTAACTAAAACCCGTTCGCCGCGCTCGGTGCGGGCGCGGATCTCGCCCACGAGGTTGTCAATCTGTCCCTTGGTCGGGCGGACCTCCACCTCCGGGTCCACGAGGCCGGTCGGGCGGATGATCTGTTCCACCACCTGTTCGGCGTGCTGCATTTCGTACGGCCCCGGCGTGGCGGACGTGTAAATGGTATTGCCCATCGCCTGCTCGAACTCGTTGAACTTGAGCGGGCGGTTGTCGAGCGCCGAGGGCAGGCGGAAGCCGTATTCCACCAGCGTTTCCTTGCGGGAGCGGTCGCCGTTGTACATGCCGCGGATCTGCGGAATGCTCATGTGCGACTCGTCAATCACCAGTAGGTAGTCGCTGGGCAGGAAGTCCACCAGCGTCCAGGGGTGGGTGCCGGGGGCGCGCTGGTCGAGTTGGCGCGAGTAGTTTTCGATGCCCGCGCAGGTGCCCACTTCACGCAGCATTTCCAGATCGTAGCGGGTGCGCTGTTCGATGCGCTGGGCTTCGAGCAGTTTCTCCTGTGATTTAAAGAACGCGATGCGATCTTCCAGTTCCTTCTCGATATTGGAGACGGACTCTTTCAGCCGCTCGTCGCTGGCGAGATAGTGCTTGGCCGGGTAGATATCCACCTGCTCGGGTTCGGCGATCAGTTCCCCGGTCAAGGGAACGAACTCTGTGATGCGCTCCACTTCGTCGCCGAAGAACGTGATCCGGTAGCCGCGCTTGTCCTCGTAGGCGGGAATGATCTCCAGGGTATCGCCACGCACGCGGAAGGTCCCGGACTTCAACTCCATATCATTGCGCTGATACTGCCCGTCCACCAGTTGGCGGATGAGGGCGTTGCGCCGGTACAGTCCGCCCTTCGTCAGGCTGACCGTGCCCTTGCCGTATTCTTCGGGGTTGCCCAGTCCGTAGATGCAGGAGACCGAAGCAACGATGATCACGTCGCGGCGGCTCATCAGGGCGGTGGTGGCCGCCAAGCGCAGGCGCTCGATCTCTTCGTTGATTTCAGTTTCTTTTTCGATGAACAGGTCGTGGCGCGGTACGTAGGCTTCCGGCTGATAGTAGTCGTAGTAGGAGACGAAGTACGAGACGGCGTTCTCAGGGAAGAACTCGCGGAACTCGGCGTACAGTTGCGCCGCCAGCGTTTTGTTGTGCGCCATGATGAGCGCAGGTTTCTGGACCTGCTGGATGACGGAGGCGATGGTGTACGTCTTGCCGGTGCCGGTCGCGCCGAGCAGGACCTGGTGCTTGAGTCCGCGCTGGACGCCGTCCACCAACTGACGGATGGCCTCCGGTTGGTCGCCGGTGGGATGGAAGGGGGCGTTAAGTTTGAAGTCCATAGGAATAGGGAATGGTGAATGGGGGAAGGAAGAACAGCCGTTCTATTTTACCGCGAAATAGAAGAAAAATAGTACTTATTTCTTGTTCCTCTCCATACTACCAATATGCTACACTGTTGAGCAATAACCTTTCACCCGGCGGGAAACCGCAAATTCCAAAGGAGAATGCAAATGAAAAAGACCCTGTTGCTCGCCCTTGCCGTTCTGTTGTTGGGGGCATGCACCCCAAAATGCGACGTGGATGCGTACAAAGCATCCGTGGCGCCCATCCTGACCGAATGGAGCGACGCGTTCGCTCTGGCCACACAGACGCCCCGCATCTCGCTCGCGCCTCAGGTCGAGGCTTTGCAGGATATTAAGAGGGAGGCCGAAACCCTCGATATCCCCCAATGCGCCGTCGAGTCACATTCGCACCTGATCGCGTCCATGGATCATTCGATCAATGCAATGATGGCATTTCTGGCCAATAAACCAGATGCGGAGGTCAATGCCAGTCTCCAGCGCGCCCAACGTGAACTCAATCTTTATGCAGACGCGGTAGAAGCATTGTATCCCGACGAATAAACAGCAAGGGCTATGCAAAAAAGTAGGGCGAAATTTTATTTCGCCCTACTTTTGCCTCACGGATTCGGCGCGCCGGCGGGCTTGCCCGGATACGAGCCAACCCAGTCGGTGATGTCGCAGACGGCGTTCTCGTTCGCCTTCACCGTGACGATGGTCACGCAGCCGCCGGCGTGGCCGGACGCATCATACGCGACCACCTGGTAGCGGCCCGCCGGGATGAAAGAATCGGTGGAGTAATACGACGCCCCGGCCAGGTTGATCCAGTACTTCCAGTATCCCGTCTCCTGGTTGAAAGCAACGAACACCAGCCGCGGGATGGTCCCGTACGGATAGCCGTACACGCCGCCGGAAAGCGATCCCAGCCCCGGCGTGGCGGTCGCGGACGGGGCAGCGGTCAGCGATGGCGTGGCCGTCGCGCCCGCGGGCGGCGGGGCGGAGGAAAGGGTCGGGGTTCCCAGCGGGGCCGGCGCGGTCAGCGCCTGGAAGGTCGCCGCGACGATGGTCGCGACCAAGTCCGTGTCAGGCGGATTCGTCGCCGCGACGGGGCCGCACGAAACAGCCGCCAGGCAGAGTGCCAGCGCGAGTACGACAAAACGGGTTTTCACAGGGGCAGCCATATTCCAATTCCTTTCTCTTTTGCGATGCGATAGATCTCCGGGGCCACGGCCATGTCGTCCATGGCCAGGCCGAGGTTGATGGCGAGCGTCCGTTCCTTTTCGGACTGACGCCCCGGCTTGAGACCGGCGGCCAGTTCGCCCAGGTCCGCGTACGGATCGGGCGTCTGCTGGAAGTAGCCGACCGATTTGTAGTATTTGAACTGGGCGTGGTCGTCGGTGGCGATGCGGTCCATCTGCGCCAGCGCCGCACCGCTCCAGTACGAGTCGAAATCCACCGCCGAGCCGAACGCGCCGGGGCGCAGCCAGTCTTTCTCGATGGCGGGCGTCGGATGCTTGAGGATGGGGCCGGAGGTGACGACCAGGTCGGCTTCGGCCACCGCAGGCCGCGGGTCCGGGACGCCGGCGATGTCAAATCCGAAACGGGTTTTCATTTCGGCAACGTATCGTTCCTGGACCTCGGGCCGGATGTCGTAGGCGAGCACTTTCCGGACCGGGAACAGGCACGCCAGCGCTTCGAGATTGGTGCGCCCCTGCACGCCGCAGGCCAGGATGCCGACCGTGGACGAATCGGGGCGGGCGAGATATTTGGCCGAGAGCGCCGTGGCCGCGCCGGTGCGCATGGCGGTGATCCAGGTGCAGTCCATCACGGCCAGCGGGATGCCGGTCTCAACGTCGTTGAGGATGAGCAGGCCGGTGATGTACGGCAGGCCGCGTTCCTGGTTTGCCGGGTAGCCGCTGACCCACTTGATGCCCGCCGAGCGCATGGCCGGGATGAAGGCTGGCATGGCGTGGATGAAGGCGTCCGGCATGGTATGAATGCCAGGCTTGGGCGGCATCTCGACTTTGCCGCGGCCTTTCTCGACGAACGCCTGTTCGAGCAGGGTGATGATGGCGCGCATGTCGAGATGGACGGCCTCAACATCGGCGCGGGAGAGATAGAGAAGTCGGGATTCGAACATGGGATTCTCCTTATGAAAAAAGACCAGGGACGCCTGGGAATATTGGCATTATCGGCAATAACCTTTTTGCATCGAATACCCTTGCGGGTACTAGGTGACACGAATTTTACGAATATGGCTCATTGGGAGTTGCCGTGATATACCCCTACATGTAGGGGCGAACCTGCGTGTTCGCCCGGGCAGACACCCAAGTCTGCCCCTACATCGCGGCGATTCCCAGAGAACCACGAATATTTTAGAGCAATTCGCGAAAATTCGATGCAAAAAACAAAGCCTTTGCCTATTACCGATAAAGTCTATTATAGAGGGAATCGGCGATTAATGCACGGGAAGAGTGCGGCCTTCAGGAGATGAGAATGCAAGAGATTTAATATCCGGGAAAATATCATTCTGGGATACAATTGCAGGCAAGGAGAACGCCTTGGGAAGGAAACAGGAGATGCCACCAGGATGACGATCACTCCGTATTCCATCCTTTGTTTCATCACCTCCCTGCTGGCGGCCATCGTGGCGGGCGTGGCGTGGAAACGCCGGAAAGTGGAGGGTGGCCTGCCGCTGGCGCTGCTCATGACGGCCGTGGCAGAATGGTCCCTGGGGGCCGCCTTTGAATATGCCACCATCAGCATCCGGGGGAAGGTATTCTGGTCGGTGGTGCAATACGCCGGTTCCCTCAGCAGCCCGGTGTTCTTTCTCCTCTTTACCATCGAGTACAACCGCCTGGTCAGCTGGCTCAGAAGCCGCAATGTGGCCTTCCTGTTCATCGTCCCGGTGATTACCTGGGGGCTGGCCGTAACCAACCAATGGCATAACCTGATCTGGACAAGTTTTACCCCCGACCCGCTGGGGAATAACCTGATCGTCTATGGCCACGGGATCGGATTCTGGATCGGCGGGATCGGATATTCCTACCTCGCCATGCTGGGCGGGACCGGCCTGCTGGTCCTGGCCTTCTTCCGCCTGCCCCCGGCCTATCGTCGCCAGACCCGGCTGCTACTGGTCGGCGCCACTGCGCCCTGGATCGGGAGCCTGATCTACATCACCGGCGCCAGCCCGCAGCACGGCCTGGATTTGACCCCGCTCATGCTGGTGTTTACCGGCGTGCTCCTGGCCCTGGGCGTCTTCCGCCTGCGTCTCCTCGACCTGGTCCCGCTGGCTCGCAACGCGCTGGTAGACACGATGCCCGACGGAATGATCGTGCTGGACGAACAGGATCGGGTGGTGGACATCAATTCCGCCGCGAAGCGCATCTTCCAACTTACGGAGAAGAACACCTTTGGCGAGCAAATCCACAACATCATTCCGGGCTGGGCCAGCCTGGCGCCGGGCATCCAGGCGGCGGCCGAGACACAGGTCCAGTTTGCCCCGGGCGGCGTCGTAAAAGAATTCCTCGAACTCAATATTTCGCCCCTCCGGGATCGGAAAGGCAGGCTCACGGGCCGGCTCGTTATCGCACACAATATTGACCAAAGGAAACGCGCCGAGATGGCCTTGCAGCGCCGGGACGCGATCCTGCAGGCCGTCAGCCTGGCAGCTGAAAGATTCCTCAGCCTGGAGACCTGGGAGCAGAGCGTCCCGGAAGTATTGGCACAGATCGGGAAGGCAGCCGAGGTCAGCCGCGCGTACATCTTCGAGCGCTTCTTTTCGGAAGAGGGGGGGCCGTTCGTCAGCCAGCGCTACGAATGGGTTTCAGAGGGGATCACGCCGCAGATCGAAAACCCGGATTTGCAGAACCTGCCCTACCAATCCGCCGGTTTCGGGCGCTGGGAGGAAGAACTCACCAATCACCGGCCAATTTTCGGGGTGGTGAGCGATTTCCCCGAATCAGAAAAAGAACTCCTTTCTGCCCAGAATGTTCTCTCCATCGCCGTAATGCCCATCTTCTTCGAAGAAACCTGCTGGGGGTTCATCGGCTTCGACGACTGCCTGAACGAGCGCGCCTGGCCGGAGGTTGAACTGGAAGCCCTGCGGGCGGCCGCAGATATCTTCGGTGCGGCGCTGGCGCGCCACCGGGCTGAATCGGCTTTGCACAACCGCCAGCGCACGTTGAATTTGCTCCACGAGATTGTCCGGGCGGCCTTGCAGGCATCCGACCTTCGGAAAATGTCCCAAACACTGGTGGATCGCCTTGGCGAACTGATCGGCGCTGACGGCTGTTTCCTCTCCTTATGGGACGAAAACGCCCGCAGGGCCGTTCCGACGGCTGCGTACGGACCCTTCCGTAAAACGTACAGCAATCTGGACATCAAACCCGGCGAGAAAACCATGACGGCTTCCGTACTGAGGGCCGGGCGCACATTGGTAATAGAGGATACGTTTCATTCTCCCTATCTGAGTCCCCGGATAGCAAAATCCTTCCCGGCGCAATCCGTGCTGGCGCTGCCCCTGATCGTCGGCAAGAGCAAATTGGGCGCAATCCTGCTGGGTTTCAACCAGCGTCACCAATTCAGCAAAGAAGAGATTTCTATTGGAGAACAAGCCGCCGGCCTGATTGCCCTGACGCTGGCAAAGTTCCAGGCGATGGAACAGGCTTACCATCACGCCGAAGAATCCGAAACGCTGCGCAAGGCGGGGGCGGCGGTGGCCGCCACGCTGAATGCAGATGAAGCCGTAAATCGTATCCTGGAGCAATTGGAACAGGTTGTCCCGAACGACAGCGCCTCGGTGCAGTTGCTGCGCGACGGAACCCTGGAAATCGTCGGCGGGCGCGGCTGGCCGGACCCGGCGGCTGTGATTGGCATCCGCTTCCCGGTCCCGGGTGACAACCCCAACAGCCTCGTCATCCAGTCCCGGCAGCCATACATCCTGGAAGATGCCGATACGTCCTATCCGTCGTTCAACAATCCGCCTCACATGCACATCCGCTCCTGGCTTGGCGTGCCGCTCATCGTCCACCAGCAGGTGACCGGTATCCTGGCAATTGACAGTTCCAGCCCGCACCACTTCACCGCCGCGCACGCCCGCATCGCGTCCGCTTTTGCCGACCACGTGGCGATCGCCCTCGAAAACGCGCGCCTGTTCGGCGAAGTGCAGGAACTGGCGCTCACCGACGCCCTGACCGGCGCATACAACCGGCGCGGCCTGTTCGAACTCGGTCACATCGAATTCGCCCGCACGCGCCGCTTCAAGCGGCCATTCTCCGCCATCATGGTGGACATAGACCATTTCAAACGCATCAACGACAGGTACGGCCACACCGTCGGCGGGGACCCAGTGCTGAAAGCGCTGGCAGGACAATGCCGCGAAAGCGTACGCGAAATTGACCTCGTGAGCCGGTACGGAGGCGAAGAGTTCGTCATCCTGCTGCCCGAAACGGACCTGGCAACGGCCAGGGAGGTCGCCGAGCGATTACGGGAAATCATCGCCAACACGCAGGTTCAAACCACGGTCGGCAAACTCAGCATCACCGTCAGCATGGGAGTGGCCGAGTACAACGACAACACACCCAACCTGGAAACGCTGATCGCCCGCGCCGACCAGGCCATGTACGTGGCCAAACACAAAGGCCGCAACCGTGTGGCGATCAACAGGTAGGACATGACGCCGGCCGTCTTCGCCCTGACCGTTCTCGCCGAACTCGCGGCGGCCGCCTGCGTGACCGTCAGCCTGCTCCGCCCCAAGCGGCGCAGTTTCATCGGCGTGGTGAAAAATAACCCCCCTCCGGTGCTATAATTTCAAGAGACGAAAGGAAGGTTCGCGATGAATGCGTTGGAAAAATTCGAGACCGACACCCTCCCCACCTCGGCCGGGGACCTGGCGATCACGTTCCTCGGTCACGGCAGCCTGCTGCTGGCCTTCCGGGGGCAGACCATCTACGTGGACGTGTTCGGCAAAGTAGCGGACTATTCCAAACTGCCGAAAGCCGACATCGTCTTCCTCACCCACGAACATTCCGACCACATGGACCCGGACGCGCTGGCGTCCGTGCGCACCGGCAAGACTGTGCTGGTGTACACCGAGGCCTGCGCGCGGCAAGCCGAAGGCGGGATCGTGATGCGCAACGGCGACCGGAAAACGGTGGACGGGATCCCGGTCGAGGCGGTGGCGGCGTACAACCTCATCCACATGCGCGAGAACGGGCAGCCATTCCACACGAAGGGCGCGGGGAACGGATATATCCTCACCTTCGGCGATACGCGCGTCTACGTCGCCGGGGATACCGAAAACATCCCGGAGATGAAAGCGCTGCAAGACATCGCCGTCGCTTTCCTGCCGATGAACCTGCCCTACACGATGACCCCGGAGATGGCGGCGGAGGCGGCCCGGGCCTTCAAGCCGAAAATCCTGTACCCCTATCACTTTGGGAAAACGGACACGCAGAAACTTGTGGAGTTCCTGAAAGACGAGAAAGGCATCGAGGTGAGGATTCGGAAGATGATGTAGACTGCGCCGTTCTTCCCCGCCGCGTCATGATAGCCGAACAAAACCGCGCGTACGTTTGGTAATATTGGCGATACAGCGCTTTCTTTTTGACGAATTTCCAAAGCCGCTCAATCAAAGATGCGGCATTGATATAGGCATGCTCAGTAATACGGGGTTCCCGGTGAGCGATTTTCGATTGCCGAATATGGCGCTGCTGCATACGGCGAGGTGAGTCTCGTCTTACTGCACGGATCATTGCTGTCGAGCAACTTTTGTATGCAACAAAAAACGCGACCCACTTGAGTCGCGTTTTTTGAGAGCGAAAATATTCTTACGCCGGGCGAATATTGTAACTTTCTAATTCCTCTGGCGATAACTCATCGGGTCTGACAAGCCGATAGTGTTTCTCCGAAGTTACTTTGATGCCATCTTTCGACTGCTCAAATTCAAAAAGCGCGATCAAATTGCCTTCAATGAATTGCGCAGCAATTGCCCGGCAAATCAGACGTGGGAATTTTAGCGCGCACAAATCGAAATCCTGTTCAATCTGAACAACGCCGAGTTTGTCTTTGCCGCCTTTCGCCTGGACTGGCAAAATGTAATGCGCACCGCGTTTATCAAGGCCGATATAGATTTCATCTGTTTCAACCTGTGAGCCGTCACGCAGAGTCGTTCTCAGATGATTTTGCAGGGAATAGCAAGTCAGGCCGGTGAAAATATCAACCAGGCGGTTGTATCGCAATTTTGCCAAAAGAGATTGTTCGTCATTCATCGAATATTTGGCAATAACGCCTGGCGTAGAATCGGGGATTTTGGTCTCGGCCAGAATGCTTGACGGAACAATGATGGATTGCTTTGTGACCATAAATTTATACTTCCCTTTGCCGGCCGGCTTGATAATCCATTCAAATCCCTTGGGGGCTTTGGAAGTTATCGCTTTGGGTAAATCCGTTCTATAGCGGAATGAATAGAGCACATCACCCAGATTTTTGGGCAATATGATTCCCAGTTCATCCGCGGCTTGATTAATTTCTGTGCGCTCAAAATCGATCTCGTTGACTCCTTTTCGGTAATGTTTGGCAAAAATGGCTTCGAGAATTTGGGTGTAGCGATTCGATTCTTTGGTTGTCATGGTTTACCCTCTCCATCGTAATATAACAACTTCTTCGCGAAGTTGCTCTTTTGTGGCGGTTGCCAATCGAGTGCGGAAGAGATCGATGCCTGCGAGTTCGTATCCTAGCGATTTGGCAATATCTCCAAGAATTTGACCTGTTCGGATCATCACGCGTAGATAAGACGCCTGGTCTCCAACAACGTATGCTAATTGCGCGCCCGGACGAAGAACTTTTCGCAGTTCGGATAAATGCTGTGCCATTCCGCCGAAGTATAGTTTAGCGGCCCTGGCATACATTCTTTCAAAACCAGAATCCTTGCCAAGTTCAATGCGGCGTTTTTCAATGGCTTCGGCAATACGTTGAATCTCTGGAAACTCAGCGACCCATTTATCATCATCGTCGCTTTTGTAAATTCCGCGTGTATTTGACCTGATGAGTCTTCTCTTGAGTTCCCTCAATTCTTCTTTGGTGTTGATGAAACCGAGTAAGACAGACTCAAGCCGCGTGGTTCGGGTGTAATCTTTTTCGTTTGGATAAGGCGGCGAGGTAATGACCGCGTTTACAGAATTCGGTTCGACGATATCAAGGCTTCTTGCATCGGCTAAATGGACTTCTGACTTCGGAAACGACAGCCCTTTGACTTGTCGCAAGTCATTTACCATTTTATCGATTTCGAGCAGCCAATTTGAGATTACAGGCACGTCAAATTTCGGACTCTTGACCCCCACTTCCGGCCCAAAATGTAAATTGCTTATCTTGTAAACCAGAGCGTTTCCCAGAGCCAATAGTGCGTGACGATAAAAAGGCTCATTCTCAAACTGTTTCAGGATTTCAAATAAAACCAGCGTTTTGTGCAATGGCAAGGGACTGATGGAGTTCGACAGGATGAGTTTTTCCGCATCAGGTGAAAGCGACTTTAAATTTTGATGTTCTTTTTCGAACGGGAAATTATCATCAATGCCTTGCGCTTCGAGAATCTTAATCGCCTCATCTGCTATTTGCCGGGTGCGTGACGATAATATATCTGCATCCAAATCCCAATCTGTTTTGACCGCGGATGCCAGATGTGGAAATGGATTACCTTCCAAACCGACCACTTTCATCCCCGCTAATTTTGCTTCGATGAGTGTTGTGCCAGTCCCGCAAAATGGATCGAGTACCACGCTCTTACTGTTGAGTTCGAATTTCTTGATGTAATCTCTGACCAGATGTGGCGGAAAGGATAAGACAAACCGATACCAGTCGTGAAAAGCGCGATCTTGCGGATCGAGCTTGTTGGCGCGGCCATTGGATAATTCAGGCTTCTTGATTTCCTGAATCTCTTCTAAATTCGCAAATCCCATTTTTAATTGGGTAGGGGTTACCATAGGCTGATTTTATCATTCAAAAACAAATGTGCGGCCCGAATGAGCAGCACATTTCGAATGGATTACTCAAGGCGGATAAAAGAACATGAGCTAATCATAATTCTCTTTCGTCTGCCGCTGACGTTTTGTCTCCCCGCGAATCTTCTTCTTTTCCATCCGCCTCGCCTGTAACGCCGCGCTCGGTTTTGTGGGGCGGCGATTCTTTCATTTTCATCCTTTGCTGGAAATAACCAATCCAATCCCAATCAACACTCCCCCAACGATAAACAGCGGCGTGATCTTTTCGCCCAGAAAAAATGCGCCGAGGGCGGTCCCGACCACAGGCTGGGCGAAGAAGGTGAGCGAGGCCGCGCCCGCCTCCAGCCGGGCGAAGGCGGTGTTCCACAGGTACATCGCCAGCGCGGTGGAGATGATGCCGAGGAATAAAATCCCGCCGATGATGCCGGGGGTAATGACGCCGTACCCTTGCGCCGCGGCCTCCCACGCGCCCAGCGGAACGCTGACCGGCAGCCCGCCCGCAAAGGCGATCAGGCTGGCGGAAAGCACGTCCACGTCACGGGTCACTTTGCGCATGAGGACCGAATACAGCGCCCAGGTCAGAGCGGCGGCCACCAGGATGAGATTGCCGAGAAAAAGCGCCGATGAAAATTGATTTGTGCGCGGGTCAACCCCCGAACTGCTGGAGGCAATCACGGCCGCCACCCCAAGCGTGGCGCTGATCAGCGCCAGCAGGCGGCGCGGCGTGATCTTCTCTTTCAGGATGATGGCGGCGAACAGCAGGATGAACGCGGGCGTGGCCGAGGTGACCAGCGACCCGTTGGCGGCGGTGGAGAGATTCGTCCCGACGAACTGGAAGCCGAGTGAGATCCCATAACCGATCACCCCCACGCCGAAAACCTGCCAGAATTGTTTGCGGGTGACGTTTGTAGTAGTGGACGAAGTGGAGCGAAGTCCACCTTGGGTCGCGTCACTTCGCTTCGCTGCGTGACGTACTACAAACAGCCGCACTATCAACAAGGTGACGATACCAAGCGCCAGCCGCAGGGTGATGAGCGAAAATGGCGGGACGACTTCCATCACCACTTTGCTGACCACATACATCCCGCCCCAGATGGCGGTGGCGGTCAACCCGGCGAGGATACCCCACAGACGATTCTTTCCAGCAGATTCAGGCATCGTGATTTGGTTTGGATTGGCGGATGCGCTTGATCGCGCCGCGCCGTTTCTTCGTCTCCACCCTTTTTGCTCTGGCAGAAGCGCTCGGCTTTGTCGCCCGGCGTTTTTTTGGTTTGACGAGCGCCTTTTGAATGAGCGCGGCCAGCCGCAGTTCGGCGTCGGTGCGGTTCTGCTCCTGTGTGTGGTAGCGTTTGGCCTCGATGATGAGCACCCCGTCGCTCGTCATCCGTTTCCCAGCCATACGAACCAGCCGCGCTTTCACATCCTCCGTCAGCGACGGGGAGTTGCGCACGTCAAAGCGCAGTTGGACGGCGGTCGCAACTTTGTTTACGTTCTGTCCGCCCGGGCCGGAGGAGCGGACGAAGGTGACGGTCAGTTCGTTATCGGGAAGAATAAAGGATGGGGCAATTTCCATAGCCCAAGTCTAACACGTCTTTAAAGTCTGACAAGTCTGACAAGTCTGACAAGTCTTACAAGTCAAAGAAGTCTAACAAGTCTGACAAGTCTAACGAGTCAATTCCGACCTGTTAGACCTGTCAGACTTGGCGACCTGTTAGGCCTGTCCGACCTGTCAGACTTATTTCAAAACATCAAGGCGTTAATTTTATCCATCGTCTCGCGGGCAGGACGGAGGTCCGGTTCGGTGAGACGGTTGAGGGGCGTATCCACCAGGTCGAACGTGTCGAGCAGGGTCGGGCGGGAGGTGTCGATGTAAATGAGTCCCGTCACCAGCAGGTTGTTGCGCTCGGATTCTTCCAGCATCTGGAAGGCCTTGCCTCGGTCGGTGGGATCGTAGTCTTTTTCAAGTTTCTTCAAAACGACGGTCGAGCCGTCGTGCATGGTCACTTCGCGGACATCGCCTTCGGGAAAATCACCGGGCAGTTCGATCTCGTCTAATGCGGGGACGAAGGAAATCTCGTGCAGGGGCGCTTCGTGATCCTTGCCCCAGGTGTACGAGTGGACGGCGTTCTCCTGATTGTTGAAGGTGATGCACGGGCTGATGATGTCGAGCACGGCGATGCCGTCGTGGCTCAGCGCGGCCTTGATGAGTTCCTTGACCTGTTTCGGGTCGCCGGCAAAGGAGCGCGCCACAAACGTGGCCTTCGACGCCAGCGCCTCCATGCAGATGTCCACGGGCATGTACTGGTTGGTCCCCTGGTGTTTCAGGTTCAGGCCCACCTCGGCGGTGGCCGAGAACTGGCCTTTGGTGAGACCGTACACGCCGTTGTTTTCCACGATGTACGCCATCGGCACGTTGCGGCGCACCATGTGCTTGAACCCGCCCATGCCGATGGAGGCCGTGTCGCCGTCGCCGCTCACGCCGATGGCGCGCAGACTCGGGTCGGCGAACAGCGCGCCGGTGGCGATGGACGACATGCGCCCGTGCAGGCTGTTGAAGCCGAACGAGCGGTTCAGGAAATAGGTGGGGCTTTTCGACGAGCAGCCGATGCCGGAGAACTTCATCAGTTTTTCCGGCACGATGTCCAGTTCGTAGCAGGCGGCGATGATCTGGCTGGCGATGGAGTTGTGGCCGCAGCCCGCGCACAGCGTGGACGGCAGTCCCTTGTAATCGTTTCTCGTCAGCCCGGCTTTGTTGGTCTGGGTGGGAGCGGGTGTGGTCATCTTATTTCTCCTGTTCCAGGATGGCGTCCCTGACCCAGGCGGCGGTCAGCGGCAGGCCGTCGGAGTGGCAGGCGGAGCGGAACTTGGGCGCCTGGTCGGGCATGGCCATGCTCAGGATTTGTTTCATCTGCCCATCCCGGTTCGCTTCGACGATGTAGATGCGTTCGTACTTTTTGACGAACTCGTGGACGTCTTTCGTGCAGGGCAGGGCGCGCATGCGCAGGTAGGCGGTTTTTGGACCGTTTGCCTGCTCCAGCAAAACCCGGGCTTCGTCCACCGCCGGCGCGGTCGAGCCGTAGGCGATGATGCCAATCTTTGCGCCGCGCGCCGTCTCGATAACGGGAGCCGGGATGAGGGTCCGGGCGGTTTCGTATTTCTTTTTCAGCCGGGCCATGTTGGCTTCCCAGGTTTTGGAATCCTCGGAGTAGCGGGCGTTCTCGTCGTGGCCGGTGCCGCGCCCGAGCCAGGCCGAGGCCGGGTGAGCGTTGCCGGGGACGGTGCGCCAGGGGATGCCGTCGCCGTCCACGTCTTTGTAGCGCGCCCAGACGCCATTCGACTTTTCGAGATCGGCTTCCCAGAGTATCTTGCCGCGGTCCATATCTGTGTCGGGATACTCGAAGGGCTGGGTCATCCATTGGTTCATGCCCAGGTCGAGGTCCGACAGGACGAAGATGGGCGTTTGCAGGCGCTCGGCAAGGTCGAAGGCTTTCCAGCCGAACTCGAAACATTCCTGCACCGAGCCGGGCAGGAGCAGAACGTGCTGTTTGTCGCCGTGGCTGAGGAAATAGGTCTCGGTCAGGTCGCCCTGGGCGGTGCGGGTGGGCAGGCCGGTGGACGGTCCGATGCGCTGCACGTCCCAGACAACGATGGGGGTCTCGGAGTAATAGGCCAGCCCGGCGTATTCGGCCATCAGGCTGAGGCCGGGGCCGGAGGTGGAGGTCATGGCGCGCAGTCCGCCCCAGCCCGCGCCGACGGTCATGCCGATGGCGGCCAGTTCGTCCTCGGCCTGCAGGACGGCGTAGGTGGCCTTGCCGTCTTTCGTTTTGCGCAGTTGCGGCAGGTAGACGTTCAGGGTCTCGACCAGCGAGGAGGCCGGGGTGATGGGATACCAGGCGGCGAACTGCACCCCGCCGTAGACCGAGCCGATGGCGGCGGCGGTGTTGCCGTCGGCCATGATGAGGCCGGAGGTCTTGTCCATCGGCTCGACGAAGTACGGGTCGGACTTGGTCAGGTTTTGCTTCGCCCAGTCCGCGGCGGCCTGCACGACGCCGAAGTTGGAGTTGACCGGGCTTTCCTTGCCCTTGAAGTGGAAGGAGAGCGCTTGTTTGACGGCCTCCATTTCGATGCCGAGTACGTGCGCCACCACGCCCACGTAGACCATGTTGGCGATGTACTCGCGCAGGCTGGGCGATACGTCGGCAGTGCGGGCCAGTGCCTTGACCGGCATCGGGTACGCGGCGATGTCCTTGCGGTCAATCGGCGGCTTGATGTCGTCGGCGTAGAAAAATGCCCCGCCGGGCGGAACAGACGCCAGGTCGCGGGCGAACGAGGCCGGGTTGAGCGTGACGACCACTTCCGCCTCGTCGCGCCGGGCAGTGAACCCGTCCCGGCTGAGGCGGATGGTGTACCAGGTGGGCAGTCCCTGGATGTTGGACGGGAACAGGTTCTTGCCCGAGACCGGGATGCCCATCTTGAACAGGGCGCGCAGCAGGGTCACATTGGCGGTCTGCGAGCCGGACCCGTTGACGGTGGCGATGGTGAGGCTGAAATTGTTGACGATTTTTTCGGTCATAAAGACTCCAGTATTTGGATGCGAAACCTGACAAAATGAGGCCGAATAATAAAGCAATCCGGTGAGAGGGTCAAGAGCGTCCTTCGAGTTGCTTCAACGCCCGCCAAACCTTCTCCGGCGTGACGGGATTCTCGTTCACGTTAATGCCGAGCGCGTCCAGTACGGCGTTGGCGACGGCGGGCGCAACCCCGTCCATCGGGATCTCGGCCACGGCTTTGACGCCGAAGGGATGGGTTGGCTCGAAGGTCTCGACGAAGATGGTTTCCAGTTCGGGCATCTCGTCGGCGCGGAAGATATGGTAGTCACCGAAGTCGCGCTCGCGGGCGCGGCCCTTCTCATCGTACACCATCTCCTCGCAGACGGCGTAGCCGAGCGCCTGCGTCATCCCGCCCTCGATCTGGCCGGAGGCGGTCAGCGGGTTGATGATGATGCCCGCGTCCACCGCCATGACCAGTTTATCCACGGTCACCGCGCCGGTTTCGGTGTCCACGGTCACTTCGGCGAACTGGGCCGCGAACGGCGGCGGCGAGGAGGGCGAAACGTACGACGCCACGCCCATGATCTGCTCCTGGTCGGAATGGTGGAGACTGTCGAGGGCGATTTCGGTCAATGATACGGAGCGGCCATCGAGGGCGATTGCCTGTTTTTTGGATAGTTGGATGGTTTCGTAGTTGGGTAGTTTCAGCAGTTTCGCCGCGCGGACCTTGATCCTGTCCGCGCATTGCTGCGCGGCCCTGACCACCGCCGTGCCAGAAATATATGTGGTTGATGAAGCGTACGCGCCCTTGTCGAACGGGGTGAAGTCGGTGTCGGAAGAATAGACGAGAATATCCTCGGTCGGGACGCCGAGCACTTCGGCGGCCATTTGCGCCAGCACGGTGTCGGAACCGGTTCCCAGGTCCGTTGCGCCGACCAGCAGGTTGAAGGACCCGTCGTCGTTCATCTTGATGGACGCGCCGCCCATGTCCAGGTAGGGGATGGCTGTGCCTTGCATGACCATCGCGACGCCGATGCCGCGGCGTAGGGGCGACCCGCCCTTGTCCGCACTGGCGACTGCATAACCCTGACGGGTCGCCCTTACATGCCATTCAGTATTTCCGAACTTTTCATCCCATCCGATGGCGGCCTTGCCCTGCCGCACGCACTCCTCCAGCCCGACGGTGTGGATGATTTCCGGGTGCGGCTCGCGGCCTTCGTTCCAGGCGGTGCTGAACGGATGGAATTCGCCGGGGCGGATGGCGTTCTTCAGGCGGAACTCGAGCGGGTCGAGGCCGAGGGCGCGGGCGATCTTTTCCATGTGGCGCTCGACCGCCCAGAATCCCTGCGGCACGCCGTAGCCGCGGTACGCGCCGGATGGCGGCGTGTTGGTGTAAACGATGTCGGCGTGGAAGCGGATGTTGGGCGACTTGCGAAACTCGCCGTCGCCGACGTACAGCGCCATGGACTTCTGCCCGGTGTTGCCGGTGACGGTCAGGGCGTGGCAGCCGTACGCTCCGGTGTCGCTCAGGATGTACATTTCATTGGCGGTCATCGTTCCGTCGCGCTTGACGCCGGTCTTCATGCGGATGCGCATCGGGTGGCGCGAGCGCGAGGCAGTGAACTCCTCCTCGCGGCTGTATTCGATGAGCACCGGGCGGCCGGTGGCGATGGTCAGGTGGGCGGCCACGTCCTCGACCAGCACCTCCTGCTTGCCTCCGAACCCGCCGCCGATGCGCGGCTTGATGACGCGTATCCGCTTGACGGGCAGACCGAGCACCGGCGCCAGTTGCCGCCTCACGTGGAACGGAACCTGGGTGCTGGTGCGGATGACCAATCGGTCGTCCTCGTCCCAGTAGGTCAGCGCGACGTGCGGCTCGATGTGCGCCTGCTGGACTTTGGGCACCACGTACTCGGCTTCGAAAATTTCATCGGCTTCGGCGAAACCCTTGTCGAGGTCGCCGATGTCAATGCGGATCTCGGCGGCCAGATTCTTCGCCGGATTGCAGACCGCGAACGGGACGTACTCCGGCTCGTCGTGGATGCGCGCCGCGCCCTCTTTCATGGCCGCGCGCACGTCCAGCACGGTGGGCAGGACTTCGTATTCCACCTCAATCAGTTTGAGCGCGGCTTCGGCAATCTCCGGCGTCTCGGCGGCGGTGAACGCGACCCGGTCGCCCACGAAGCGGACTTTGTTGTCCAGCGAAAAACTGTCCAGCGGGCCGGGGATGGGGTCGGATTGTCCCGCCGTAGAGTAAACGACGCGCGGGATGTCCTGCCAGGTCAGAACGGCGGCCACACCGGGCAGGAGGCGCGCCTTTGATGCGTCAATCTTCTTGATGCGAGCGTGCGCGTGCGGCGAATGCAGGATTTTGGCGTGCAGCAATCCGCGCATCTCCATATCGGCGGTGAAGGCCGGTTTGCCCTGCGCCAGTTTGACAGCATCCAGTTTAGGCTCTGGTTTTCCAACAGTATGGTACGGCCTTGTTTCAGGAGCCACGAGGACTTTGGGTGCAACCTGGGTGATGGTGGAGGATGGAGAATAGTTCATGGTTAATGGTGAACTATCGGCGGAGGGTTTTCCATGCTCCATTAACCATTCTCCAAGTTCGTTGCCGATGGGTTCCACCGCCTCTCCCCTCATCACAGCCGCGACGCGCAGGATGGCCTGCACCGGCTTGAGATAGCCCGTGCATCGGCACAGCACGCCCGCAATCGCCTCACGCACCTCGGCCTCGGTCGGGTTCGGATTTTTGTCCAGCAGGGCTTTGGCGGCCAGCAGTTGCGCCGGCGTGCAGTATCCGCACTGGATGGCGCCGGTCTCGATGAAAGCCTGTTGCAGCGGATGCAGGCCCAAGGTCCGGCGCCAGCCGCGCTCGGGATGTTCGCCCAAAGCCTCGACTGTGGCGATCTTGTGACCTTCGGCCTGCGCGGCCAGCAGCAGTCCCGCGTTGACCGGCCTGCCGTCCAGCAGGATCGTGTCCGCGCCGGAGAGGCCGTGCTCGTCGCCGAACTTGACGCCGTGGAATCCGAGCCGCCGCAGGGCGGAGAGAAGGGTCTCGGAGGGCGTGGTTTCGATTTCGCGGGAGTCGCCGTTGATAGTGAGAGAAATAAACATGGGTTTCGCTTTCCTGTAGGACAAGTCTGTGGGACAAGTTTGTGGGACAAGTCTATAGAATTGTCTTACTGTGCCACATACGTGTAGGGCCAATCCTGCCAATCGTTGACCAACCCGGCTTTGACTGGATTGTTGATGATATACGCGAGAATGCGCTCGAACTCCTTTTCGTTCCGAACCACATGGTCGTAACTTTCGTGCTGCCAGAAAGTGCCTTTCTTACCCAGGAGTTTGGCGCAAGCGTACCCGGTTCGCCCTTTGAGCCGGCGCATGGCATGGCTGAGTGCCGTGTAGTGTTGTCCGTCTTTCAAAGGCTTCGGTTCGGGGACGCCTTGCTGGTCAATCAGCAGGTGGGCGTGATTGCTCATGATGCAGTAAGCGTGCAAGGAATAGTGTTCCGGGTGCAGGGCATGGATGGCGCAGGCAACGATTTCAGCAAAGCGCGGTTCCGCCAGCCAGCGGGGGCCGTGTTCGGCTGCATCGAGCATCTTATCATACTGCGCGAAAAATTTCTTCTGGAGTTTGTAGCGCTCCTCATACAATTCCTGTCCTTGCAAACGCGCTGCCAGCAAGCGTTCCTGCTGTTCATAATCCTGCCGCATACGCGCCAGCGCATCGAGCGGTAAACTTCCCGCCAGCCGAAATGTGATGAAGTAAGTGGCGTTGAGTGGGTGGTAGTGCGGCAGGTTGCGATAGAAAATTTCAGTCATGGGTCTGCTTTCGTAGGACAAATCTATAGATTTGTCTCACAGATGCGCTGACGCCAACCAGCAGCAGCCCGACGGCCGCCACGAACAGACTTTGTACCAGCGCGAAGAATCCCAGGAACTGGATGGTGAACTCGGGCAGGGTCCAGGTGGGGAGCAGGCCGTTGACGGCGAGATTAAGCAGGATGGGGAGCGCCAGCAGGTAAAGCACGAACCAGACGGACGCCAGCGCGGAACCGGCGGCCTGGCGCGTGCCGGAGCGGAAGGCGCGCAGTCCCAGCATGGATACCAGCCAGCCCAGCACAAGCGCAACCGAAGCGGTGACGGCCACGTACAGGATGAATTCCATCTCGCCGGGGATGGAACTGACGCCGAACGTCTTGTGGTCCAGCACAAGGTAGCGCAAGTGAAAGACTGCCAGGTAGACCAGCGCGCCGCCGAGCGGCCACAGCGCCCGCTTCTCCTTCCGCAGGATGAGCAGGTAGCCGGGGAAGATTGCCAGGAAGACGGCGGCCACGTTGCGCCAGACGCGCTCGCGTGCCAGCCGGCCCTTGCGCGCCTGCTCGATTGCCTGCTGTGTCGCGGCGACCCCGCTCCCGTCCGCGACCTCGACCGGCTGGCCGATGGCCTCGCCGTAGGCCGCGCCCAGCGCGGCCTGCTGGACCTCGACCGCCGCCAGCGCTTGCGCGGCGACCTCCGGCGAAACGTCCAGCATCTCCAGCAGCGGACGTCCCTGGCTGGAGGCCGGGATGTGCGTGCCGAGCAGGACGGCCACGGTGGGGGCAACGTCTGCCATCTGGATGTCGCCGTATTGGCCCGGCAGGATGCCCGCGCCGGCGGCGACGAACGGTTCGAGCAGCGTGACCGGTTCCGCGCCGCCGTGCCCGCCGATGTCAATCTGCCCGTGGTCGGAAAGCACGATGACGGTATCCTGCTCCAGGTCCAGCTGCGCCACGATCTCGCCCAGCAGGGCGTCGGCGCGGGAGGCGGCCGCGTCCCAGCGCGGGTCGCGCGGTCCGCCCTCGTGATGACCGGCGTAGTCCACCTGGTCAATGTGGATCAGCACCAGTTGGTAATCCTGGGTGAGCCAGGGCAGGGCGGCGTCCACCACGGCGCGGTCGGCGGCGTTGTCTTCGCCGTGCGTGTAGAAGCCTTCATCCACGCCGCTGTCCGCCAGCATCCCCTCGAACCAGAAGTAGCCGGAGACGGCGGTCTGCAAGCCGGCGCGGTCGGCGGCGGCGAAGAGGTCGTCCTGCGTGAAGGCGCGGACGCTGAACTCGTCGGGCGGGTTGAAGGGCTGGGCGTCGCTGATGTCGGGCCACGCGCCGGTCAGGATGGCGGTCCAGCCGGGCGCGGAAAAGGACGGCGGGCGGCTGTGCATGGTCGCCACGGCGGCCCCGTCGGCGCGCAGTGCGTCCAGGTTCGGCATGACCGAGGCGTCCAGCGAGGTGTCGTAGCGCAGGGCGTCAATCAGCACGATGACCACTTTGCGGGTCAGGGGCTGGCCATGAGCGTAGTCGAAGGGCGCGCCGGGCGCGGGCGGAGCGCTTGCCAGCAGGGAGCGGTAGGCCATCAGCGAGGCGATCATGCCGGTGGCCCAGAAGTACGCGCCGGCGGCGAGCAGCGGCAGGGCGAGGATGCCGATCAGGAACCAGTTAATGGGCTTGCGTTGTCTCGTTCTCATTCTCTTTTCCTTGTACCTGTATTTTTTGGCGCAGGGCGTTGATGGCCGCCTTGCGCCCGTCCTCTTCGTAGAGCCACATGTTTCTGCTGTCACTCTTTGTTTTTATCCACGAACCTATAGAGTTGGTATCTCTTACCGCTTTCCAGTATCCATATTTGGTTCTGGTCAACGGTATGGAGAATGGCAGCAATGAGAAGATTTCGGAATAACCATTCGATCCCTGTCAATTCTTCGTCAACAGTTGGGCATGAGAAGTTTAATTCTAGTTGAATATCTGAGTTTTCTCTAATCACGATCTCGGTGGCTTGAATTGGAATTACAAAACGAACAATGGCCGTTGTCTCATCAATCAAATAATCTTCATCGTGGTCTTCCAACTCTCGAGCCTTTTTTCTTTCGAGTAAATCTTTGCTCCTGAATCGTCCCGAAACATGGCTGATAGAATATCCGCCAAATTTATCGCTGAAGAACTTGCATATCCCTTCTAAATAACCACTCTCGGTCTCGTTATCTTCTTTTCTAAACCCTTCTTGCAATTCTTTCATGCCAATACTTTGCAGTCTTTTGAGGACGGTATCCTTGAAAAACAATTTATCCAGTGCTTTTCGAAGTTTATCCTCGCATGTGAGCGGCAGGAACAGTTCAAAGATGACAACATCTGGGTGTTGATGTTCGTTGTATTGTGGCACAATGATATTTGATTGCTTAAATAGTCTATAGTACTCTGAATACACCACATCCAAGATGTTTTTCTTGACATGATAATTATCTTTGGAAACCTCCTCTAGGAATTGTCTTAACCGTTTAGAGATATTGGTTCTTGTGTTTTCCTCTGTCCATCCAGATGCAGCCTTTAATTCTCTGAACTCGAAATCCTGATTGCTTTGTGCTTTTTGTCGTAAAAAATTATAAGATGCTGGAATCATTTTATCCTTTTCCATTTTTTCCTCCATTTGGTAATTGTTGTGAGGTGATTTTCTCGGCAGCTTTTCTGAGATCGTCTATAACAACTAATTCGTTTGATTCATTAGTGAAAAGCCAATGTACCCATCCATTGCATCGTGTTCCTAAAATCGCTGATGCTACAGCATGGATGGAGCCTTGGTACTCACCAGATGAAACATGGCCATCGGCAAGCACTTTGGCGATATCGCCTGTTTTATCAAGTTGGATTTTGTCGCCTGGTCTTAATAGCCCAAGTTCTAATAATTTGCCGAATGGCATTTTAAAGCCTTGATTTCGCGGTTTGCTTTCAAAAATAATCTCGTCTGTTACTGGTTGCTTGATCGAGTTTATACGCCTTTGTGCCGCCCGAATATATTTTTTATCTCTCTCAATGCCAATCCAATTTCGGTTTAGTTTTTTTGCCACAGCCCCAGTTGTCCCTGTACCAAAGAAAGGGTCGAGAATAATATCTCCGGGTTTTGAGCTTGCGAGAATAATTCGATATAGAATAGCCTCTGGTTTTTGAGTAGCATGTACACGTTCGCCATTCACTCTAAGTCTTTCCTTGCCTGAACAAATAGGAATTTCCCAATCACTACGCATTTGTTTGTCGCCATTTAGAGCTTTCATTGTGTGATGGTTAAAAGTATAGGATGTGCCACGTACCTTTTGAGCCCAAATTAATGTTTCGTGGGCATTGGTAAATCTGGTGCCACGGAAATTGGGCATAGGGTTGGTTTTTTCCCAGATAATGTCGTTGAGTATCCAATAGTTTAAATCTTGTAGAATAGAACCAATTCGAAAAATATTATGATACGAACCAATAGCCCAGATTGTTCCGTTTTTCTTCAGGACGCGATGGCAGGCAGTAAGCCAGTTTCTTGTAAAGGTATCATATTCTTCGAAACTACCGAATTGATCCCAGGCATCATCTACTGCATCAACCTTGGTCATATTTGGACGCCAAAGTTCTTGTTGAAGTTGGAGATTGTATGGTGGGTCAGCAAATATCAAGTCAATAGAATTCTCTGGTAGAGAATTAAGAATTTCAACACAATCCCCTTTTAAAATTTTATTCAGGGGCAACTCTGGCATCATCAAAATAATCTACCTTTCGTTTCAATAATCTTTCCGATACACCAGCACATCCCGCGCCACCCGGAATCCCATCGATTCATACAGCCGGAAGGCGGTGTTGTGGTAGTTTTTTGCCTTACTGTAGATGCTCCAGGCACCTTTTTGCCAGCACCGCCGCGACCTCGGACCGGTACTCTGCCGAGGCCCATTCGTCGGCCGCGTCGTGGGCGGCGTTACGCGCCGCGGCTTCTACACCGGACGCTTCGTTCCCGTCCATCGCCACGGACGGGGACGCGCCCCATCCGCCGAGCACGAGCCGGGTGCGGCCCGAGTCCCACTGTGCCAGCGCGGCGCAGACGATGGGCTTGTCGGCGGGCGTGCGGGCGACGGATTCATACGCGAGTTTGACATTCAACGGAATTTCGATTTTGGTGATGAGTTGGCTCTGTAGGGGCGACCCTTGTGGTCGCCCTCCTCGGGCGGGGACAAGCCCCGCCCCTACGCGCAGGGGTAGATAATTTCCCAATGTGATTTGCTCATTGTCAGGTACAAAAATCACTTTCGCGTCGAGGGCCAGCATGACCGCTGCGAACGGCGAGCGTCCGTCGCAGGCCGCCAGCGCGCCGGCAACCGTGCCGATGTTGCGCAGGTTGAGCGGGGCTTCCAGCCGGATGGCCGCGGCCAGGGCGGCGGGAATGTACGCGTTTTCGAGCAGCAGGCTCAGGGTCGCGGTTGCGCCGATCTCCAGTTTCCCGCCGGATTTGTGGATCTTGTCCAGCCCGAGGGCTTGCAGGTCCACGACCGCGAAGGATTCATCCGAGCGCTGGTTGAGCACGGTCCCGCCGCCGAGCGGACGGGTGTTCGGTTTTGCCAGAAGTTGGATGGCTTCATCCAGAGTTGTGGGGCGGAAATATTGAGTGATCATGGTTCACTTATCCATAGAAAATTAATGATCGGTTGTCCCTATTATACAGGACAGCCGTCCCTGCGGCGACCCTCAAACGCCGGCCGCGCGGGATGCGGGCCTGCCGGGCGGCGCGCCGCGTCTCTTGCCCCTTCCGGCAAACTGGACTATCATTGCGACGTTTTCCTGAAAGGCAGACCCGCATGACCATTTCTTCCTCAGACGAGCGCGATCTCGTCACATCGTTCAAGCGCGTTCTCATCGGCAAGCCGCTCTCCTCGGACGAGGCGCCGCACCAGACCATCAACAAGAAGGTCGGCCTAGCGGTGTTTGCCTCGGACGCGCTCTCTTCGACCGCCTATGCCACCGAAGCCATCCTGGAGGTGCTGGCCTTTGCCGTTCCGTTGGCAGGACTGGCCGTGCTGGGTTACTCGGTGGGCGTCTCGCTGGCGATCATTTTCCTGTTGGCGGTGGTGACCATCTCCTACCAGCAGACCATCCATGCCTATCCGGGCGGCGGCGGGGCGTACATCGTGGCGCGCGACAACCTGGGCGAACTTCCCGCCCAGGTCGCCGGGGCGGCCCTGCTGACCGACTACATCCTGACCGTTTCGGTGAGCATCTCCTCCGGCGTGGCGCAGTTGGCCTCCGGCTTCCCGGCGCTGCACCCGTACCGGGTCGAGATTGCGGTCGTGATCGTCTTGTTGATGATGATCGTCAACCTGCGCGGGGTCAAGGAATCGGGCGTCACGTTTGCCATCCCAACCTATTTCTTTCTCGGCGTCACGCTGGTCACCATCGGCGTCGGCTTCTACAAATATTTTACCGGCGGACTGGATGCAGTGACCGGCGTCACCCCGGCGGCCATCGAAGCGGCGCGCGGCGTGACCCTGTTCCTGATCCTGCATGCCTTTTCGAGCGGCTGCACCGCCCTGACCGGCGTGGAGGCCATCTCCAACGGCATCACCGCTTTCAAGGAGCCGAAGAGCCGCAACGCCGCCACGACGCTGATCTGGATGAGCGTCATTCTCTCGGTGATGTTCTTCGGCATCACGTTCCTCTCGAATCAGATCGGCGCGCAGTTCTCGCGCACCGAAACGATCATCTCGCAACTGGGGCGGACGATCTGGGGGACGGGCCTGATGTGGTACGTGATGCTGGGCAGCACCACGCTCATCCTGATCATGGCCGCCAATACCTCCTTCGCCGATTTCCCCCGCCTGGGCGCGCTCCATGCAGGCGACGGGTTCCTGCCCCGGCAATTGACTTTCCGCGGAACCCGCCTGGTATTTTCCAATGGCATTGCCGCGCTGGCCGGGTTCGCCTCCCTGCTTGTCGTTGTCTTCAAAGCCGAGACGACTGCCCTGATCCCGCTTTACGCCATTGGCGTATTTCTTTCGTTCACACTATCGCAGACCGGCATGGCCGTGCGCTGGTGGAAATCCGGGCATCTCAAATCGAATGAGGAATTCGTCCAGCAGGGCGGCATTGTGCGTTATGACCCGCAATGGAAACTCAAATTGGCGATCAATGGTTTCGGCGCAATCCTGACGGTCACCGTCATGATCGTCTTCGCCGTCACCAAGTTTCTCGACGGGGCCTGGATTGTCATCCTGCTCGTCCCCGCGCTGGTTTTCATATTCTTTCGCATTCACCATCACTATAAGGATGTGGCCGCCAATCTCTCGCTGGAGGATTACGGCGAGGCGCCGCGCGTCCAGCGCAACCGCGTACTGCTGCTCATTAGCGGCGTCCACCGCGGCGTGACGCACGCCCTGCGCTACGCGCGTTCGTTTTCCAATGACATCACCGCCGTCTATGTTTCGACCGATCCGCTGGAAGATGAAAAACTCAAAAAGAAGTGGGCCACCTGGGGCGACGGCGTGCGCCTGCACATCATCGAATCACCCTACCGCCGCCTGCTCGAGCCGCTGACCGCGTACATTGACCAGATGGCGGACACGCTTGGCCCCGAGGAGATGCTGACCGTCGTCGTGCCGCAATTCATCCCCCAACGCGGGATTTACAGCGGGCTGCACATGAATACGGCGGCGCTGCTGCGCAAGGCGCTGCTGAAACAGCGTGACATCGTGATCATGGAAGTGCCATACCATCTCAGCCGGCACGAACCGGAGGGGGCGGAGGAATAGCCCCCCGCCGGTTCATCCCTCGGGCCGGGCAAAGAACTCCGCCAGGCGGCGGGCGCCGTCCTGGTCTGTGATGGCCAGCACTTCGTCTTCCGCCTCGAACGTGCTGTTGCCGCGCGGCAGGGTAACCTTCCCGTCGCGGATGATCGCCGCAATGACGCACTGGTCGGGCAGGCCGAGGTCCTTGATGGCGACGCCTATCGCCTTTGCTCCGCGGGGGATTTTCTCCTCCACCAGCGAATAGCGCCCGCGGCGCAGTTTGAGCAGGGTCATCATGTCGCCCATGGACATCTCTTCCTGGATCAGGTGCGCCAGCACGTCGGCCTGGTTGAGCGCCACGTCCACGCGGAAGTTCTCGTTGAACAGCCAGGCGTGACGCGGGTTGTTGACGCGGGCGATGATGCGCGGCACCTTGAACATTTCGCGCGCCACATAGCACAGCACGAGATTGTTGGCGTCGGTATCTGTTGTCGCCGCCAGCACTTGCGCATCGCGGATGCCGGCGCTTTCCAGCACGGCCGGGTCGGTGGGCGAGCCTTCGTAGATCACCTCGGTGGGCAGTTCGCGGTGCAAGCGCGCCAGGAGTTCGCGGCG
Organism: Anaerolineaceae bacterium; assembly: GCA_009772985.1. GTDB lineage: Bacteria > Chloroflexota > Anaerolineae > Anaerolineales > Villigracilaceae > UBA877. The sequence goes on from WOUS01000002.1 coordinate 170,477, forward strand.
GTGTTCGATCACGCGCACCTGGTGTTTTTCGGCCAGCAAGACGGAAGCCAATTGGGCGCCTGTGCGCCCGCCTCCAGCAACGATAACAAACATCTCAAGCCTCCTTCCCGGCAAGCGCATTGCGCAGGCACGCGATGCCCTGGGCGGTTGTGCTGACCGCGAGCATATCGCCGGTTTCCAGCGCGGTCTCCGGCGTGGGCAGCGACGAGCGGCCGGCGCGCGTCAGCGCCACCGGCAGGCAGGCGTCGCCCATCCCGCCCAGCAGTTCGCCCAGTTTGCGCCCGGCCCAGTTCTCCGGGACGATCATTTCGTAGACTTCCACCTCGCCGTTGCCGGGCGAGAAAACCGCCCGCGTGGAGGCGCTGCCGAGCAGTTCCTCGGTCCGTTGCGCGCCCCAGGCTGAGGAACTGACGATCTGGAAGCCAAACGCTTCGAGCACGCCGCGCAGGTTCGGGTCATAGTTGCGCACGACCACGTTCGGGATCTTGTAGATGGTGCGCGCGATGTGGGCGACCACGGCGTTGAGCGTATCCGAATTCGCCACGGCGGCCAGTCCGTCGGCTTTTTCTGCGCCGGCGCGTTCCAGCACTTCCTTCGAAAGCGCCTCGCCTTCCACCGTCCGGCCGCGGAACTCGGGGTTGAGCCGCTCGAAGGCCTGGGGGACGTTGTCCACGACGGTTACCTGGTGTCCCTGCTGGAACAGCCTGAGGGCCAGGTCGGCCCCGATGCGGCCGCATCCAACGATAATGATGTTCATAGAAATCTCTCCTTGACCAATCCGGGTCATGGCACCTGGTACGGCACGTCCGTGATGATGATGCCGGGCCGGGACAGTAATTCCTTGCGCAGCAGGTTGGCCGTATTGGTATGCAGTAAATTATGCCACGATTTCGAGGGAACGAACTGCGGCACCACGATTGTAATCGTTTCGCCCGGCTGGCGGTGGGCCAGGATCTCCTCGATATATTCCAGCAGCGGCTCGACGAACAAGCGGTAGGGTGAATCGAGGATGACCAGCCGCACGCCCTCGCCCCAGTTCTCCCACTTGCGGCGCACCTTCTCTGCCTCGGCCGGGTCAATCGAGACGTGGACGGCGGTGATGTCATCCGAAAGGCGGCGGGCATAGCGCAGCGCCTCGAGCGAACCCTGGTGCACGCTGCTCAACGGCAGGATGACGCGGTGGCGCGTGATGTGCGGCGCTGCGCCGGCAAACGTATCCAGCGTCAGGCGTTTCGCCAGCGTCCGGTAGTGATGATGGATGATGGAAAACATGCCGACCATCGCCGGGATGAGGATCAGCACCACGAACGCCCCATCCTTGAATTTCGTGACGGCAAAAACAATGGTCACAACCGTGGTGCAGACGGCGCCGAAACCGTTGATGATCATCCTGGTTTGCCAGTTCCGCTGGTAGCGCAGCGTGGAGCCGCGTTCGCTGCGCTCCTGCCCCGGTTTCAGGCGGCCAATCTTCCACCAGCGGTGGGCCATGCCGGCCTGCGAAAGGGTGAACGAGAGGAAAACGCCGATGGCGTAGAGCGGAATGAGGCGGTTGACGCTGGCCTGGAAGATGAAAATGAGCAGGGAGGCGATCAGGCCGAGGGTCACGATACCGTACGAGAAAACCAGCCGGCTGCCGCGGAACGACATCTGGCGCGGCAGGAAGCCGTCGCGGGCGGCGATGGCGCTCAAGCGTGGGAAATCGGCAAAAGCCGTGTTGGCCGCCATGATGAGGATGATCATCGTCGCCCAGATGACCACCTGGTAGATCCAGCCGCGCCCTCCCAGAATGGTGCGGACGAGTTGCGATATGACTGTTTCCGTCTCGGATGGAACGGCGGCGATCTTGCCGGTCAGGAACGAGATGCCCAGGAAGAGCGAGCCGAGAATGAGCGCCATCCAGATGAGCGTGATGCCGGCGTTCCGGCTGCGCGGCTCCTTGAAGGCGGTGATGCCGTTGGAGATGGCCTCCACACCGGTCAGGGCGGCGGTGCCGCTCGAAAAGGCATGCAGGATCAGGAACGGCGTGATGATTTTCAGCGTTTCGGACATTTCCAGTGCGGGCGGGTTCTCGACCAATCCGAGCGTGCCGGAGAAGTAACGCACCAGTCCGATGCCGACCGTGACGGCCATCACGACGACGAAGAAATACGTCGGCAGGGCAAATGTCGCCCCGGACTCTTTCACTCCCCGCAGGTTGACCAGCATGACGAACAGGACGCAGCCGATGGAAATCCACACCCGGTATTCGAACAGGGCCGGATAGGCGGAAACGATCTGCGCCACGCCCGAGGAGACCGAGACGGCCACCGTCAAAATGTAATCGGTCAGGAGGGACGCGCCGGCAATCAGCGCGGGCAATTCGCCCAGGTTGTCGCGCGAGACGATGTACGATCCGCCTCCATCCGGGTAGGCGTGTATGGTTTGCTCGTATGACAGGGCCACGATTGCCAGGAGAACGACGATTGCGATGGCAATCGGGAACACGTAGCCAAACGCCGCCGTCCCGGCCGCGGCCAGGATGAACAGGATCTCCTGGGTCGCGTAGGCGGTGGAGGAAAGCGCGTCGGAGGCGAAGACGGCCAGGCCGATGAACTTGCCGATGGTTTGGTGCGGGGCGTCGGCGGTGGCCAGCGGGCGGCCGAACAGCCAGTGATGCCAGGTGCGCGGCGGGATGTATTCGGTGGCGCGGTCAATGATCGGGTGGCCGTTGTGTTCTTCGGGAAGCATAAGGTTGCTCACAATAGAAAGCCCTCGCTGGGCGAGAGGCGAGGGCTATTATAGTACGGATTCCGCAAAAACTTGGACGAATCCCTCCGACCGGCATTGGCTGGGGATGAATCCCCAGCCTGAGACACAAAGTCGTCTGAAGACGACTGCGCGCTCCGGCCCCAGCCCGTTTCAACGGGCTTTGCGTCTCAGCCGGGGATTCCATCCCCGGCCATCCCCGGCCATTCTCGGCGGCGACGCGCGGCGGGGGATTCGTCCTCGACCGGCATTGGCTGGGGATGAATCCCCAGCCTGAGAAACAAAGTCGTCTGAAGACGACTGCGCGCTCCGGCCCAGCCCGTTTGAACGGGCTTTGCGTCCCAGCCGGGGATTCCATCCCCGGCCATCTGGCCATCCCCGGCCACCGGCGTTGGCGCGCGGCGGGGCTGCTACAACTCCTGCAGCCGCTTCCACATCTTCGGCGCGAGTTCGCGCGAGCGGGCGGCGAGACGTTCCTCGTCCATGCTGACGACCTTCTTGCCTTGCATCAGCACCTTCCCGCGGCAGACGGTTGTGTCCACCGTGGCGTCCACCAGGCCAAAGATGAGATGCCCGAGGAAGTTGGCCTCGCTCAGCGGGGTGGGTGGATAGTAGTCCAGGATCGCCAGGTCGGCGGGACGGCCCTCGGCAATCTCTCCCAGCCGCAGCCCAAACTGGCGCTCGGCGATCTCGGCGTTGTTTTGCAGGAGCAGTTGCGGGGCTTCCATGAACGCCACGCGCGGGTCGTGGTTGGCGAGCCGGTGCAGGAGGTAGGCGCAGCGCATCTGGACGAGCATATCCGAACCCATACCATCCGTGCCGAGTCCGACCAGCGCGCCCTTATGCAATAGTTTCAAGAGCGGCGTGACGCCGACCGCGTTGTTCATGTTCGACTCGGGATTGTGGACCACCGCAGTTTTTGTTGCAGCCAGGACATCCATTTCGGACTCGTCAATATGCACGCAGTGGACGAAGATGGATTTCTCTCCCGTCATGCCCAATTTGTCCAGCCGGTTCACGGTCGGGACCTTGTACCTGGTCAGCGAATCCTCGCGGTCGGCGGCGTCCTCGGCCACGTGGATGTGACAGCCCACCCCGGCGTCTTTGGCGATCCCGACGCATTTCCCGGCGGTCTCATCGGAAATGGTGAACGAGGCGTGCAGTCCCATCATGGCCGCGATCTGTCCGTCGCCTTTGCCGACCTTCTTGATAAAGCGTTCGTTTTCGGCAATCCCGCCGCCAATAACATTGCGGTCGGAGACCTCGTAGCAGAGCGAGGCGCGCACGCCCGCCTGGCGGACGGCTTTCTCGATCAGGTCGAGCGAGCCGTCGCGCATGGATGGGGAGGCATGATGGTCAATGATGGTCGTCGTGCCGTTGCGGATGCAGTCAATCAGCGGCAGTTGCGCCGAGAGCAGGATATCCTCCTCGGCCAGCGCCCGGTCCACTTTCCACCACAGGCGTTCGAGGATCTGGACGAAGTTGGCGGCCGGTTCGCCGGGGATGCCCATGCCGCGCGCCATCGTCGAGTAGAAGTGGTGGTGCGTGCAGATGAATCCGGGCAGGACGATCTTCCCGGAGCAGTCAACAGGCTCGGCGTCCGGGAAGCGGCGTTTCATTTCGGCGGAATCGCCCACCGCCGCGACCAGTTCGCCGTCGGTGATGACCGTCGCGTTCCACAGGACGCGGCTGTTTTTGCCAAGCGTGACGACGATCCCATTTTCAAAGCGAGTAACCATAAGGTCTCCTTATCAGTCTGTGGGACAACTCTATAGAGTTGTCCCACAAGAGATTTAATGTTCCTTCAATACAGCCAATTCTTCCGCTGTGCGGACCCGCATATTGATCGCGCCGGTGAAGCACTTCTTGGCGCAGATGGAACAGCCGATGCAGCGGGCCGGGTCGGTGTGCGGAATACCGTCTTCATCGAGCGCAATCGCCAGGTACGGACAGCGGGCGCAGTTGCCGCACGAAACGCAGAATTCGGGCCGTGCTTCGGAAATCTTTTTGGTCGGCGTCAGGTCCATGAAGCCGGTGATGGGATGCGGCTGGGCGATGCCGATGAGTTCTTTCATTGAGCGGATGCCGCGCTCCTGCATCAGGAACGATGTGCCTGACTCGAGGTCGCCGATGATGCCGTAGCCCTGTTTCATCACGATGGTGCAGAACTGGACGGTCTTGACGCCCAGCGCCAGGAAATCCGCCGCGGCTTTGTAGTTCATCGGACCGCCGTTGCCGGAAATCTCGATGCCCTCCGGCACGGCGTTCGCCAGCGTCAGGTACGAGATTGGCGTGACGCCCTCGCCGCTCATGCCGACCACCACGCCTTCTTCCCACTTGCGGTCCGCCGCGGGGCGGAAGCCCAGGGTGGGGAAGGAGTTCGCCAGCGTGATGCCTGCTTTCTTGTTTGGGTAGTTGTCGAGCACCTTGCGGATGGCGCGCAGGATGGGGATGATGGAGGTGACCGCCGCGGTCAACTTGAACAGTTTCGGGATGTCCGGGTCGCCGGCCTGCATGATCCAGTCAATGATCTTTGCCGTCAGCGCCGCGTTCTGCGAGACGATATCGCCCTCGGTGCCGTCGCCGCCCTGCGGGCAGGACAGCGAATATTCGATGCCCATCGCCCCGGCGGATTCCAACTTCTTCGTGTTGGACTGCCAGCCGGCCGCGTCGCTCTCGTCGTGACCGGTGACCGGTCCGCCGGTCGAGGCCATGGTCAGCCGGTCGGGCCACTGCTTGACCAGCGCCTCCACCTCGCGGCAGACGCGCTCCAGCGGGTGGCCGGAGACGTTGTCCGAGTTGGCGTAGGTGGTGGGGCTGAACGTGAACATGTACTCGCCGGGGATGTGGATGGGCACATTGTCGAAGGCGGTCTTCATCACGCCGCCCGCCCAGCCGGCTTCGTAGGCTTTGGTCATCTGCTCCAGTCCGTCGGTGGACGGGGAGGCGGAGATAAGGAACGGGGATTTGATCTTGCGCCCGAAGAACTCCGTTTCCAGCGAGACCGGGACAGGATTGTAGCCGGGCATTCCGAAGTATGATTTGTTCGGTTTCTCGATCTCCGGCTTGGCCTTCTTCTGGAGGAAGGCATCAATTTCCAGGGCGGTGTTCTTGCCGGAAGCGGTGGCTTCGACAACAGTTTTCGGGCCGGTCAGGAAGTCACCTGCGTAGAACAAACCTTCGGTTTGTTCACGGGGGAGCGCGCCGCGCATCCCGATGGCGATGACTACCTCGTTGAACCCGGTCCGCGCTGAATCGGTCCCGCGCACATCGCGGACGTTGGCCGGGCTGAAAGGATTGCCCTCCAGCAGTTGGACCTTGATCGTCTCAATCCCTGTGATGCCGCGGTTGTCTTTTGTGATGCGGCTGACGCGGATGCGGCCATTGACCTCGATGTCGAAGTCCAGCAGTTCCTTGCGCTCGCGCGCCGTCAGCGGCATCTCGGACAGTTTTTCCAGCATGAAGAGTTCCACGTGTTTCGCCCCGCGCTGTTTGGCGATGATGGCGCAGTCAACCGCGGTCGCGCCGCCGCCGATGACCGCCACGCGCCCGTCGAATTTGTACCCGGCTGGCTTCGAGAGCAGGTCCGCCATTTTGATGGCGAGTTTTTCGTTTTCGATGCCGAGTTCGATCGGCTTCCACAACCCGGCCGTGACGCAGACCGCGTCGTATCCTTTTTTTAATAAAGATTTCGGGTCGTCAACCTTCGTCCCCGTTTTAGCCGTGATATTTCCGAGCGACAGGACAAACTGGATGTCCGTTTCCACCACTTTCTTATCCAGGCGATGATCCGGAATCAGGTTCGCCATCCCGCCGAGACGGTCCGCGCTCTCGAAGATGTCCACGGAATAGCCCGTCTGCGCCAGCGCGGCCGCCGCGCCCAGTCCCGCCGGTCCGCCGCCGATGACGGCGACTTTCTTTCCATTCGGTTTTGTTTTGGCAAATTCCGGGATGCCGCCCAGGTTCTTTGCCATCTCCACGAGGGTGGCCTGGACGAGCGGGATGTTGATCGGGCCGTCGAACTTCTTGCGCGTGCAGGCCGCCATGCACAGCGTGTCCGGGCAGACCATGCCGCAGACGCCGCCCAGCGGGTTTGCCTGCATGATCTCAGCCGCCGCGCGCCGGATGTCGGATGGATTGCCAACGCGCGCCGCTATGATGAAGTCGGCGGGCGAGCAGTTGACGGGACAGGCTTCCCGGCACGGTTTCTCCTCGCAGAACTCGCAGCGCAGCAATTCGGTCTGGAGTTGTGCGGGGGTCATGATGAGTGAGTGTATGCTTTTCTCCATAATTCACCTCTTCTAAAATAAATGTCTGACAACCTGTCACTATTATAGCATTTCAAAAAGCAAAAGGCACGCGCGTGCGTGCCTTTATTCCAGTTTCAGCCCTTTCAGCCCGCCGACCAGTTCCAGGTCTTCGGGCAGGTCGAGGTCCAGCCCGATGTTTTTTGACGGGACGACCTCCACTCGTGCCCCGGCCTGCGCGCCGCGTTCAGCGTGGCGCAGGCTGGATTCGGGTCCGTACTCGTAATCAATGAGTCCGGCCGGGTTGACCAGCAGCCCGTTCGTCCCATCCTTCCGCCGGTCCGGGGCGATGACGACCGCCGGCGGCGTCTTGCCGCGCGCCAGCAGCTTCTTCACGTCAGCGGCGGTGATGAGCGGCAGGTCAGCGGGCAGGATGAGCACCGCGTGCGCCCCGTGGGCGATGGCCACCGCCGTGGCGCGTTTCAGGGCGGTGTTGAACTGCGGCGCGCCGCCTTCCAGCACCGTCCGCCCGCCCATTGAGCGGGTCAGGGCCAGCGCGGTCGGGTCGCGGCTGACGACCAGGGTATGTTCGATTTCCGGGACTTTGTTGAGGACGGTCAGGATGTGTTCGAGCAGGTAACGGTTCAGGTGGGTGCGCTGGTCTTCCGTCAGCATGCCCGCCAGCCGGGATTTTCCGCGCCGCAGTGGTTTTACGGGAACGATGGCCCAGATGGTCATAATGTTTGGATGAAGTTTAGCACATCTTGCGCCAAACGTCTCCGGTCAGTTTGCGATTTCATCAGGGAGTTCGTTACACACGTTTGCACGTTGACAGGTTGCACGTCTTTTGCCAGATGCGCGTCGGTTGTATCCAGAATGAATCCGGTCAGTAGATTTTTGTAATGTTCCGCGATGGCGAGCGCCGAGGGCGTGATGCCCATCTCGGCGTACATTTTCGCGGCCGGACCCTTGACCGTCTGCCCGCCGATGATGGGGGAGACGGCAATGATGGACGGTGGACAGTGGACGGTGGACCGAAGTTGGAGGACGGCCAGGATCGGATCAATGCTGACCCACGGATTGGACGGGCAGATCACGATGGCATCGGCCCGCTCGAGCGCTTCCCGGACCTCGGGCGTGGGCCGCGCGGACTCGATCCCCGCGAAGCGGAAGCCTTTCACCTTCGGCTCGCATTTCCGGCGGACAAAATATTCCTGGAACGGCAGTTCGCCAAATTCCACCGTGTCCACCATCGTCTGCACCGGGTCGTCGCTCATCGGCAGGATGGTGTGCCGCACGCCCCAGGCCTGGCAGAAGTCGCGGGTGATTTGAGTGAGCGTCTGGCCTGCCTTCAGCCGCCGCGTCCGTTCGAGGTGGGTGGCGAGGTCTTTGTCGCCGAGGCGGAACCAGTCCGGCCCGCCGAGCGCGCGGACATTTTCCAGCGCCTCGAACGTTTCGTCCGCGCGGCCCCAGCCGGTCTCCGGGTTCGCCAGTCCCGCCAGCGTGTAGCAGACCGTGTCCACGTCCGGGGAAATGGTCAGGCCAAGATGCTCGAAATCGTCGCCGGTGTTGACGATGATGGTCAGGGCTTCAGGGGGGAGGAGTTGGGCGAGTCCGTCGGCGAGTTTGGCTCCGCCGACGCCGCCCGCGAGGGCGACGATGTTCATTTGAAGAAAAGCATGTAGATTAAATTCTGTCTCAGGAATCCATCCCTCAACAGAATATCAAACCCAATTTTTATGATGTATGATCCAACGGCTATGTAAACCAATGAAAGGATAACATGAAAGATTGAAATCAAGATTTTTGAAAGAAGGGATTTGTTTTGTCGAGGTAGTTCAGGGGTTTTCATGCCAAGCCACTTTATTAGCCATGCTCGACTTGGTTTCCAATAGACTGTGCTTCTTAGGGCAAAAAGTGTGCCAAGCACGATTATAAAAATCGCAATCCCAAGTAGCAGGCTGATAAACTGGATCGACGCGAGTGCCAACCATCCTCGAATGAGTGCGGTTTTGTTTTCCTTCAGTCCACGAAAAATCGAAGTCAGGGTTGGCTTTTGTGGTTCGGGTTGCTCCATACGATTCCTCGTTGCCAGCAAGAGTGAGTGGTTATCCGTGTGCATCCACTTTTTCGATATGCACTTTGTAACGCACGCGGACTTCGCCCGACTTTCGGTAGGGATACTTATCTTGACCGAGATATTTGAACGCTAGCGCGTCGATGTGCTCGTCCGCACCCTGTTCGGTAATCTCGGTGACTTTTCCCTGGATCTGGAGATAGCGGTATGGGTTGGCGGGGTCTTGGATGCACAGCGCGACGTTCGGGCGGGAGCGCATGTTACGGTCCTTCACGCGGCCTTTGGCAGAGTTGATGAGGATGTACTCGCCGTCAGCGTTGAACCAGACCGGCGTCACCTGCGGGGAGCCGTCTTTGTTGATGGTGGCGAGGTAGACAAAAGCTTTCGTCTCGTCTTTCAGCAAGTCGTGGTGGGATTCTGGTATGGATTTCATGGTTCCTTCTTCATCGGAACATATCCTGATCTTTCGGGCGCAGGAGTTCGCCGAGCGAGCCTTCGCGCAGCGGATACGGGAAGCCGCGCACGTGGACAACCGGCGTGCCCTCGTCCGCCTGGCCCATCACCAGCGATGCGGCCGCGGCCAGTTCGTCGGCGGCGGCGATGAGGGTGATTTGCAGACGGTAGCCGAACAGGTCCGGGTCGCCGCGCTTGTCCACAATTGCGGGCAGGCCGGAGAGGCCGATGCAGGCGCCGGCCACGCCGAGACGCCAGGCGCGCCCGTGCGAGTCAACGATCATCACGCCGATGCGTTTCCCGCTGGCAGATTTGATCCGGGCGCGGATTTCGGCGGCCGAGCGGTCGGGGTTTTCGGGGAGGAGCAGGACCCAATCCAGACCTCCGAGGTCTTTAGAGACCTCGGAGGTCTCGGGCGCAGCGACATTGGAATGGTCAATCCCGGCGCTGGCGCAGACGAAACCCAGGCGATGCTCCACGATGACCGTCCCGGGGCGGACGCGCAGGACTGCGCTGCTCTCGCGCAGGATGAGTTCGCACAGGCGCGGGTCTTTGTCGGCGCGGGCGGCCAGTTCGCGGGCCTCTGGCGTTGGCGTGACCGCCGCCAGGTTGACCAGCCGCCCCTCGGCCTTGCTGACGATCTTGGATGCCAGCACAAGGATGTCGCTATCTTCGAGCGCGACATGTGCGGCGTTCAGACTGGCAAGAAAGATGTCCGCCAGGTTGTCGCCGGGGCGGATGAGGGGGATGTTGGGGAGGGGGGTGAGGACTAAAGGCATTTACGATTTCAGATTTACGATTGACGATTGTTTGCCCCTGTGATCCTGATCCCCGCGTGGGTGGAGCCGTACTGTTTGTTGATGTGGATCAGCACCGAGGTCATCCCTTCGGCGACGACCGAGTTTTCGAGCGGACCGGCGTCCCAGCCGGTCAGCCCGGCGGCCTCCACCAGTTTGAGCGCCTCGGCGCGCGCCTCCTTGCTGGTGCCGGTGACCAGCACGTCGCACCCGATCGGTTCGTCGCTCATCAAATGCTCGTATGAGATGTTCTGGAAGGCGGCGGCGATCTGGGCCTCCTCGCCGAGGATTTCGCGCGCTTCCTGCGCGGCGGACCCGGCGGGCGGCATCTGCACTTTCGTCACTTTCGGCGGGACGAGCGGGACGGTCACGTCCACGAGCAATTTTCCCTGCACGGCTTCCCGGACCGACTCGAGCGTCTCGCGGTGCGCGGCATACGGGACCGTCAGTACGACCACGTCCGCGGCCTGGGCGGCGCGCAGGTTGTTGGTCCCCTCGACGAAGGCCTTGCCGTTGAGAAGTTCGAGCAGTTCCAGGGCGGCGGCTTTGGCGCGGTCTTCCGAACGGGAGCCGATCAGCACCCGGTAACCGGCTTTCGCCCAACGCCAGGCCAGGCCTTTGCCTTCCTTCCCGGTGCCGCCAAGCACGGCGATGGTCATTAAAATCGCTCTATCGTTCATCAATAGCCCACTCCAAACTGGACCGGGTCGGGGACCTCGATGCCGCGCGCCGACATCTCCCACAGGGTCAGGAAGGCCGCTTCGCGCAGGACCGGGTCGCCGCTGTACATGACCTGGAAGAGGACGCCGAACACGCCCTCGTTGGGCATCATGCGCAGGTACGTCAGGGCGGCCAGGCGCTCCTCTTCGGCGCCGGTCTTCAGGGCGCTGAGCAGCAGGTCGGTCGGGGGTTTGTCGGGCGAGACGCCCAGCCCCTGTTTCCCGGCGAACTCGATCAGCCAGGGCGATTCGGACGGCGGGGGCAGGCGGCGCGGAACGTGCGGGTCGGGGCGCAGTTTGTTCTCCATCACTTCGGTGGCGGAGGTGCGGACGATCCACTCCTTGTCCTCCACCTGCATCTTTGCCAGCAGTTCGCCGGCCCACGGCTGGTGGACGCGTCCCAGGCCGTAGGCCACGGCGCGGCGGACGAGGATGTCTTCCACCTCGCTGCCTTCCATCAGGATGGCGTGTCCCTCGGCGGGATGGTCGGCCAGCGCTTCGGCGGCGGCGCGGCGCAAGTGTTCTTCGCCGTGGAGCAGGGCCGAGGCGACCCCGTCAATGGCGGCGGAGGTGCCGATCTTGACGAGCGCCAGGCAGGCGGCGCGCCCGACGTTCGGGCTGGGATGGTTGAGCAGGCCGGTCAAGTCTTCCACGGCTTTGGCGTCCTGGATGGCGCCGCTCCCCAGGGCGGACATCTGGAGCAGTTCCGCGGACGGGGAACGGAACAACTGCCGGAAGAGCGCCGCGACCGCCGGGTCGTTGCTGGCGATGAAGGCCGAGAGCGCCTGCCCGCGCAGGTTGAGCGGCTGGCCTTCGTGCTGGAGCAGTTCCACCAGGCTGGCCATCACTTTGCCGCGCCAGGGAGCGGAGCGCGGGGCGTCCCGCAGCCAGCGGGCGGGGGTGAGCAGGTTGCGCTCGAAGGGGCGGTCCATTTGCGCCAGCAGGCGGTCGGCCAGGAGCGAGGCGTCGCCGCGGGCGGCCAGGTATTGCATGGCGAGGAATTTTCCGCTCCAGGGCGGCTGGTCGAGGACTGCCTCGGGTTTGTAATTGCTGAGCGCGCCGCCTGCCAGGTAGCCGCCGAAAACGGGATGCAGGAAGCGCATCCGGCTGCCGCGGTGCTGGGAGAGCAATCCGCTCTCGGCGAGTTTGGAGATCAGTCCCAGCGACGGGGCGGCGGGTTTCTCGGCCCTGCCCGGCTTCTTCCTCCCTTTGTTCGGTTCCGGCTCCGCTCCGGGCGCGGGGACCGGTTCGGGCGGCTCGTAGGATTTGATCCACTCACGCGCCTTGCGCGGGTCGAAGACCGGTTCGACGGCCAGGTGGATCTGCAAGGCCAGCATTTCGAGCGCCTCGCGCGGCGCGTCGGCCGGGGTGGCGCGGCGCAGGTGCGACTCGATGGCGTCCAGCGGGCGCGGCCCGCGCGCGTCGCCGGCGTAGGCGGCCCAGGTCTTGAGCGTCATTTCCAGCGGGGTCAGGAGGGCGGTATCCGCCGTCAGCCAGCGGTTGAGCAGGATGGGGTCCACCTGCTCCGGCCCGGTCTGCGCCCAGGCTTCCACGGCCACGAAGCGGGTCCACAGATCGCTCCATTTCCCGACGAATTCGGCGCGCTGTTCCGCGCCCCAGGCGGCCAGCGCAAAGGGGACGAAGTTGAGCGTGACCAGGCCGTCGAGATATTCGGGGCTGGCGGTGGTGACGATGCGCGTCTTTGGATAGGTCTTCTTGACGGCCTTGATGAACTTGACCACTTCCGTCAGGCCGGCGGGGGCCAGTTCGTCGGTGCCGTCAATCAGGAGCAGGGCGCGCCTGTCGGCGAAGGCGTTGCGCACAAAGTCGGGGATGCGTCCCAGGTCGAACATCGGCGCGTGCTCGGAGATGCAGTCAATCAGCGGGGCGAGCGGTTCGTCGGGCTTCTTGAGCGGCAGGTCGAGGTCCGCGACGTGGATGAGGAAGGGAAGTGTTCCCTCGGGCAGACCCGGTTCCGGGTCCCGGCGGGCGAGACGGGAGGCCAGGTAGGCCAGCGCCACTGTCTTCCCCGCGCCGGGCTGCCCGGTCAGGACGATATCCGAATCCCCCGAGAGCGCCTGGGCGAGGGTCAGGGTGGGTGTCTGGTAGATGCAGGCCAGTTCCGGCCAGGCGGGCAGGTAGGGGATGCTCAGCGAGACGGCGTCGTCGAGATGGACGACGTTCCCCGGCTCGATGCGCGGCGGGGGCGCCAGCAGGAGCGGCGGGAGGATGACTTCATCCAGCGAGAACAGCGGCGCGGCCAGGTGCAGTCCCTGGGCGTGCTTGAGTGCTGTGCGGCAGTAATGTTCCTCGACCGCGCTGGCGCTGCGCACTTTGGCTTTGGCTTCCTCCCGCCGGGCGCGCAGGCTCGCGCTCATCTGGCGGAAGACGGGCCGCATGGCCGACAGGACCCACCAGACCACAGTGGCGATGGCTACACCGAGCCAGAAGGAGAATGCGTGGATGTAGGGCAGTTGGATGCGCATACGTGGGCGGTTCAGCCGCCGTACAGGATTCTACCGCAGGTGGGGCAAAAGACCATCTCGCCCGCCATGCGGACGCTCTGCGCCAGCGCCGGCGTCAGGCCGGACCCGCAGGCGGCGCAGGTGTTGTCTGTGACGGTGGCCACGGCCACGCCGCGCCGCTGCTGGCGGAGCGCTTCGTAACGGGCCAGCAGGTCGGCGGGCAGCGAGGCCACGATGGCCTGCCGTTCGGCTTCGAATTTTTCGGCATCCCTCAGGAGCCGGTCGCGTTCCCCGGCCAGGGACTGGTTTTGTTGCAGCAGGCGGGCGGTGACCGCCTGCATGTTCGCGCGGGCGGCCTGGTCGAGACGTTCGGCGTCTTCGAGCGCCTGCATGGCTTCGATCTGCCGGTCTTCGAGCGTGATGTGGTAACGCTTGAGCGAGGCCACGTCATTCTGCAGGTCCTGCAATTCCTTCGGGTTGTGGACGGCCCCGCCGTACAGGCTGGACTCGGCTCGCTCGATCTTGACGCGCTGGGCGCGCACGGACTCCTCGGCCTGGCGCAGCGCCTGCTGTGCGGACCCCAGCCCGGCCGCGGCGGTTTCGGCCTGTTCCTTCGCCCGGCGAAGATCGGCGTCGTCTTCCAGTGTTTTCAGGATGACCTGCAGGCGGGCGCGGACCTTGTCCGTCTGGCTGTCGGTGTGCTGGAGGCGGTGGAGCGTCAGCGTCTGGCTCATGGGGTGATTATATATTAATTGGCGTTTCAGGCAGGGACAAATTGCCCGCCATTTTTTGGATGGCGGGCAGGTGGTTTACTGGCTCGGCAGGTTGAAGTAGTTGTAGACGGCCCGGGAGATCTCGGCAAACATGCGCGAGACCTGGTCCCAGAGGATCTGGTCGGGATGGTAGACGTAGATGGTCAGCACGTAGTTGCCGCCCGGCGTGTAGACGATGGCCGCGTCGCTGACGTTGTACATGATGCCGGTGGTCACGTCGGTGACCCAGCCGTGCTTGTGCGCCACGGCGGTCCCTTCCGGAACGCCGGCCTGGATGAGTACGCCGATCTTGTCTTCCTCGAGCAGCTGGATCATCTGCTGGCAGGCGGCCTGGTCCAGTTGCCCGGAGAAGGCCAACAGCAACATGCCGCCATTGTCCTGCGCACACAGGTAGAGTTCGCTAAGCAGCATGCCCATGTCGGACGGGGTGGTCTGGTTGTACATGTCGGGGGCGGTGTCCACGTCGGTGCGCTGGTTGGCGGGGGTGTTGTACACCTGGAGCAGCGGGCAGGGATTGAACACGTCGCAGAAGAAGCCAGCCAGGAAGGTGTTTTCCAGTTTGAGCGCCTGCATGTCTTCGGTCACCACGAGCGGGCCGCGCCCGGGGTCAATGACGCTCATCAACCGGTCGGCGGGCGGGTTGTCGGACTGCTTGATCATTTCGGTCAGCAGGGCCAGCGTGGCCTCGTCCGGCTTGCCGTTGGCGTGGCGGAAGGCCGAGATCATGATGGGAATTTTGATGGTGCTGGCGGCGGTGAAGGCAATATCGGGGTTGACCGAAAGGTGCGTCCCGTTGTAATAGCCGAAATGTAATTCCTGGCGGGTCTGCAGGTCGAACATGTAGAAGCCCACCACCCCGGTGAAACCTTCCTTCTGGATCAGGCTTTCGATGAGCAGTTGCAGGTTGTCCAGCGTCGGGCGGGAGGCGGCCTCGTTTTGCGAGGACAGGACAACGGTCCGGTTGGTGGGCGAGCGCATGGCGCGTTCGATCAGGGCGACGGCGGTATCAATATTCAGCACCTGGCCGGGCTGTCCGGGCAGGAAGTCGGCGCTTCCGGGGATGGCCTGGGCCGGGACGGGCGGCTGGTCGTAGCGGCTGGAGATTTCGTCACGCAGGTAGGCGCGCAGGCGTTCCTCCGTGATGGTGGCAACCAGCGGGACATCCGAGCCGACCGAGCGGCGGTTCCAGAGGTAGTCCCAGAAGCCGCCCCAGAACGAGGCGCCGGTGCGCTGCATGTCGGCCGCGGCGAGCATGCTTTCCAGGTTCAGTTTGAAGCCAACCAGGTTGGGTTCGAGCAGGATGACCGCGCCGCTGTACTGGAGTTCGACGGGTGTGGAGTAGACCAGGAGCAGGCGTTCGCGCGCCGCCTGTGGGTCCAGTCCGCCGACCTCCACGCCGGCGATGGTCAACTGGGGCGGGTAGTTGGAGCGCTGGATGCTATAGCGCACCAACTGAAAGGCGGTCAAGACGAGCGCCAGGGAGATAAAAATGAGCGATACCCACCTCAAAAGAAACGATGTGCTTCTGACTCTCACGCGGCCTCCAAAGGGTTACACCTTGCGGGGATCAAAGGTGTGATGTTTATCCTGCTGAGATGGTAAAAAGTATAACACACTCCCTTCGCGCAGTTGTGCTACAATCCGGTTGAGTAATCTGGAGTCCGAAGTCTCCCGACTTCGGCCAAAATCTGGAGATTTTGGACTCCAACATGCTTTTACTGTACCATTCTCTACCGGACAAATCTTCTGGCTGGACGCGGACGAGCGCGGATGTACGCGGAATCAGGCTTTTTTGGAGTTTTGTCTCGGTTTTATCCGCGTTTTCCGCGTCAATCCGCGTCCCATTTCTCTTTTGTCCGGTAGCAAAACTGTACCATCCCATTTCACGAGGAAACCATGCTTCGATCTTTCCTGATCTATCTTTCCAAAGCCGCCTGGGCGCAGCGTGCAGTGACAGGCTGGAAGTTTGCCTGGCGGGCGGCCAGCCGGTTCGTGGCGGGGAACACGATCGCCGATGCCATCAAAGTGGTGCAGGAACTGAATGCCAAAGGGGTTAACGCCACGCTCGACCATCTCGGCGAGAGCACGGCCACGCGCGAGGACGCGGTGCGCGCCAGGGACGACATCCTGGAACTGCTCGACCAGATCAAATGCTGCGAAGTGCGCGCCAACGTATCCATCAAGTTGACGCAGATCGGCCTCGCGCTCGACGAGAGCCTGTGTGCGGAAAATCTCGAGCAGATCCTGACCCGCGCCCGCCAGCACGGCAACTTCGTCCGCATTGACATCGAGGACACGCCGTACACCGACAAGACCTTCCGCCTGTACCGCGCGATGCGGAAGAAGGGCTGCGATAATACCGGTGTGGCTGTGCAATCCTATCTTTTCCGGTCCGAGAAGGACACCCGCGAACTTCTGGCGGAGGGGGCGTGCTTCCGGCTGGTGAAGGGCGCATACAAGGAACCGCCCGAACTGGCCTTCCCGAAAAAAGCCGACGTGGACGGCAACTTCGACCTGCTGACCCAGATCATGATGGACGCCTCCCTGGCGAAGGGTTCCCCGACCCTCAGCGCCGACGGACGCTTCCCGCCCATCCCGGCGCTCGGCACGCACGATCCCAAACGCATCGAGTTTGCCAAGACCTATGCCGGGAAGATCGGCCTGCCGAAGACCGCGCTGGAATTCCAGATGCTCTACGGCATCCGCCGCGACCTGCAGGATGCCTGCGCGCAGGAAGGCTACCCGGTGCGCGTCTACGTGCCTTACGGAACGCACTGGTATCCGTACTTCGTGCGCCGCCTGGCGGAACGTCCGGCCAACGTGTGGTTCTTCGTCTCGAATTTCTTCCGCAAATAAAGCAAACCCCCGGCGTCTCGAAGACGCCAGCAATTCTCAATATGAACCATGTCATTGCGAGACGGCGCTCTTCCGTCGAAGCAATCCCCTGTTTTAGCGAGGAGATTGCTTAGCGAAGTGCGCTTGCAATGACATATTGAGAATTGCTGCGAAGACGCCGGGGTTTTTGACACCGCGGGTCTTTTCTGTGGTAAAACATGGGTATGGCTGACTGTCCTCTCGCCCTGGTGACCGGCGCGGCGCACCGCCTCGGGCGCGCCTTTGCCCTCGCGCTGGCGCGGCAGGGATACGCCATTTTGCTGCACTACCACTCGGCAGCCGAAAAAGCCGCCTCGTCAGCCGAAGAAATCCGCGTCTTCGGCGTGCCTGTTTATCCAATACAGGCTGACCTGACCGACGATACTGCTCTCTCTTCTCTGTTCTCTTCCCTCGATTCCCTTCCTCACAAACTGCGCGTCCTTGTCAATTCCGCCGCCGTCATGCCGCACAGGGACCTGCGCGCCACTTCCGCGGCAGACTGGGATGCAGCGCTCGACCTGAACCTGCGCGCCCCGTTCCTGCTGGCGCAGCAGGCCGCCGAACGCATGACCGCGGGCGGACTGATCGTCAACGTGACCGACGTGGGCGCGCACAAACTCTGGACCGGCTACGCGGCCTACGCCGTCAGCAAATCGGCCCTCGAAACGCTGACGCGGCTGATGGCGAAAACGTACGCGCCGTCCATCCGCGTCAACGCCATCGCGCCGGGACTGGTGCTGCCCTCGGAAAACGTCACGCCGGAGGAGTGGGAAAGGCTCGTCGGGAGGCTCCCGCTCCAGCGTCCGGCCTCGCCCGAAGACGTGGCAGCCGCCCTCGAATTTCTGCTGAAGAACGAATCTGTCACCGGACAGACAATCACTGTGGATGGAGGCTATTCCCTGCTATGAGCGAAGATACTGCAACTCTCCTGGACCGTCTGCAAGCCGAACGCGACAAAACCGTCGCCTTCTTCTCCGTCCTGACCGCCGGCCAGTGGAGCGCGGCGGTCTATTCCGGCGAGGCCCCGTGGAACCCCCGCAACGTCCTGGCGCACATCGTCTCGGCCGAGGGCGAATTCCTGCGCCTGTTCCGCAGCGTGCAGGCCGGAGGCGCGGGCGCGCCCCTGGGATTTTTCGCCGACGAGTTCAACGCCGCCGAGCAGGAACGCCTGCGCGGCCTGTCCGAGCAGGAACTGCTGTCCGAGTTCCTGCGCCTGCGCGCCGAAATGATGGACTGGGTGCGCACCCTGTCCGCCGCCGATCTGGAAAAGACCGGCCGGCATCCGGTGCTGGGCGACATCCCGCTGTGGGAGATGATCAAGGCGCTGACCCTGCACGCCCATCTGCACGCCCGCGACATCCGCCGTTTCTTTGAGGTGGCGTAACGTGTCCCCGGCGCGCGAACTCTTCCGCTTGGCGCGTCCGCTCCACCTGCTCTTCGCCGCGCTGACCTACACCCTCGGCGCGGGCATCGCTCGCTACCTCGGCGCGTCCATCCATTGGCCGGCCTTCTGGCTGGGACTGCTGGCCGTCCTCGCCCTGCAGGCCGCGCCGCCCTTGCTGGTGGAAATCTTCCGCCTGCCGTTAACGCCGCGCCTCCCCGGCGAGACCGTCCGCCAGCGCGAACGCTTCCGAACGCTCCTGCTGCAGGTCTCCTACGCCGCGCTGACGCTCTACGGCGTGGCCGTCCTGACCCTCTTCCTGACCCGCTCTCTCAACCTGTCCGCCGGCATCCTGCTCACACTGGACCTGCTCCTGCTCATGGCCTACGCCGTCCCGCCCATCCGCCTGGCCGGGAACGGCTACGGCGAACTCGTCCTGGCCTTCGTTCTCGCCGCCCTCGTCCCGGCCATCGCCTTCCTCCTCCAGCGGACCGAATTCCACCGCCTGCTCCCGCTGACCGCCTTCCCGCTCACCCTGCTGGCGCTTGCCTGTTTCCTCGCCGCCGATTTCCCGACCTTCGCCGCCGACCAGAAAACAGGCCGCCGCTCCCTGCTCGTCCGCCTCACCTGGCAGCGCGCCGTCCCCGTTCATCACGTGCTCGTCCTGGCCGCCTTCCTGCTCTTCGCCGCCGCCCCGCTGGTCGGCGTCCCGTGGACGCTGGCCTGGCCGGTCTTCCTGGCCCTGCCTTTTGCCGCCGCGCAGGTCGTCTGGCTCCAGCGCATCGCCAACGGCGGGCGGACGCTCTGGCGCTTCTTTGTCCCGCTGACGGCCGCCGTCTTTGGCCTGACCGCCTACCTGCTCGCCCTCACCTTCTGGATCCGCTGACCCTCCAACAGCGCGCTGACTCGCTGAATCGCTGACTCGTTGACTCGCCTCCCATGCCCGAATTCCTCCGCCTTTCCCCTCCCGCCGAAGCCCTGCAAACCCTCCTGCGCGCCCTCCCGGACCGTGAACCTGCCGCGCAAAACGTGGACACGGCGCTTGCCCTCGGCCGCGTCCTCGCCGCCGACGTGCGCGCCCCGCACCCGCTGCCCGAGTTCCCGCGCTCCACCGTGGACGGGTACGCCGTCCGCGCCCGCGACACCTTCGGCGCGTCCGAATCCATGCCGGGCTACCTGACCCTGATCGGCGAGGTGCCGATGGGCGCGGCCCCATCCTTCGCGCTGACGACCGGCGCGTGCGCCATCATCCACACCGGCGGGATGCTGCCAGATGGGGCGGACGCGGTCGTGATGCTGGAATATACCCAATGCGTTGGTAGGGGCGACCTTCATGGTCGCCCTGGGGCAGGGACAAGCCCTGTCCCTACGAGTGAAATCGAACTCTCCCGCGCCGTTGCGGAGGGGGAGAACGTCCTGCGCGTCGGGGAGGACGTGGCCGCAGAGCAGATCGTCCTCGCGTCCGGGACGCGCCTCCGCCCGGCGGAGATTGGCGGGTGCATGGCGCTGGGAATCACTCAACTGCGCGTAGCCAGTAAATCTAAAATTGGGATCATTTCTTCCGGGGATGAAGTCGTGCCGCCGGAGCAGAATCCGCGCCCGGGGCAGGTGCGCGACGTTAATTCATATTCGCTGGCCGCGCTGGTCACGCAGGCGGGCGGGGAGCCGGTCCTGTTCGGCATCGTTCCCGACAGCCTGGAAGCGATGCAGGCTGCCGCCGCGAGAGCATTGACCGGATGCGACGCGCTGGTGGTCACGGCGGGATCCTCCGCCAGCGCACGCGACACGACCGCCGATGCAATTGCCTCGCTCGGCGCGCCGGGGGTGCTGGTGCACGGCGTCAATGTCCGCCCGGGCAAACCCACCATCCTGGCGGTGTGCGGCGGCAAAGCCGTGATCGGGCTGCCCGGCAACCCGGTCAGCGCGCTGGTGATCGCCGGGCTGTTCGTCGTGCCGGTGATCGAGAAACTGCTGGGCGCAAAGCCGAAGCCGAGGCCGTCTGTGCTGGCGAAATTGACGGTGAACGTGCCCTCGCAGGCGGGGCGGGAAGATTGGGTGGCAGTGAAGTTATTGGTGAATGGGGAATGGGGAATAGTGAATAGTGAATGGGGAATGGGGGATCGGGCGGCGCGCTATCTTGCGGAGCCGGTGTTTGGGAAGAGCAACATGATCTTTTCTCTCGCCGCCGCGGACGGACTTGTCCGCATCCCGCCCGACGCGACCGGGGTCAGCGCGGGGGAGATGGTGGAAGTGGTGTTGATATAGCCGGGCGGTTCCGGGGTTCTGTTATGTACGCAGTTTGCTGATAAAATCACGATATGACAACGGTTTCCCTGCAAACGGAAGAAAAAGTGGTGGCTGAATTGGCGCAACTTGGTGTGCGCTATCTTTCGCGCCAGAGCAACATTGGTACTGTGAAGCGCCGCGCTCCACAGGAATTACTGGCGGCGCTGGTGCGGCAGCCTTCCAGCCGGGTACGCGTTGCCTTGATCGCGCTTCTGCTGGCGCGACCGGACTATGCCCGGTACGTTCCTGCCGCGCTTAAGCGATTGACGCCCCCGGAAATGCAGACGTTAAAGTTCTTTTACACCGCCGCCATTTGTTTGCAGAAACAATATGCAGAGACTTTGCAGGTTTTTCTCGGCGCACAGTGGCAGCCCTTGCCTGACCTGTTCTCAGAAGAATTGGGATTAAGCGGTGAACCGCCTGCGGCGCGAATGGAAGCGCTGGCGCGTTTGCACGCCCGGCAGACAGGGGAAGGACTCAACTGGGCGGGTACCTACGAAAACGCCGCGCGCCACCTGTTACGGCGCTGGGAGATGGAGAAATTATGGGATCAGTAAAACGAAAAATGGCCAGTCGGAAATAAGCTTACCCGCATCCCGCCGGACGCGACCGGGATCAGCGCGGGGGAGGTGGTGGAGGTGGTGTGGTTGTGAAATGGCATCCGGCTGGCATTGTGGGTATAATTGGCGATAGGATATGATGCAGTCGGGATTGCCGGATATTCACAGGAGTTTGAAATGAACACTGTAAGCGTAGATCTATCACTGGATCAAATTACCCGGGCCTTGCGAAAACTACCTGCACAGGAAAAAATTGCACTCTGGCGTTTGCTGGACAAAGACCTTGACCGTCCCGCCATCGCTCGGCAATTTACCGTCTTTGTCAATGCAATCCGAAAAACCTATTCCCATGTCAGCGAAGACGAAGTAATGGCAGACGCAGTCAAGGCCACGCGGCAAGTGCGCAAGGCACGCGACGCGAAGAGTCGTTCTTGATATGAAAACCAGCGTTGTCCTTCAACCATCTAACGCCGAAATGGGAGAAATCATCAAAGATCTTCTCTCATCACAAAAACCTTCTTACGATAAAGTGTGGCTTGTTTCAGCATTTGCTAATGCGCAAGCCATACAACGAATTGCGCCAAATATTTTGGAAGCAAAAGCAAGGGGAGCGAATGTCAATATTGTTGTCGGTTTTGATGTCAATTCAACTTCTGCTGAAGCGTTAAAAAGAATTAATTCTCTTGGGGTCAATTCTATTCTTGTTCACAACGCGCGTGGCGGGCATACATTCCATCCCAAAATTTATTTATTTGAGTCGGCCGGCAAAGGAGCAGAAGTTTTTGTTGGTTCAAGCAATTTGACAGACGGCGGTCTCTACACAAATTATGAGGCGTCAACAAGAACAACCTTTGAGTTTCCGATTGACAGTGGAGAATATGCTCGTTTCTTTGCGTCGCTCGAAGCATATTTGAAACCAGCAGGTTCCACTGCACAAATTTTGACGAGCGAGTTAATTGAAATTCTTGTCAAGCGCGGAGATGTACCAACCGAAAAAGAAATACGGGAAAGTCAGGCGAAAACCTTAAAGCCAAAAAAGAAAACTGGCATTCCCAAATCTCCTTTTGGCGTGGAAAAGATTAAACGCCCGCCGATATTGAGAAAACATGTCAAAAAGCCTTCAGCAAAACCAAAAGTGAGTATTGCAATAATGCCCGTTCAAGCTTCAAGCATGCCAAAATTTGGTGAATTGCTTTGGCAGAAAACAAAACTGCCCGCTTCGGATGTGCAGAGACAAAAGGGAAATGTTACGGGCGGTTTGCGTTTAGTACAATCAGGATGGAAAGTGTCTGGCAATTTTATAGACCAAACGACATATTTCAGGAATGATATTTTTGGGCATTTAATTTGGTCCGCATGGAAAACGAAACCCTTCAGCGAAAAAGCCGAAACCGGTTTTGATGTTTATCTTCTCGGGGAAAGTTACGGCGTTCACCAACTGATGATCAGCCACAAACCCAGTGGCGAAGCAGGACAGCATAATTACACGACTATTCTGCACTGGGGCGATTTGGCTGAGACCATTCGTGAACTTAATCTTATTGGGAAAACTTTCAATCTCTACTCACCACCCCCTGATCAGGTAGAACCATTCATCATTGAGGTCAAATAACAAAATTTCAATCTTCTTCGACCATTTCTTTAGGGTCTTGACGTTGTCTTCGCAGACGCAAACGCGACCACGCCTGAAGAAGCAAGTATGAGTCATGTTTGCTGAAACCCAACGGTATCAATATTTTTTCATCCTGAAGAGTTAGTAATGCTTCGGGGGTAATATTATTTTGCATTGAAGCATTTAAATCATAAACCGCTTTTTCGCTGCTTTTCCTTATAGGAACAAGCAGTTTGCGAATTTCAGAGGGCACAAGTTCTAATACGCCGCCTCCATAGTGTCTTCCTTCTACTTCTGCCGTGAGGGCAGTGAGACTATTTACGAAAGAATACACTAGGGTAGGCTCGTCAAATTTCTTATAGCGAACTCGATAAGTCGTATCTGTAGTATAGGCTTGCGCTTTATTGAAAATCAAACGCGGAAAATTGTGACTTCTCTTGGGCATCCCAATAGAAGTTGCATACACAGAAGGCACGCTAAACCAGGGCTCTCTGATGCGGCATTTGTATCGTTTATGAAGTCCTTCTTTTTCGCCAAGTCCGATATAAGTTTTTACGTCATCTGGCAACGATGATGGCTCCTCAGCAGAAAACCAAAGGAAATTAGTGGGAACACCGAGTTCCTTGTTTCGCGTAATTGCATTGTCGTCAAAAACTACACCGGGCACATGCCCACTCCGCCCAAACATTGGATGAGCCCATTTCTTTAGTGAATACTGCTTGACGATTGAATCAGGTACAAGAAAGAAGTTATTCGCTCCTGTTACGATACCAACTGCGACATCGGCAACAGCATCGAAATGGTAGACGCCCGAATTTGCTTTTGCTTTAGATAAAACTTCGCGCTCGGCGCTTGTGAGCAGAGCAAGCATCCATTTGCCTTTTACGGTTTCCCCGTTTGTGTACTTCGCTTTTTCAAAGTAATCTTCTGGATTTTCAGAGAGAAAATCCTTGCTCCGAGTTGGGATAATAGAAATACCTTTGAACTGTTCTTCTGGAGAATTCTTTTTTTCTGCAAGCAATAAAATTGCGCCCTGAAGCGTGCCTTCAAACCATAATTCCTGCGGATCGAAAATCAAGACGCGAGAACAAACCTTTGCCAAATACAAGCGTAAAGATTCTGCGTGAAGCACATGCAATAATTCAGAAGGCACGACCATTGCCAGCCTGCCGCCTGGACGCAACAAAACCAAAGATGAAATGACAAATGGAACCCAGGCGTTTGTATGCTTTGTAAAGGGTAGATGAAAGACTTTGAAAAGTTGCTCTGAAATGCCTTGTAAGTCGCTATCCAAGTACTGATAACGAATGAAGGGCGGATTTCCAACAACAGCATCAAATTGCGGTGGATTCAATAATCTTATGAGCGACCAACCAAGAAAATCACGCGTTGTAATTTGAACATCAACTTTTTTTAAATCGCTTGCAGATTCTTTTGCTTTTTCCGCTTCCGCAGGCTCAATCTCGAATGCTTGTATTAACTTCACGCCATTTGTGTTTAATTTTGACAACCCGCGCAAAAAAACGCCATCGCCGCAGCTCGGCTCTAAAATGGATTTGGGATGAATGCTCAGAACCCATTTCAGAAGAAATGCAGCAATATCGGGGTCAGTGTAATAACCACCGCGTAGTTTAGTGGGCGTCTCGTCAATTTTGAAGTTCATTGTTGTTTTATTGATGATGAAATGACAATTAGCACGTATATTCTACAAACGTCATTATAAGCCATGCTGGCAAATAATCAAGAGTCAATTTATCGTGATGGCATGTACCAAAGAACTTTTAAACTGATTGGCTTTATTTGCTCCCTTACTTCCCCCAATACCCTGCCATAAAATTGACAATCGCCGCCAGCAGCACGACTCCCAATATCCTCCGCGTCCATAATCCCGAAAATCGCCGCGCCCCCGGGCAGGACTCCGCCAGCGCGCCGAGGATGCCCACCGGCAGCAGCGCCGCGCGGTCAGCGGTTATAATTGGCGCATGTCCGTTTACCTGCACGACATTCCTCTCCCCGATGCCAAAGCCCGCTTGCAGTCCGCCCTCGAAGATGCCGGGCTGTGGCGCGTGCTGGGTGCGGAAACCATCCCGCTCGACGAACATGCCATCGGACGCGTCCTGGCGGAACCGGTCTGGGCGAAGGTCTCGTCGCCGCACTATCACGCCTCGGCCATGGACGGGTTTGCCGTCCGCGCCGCGGATACGGTTGGGGCGCAGCCGTCCACGCCTGTGACCTTCTCCCTTCTTCCTTCCCACTCGCCGCAAGCGGTTTACCTCGACACCGGCGACGCCCTGCCCGAAGGCTTCGACGCGGTCATTCCCATCGAGAACGTCGAGTCCCTTGGCCCGGACGGAAATCTTACCTCCGTCCTTCGTCAACCGTCCTCAGTCCGAATTCGCGCCGCGGTCACGCCCTGGAGCCACGTCCGCCCGCTGGGGGAGGACATTGTGGCGACGCAACTCGTCCTGCCTGCCGGACAGGCGCTCCGCCCCGTTGACCTGGGCGCGGCGGCCGCGGCCGGTCACCGGACCGTGCGCGTGGCGCGCCGCCCGCGCGTTGCCATCCTGCCGACCGGCAGCGAACTCGTCCCGATCGGCTCCGACCCTTCGACAGCCCTTCGACAGGCTCAGGGTGGCAGCTCAGGGCAGCGCTTGAAGCCGGGCGACATCCTGGAATACAACTCCCTCGTTCTCGCCGCACAAATCAAGGCCTGGGGCGGCGAGCCGACGCGTTTCCCCATCACGCCGGACGATTTCGACGCCATCTGTGCCCGCGTGCAGGAAGCCGCGCGTGACCACGACCTGATCCTGCTCAACGCCGGTTCCTCGGCGGGGGCGGAGGATTTCTCGGCGGGGGTGGTGGAAAAATTGGGCACCCTGCTGGTGCATGGAGTGGCCGTCCGCCCGGGGCACCCTGTGATTTTAGGAGTAATCAGGAATCGGGTGGAAGGTAATAAGGAATTAGGTGATAAGGAATCAGGTAATAAGGAATCAGGTAATAAGGGATTAGGCGAGCAGGAAACTCAACTCCCTAATTACCTAATTCCTAATCCCTGGATCCCAATAATCGGCGTCCCCGGCTACCCCGTCTCTGCCGCGCTGACGGGCGAGATTTTCGTCGAGCCGCTGCTCGCCAGATGGACAGGCCGCCGCCCGCTGGAGCATCCGGTCGCGCAGGCGCGCCTGACCCGCAAGATCACCTCGCCCGCCGGGGACGACGACTACGTCCGCGTGGCGGTGGGGGAGGTGGGCGGAAAACTGCTCGCCGCGCCGCTGGCGCGCGGGGCGGGCGTCATCTCCTCGCTCGTCCGGGCGGACGGGATCGTCGTCCTGCCGCGCGGCGTGCAGGGCGCAGAGGCAGGGGAGACGGTGGATGTGCGTCTCTACCGTTCGCGCGCCGAACTCGAGCGCACCATCTTCTGCATCGGCTCGCACGATATGACCCTCGACCTGCTGGCGCAGTTCCTGGCGCAGCATGACCGGCGGCTGGCTTCGGCCAACGTCGGCTCGCAGGCGGGACTGGTGGCGCTGAAACGCGGCGAGGCGCACCTGGCCGGGTCGCACCTGCTGGACCCGGAAACGGGTGAGTACAACGTCGCGTACCTGGCGCAGTACCTGCCCGGCGTGCCGGTGCGCCTGATGGCGCTGGTCGGCCGCGAGCAGGGACTGCTGGTGAAACGGGGAAACCCGAAAGGCGTGAAAAGCCTGGGAGACCTCAGCAGGCAAGGGGTCCGCTTTGTGAACCGCCAGCGCGGCGCCGGGACGCGCCTCCTGCTGGACTATCACCTGTCCAAAATGGGGATTTCAGCCGAGTCCATTCAAGGCTATAATCAGGAGGAATATACCCATCTGGGCGTGGCGGCGGCGGTCGCTTCGGGCCGCGCCGATTGCGGCCTCGGCATTGCTGCGGCCGCCCAGGCGCTCGACCTGGACTTCGTCCCGCTGTTCCAGGAACGCTATGACCTGGTCATCCCGAAAATCCATGCCGAAAGCAGCCTGCTGGCCCCGCTGTTCGAGGTGGTCGCCAGCGCGGAGTTCCGGGAGGCGGTGGGGCGGATGCCCGGTTATGATGTGACGGTTATGGGAAAAATTATCGTGGAGGCATGAAATGAATGAAATGACTTATGCAATGGTGATTGACGATAACCGGCAGACAGCGGAGGCGCTGTCGCAAATGCTGAAACTCTGGGATATTCCGGTGCGCATTTCGCTCAATCCAAGTTCAGCGATGGTCCTGCTGGGCGACGTGGTGCCGCGCATCGTGTTTCTCGACATCAACATGCCCGGCGTGAACGGGTTCGAGGTGCTCGGCTTCCTCAAGCGGGAGCCGCGCCTGGCGGGCGTGCCGGTCATCATTGTCACCTCGGACGACCAGCCGGAGACGGCCCGCCGCGCCCTGGACGGCGGGGCGGCGGCCATTGTCATCAAGCCGGTCATGTCGGAGATGATCGAGGAGGCTTTGAAGAAAGCCGGGATCCTGCCCTGAGCAGTTTGGGAGATGTTTACGGCGGCCGCGAGGCCGCCGTTTTCATTTGAGGATTCCCTGCTGAATTGTTCAACGCGAATGATGCCAATGATCGAATTCCGCGAATCCATTTTGGTTTTATTCGCGCCATTGGCCTATGCGCGGCATTCGCATTGAAAATTCTTTTTCCCCGCCGGAGACGGAGGAGTATTTATTTGTCAGCCAGACGAAGAATGGAAATTTCGGGCGTATCGTATACCAGTTCGTACTGCCCGGAGGCGAGCAGCGCATCCAGCAGGGCGCTGTCCACCGCTTCCAGTTGGTCGAGTTTGCGGAGGTAGATATATTCAAACGGACCGCCGCCGTCGGCCAGCCAATCGGCGAGGCATTGCGCGCCCTGGCTGTAGCATTGCTGGACCTGGGCCGACAGGCGGTGCACCTCCGCGAAATTGCCGGAACCGTCCCATTCGTGACCCTGTTCCGTGGCCACGCTGACGCGCCCGGTGAGGGCCGGGAACCATTCCGCGGCCGGGTCGGTGAACGGCTGCTGTCCGGTCAGGACGAGGAAGCGGCTCGAGGTCGGCGTGTTTTCGCGCACCCAGGCGAAGGCGCGGTCGTCGGCTTTGGTGAGCGTCAGGCTGGCAGACTCGACCAGCGCCAGCGAGAAGGACGAGAAGACCCATTGCAGCAGCAGGAGGGCGATGAGGATTTTTGGCACGCGGCCCGCAAACGCCGGCAATTCCCCTGCCGCGCTTTTCCGCCCCTCCAGCCGCGCCAGCAGGGACAGGACCTCTTCCAGCGCGATGGCGGCCAGGAGCGCCAGCGCGGGCGTCAGATAGAGCGGCGCGCTGCGCGGCTCGGAGACGAAGATGACCAGCAGCCAGACCGGCAGGAGGTACTTGCGCTGCGCCAGCGAGACGAACAATCCGATCAGCGCCAGCGCGCCCATCGTCTGCAGGCCGGATTCGTTGGTCAGGTTGAAGCCCAGCAGCGCGAAGACTGCCTCGGCGCTGTGCCAGCCGGCGCTCCCGGCGGCGAGGAAGGGCGCCAGTCCGTGGCGGGAGAGGACAACCGCCCACCAGGGCGAGGTGAGCAGGAGCGTCAGCCCGGCAACGGCGAGGGATTTCCAGATCCCGGCTTTGTTCCTGCCGAAGAACCAGAAGAAGACCAGCGCGCTGGCGGCGGTGTGGAGCGCGTCCTCGGGGTGGGTGAGCACGGTGGCGGCGGCCAGGATCGAGGTCCAGAAAACGTAGCGGAGTTCGCGGCGGGTGTAGAGCCGGACCATGCAGAACAGCGTCAGCAGGGAGAATACCAGTCCGGGAGAGCGCGTGATCCCGCCGCCCATGATGAGCCAGTCGAATGTGGCCGGCAGGAGCGCAAAGATGAGCGCCGCCAGCGAAAGCCGGGTTTCGGCCCCGGCCAGTTCGCGGGCGAGCAGGTAGAAGGCCGGGATGGCCAGCACGCTCATCAGGGCGGGCAGCAGGCGGAAAATATCCAGCAGGCTCCAGCCGGTCAGGTCGGCGAGCAGGCCGGCGAGATAAAACCCCAGCGGCGGGTAGGCGTAGGGGATGCCCAGCGCGTTGTAGGCGGTGGTTTCCGGCAGGCGGTAGCCGTTCGCTTGCAGTTCGCGGGTCATGGTGTAGAACAGCCCGCCGTCGTTGATGGGATAATCCAGCCGGACGACCGGCGACAGGCGGATATACCCGCCAATCAGGATGGCGAGCAGCAGGAAGACGAGCGAGGGGGTTTTCCGGAACGCCTGCACGTCAGCGCCTCACAAAGAGCAGACTGTTCTCGTCTGAAAAAACGAGTTCCCACTCCGGCGAGACAGCCAGGGCGTCGCCGATGGCTGAACCGGGTTCGACCAGCGCCAGGTTCACGCCGTTGTCTGCCAGCGCCTCCTGCCAGCCGGGGCGGGCGCGGTAGATGTCGAGGAACGACTCGATGAACGCGTCGCCGTACAGGTCGGCGCGCCCGTCAATGAAGACCGGGTAATCCCGCAGCCGCCAGGTCAGGTAGCCGCCCCAACTGTACGTGTTGTAGATGTTCCCGTCCGGCTGGTTGGCGAGGATCCAGTCCACGGCCGCGGCGGGGAAGGTTTCCCGCTCGACTTCCGGCTGGCTGCTGACGACCGAGGCGAAGCGTCCGCCCGCGGCGAGCAGGGCGAACAGGATGAGGAGGACGTTCACCCATCCGGGCAGTGGCGGCGCTTTCTGGACCGGGGACCCGGTTGCCGTTTTCAGTGCCTCCCGCGCCGCCCCGGCCGCGCCCTCCGCCAGCGCCGCCAGCACGGGGACGGCGGCGAGGACGAACAGCGGGACGTGCCGCATCGAGCGCAGGGACATATATCCAAAGAACAGGGTCAGGAGGATATGGGCAAGCGGGATGCGGTGACGGCGGGCGAATATCGCCAAGCCGATGAGCGCCAGGAACATCCAGGCCAGCGGCTGCCATTCCGGGCGGTGGAAATCGGGCGAGAACCATTCCTGGATATAGGCCTGCATCGCCGAACTGAAGAGCGTCTCGAACGGGTAGACGTACATGCGCGCCCCGTTCGGGTTGGCGAGCACGGCCAGTCCGCAGGCGGCCAGGACAGCTGCCAGCGGCAACAGGTCGCGGAGGTTCCGTTTTTTGCCGGAGGGGGAAACGAGGCTCCCAATCCATTCCAGGAAATCGCTGCCGAGATAGACCGCGGCGATGCCCAGTCCCAGCGCGAAACCGGCGTGCAGGTTCACCCACAAGGCGGTCAGGAAGGGCAGGGGGATGATCCATTTGAGTGAACGTGTTTCGGAGTAGCGGTCAAGCAGGAATAGGAACAGGCTGGTGAGCAGCAGCGACAGCATTTGCGGACGCACGCCCCACGCCGGCGCGGCGGCGAGGACGCCGAGCAGGAGCGCAAACCCGGCAAAATAGGGACGCCCCGGGCTGCGCCGGTAGACGAGCCAGAACGCGGCGGTGATGACCAGCGCAAAGGTCAGGATGAGCAGGGGCAGGCCGCCGAGCCGGTACAGGCCGTAAATGACGAGTTCCGACAGCCACTCGTGGGCGGTCCACGTTTTCCCGAGATTGGTGAACGAGAACGGGTCGGCGTGCGGGACGGCGTGGCTGGCAACCATCCATTCGCCGGTGCGCAGGTGCCACCAGAAATCCGGGTCGGCGATTGGCCGGATCGTCATCAACAGGATGGCGATGAACAGCAGGATGGGAAAAAGTTGGCGGGCGGTCAGGCGCATGTCAGCGTCTCCGGGCGATGATGGCGGTGTCGTCCTGGTAGACGATTTCCCAGCCGGGATGGATGAGCAGGAGGCGGGCAATCGGCTCGTCCACCGGCACGAGCATCCACTGGATGTCGTACTGCTGGATCACATCCTCCCAGCCGGCCTCGGCCTTGACGACCTGCTCGTGCTGGCGGGTGAGCGTCTCGCCGTAGAAATCGAGTTGCCCGTCTATAAAGACTTTTTGTTCGGGCCACAGGCGGTAGATGAGATACCCGCCCCAGCCGAACTCGTTGAACATGTTGCCGAATTGCGGATTGGCTTCCAGCCAGTCCACGGCCTGGACCGGGAACACGTCTGGCCGGAACCGGTAGCCGGTCCGCTGCGGGTCGAGCCGGACGCCGGCCGCCAGCATCCCGCCGACGAGCAGGGCTACCGTGACGGGCCAGAGGACGCCGCGCGCGGTCCGCTCCAGGTTGTGGAACTGCGCTTCGACGCGCGCCAGGTGGGCGTTCCCGCTGGCCGCGGCCTGGACGTGCGCGGCAACGATGGGCGCGGCGGCGATGGCAAAGAGCGGCAGGTTGCGGACGTTGTACAGTCCGAGGGCGGCCCAGCCCATCAGCAGGAGGCTTTCGGTCCAGTTGCTTTTCCGCCAGGCGCGGCTCAGGATGAACAGGGAGAGGACCAGCAGCAGGAGCGCAGGCCACGAGATGGCGGCGTGGAAGTCGGGCGAGGCGTACTCGATGGTCAGGTCCACCAGGTAGCGGTTGGTCACGTAGCCGAGGCTGGTCTGCCAGAGCCGCCAGCCGACGGGATTCAGGAAGGTTGCCAGGAAGGACAGTCCGCCGATCCAGAGCAGGCGGGTGAGCGCGGCGCGGGCGGGCTTTTCGGCGCCGAACCGGTTTTGCAAAAACCAGCCGGCAAGGTATGCGCCCCAGGTGACGAAGCCGGCGATGAACGCGCCGTGCGTGTTGGCCCACAGGAGCATGATGACGGCGAACTGCCAGAGAGGGATTTTTTCGCCCTCGGCGACGCGTTTCAGGCGGCCAGCCCAGAGGGTGAAATACAGCAGGGTGAAGATGTGCGGACGGGCCAGCCAGTGCAGGGATGTGGCGAGGGCGGCCAGCAGGGCGAAACCGGCGGCGATCAGCGGTGTGGGTTTCTGGCGCAGGATGTCCGTGTACAGGACGGAGAATGTGACCGCCAGCAGGACGGCGGTCAGCAGGACAACGCCGTTCAGCCCCATCAGCATGTCCGCCGCGCCGAAGGCAACCTGCGCCAGCCACTCGTGCGGGGTCAGCGGCTGGCCGGTCATCGTGTAGGAGAAAATGTCTTCGATGAGGACGGAGCGGGTCGCGAGCATGGTCCTGCCGGCGGTGATGTGCCGTCCGGGGTCGCCGTCGGCGAAGAGCATCGAGCCGACCTGGATGACGAGGTAGAAGACGGCGATGAAGACCAGGTCGCGCAGCCGGGGCAGGAGAAAGCGGGAAGGGGGCGTTTTCGTTTTCATGGTGGCGGTGTCACGCAAGATATTAGACTTTATCGGTAATAGGCAAAGGCGTTGTTTTTTGCATCGAATTTTCACGAATTACTCTAAAATATTCGTTAAATTCGAGTCATTCGATGCAAAAAGGTTATTGCCGATAATGTCTATTATCTTGCGCAACGGCGATGGTGTAACGCAAGATATTATCTTGCGCTACGGCGATGGAATTATACAATAAGGACGACCATCGCTGGTCGTCCTTTTCGTTCGGGTTTCAGGGTCATTCGCCGAGGTAGTCGCGCAGTTTCCGGCGGATGGAGGGATGCCGCAGGCGGCTGAGCGCCTGGGCCTCGATCTGGCGGACGCGCTCACGCGTGACGCCCATCTTGCGTCCCACTTCCTCGAGCGTGTACGCCTGCCCGTCGAGCAGGCCGTAGCGCAGTTGCAGAATCCGCACCTCGCGCGGGGGCAGTCCGTTCAGCACTTCGCCGAGGTGCTCGCGCAGCAGGTTGTAGGTGGCGGTATCGTCGGGCGGGGCGGCTTCGTCGTCTTCGATGAAGTCGCCGAGGACCGAGTCTTCCTCGTCGTCGGTGGGCGTCTCCAGCGAGAGCGGACGGCGCGCCACCTGGATCATGTTCTCGACCTTCTTGGGCGGCACTTCCAGGGCGTCGGCAAGTTCCTCCACCGACGGTTCGCGGCCGAGGCGCTGGGTCAACTGGTGCTGGACGCGCAGGAGTTTGTTGATCTGGTCGCCCATGTGGACCGGGACGCGGATGGTGCGCCCCTGGTCGGCGATGGCGCGGGTGACGGCCTGGCGGATCCACCAGGTGGCGTAGGTGCTGAACTTGTGGCCGCGGCGGTAGTCGAATTTCTTGGTGGCGCGGATGAGGCCGATGTTGCCCTCCTGGATCAGGTCCAGGAAGGGGACGCCGCGCCCCATGTATTTCTTGGCGACCGAAATGACCAGCCGGGAGTTGGCGGTGATGAGGTGCTCGCGGGCGGCCCAGCCGTCTTCGATGAGGCGGCGCAGTTCCATGCGGCGGCGCGGCGAGACGTTGCCGCGCGCCAGTTCTTCGCGCGCCATCCGTCCGCGCTCGATGCGCTGGGCGAGTTCCACTTCTTCGGTTGCCGTAAGCAGCGGGACGCGGCTGACTTCTTTCAGATAGAGGCCGATGGTGTCGTCGGTGTCAATGTTGGCGAGGTAATCATCCAGCGAGAGTTCAGGTTCGGCTTCTGCTTCGGGGGTTTCGGCTGCCGCCAGTTCGTCTTCGGGCGGTTCCACGCCGGGAGTATCTTCGACGAAGGCGACTCCCGCGCTCAAGAGGGCTGCGAAGGCTTCTTCCAGCTGTTCCACGTCCTGTTCGGCTTCAGGGAAAAAGTGCAGAACGTCGTCAATGGTGACGTACGTCTTCTGCCGCCCCAGTTCGATCAACCGGGCGATGGCCGAATATTCTTCATCCTCTTCGATCAGTAAGGGATGGTTCTCCATTCTCGTTCCTTGTTTCTCGTTTCTTGTTTCAGAATACTCTTTTTTCGGGCGAAATGCAATACCCTAACCAAGTTGTTGGGCATTCCCAGAGGCGCGGGGAATGGATTTCCGGACACGGATGCTTCGACAATCTCAGCGTGATCCGTGTCCGAAAAGGTTTGTTGTGACAGTCTTGAGAAAAGATGCGCTTATGGCGTGGGCGTGACGGGCGGCAGTGTGGCGCCCGGATCGGGCGTCGGCGTGGGCGGGACCGGGGTCGAGGTGGGCGGCAGGGAGGGCGGATTGGCGTGCAGGTTCAGGAGCGCGTCGATGCCGTGCGGGCCGATGATGTACACCGTCCCTTTGTCCAGGCGGGCGTAGTAGCCGCTGCCGGATGGGGTCTTGTCGCCGATTTCCAGCTTGTGCTCGATACCGCTCTGGAAGGTCAGTTTCATGACATAAGCCGGGGAACCCAGCCCCATAGACGAAAGCGACTGGGGATTTTTGACGGTGTCCACGATCTCCAGCGCGAAGATCTGCGTCGCGCCGGCCTCGGCGTGCGCCAGGTCCGCGGGACCGGGGGCGGGCAGGACCATGGTCCACAAGCCGCCGGCTGGACGTTCCAGCATCACGATGTTGTATTGCCGGTCGTAGATGCGGATGCGGACGAGTGTGCCGTCCTCCTCGGTGAACAGGTAATTCGAGACTGCGACGACAGCAGTCGGTGTGGGTTCCACTTCCGGAGCCGGGCGGTATTTCAGGAAAAGGAGTACACCGGCTGCGGCCAGGAACAGGACCAGCCAGAGCCACGTGGAGCGTTTGACCATGGTTAGCCTCTGGACTTTCGGATCAACCAGGATGCCACGCCGCCCGCGACCACCAGTCCCGGCAGGATGCACAGGAAGGAGAGCCACAGCAGGGCCGAAATTACGCCGCTGGTCGGCTTGAGTGTCCGTGGGGTCTGCGCGGGCTTAGAAAGGTTGATCATCTGTTCTTCACCGGCGGCCCAGTCAATGGCATTGATCAGGATGTCGCCGTTGGCGTATTGAGAGAAGAACATGTCCGAGGCGAAATCAGAGTCGCCAAAGACAACCAGGCGGCTGCCGGTGATGGAGTCCTCCGCGGCTGCGGCCAGGATGATCGGGCCGGGAGTATCTGCGCCGGCGTCGTATTTGGCATTCTGGTCGGCAAAGTTGGTCTCGCCCCAGGCATCCTGGATGGTGCTGGCCAGCGCTTGTGGCGTAGCCGCTATGCCGGTACCGAGAGAAAGGCTGCGAGCATCCGGGAAGAATGCGACTTGTCCCTGGAGTTTCCTGGTGATGGAGTGGTCTCCGTAAGCAGCCGCAACCGCGTAAAGCGGCTGGGTGCCAGAATTGGTGTCAATCACGATATCGTTGTTGAGTGTAACGCCCCATTGCGTAGCCAGGTAAGCCGCCAGCGGGTCAGGATTGGCGCCGTAGTTTGTCAGGGGGACCGGCTCTACCATGATGACCAGGGCGCCGCCCACGGTGGAGTAGTCACGCAGCAAGGTGATTTCGCCGTCAGTCAGCGGGTCCAGGGGGCCGGCGATGATGATGGCTTTGGCGTCCGCGGGGATGGCGTTCGTGGCCAGCAGGTTGAGGGTTTTGACCGTGTAATTCTTGGCTTCGAGGGCGGCCCTGACGCTTGCGATGGTTGTGTCGCCGAAGGTCTCGATATCGCGCTCGCCGTGACCGGTCAGGAAGTAGACGGTCTGCTCGCCGGGGTTCATCAGTCGCCACAGTGCGGAAGTCACGTCCTGCTCGGATGCGTACGCGACGATCTCGTGGCGGCTGCCCATCTGTAAGTAGATTTTCCCATCGCCGGAAATCCCGGCGTTTTGCGCCGCTACGGGATTCTGGTCCGGGTCAATGAACTCATAGGTGAACTTCCCGTCGGAGTAGGTTTTGTAGTTTTCCAGGAGTTGTCTGGCGGTATCGGTCGGGTATTGGCTGGTGAAGAACGCCGTCGCATGGACCGGTTCCGGGAGGACGGCGAGCGTATCCAGCGTTTCCGGAGCGAGTGTGTGTTCCTTGCTTTCGGTCAGGTCCATCGGCGTGCCGGGGTAGTTGAAGGCGAGGATGTTCACAACCAGCAGGATGCCGAGGAAGGCCGCAAGCAGGAGGATGGCATTGCTGCCGTAGCGGGCCTGGCGTCCCGCGAGGAACCGGCGGGCACGCTTGGGATCCAGGAGGACAAAGAGGGCCGGGCCGACGACGATCAAGCCGGCGGAGATCCACAGGGCCAGGTTGAGCCCTTTGTCGTTCGTCATCGTGAAGATCTGCGCCACCAGCATGAACTTGACCACCAGCAGGAGGCCGGTCACAAGCAGGGCGATTCCGCCGAGCCATAGGCCGATGGGAGCGTATTTCTGCGGATGGTTCTTCTTTTGAAATTTCTTTGATTTAGCCATTATCGCCACCTTCTCATTTCAACGGCAACCGTGCCGAGGAACAATCCCAGGGCAGTCAGACTGAGGTGATATACGATGTCGGCGTTCGTGATGACGCCGTCAAGCATCGCATTAAAACGGCCGTTCAGCGTCAGGTAATTAAAGATGTCGCTGATGGTTCCGGGAGGCAGCACGTATGTGGGCAGGCTGATCAGCCACCAAAGGGCGAGCAGGATCGCCAGCGTGGCGAAGAACGCCGCGAACTGGTTGCTGAACAAAGCCGAGATGGCTGTACCGATGGCGAGGAAGACCGCCGACAGCAGGATGATCGCCACGTAACCGGAGAGCAGCAAACCCTGGTCAATTCCGCCGGTGGTCATTGTATGCAGAACGAGCGGGTAGATAAGCGATACGCCGATCAGGGTCAGTGCGAACAGGAACGAGCCGAGCCATTTTCCGACCACCAGTTCCCAGTCGTGCATGGGGGTGGTTAGGAGCAGTTCCATCGTGCCCATGCGTTGTTCATCGGCCAGGAGACGCATGGTCAATGCCGGGGAGGCCAGCAGGAAGATTGTTGCCATCTGGCCGATGACGATGCTGACACCCGGCGCGGGCGGGGCATAATAATAGGCCTGGGCGGCGACATAGTTGATGACGACCACGAAATATATCCCGACCCACAGTAAGGTGGCGAGTGCGATGATGTAGGCGATCGGGCTGATAAAGTATTGCCGGTATTCGCGGCGGGCAATTGTCCAAATGTTGCGCATGGGTTACTTCTCCTTTGCGGTTTCCTGGGTCAATTGGAGGAAGATTTCCTCCAGGCTCAGGCCAACCGGACGCAGTTCCAGCAGATCGTAACCGGCCTTGACCGCTGCCCGGGCCACCTCCGGCCGCACGTCCACGTTGGGAGCGAACTGGAATGCGAGCGTGCCGTCCGGCTGGATGTCCACGTCACGGACACCTTTGATCTTGGCGATCACCGGCGCCAAGTCATCCGCTTCGCCTCTGACGCGCAGGATGACCCGTTCCGCGCCAACCAGACGGGCTTGCAGGTTTTCGGGAGTATCCTCGGCTACGATGCGGCCTTTGTTGATGATCAGGACACGGTCGCACAACTGCTGGGCTTCCGACAGGATGTGCGTCGAGAGCAGGATGGTGCGTTCCTTGCCGATCTCACGGATGATGCTGCGGACCTCCACCACCTGGGCCGGGTCGAGGCCGATGGTCGGTTCGTCCAGGATCAGGACCTCGGGCTTGTGCAGGAGCGCCTGCGCCAGGCCGATGCGCTGCCGCATGCCTTTCGAGAGGTTGCTGATGTAGCCGTCGGCGCGATCTTCCATGCCGACCAGGGCCAGGGCGTCGTCCACCATGTCTTCCGCGTTGGGCGCGTGGCGCAGATCGGCCATGAATTTCAGATACTCGAAGACAGTCATGTCTGGGTAGAGGGGGACTGTTTCGGGCAGGTAGCCGACGCGGCGGCGCACCTCGATGGATTCTTCGAGGATGTCGAAGCCGGCGACCTTGGCCGTCCCGTAGGTGGGCGGCATGTAGCCGGTCAGGATGCGCATCGTGGTCGTTTTGCCTGCCCCGTTGGGGCCGAGGAATCCGACCACTTCGCCCTGCCTGGCCTCGAACGTCAGATTCTCGATCGCTCTGCGCGCCCCATAGTCTTTGGTAAGTCCAATTGCTTGAATCATGCGATCTCCTTGTGGATATGGTGCTGGCGAAATAAACGGCACGGTGCCGGGAGGCGCAGTGCCGGGAACTGACGGTGTTCAACCGATTCGTACTATACAAAATTCCCAGGGCAAAGTCAAGTGGTTTTCTTTTCTCTAATCAAACCCTAATCTTTTTCCTGCAAACTCAGGGTTTGACGTATCCTCTTGTGTCAGTTAGAATTGCCTGACGAGGCGCCCCGACGCCTGGTTTACGGGCGCTTTTCGTTTTTCATCATTCCATAAGGTTGGAGGCAGGAGCGCATGGAAACTCTCGATCTTCTCTGGTTGGGCAGCCGTCATGGGCTGAATTCATTCGAGCAAATTGCGATCGTGGGGGTGATCCTGACAGCGTTCATCAGCCTGT
Source organism: Anaerolineaceae bacterium (assembly GCA_009772985.1). Classification (GTDB taxonomy): domain Bacteria; phylum Chloroflexota; class Anaerolineae; order Anaerolineales; family Villigracilaceae; genus UBA877. The sequence goes on from WOUS01000002.1 coordinate 208,594, forward strand.
TGTACGCCTGGCTGCTGCGAGGCAACGTTCTCAAAAAAGACAAAGGCACAAAGAAAATGCAGGAAGTCTGGGATGCCATCCGCATCGGCGCGGACAGCTATCTCAACCGCCAGTTGAAGACCATCCTGCCTTTGATTGGCGTCCTGACGGTGGTCCTGTTCCTGAGCGTCTACGTGGTGCCACCTTCACTGGAAGCGACCGCTGAATTTGGCGCGAACGCGCAGATCATCATCGCGATTGGCCGGACGATTGCCTTCATCATGGGCGCGTCGTTCTCACTGATCGTCGGCCAGTTGGGCATGCGCATGGCCATTCAGGCGAACGTCCGGGCGGCATCGGCGGCGAGGCGCAGCCTGAACGAAGCCCTGACCATCGCCTACTATTCCGGGACGGTCACCGGCATGTTGACCGACGGCCTGGGACTGTTCGGCGGCACGATCCTCTTCGTCATCTTCGGAAAAGCCGCCCCGGATGCCCTGCTTGGTTTCGGTTTCGGCGGCACACTCCTGGCCCTGTTCATGCGCGTCGGCGGCGGCATTTTCACCAAAGCCGCGGACGTGGGCGCGGATCTGGTCGGCAAGGTCGAGAAGGATATCCCCGAGGATGACCCGCGCAACGCGGCGGTCATCGCGGACCTGGTGGGCGATAACGTCGGCGACTGCGCCGGCATGGCGGCCGACATCTTCGAGTCTTATGAGGTGACCATCGTTTCCGGCCTGATCCTCGGGCTGGCGCTGATGGCAATTGACCCGCCCCATAGTCTTAAGTGGATCGTTTATCCGCTCATCATCCGCGCCATCGGCGTCATCTCGTCCATCCTGGGGACGTTCACCGTACCCATCTGGGAGAATATGCCCAAAAAGGGACTGTTTGGCTTCCTGCACGCGCACGATGCCGAGGAAGCCATGTTCCGCTCGTACGAGGTTTCGAGCATCAATACCGTGCTGTGGTCGTTCCTGCTGGCCATCCTGTATTGCAACGACTGGCGCATGGCGATGTTGACCTCCATCGGCGTCGGCCTGGCGGTGGTTTACAATCCGCTGACCTCCTATTTCACCTCCACCAAGCGCGCGCCGGTCAAAGAAATCGTCGAGTCGACCAAGACCGGCCCGGCCACCACCATCCTCTCCGGCCTGTCGGTCGGGATGGAGTCCAGCGTCTGGGCGCTGGTGGTGATCGTCATCAGTTTCATCTTTGCCCTCCTGCTCTACAACGGGGATGGCGCCCAGTACGTTCTCTATGCGGTTGCCATGATCGGCATCGGCATGTTGAGTCACACCGGCAATAACGTGGCGATGGACTCTTTCGGCCCCATTTCCGATAATGCCAACGGCATCGGCGAGATGGCCTGGCACGACCTCGATGACGCCGAGACGAAGAAGGCCCGCCAGATCATGGCGGACCTGGATGCAGTCGGCAACACGACCAAGGCCATCACCAAGGGCGTCGCCATCGCTTCGGCGGTCATTGCGGCGGTGAGCCTGTTCGCCTCGTTTTTCATCGACGTGGGCCGGGTCCAGGAAGCGGCGAACGCGGCCGCTGCGGCAGCCGGGCAGGCCATCCCGTATGCCAAATTGATCAGCGAGACCGGCATCCGCGTCTCGGAGACGCCGGTATTCATCGGCCTGCTGCTCGGCGGGGCGCTGCCCTGGCTGTTCAGTTCGCTCTCCATCAAGGCGGTCAGCCGCGCTGCCGGCCTCATTGTGCATGAAGTGCGGCGGCAGTTCAAGATCCCCGGCCTGATGGAAGGCAAGGTCAAGCCGGATTACGCCCGCGTGGTCGGAATTTCCACGGCTGCGGCGCAGAAAGAACTCATCCCGCTGGCGACGATTTCGGTGCTGACCCCGCTGGCGCTCGGCCTGATGCTGGGCGTAGAGGCCCTGGCCGGGTTCTGCGCGGGCATCATCCTGAGCGGCCAGTTGCTGGCGGTCTTCATGGCCAATGCCGGCGGCGCGTGGGACAATGCCAAGAAGTCCATCGAGGATGAGCCGCGCGACCTGAAAGCCAACACCGGCAAGGGGTCCGAGCGACACAAGGCGGGCGTGGTGGGCGACACGGTCGGCGATCCGCTCAAGGATACTGCCGGTCCGGCCCTGAACCCGATGATCAAGGTGGTCAACCTGGTCAGCCTGCTGGCGGCGCCGATCATCGTCAAATATGCGGGCGCTTCGGGCGTCACCCAGTGGATCGTGTGGGGCATCGCCCTGATGCTGCTGGCCGCCGTCGGCTGGGCAATTTTGCGGTCGAAGGCGAAGGCGCAGGAAATTACGGAGTAATTTGTTTAGCCGACACGAAGGGCCTGCTCGCAAGGGCAGGCCTTCTTTCTTTGCTCTATTCTACGTGAAATTCCTGCTGCATCCATTTATGTTTACATTGGCAGCAGTGCTGTTCACCTATTCGCGCGCTTCTGTAATTGCCTCGCCAGACCAGATGGTTCGGCCTCTCCTGATCCTGTGGGGGTTCCTGGTCTTATTGGCTTGGCCGGCATTTTGGATATTCCACGAGTGGAATCGGGTGGGGTTTGCCCTCTCATTTTTTGCCTTATTACTTTATTATCCCCCCGATTTATTTCTTATAGTATCAGGGATTCTTGCGATTGCCTTTGTTGCCTGGCTGGTCTATTCTTTTGTGCGCAAGCGCAGGTTAAAAATCCTGGATGCAGTCGTCCTTTTGAATATTACCGGTATCATATTGGTGATTTTCGAGTTGGGCGCTTTTGCGCCACTTTTCTATAAGGCCGCGTTTTCTGTTAAGTCCCGCCCGACACCCGTCGCTCTCGTTGCCCCGGATATCAGGCCAGATATTTACTATATCGTTCTGGACGGCTACGCGCGCGAGGATGTGCTGCGTGAGTTTTTTAATTATGATAATTCAACTTTTACAAACCATCTGCGCTCGCGGGGATTTATCATTCCATCTGAAAACCATTCAAATTATTCTAAGACGGCCGCCTCGCTCACTTCCACCCTTAATATGGATTACCTCCAGAATATCGCGCCAGATCTTAACCAGACTCCGTTCTGGTGGACCGTCACACCGCTCCTGGATCATAACGCGGTGGCCGCTTCCCTTGAAGGGATCGGTTACCGGACCGTCACCATTGGCACTGACTGGGGCATTACAGACATCCCCTCATCGGACACGTATTTCCGACCTTACCCTGTGATCCTGACGGATTATGAAAATTACCTGCTGGGCGCTACGCCGTTAAAAGTTTTGCAGCCGCTTTTGAAATCTGTTGCATCGGTCCCGACAAACGATACTCACCGGACCTTTGTCCGGTTCAGTTTCGATACGCTCGCCGTCCTCCCCGACCTGCCCGGCCCGAAATTTGTCTTTGCACACATCCTTTCCCCGCATCCTCCCTTTGTTTTTGACGCTTCCGGGAATCCATTAGAAAGAGGTTATCCTTTCAGTTTCAATGACGCCATGGATTTTCCCGGCTCACGGGATCAATACAAACAGGATTACGTTGGGCAGGTGGAATTTATTAATGCGCAGTTGGAACCGGTAATCGAAGCGCTCTTAGAGAACTCGGAAGTCCCGCCTATCATCATCCTGCAAGGGGATCATGGCTCCGGCCTGTTAACCGATTTTTCTTCGGCGGATAATACCTGCCTAAAAGAGCGTTTCTCACCCCTGGCCGCTTATTATCTGCCGGGCTTGGAGAGCGGCGACATCCCGGACGATATCACGCCGGTTAACCTGTTCAGGATCATCTTCAACAAGTATTTTGGCGCCGACCTGCCGTTGCTTGAGAATGCAGAATACTTCAATAAGGATTCAATATACATCTTTGACACCGTGGATGTGAGTTCCCGGGTGGATGAGACCTGCAAGTAAAGGCGGACCTAAGTTTCAGCCTGTTCCTGGAATCGGACGCCCTGCTCTGGGTTTTGATGGCGGCGGTTTTCTTTATCCCCATTACTCCTGAATGGATGAAGTCGTTCGTCGCGCCTTGCTCGAATGTTACGGGTTATTCCAGATCATCGTCCACGGCAGGTCAATGACGGAGGGGGTGGTCGCATCAGTTGTGATGGCGGTGATTTGCGACGCCCGGATGATGCCCAGCGAGCCGCCAGCGTCAATGTAATGCAGGGCGGCAGCCTCGAACGAGGCAAACGGTCCGATCACCGTTCCCATGTTGTCCAGCACAATGATGGCTTCCCCCGTATCCACCGCGCAGACGTTGTGACCGCTGTCCGTGTCCGCGTTCAGCCCAAGCATGACGGCATCCCGGCCATTCATTTCGAGGAAATAGCATTGCAGGATGGCGTGCCCGTCGCAATCGTCCACGCCGCGCTCGTAGACCAGCCAGGCAGGAACGTACTCGTTGCCGCCGCGTTCGCGGGTGTCGTAAGCCCCGTCGTACATCATGTTGTGCGCCATAAAAGCGCTGACCTCCTGGATGGTATCCAGACAGGGGAGGATTTCCTGGAAGGTGTAGCGGGTGCGCGCTCCGGCGGTGGTCGCATCGTCGCAGTAATTGCCAGGCGGGGTTGGCCTGGCGGTCATGGTGGGCTGCAACTCGTACGTACCCGTGGCGGCGGGAAACTGGTTGATCTTCGTTGCCATTTGGTTGGTGGCCAGAGCCATCACATAGACGTCAATTTCAGGTTTGCAGGAAGCCAGCAGGGTGGCCAGAGCGAGAATCAGGAGGGCGAGTAAAAAACGAACAGTTTTCATTTGCGCTCCTTTCAATCCGATTATCGCGCATTTTACTCTCTGCGGGATTAAGAACCTGCGGGAGGATCAGTATATTTCCTCTGCCACTCGAACAACTTGTTCAGCGCCTCGATGGGCGCGAGCGCATTCACGTCCAACTCCTTCAGCTCCTCCAGCAGCGGACTGGACTCCGGGAAGAGGGCGGCCTGCTGGGCGGCGTGCGGGTTGATCTTGACCGCCTTGCCGGAGGATTTCTCCAGTTCGGCCATGATCTCGCCCGCCCGTTGGATGACCGGGCGCGGCAGTCCCGCCAGTTGCGCCACGTGGATGCCGTACGATCGGTCCGCGCCACCGGGGATGATCTTGTGCAGGAAGACCACACTCCCGTCCGCTTCGGTGACGGCCACGTTGTAATTGCGCACACCCGGCAGCAGGTCCGCCAGTTGCGTCAGTTCGTGGTAGTGCGTGGCAAAGAGCGTTTTGGCCCGCAGGGACGGGTGGTTGTGAATGTACTCGACCACCGCCCAGGCAATCGAGACGCCGTCGTAGGTGCTGGTGCCGCGCCCGATTTCATCCAAAATCAAAAGCGAGCGCGGCGTGGCGTGGTGCAAAATATTCGCCGCCTCGATCATCTCCACCATGAACGTGGACTGCCCGGCGTGGATCTCGTCCTGCGCGCCGATGCGTGTAAAAATCCGGTCCACCAGCCCGATGACCGCCGACGCCGCCGGGACGAACGATCCCATCTGCGCCATCAGCGCGATCAGCGCCGCCTGCCGCAGGTAGGTGGACTTGCCCGACATGTTCGGCCCGGTGATGACCCGCACGATCTCGCCCTTCTCGAAGGTGATGTCGTTGGGGACGAAGCGCTCGCCGTGCAGGGTCGTTTCGACGACCGGATGCCGGCCCTCGCGGATGTCCAGCGCGTCATCCTCCCGGACCTCGGGCCGGGTGTACCCGCCCAGGGCGGCCGCCTCCGCCAGCGACGCCAGCACGTCCAGTTCGGCCAGCGCCCGCGCCGTGTCCAGCAGCCGCGCCGCGGACTTCGCCAGCGCCGCACAGATTTCCTTGAAGAGCCGCAGTTCGATCTCGCGGATGCGCTCCTCGGCGTTCAGCACCAGCGTCTCGTACTCTTTCATCTCCGGCGTGATGAACCGTTCGGCGTTGACCAGCGTCTGCTTGCGGATGTAATCCTTCGGCGCGTTGGCGGCCTGCCCCTGCGAGATTTCGATGTAGTAGCCGAACACTTTGTTGTAGCCGACCTTCAGCGTTTTGATGCCCGTCCGCTGGCGTTCGGTGGGTTCCAGATTGTTGATCCACTCGCGGGCGTGGCGCGAGGCCTCGATCACCCCATCCAACTCGGCAGAATATCCAGGGCGAACGATGCCGGTGTTTTGCAGCGTCTGCGGCGGGTCATCGTCAATGGATTGCTGGAGCAGGGTCAGTTCTTCGGCGCAGATTTCGAAAGAAGGCAAGAAGGGAGAAGTAAGAAGGCTCTCCTTTTCATCTCCTCCCCTTTTCTCTTCTCTCTTTTTTTCTTCTTCCTTCTCCCCGATCACCTGACTTACGACCGGCAATCTCAAGAGTGTCTCGCGCGCCGCCGCCAAATCGCGCGGCTGGGCGTGACCCGAAAGGACGCGGTTGGTGAGACGTTCCAGGTCGTTGAGCGGTTTCAGCGCGGAGCGCAGTTCGGCGCGCAGCATCGAACGGTCGAAGAAATACTGCACGCCCTCCTGCCGGACCCGGATGCGGGTCACGTCGAGCAGCGGCTGGCTGACCCACTGGCGCATCAGCCGTTTCCCCATCGGCGTGACGGTCTGGTCGAGGACGCCGAGCAGCGAGTTTTTCGTCTCGCCGCGCAGCGTTTCGGTTAATTCAAGATTGCGGCGCGTGGACGCGTCCAGCGTCATGAACTCGCCGAGCGCGTAGACGCGCAGCCCGGTCAGTAGGCCGAGGGCGGCGGGTTCGGTCTCTTTCAGGTATTGCAGGATGGCGCCCGCGGCGCGCACGGCCAGCGGCTTGTCGGTCAGCCCGAAACCGTCCAGGGCGGCGGCCTGGAAGTGGGCCAGCAGCGTCTCGCGGCATTTGCCCGGCTCGAAGCGCCAGGCGGGCCAGCCGGTCAGTTGGCCGGGGAGTCCGTTCGGGATGATGAGATTGTCGGGGTGGATGGTTTCGGCGGGGCGCAGGCGGGTCAGTTCGGCGCGCACCGGATTCAGGTCCAGCCCCGCATCGAGTTCGGTGACGGCAAACTCGCCGGTAGTAATGTCCGCGTAGGCGATGCCGGCGCGTGATCCGGCGTCGCCGGACTCCAGAACCAGTGCGGCCAGGTAGTTGTTGGCGTCGCCGGGGAGCAGGCCGGGTTCGACGATCGTCCCCGGCGTGACGACGCGCACGACCTTGCGCGGGAAGATGCCCTTGACCGGCTGTTCGCCCATCTGCTCGGCAATGGCAACGTGGTAGCCCTTTTCGATCAGCCGGGCGAGGTAGTTTTCGACGGCGTGATAGGGGATGCCGGCCAGCGGGGCGCGCTGGCCTTTGCCGACCGGGCGCGAGGTCAGGACGATGTCGAGTTCGCGCGAGACGGTCTCGGCGTCCTCGTCGAAGGTCTCGTAGAAATCGCCGAGGCGGAAGAACAGGATGGCGTCGGGGTACTGGCGCTTGGTCTCCAGGTATTGCTGGCGGACGGGGGTGACATCTTCGGTCATGGGACGATTCTACACCGTTTTGATTTTCTGGACTATAATCCGGCCACTATACTCTTTCGGATAGGAGGCTGAAATGGCTAGTGTAACGTACGAACACGTCACGAAGGAATTCGGGAACGTCAAGGCGGTCAATGACCTGAACCTGCAAATTGACGACAAGGAATTCCTGGTCTTCGTTGGGCCTTCGGGCTGCGGCAAGACCACCGCCCTGCGCCTGCTGGCGGGTCTCGAAGAGATCACCAGCGGCACGATCAAGATCGGCGACCGCGTGGTGAACGATATTCCGCCCAAGGACCGCGACATCGCCATGGTGTTCCAGTCCTACGCATTGTACCCGCACATGACGGTGTACGACAACCTGGCCTTCGGCCTCAAGCTGCGCAAGACGCCGAAGGAAGAGATCGGGCGGCGCGTGAACGCGGCTGCCGAGATTTTGGGCATCGGCGAACTGCTGACCCGCAAGCCGCGCCAGCTCTCCGGCGGACAGCGCCAGCGCGTGGCGGTGGGACGCGCTATCGTGCGCGAGCCGAAGGTGTTCCTCTTCGACGAGCCGCTCTCCAACCTGGACGCCAAACTGCGCATTGCCATGCGCGCCGAGATCACCAAACTGCACCATCGCCTCGGCACGACCTTTATCTACGTGACCCACGACCAGATGGAAGCCATGACCATGGCCTCCCGCATCGCCGTCATCAACAAGGGTCTGCTCCTGCAGCTCGACACCCCGCAGATGCTCTACGACAAGCCGGACAATATGTTCGTGGCGGGTTTCATCGGCTCACCGGCCTTGAATTTCTTCAAGGCAAAACTGCGCAAGGAAGACGGCAAATTGATCGTGGACGCCGGCTCCTTCTCCGTCCCCGTGCCGCCGGACCGCAGCAAGGCTTACGATGCGTTCGTCGGGAAGCCGGTCGTGTTCGGCATCCGCCCGGAGGATATTTACAATCCGGCCTTCGTTCCGCCCGGCATCCATGCCGCGCCGGTGGAGGTCAAGGTGGATGTGACCGAACTGATGGGCAACGAAATCTTCCTGTACCTGGTCAGCGGCGAGAGTACCATCGTCGCCCGCGTGGACCCGCGCACTGATTTCCATATTGGCGATAAGGTGCAGGTGTCCTTCAACATGGACAAATGCCACCTGTTCGACCCCGAGAGCGAGTTGGCCATCCGGTAAACGTTTTTTACCCCAGGACCGCCAGGTGCATCCTGCCTGGCGGTTTCTTATGTCAGAGTTTGCTACCGGACAAAAGAGAAATGGGACGCGGATGGACGCGGAAAACGCGGATAAAACCGAGACAAAAATCCAAAAAAGCCTGATTCCGCGTACATCCGCGCTCGCCTGCACTCGTTCTTTTGAGTGTCCGCGTCCAACCAGGAGGTTTGTGGCTCATTGGGAATCGGTGTGGTGTGCCGCCAGATGTAGGTCGGATTGCCAATCCGACTTACGCCACGCGCCATATATGGCGGTCTATCACGGCAAATCCAGAGAGCCAGGTTTGTCCGGTAGAGAAATGTCAGAGGTTGTTCATGAACACAGCATACAAACTGGTTTTTGTCCGCCACGGGCAAAGTACGTGGAACCTGGAAAACCGCTTCACCGGCTGGACGGACGTTGACCTGACCGACCAGGGCCGCCAGGAAGCGCATGCGGGCGGCAAACTCCTGTGCGAGAAGGGCTACACGTTCGACGTGGCCTACACGTCCGTGCTCAAGCGCGCCATCCGCACGCTGAACATCATCCAGGAAGAACTCGACCTGGACTGGATCCCGGTCGTCCGCGCCTGGCAGTTGAACGAACGCCACTACGGCGCGTTGCAGGGATTGAACAAGGCCGAGACCGCCGCCAAATTCGGCGAAGCCCAGGTCAAGGTCTGGCGGCGCAGTTACGACACCCCGCCGCCCGCGCTGGAACCGGGCGACGAGCGCCACCCGCGCTTCGATCCGCGCTACGCGCACCTGACGCCTGCCCAGTTGCCCGCCACCGAGTCGCTCAAGATCACGCTGGAGCGCGTCCTGCCGTACTGGCACAGCGCTCTCGCCCCGGCGATCCAGTCCGGCAGGCGCGTGCTGGTGGCCGCGCACGGCAACAGCATCCGCGCCATGGTCAAGTATCTGGATAATGTTTCCGAGAGCGAGATCACCGAACTGAACATCCCCACCGGCATCCCGCTGGTCTACGAACTGACCGCGGACCTGAAACCTGTCACGCACTACTACCTGGCGGACGAGGAGACTGTCCGCAAGGCGGCGGAGGCGGTCGCCAATCAGGGTATGGCGAAATAAGCGAATTCCCCGGAGTTTCCAAAACTCCGGGGATTTTTTATGTAAAATGGCTGTCCTGTACCCACGCCGAAGGCGGTCAGGCGGAGCCGGTGTTGGATTGCTTCGGTTGACTTATATCATGCGATGATGTAACAGTCAGGCCCCTACCTTTCCAATGGCTAAATACATAATCATAAAATCCCGGGATGGCCTTTGCTCCGCAAATCGGCGCAAGTTCTTGCCCGGTTTTTGATAAGAGCACTTTTCCTATGTCAAGATTATTATCTTTTTCATTTGGAAAGTCAATAATCATTGGCTCGCCGCAATATAAAATGCCAAATTTCTTTGGCAGACGTTTTCGAATATATCCTGTGAGATTCTCGAAGCTTAATAGGCCGATTTCGTCGAGGTGCTTCAAAGTATTGAAATTTATCCCCTGCCTATTATAAATCTCGGCATCAACGGAGAAGATGAGCGGTGTAACACTCCCAATGATCCAGCTGAAACCACAAAGCGATTGAAAGAGCAGGGCATCAGTTCTATCCAGCGAACCGAGGAAATTTACAGTCCGTTTGGAATATGATCCTGGAGAATTTGCTTCCCCTGCCAGCACCTTCGCCCATAGAATCTGCATCTCATCATTAGAAATTAGTCTGCATTTGTCGAAGAAATTAGCGATCCAATCGTCATCCATTTTTTGGGGTTCTGCGCTGTTCTGAAGACCAGGTAATGCCTTCGCTGTAATCGCTTCCATGTTGCATTGCTTCTTGGCCTCTTCTGTGATGAACCTTTGTAGAGCCCGCCTCTGCAGCTTAGATATCTCGATTTGCGCCACTGCCTTAAATCTCTCTGCCTCCCCTTCGGCTTGTGCAATGCGACGGATTTGCCAAGGCTTGAAGATACCACCAATAGCGTCAGAAATCTTTTCGATGAGAACTGTAGCGGGCTTTGACAGATCGCCAAGATTGACTAGAGAAGCACCATCGGCCATTTAGTATCCCTTCCTTTCTCAGCTTGTGATCTAAATCGGTTTCTCTGCAGCCTAACGGTATGCGTTATGCGTTACTGTAAATTTCTTATTTGTCATGACGGTTTTTCTCTGAATGTTTTGAACGACAAGCACTCAACTATGAGTTATGTCGTTCCGCATAGCAGATTATATGCAGATTATACGACGAAAACGTTTGGGCCTCGATATTCCAAATTCATCCTATTTCTTTCTTCCCGCCAGCGTGAAGAGCGCCGCGGCTCCCAGCGCCAGGAGCACGATCAGCCCCACGATGCCGGCCGTCGTGGTGAGCGGCAGCCCCGGCGACAGGATGGGAGTGGGCGTGGCGGGCGGGAGCGGCGTGAGCGTTGGCGTGGCGGTGGAGGTCGGCCACAGGGTGGAGGTCGGGAAGCGGGTCGGGGTGGAGGTTGGCAGGGTGGCGGTCGGGGTGAACGCCGCGCGGATGTAGATCTTCGTCCCGGTGTAGAGCGTCGCTTCAAGCGTCAACCCGTTCAGCGCAAGGATATCATTCAGCGGGACATTGTATGCGAAAGCAATCCCGTAGAGTGTGTCACCCTGCCGGACGATGTGGATGAGGGAGCCGTCCGCGTTGGGCGTGTTCGGGAGGATGGTGCCGGTGGGGAGGGAGGCGCGCGGCGTGTAGGCCACCGGCGTCCCGCCCGTGGAAAGACCGCAGTCAATCACGTAATAATAAGTGTTTCCCGAAACCGTCACACCCGCGCCGATGTCGCGCAGGGTGGGGGAGAGCATGGTGTTTTGGTGCGGGGCGTCGCTCATCCACATCTGGATGATCCCGTCCACGGTCGGGTCGTTCACCAGGCCGACATTTTCCGAAAACCATCCGCCCTGGGAAAGATCGCCCGCCACCAGATACCCGGCTGCCAGGGCGCGCTCGTGCGGGCGCGACCCGTCCGGGCCGGCGTGCGTCCACGTGCCGATGGAGGCCATGTACTCCGCCTGCCGCTGGGCGATGCCCATCAGGATGGCGTTCGGCGTGTAGGGCGAAAGCCCGTTGGCCGCGCGCAGGGCGTTGACCGCGTTGATGAGTTCGTCGGCAGTTGACAGGTCCGGCCCCGCCGCCTCGCTCCGGGCGGGCGCGGCCGGCGCGGCGGCGGTCAGCAGGAAGACAAGCAGGATCCCAAACAGGAGAAGTTTCCGCATGGCGCCATTATACCGGATTGGGGATTTTCATCCCGCCGCAAGATGACATTGCACATGCTTCCGCCGCCGCCTCCGGCAGTAAAATGGATGCGAGGTGTCCTATGGTAACCCTAGCCATTCTTGCCGGAGGCCGGTCACAGCGCATGGGGCGGGACAAGGCGCTGACGCCGTTCCTGGGCCGGCCGCTCGTCTGCCGCGTTTGGGACCGGCTGGCGCGGCTGGCAGACGAGACCCTGTTCGTGGCGGACGCGTCTGGAGAAATCCTCACGCTCGGCCCCCGCGTCGTCCCGGACCTGTTGCCTGCCCGCGGTCCGTTGGGCGGACTCTACACCGCGCTTGCTTCCGCTTCCCACCCGGCGGTCATTGTGGTCGGCTGTGACATGCCCTTCATCAACGCGGATCTGATCGAGCACGCACTCCACATCCTGGCATCCGAAAACGCGGACGCGGTCGTGCCCTCGTCCACCGACGGCCTGGAACCGCTCCACGCGGTCTACCGCCGCGAGGCGTGCCTGCCCGCCGTCCGCGCCTCGCTGGAGCGCGGCGAACGGCGCGCGGTGGCGTGGTTCCCGCAGGCCAATGTCCGCATCCTGACGCCGGAGGAGACGGCCGTTTTCGACCCGGATGGCATCGCGTTTTTTAATGCAAACACGCCCGAGGAACTGGCGCAGGCCGCGCAATGGGCGGCGGACGGCGGTCCGGGGTTCGATGTTATACTTCCGGGCTGACAGGCTCACGCGATGCCAAACCCCAACCTTCCGCTCGAACTTCGAAAATATGCAAACGGCGCGTGGCACGCGGAGCGCGGCGGCGCGCCTGCCGAGATGCCGGTCACGCTGACGGTCAACGGCGAGGCGTGGCTGGAGTTCATGTGCACGCCGGAGCATCTCGACGCGCTGGCGGTCGGGTTCCTCTACAACGAGGGGCTGATCCAGGAGGTGAGTGAAGTTGCCGGGGTGCATATCTGCGAGCACGGCGACAATGCGGACGTGTGGCTGACCCATTCCGCTGAAAAGCCTGCTCACTGGAGGCGGACCTCGGGCTGTACGGGCGGGGTCACGGCGGCGGACGTCAAGCAGATGGTGGCCGACCGCCGCTTGCAGGTCCCGGACGGGGGCGCGCGAGCGAAAATGACGCCGGAAAGCATCGGCGGCCTGATGGGGCTGCTGCTTTCGCATCAAGCGCTTTACCGCACGACCGGCGGGGTGCATACCTCGGTGCTCAGCGACGGCAATGTAATCCTGGTGTCGGCGGAGGATATTGGCCGTCACAACACGCTGGACAAGATTGCGGGGATCTGCCTGCTGGAAAGCATCTGGCCGGAACCCCGCATTTTGTTGACCACCGGGCGCGTCAGTTCGGAGATGATGCAAAAGGCCGTGCGCATCGGCGCGGCGCTGGTGGTCTCGCGCACCGCGGCTTCCTCGCTGGCTGTGCAGATTGCAGAGGAAGCCGGCATCACGTTGATCGGCTATTGCCGGAGCGACCGGTTCACGGTCTACGCGCACGCGGAATGCCTGCAAGAATAAGGGAAACCGGTAAATTCGGCGTGCAGCCGGAGTGACATTCAGTATTTGACGTTCCAACTCTATGCGGATACACTGCTTCCAGCACATCTCTTTCGCCAAAGGAGGTACTTTATACATGTTTGCGCAGGAACTGGATCTCGCGCCGCTCGAGCGAGTGCTCGACGAATTCAAAGGCCAGAAGGGGGCGATCATTCCAATCCTTCAACGCGCCCAGGAGATCTACGGCTACCTCCCCGGGGAAGTGCTGGCTGCCATTTCCAAAAAAGCGGGTATTCCCATCAGCCGGTTGTATGGCGTTGCCACCTTTTACGCCCAATTCCGCCTGACCCGCCGCGGCCGGCACCTCATCAAAATTTGTGACGGGACCGCCTGTCACGTGCGCGGCGCGGCCAAGATCGTCGAGGGGATCGAGAGCGCCTTGAATGTTCCGCCCGGCGGCAGCGACCCGGATTTCAAGTACAGCGTCGAGATTGTCTATTGCCTCGGCTCGTGCGGACTGGCGCCCATCGCTGTGGTGGACGACAAAGTGTACGGCCAGACGGACGCGAACAACCTGGTCGCGCACGTGAAGCAATTGGAGTAGGGTGGGAGAAGATTATGAGTGCATTGACGAATACAGAAAGTTTGGAGAGTTTACGGGTTGCGGTGCAGGAGCGGCTGGACGACCGCCGCGCCGGACAAGCCACCATTTTGGTCGGCATGGGCACCTGCGGGATCGCCGCCGGCGCGTCGGAGGTGGCCGCCGCCATCCGCAGCGAACTGGATAAGCGCAAACTGGAGGCCCAGGTCATCGGCGTGGGCTGCATCGGCATGTGCGCCCGCGAGCCGCTGGTGGATTTTCAACTGCCGGGCCGGCCGCGCGTAACCTATGCCAACGTCAAGGCCGACGTTGTGCCGCGCCTGATCGAGGAGCATTTCGTCGGCGGCCAGGTGGTCACGAAACTGGCCCTGGCCCAGATGACCGCGGACGGGATCGCTCCCGAGCAGGAACTGGCGACTTATCAGGACCTGCCATTTTATAAAAAACAACTCCGCATTGCCATGCGCAACTGCGGCATGATCAACCCGGAAAGCATTGACGAATACATTGCCGCCGATGGCTACCGGGGTTTGGCCAAGGCGCTGACCGGCATGGAGCCGGACGGTGTGATCGAAGAGATGAAAGATTCCGGGCTGCGCGGCCGCGGCGGGGCTGGCTTTATGACCGGCGTCAAGTGGGAATTCTGCCGCCGGGCGCGCGGAACGCCGAAATATGTCATCTGCAACGCCGACGAGGGCGACCCCGGCGCGTTCATGGATCGCTCCATCCTCGAAGGCGATCCGCACGCCGTGCTGGAGGGGATGACCATCGCCGGGTACGCCATCGGCGCGCAGGAAGGGTATATCTACTGCCGCGCCGAATATCCGCTGGCCATCGAGCGCCTGAAGAAGGCCATCGGTCAGGCCCACGAATATGGACTCATGGGCAAAAACATTCTTGGCACAGACTTTTCTTTCGATCTGCGCGTCAAGGAAGGCGCCGGGGCTTTCGTCTGCGGCGAAGAGACGGCGCTGATCGCTTCCATCGAGGGCAAGCGCGGCGAGCCGCGTCCCCGCCCGCCGTTCCCGGCTGTTTCGGGGTTGTGGAATAAGCCCTCCAACGTCAACAACGTCAAGAGTTACAGCCTGACCCCGCAGATCATCCTGCACGGGGCGGACTGGTTCAAAGGCATCGGCACCGAAACTTCCACCGGTACGGCGGTCTTTGCCTTGACCGGCAAGATCAAGAACACCGGCCTGATCGAAGTGCCGATGGGCATCACCCTGCGCGAGATCATCTATGATGTCGGCGGGGGCATCCCGAAGAAGAAGCAGTTCAAGGCGGTGCAGACCGGCGGACCGCTGGGCGGCTGCCTGCCCGAAAGCGCCCTCGATACTCCCGTGGATTTCGACTCGCTCACCCGCGCCGGGGCAACCATGGGCTCCGGCGGCATGATCGTGGTGGACCAGGACACCTGCATGGTCGAGTTCGCCCGCTACTTCCTGACCTTTGCCTCGGCGGAATCCTGCGGCAAGTGCGTACCCTGCCGCATCGGAGGCCAGCGCCTGCTCGAAGTGCTGACCCGCATCGCCGAAGGCAGCGGGCGCATGGAAGACCTGGATGAGATCGGATATATTTCGACCCAGATGCAGCAGGCTTCGCTGTGCGCCCTGGGCCAGTTGACGCCGGGACCGGTGATGGCCTCCCTGCGCTTCTTCCGGGAGGAGTACGAGGCCCATATCAATGAGCATTTCTGCCAGGCCGGGGTCTGCAAGGGCATGTTCCAGTACGAGATAGACCAGGTCAAATGCCCCGGCTGCGGCCTGTGCCTGAAAGTCTGCACAGTGGATGCCATTAGCGGCGAGAAGAAAAAGCCGCACCAGATCAACCCGGTCAACTGCATCCAGTGCGGCGCGTGTTATGACGTCTGCAACCTGGGCGCGATCCATGTTCGCCACAAAGAGAGCCTGCCGGTCGAGGCAGAGCCGGTTGCGGAGTGAAAGGAACCCGAAGATGCCAACCATAAACATCACCATTGACGGACGGAAAATCCAGGCGGAGGCCGGCCAGACGGTCCTGCAAGCCGCCCGCGCCGCAGGGATTTTCATCCCGGTCTTGTGCGAGCATCCCGCCCTGCCTCCGGAAGGGGCCTGCCGCATCTGCCTGGTGGAAGTGGAGAAGCAGCGCGCCCTCCAGCCGGCCTGCACTTTCCCGGCCACCGAAGGGATGGCGGCATTCACGCGCTCCCCGCGCGTGATGGCTGCCCGCAAGTTCACCCTGGAACTGCTCGTCTCCGACCATCCGCTCGACTGCATGACCTGCGACGCCACCGGCAACTGCCTGTTGCAAGATTTGGCCTACGAATACGGCGTGACAGGCGACCGGTTCAAAGGGAAGCAGCACAATTATCCCGTCACCGATCCCAACCCGTTCATCCAGGTGGACCGCAACAAGTGCATCCTGTGCCGCCGCTGTGTGCGCGCCTGCCAGAACGTCAACGGCGTGGAAGCCATCAGCGTGTTCTACCGCGGCTTCAACGCCTACATCGGGTTCGGCGCCGACGGCGCCATGCAGGACAGCCCCTGCGAGTTCTGCGGCTCGTGCGTGGCAGTCTGCCCGACCGGCGCGCTGTGGCCGAAAATGTCCATCGGCAAGGGCCGCCCCTGGCAAACCAAAACGGTGGACACGATCTGCTCGTACTGCGGTGTGGGCTGCAAACTGACCCTGCATGTCAAGGATAACGAGATCGTGCGGGTGGAGGGCGCACCCGACGGCCCGGCCAACCACGGCTGGACCTGCGTCAAGGGCCGCTTCGGCTACGATTACGTCCACCACCCGGACCGTGTGCTGCGTCCCAAAGTGCGGCGCTACCTGCTGGACGGGAAGAAGAAGTCCCGCAAGGGCGCGGCCTGGGAGTGGGTGGAAACCGACTGGGACACCGCGCTCGACATCACCGCGCGGCGTATGTTGCAGGTCCGGGAGGAAACGGGGCCGGACAGCATCGGGGTGCTGACGTCGGCCAAATGTCTCAACGAAGAGAATTACCTGATGAACAAGTTTGCCCGCCAGGTGGTCGGGACGAACAACATAGACCATTGCGCCCGTCTCTGACACTCCAGCACGGTGGCCGGTCTGGCCGCCTCCTTTGGCTCGGGCGCAATGTCCAACTCGATTGCCGACGTTGTCGAGCAGGCGCAGGCCTTCTTCGTGATCGGTTCGAACACCACCGAACAGCATCCGATCATCGGGATGCGCATCCGGCAGGCGGTGCGCCAGCGCGGCGCGAAACTGATCGTCGCCGACCCGCGCCGGATTGACCTGGTGGATTTCGCCGTCCTGCACCTGCGCCACAAGCCCGGCACCGACATCGCCCTGCTCAATGGGCTGATGTACATCATTCTGAAAAATGGTTGGGAAGATAAAACATTCATTGCCGAGCGGACCGAGGGCTTCGAGGAATTCAAGGCGACGGTGATGGAGTACCCGCCGGAAAAGGCGAGCGAGATCACCGGCGTTCCGGCGCCGGACCTGGAGCAGGCCGCGGCGATTTTGGGCGAGTCCAAGCCGACGGCCGTGCTGTGGGCCATGGGCATCACCCAGCACATCACCGGTGTGCGCAACGTGATGGCCCTTGCCAATTTGCAGATGCTGCTCGGCAACATGGGCAAGCCCGGCGGCGGCGTCAACCCCCTGCGCGGGCAGAACAACGTTCAGGGCGCCTGCGATATGGGCGGCCTGCCCAACGTCTACCCGGCCTACCTGCCGGTGACCAGCGAGGACGCCCGCAAGAAATTCGAGAGCGCGTGGGGCGTTCCACTTTCGCCCAACCTGGGCAGGACCGTGACCGAGATGATCCCGGACATCCTGGAGGGAAAGACCAAAGCCCTGTACATCCTGGGCGAGGACCCGGTCATGTCGGACCCGGACACGCACCACATCCGCAAGTGTCTTGAGAAAGTGGAACTGCTCATCTTGCAGGAAATCTTCCCGTCCGAGACCGAACCGTATGCCGATATTTTCCTGCCCGGCGCTTCGTTTGCCGAGAAGACGGGCACGTTTACCAATACCGAGCGCCGGGTCCAGATGGTGCGCAAAGCCATCGAACCGCCCGGCGAGGCGCGCCCCGACTGGGAGATCGTCCGCGACCTGTCTGCGCGCATGTTGGCCGGCCGGACCCTTTCCCCGGATGCGCCTTACGCGGGCTGGGACTACGCCTCCACGGCTGACATCATGAAGGAAATCAACGCCGTAACGCCATCGTATGCCGGTATCACGCACGGGCGGTTGGAAAACGGCGCAACCCTGCAATGGCCTTGCGCAAGCCTCGATCACCCCGGCACGCCCGTCCTGCATACGCAGAAGTTCACCCGCGGATTGGGCAAGTTCGCGCCCATTGACCATCTCCCGCCCGCCGAACTGCCCGACGATGACTATCCGATGATCCTGAGCACCGGGCGCGTCCTGTACCACTGGCATGGCGGACAAATGTCGCGCCGGGCGAAGGGACTGCTCGCCATCTATCCGCAGGCGCTGGTCGAAATCAACGGCGCGGATGCCGAGAAACTCGGCCTGAACGGAAATAAACGTGTGCGCGTTTCATCCCGGCGTGGTAGTATTGAAGCGGAAGCGATTGTCACCGAGCGCGTGCCGCCCGGCATGGTGTATGCCAACTTCCACTTCCCGGAGAACTCGGCCAACCAGTTGACCATCGCGGCCCTCGACCCGGTTGCCAAAATCCCCGAGTACAAAGTCTGCGCGGTGAAAGTGGAACTGGCCGGATAGCCAACGAACCGAAAGTTTGATAAATGAGCATGGGCGAACCAAACGCAGTACACCCTCCCGCCATTGAAGACCCGCGCAAGCGGGCCATGCTCCTGGCGGCCCTGTACATTGCCCAGGAACAGAACGGCTGGCTCAAACCGGAAGCCATCCAGCGCGTAGCCAAACGCCTGGAACTTTCCGAGGGCGAGGTGAAATCCACGGCCAGTTTCTATACCATGTTCAGGCTGGCGCCGCGCGGCAGGTACCACATCCAGGTTTGCGAAGGACTCTCGTGTTACCTGGTGGATGGGGCAGAGACGATCATCGCGCATGTCGCCCGGAGGTTGAAGATCCGCTCCGGCGAAACAACGCCCGATGGCAGGTTCTCGCTGGAAGTCGTGCAATGCCTGGCCGCTTGCGACCTGGCCCCGGCGCTCAAAGTCAACGATGAGTTGTATGGGCACATGACCACAGGAACGATTGACGCCCTCCTGGAAAAGTTGCACCAGTCATGACAAAATTCGAGCCGGTCCTCACCCGCAACACCCGTTATCCCGATTCGGAGAAGATCGCCACCTATCTCGCGCATGGCGGCTACGAGACGGCGCGGTCCGCCGTGAAGATGCAGCCGGACGCGATCATCGAGATGGTCAAGCGTTCCGGGCTGCGCGGCCGCGGCGGGGCGGGATTCCCGGCGGGCGTCAAGTGGGGCTTCATGCCCACGGACGCGCCGCAGAAGATCGTCGCCGTCAACACGGACGAGGGCGAACCCGGCACGTTCAAGGACCGGGAAATCGTCGAGCGCGACCCGCATTCGGTCATCGAGGGCGTCATCATCGCTGCTTACGCGGTCGGAGCGAACCGGGCATACGTCTACATCCGCGGCGAATTTTTCCTGGGTGTCAAGCGCTGGATCAAGGCCATCGCCGACGCCTACGAGCAGGGCTGCCTGGGGAAGAATATCTTCGGCTCCGGTTTCGACCTCGACATGTCCGTCCATCGCGGCGCGGGCGCGTACATCTGCGGCGAAGAGACCGCCATGATCGAATCGCTGGAGGGCAAGCGCGGCAGCCCGCGCCTCAAGCCTCCATACCCGGCCCAGATCGGACTGTTCGGCCTGCCCACCCTGGTCCACAACATCGAGACGCTGGCGTGCATCCCGCACATTGTCGGGCGCGGCCCGGAGTGGTTCGCCGGCATCGGCACCGCCGAGAGCAAAGGCCCCAAAATATTTTCAGTCAGCGGGCACGTCAACCAGCCGGGCAATTACGAATTGCCGCTGGGAATATCCCTGCGCGAGATCATCTATGAATATGCCGGCGGGATGCGCGGCGGGCGGGCGCTCAAAGCGGTCATCCCGGGCGGCGCATCCACGCCCATGCTGACGGCCAGCCAGGTGGATGTCCCGATGGCTTTCGAGACCTTGAAAGCCGCGGGCAGCGAACTTGGCACCGGCGCCATCGTCGTCATGGACGAGACAACCTGCATGGTCGAAGCCGCCTGCCGCCTGAGCAAATTCTTCGCCCACGAATCCTGCGGACGCTGCACTCCCTGCCGCGTTGGATCGGTCCGCCTGTACGAAATCCTCGAACGCATCCGGCGCGGCAAGGGCCAAAAGGATGACATTGAGTTCATCCTGGAAATCGCCCGGGGGATAGACGGCAACACCTTTTGCCCGATGGGCGCGGCGCTGGTCAATCCGGCCCGTTCGGCGATCCAGCATTTTCGTGACGAGTTCGAATACCACATCGCCAACCAACGCTGCCCGGTAAGCGGAAAACCGAATTAAGGAGGCTCTTATGGCAAGAATTCTCATTGTGGACGACGACCCGGATTTTCAAAGCGCCACGCGCATGGTGCTGGAAAAGGAAGGGCATACCATCATCAGCGCTTCGAGCGGGGATCGCGGCTACGAAACGGCAAAAGCGGAAAAACCCGACCTCGTGGTCCTGGATGTGATGATGGATTCGGTGCTGGATGGCGTCTCCATGAGCCAGAAGATGCACGATGACCCCAACGTTCACGATATTCCCATCATTATGGTCACGTCAATTGCCAACACGGATTACGCCGAACTCTTTCCCACCGACGAATACATCCACATCCGCGCATTCCTGAGCAAGCCCATTCAGCCCGCGAGCCTGCTCAAGCAGGTCAATAAACTGTTACCCAAATCCTGACGCCCGGAGCGGGCCGGACTGCTCTGTGAGGGACGGCAACCATGAAAACATTCATGCGCATGTTGCGGGAACTGTATTCGGGGCCGTACCAGGCCGCCCTGGTATTTTCGTTTACCTTCGTGGCCGCGCTGACGATTGCCGTCGGCGCATGGGCGATCTCCACTACGGTCAATAATTACCTGTCCAGGGCCATGAACGAGCGTGTTGCGCGCGACGCCCACCTAGCGGTCACGTTCTACGATTTACGCTTGCGTGAGATGTCCGCGGTCGTTTCCCAATTAGCATACGATCCAACAATTGCCGATAATCTGAAGGCGGCCGCTTCCGGAGATACTGCCGCCCGGCAGGCGCTGGAAACGGAAATCCTGAACAAGGTCCGGGGCGGGATGCCGGGAGAATCCTATTTTGTGGCCATCCTGGATTCCCGCGGCGTTATCACGGCTGGCGCATTACTGTCGGCGGGTGGAGGCCAGACTATCGCCACACCCGGCGGGAACTGGGGCGGCCTTCCCATTGTGCGCGCCGCGCTCGCCGGGGAAACGATCCTGGCGTCCACGGAGATCATCCCGCAGGAATACCTGGTCAATATCAACCTGGACCAACAGGCGGTCGTCGCGTTGCTGGATACTCCCAAAGCCGCGCCTCAGCCCTACGACCCGCGCGAAGGCACCGCCGGGCTGGCCATCTTCGGCGCCGCTCCGATATTCGACCCTGACGGCCAACGGCTCGGCGTTGCCATTGCTTTCCACATGTTCAATAACGATTTCACCATCGTGGACCAGATCAAGGATGCCGCCCAGATTGATACCGTCACGATCTTCCTGGGCGACCTGCGCGTTTCCACCAACGTGATGACCGAAACAGGCGAACGCGCAGTGGGGACGCGCCTGTCGCAGGAAGTGGCCGAGGTCGTGTTGCAGCAGGGGACGGAGTATGTCGGCGAGGCTTTTGTTGTCAACCAGAACTACATCACCCGCTATGAGCCGCTGCGCGACCATACCGGCCAGGTGGTGGGTGTTCTGTATGTCGGTACCCCGCAGTCTTCGTTCACGCAGCTGCTGAATACGCTCACCGAGCAGATCTTCCTGGTTGCCGCCATCACCATCCTGATGACCTTCATCCTGGCTACGCCAGTTTCCCGGTTCATTACCAGGCCGCTGAAGGACCTGCGCGAACTGGTATACGCCAGCCGCCGTGTCATCGAGGGCGACTTGGACGCCCGCGCCTCCGTCACGGCCGGCGGCGAGGTCGGCCTGGTGGCGAAATCCTTCAACAACATGCTGGATGCCCTGCGCAGCACCCGGGAGCAGCTCATCCACTCTGAGAACCTCGCATCGCTCGGCCAGTTGGCGGCCGGCGTGGCCCACGAATTGAACAATCCGCTTGCCACCGTTTTGCTCTATTCCGAGAGCATGTTGAAGGAACGCGCAGAGGCTGATCCCGATAACAAAGACCTGAGAACGATCGTCAGTGAAACCAAGCGCTGCAAGCGCATCGTTTCGGACTTGTTGAACTTCGCCCGCCAGAACCAGGTTGTCGCCCAGCCGACGGATATCCACGCGATCATTGACGAACTGCTTGAAATCGCCCCTCGCCGCATCAAAACGGTCAAGGTGGATTTCGTCAAAGACTTCGACCCCAACTTGCCCATCATCGAAGGCGACCCCATCCAGCTGCGGCAGGTGTTATCCAACCTGCTCATCAATGCGGTCGAAGCCATGCCGGAGGGCGGCGCGGTCACCATCTGCACGCGCACGGAACCGCCCGGCATGATCACCATCGAAATCCAGGATACGGGCGTCGGCATCCCGCCCGAAAGCCTGAACAAATTATTCGCTCCATTCTTTACCACCAAACCCATGGGCAAAGGCATCGGGTTGGGATTGTCTATTGTTTACGGCATCGTCAAAATGCACAGCGGTCAGATTCGCGCCAAAAGCCAGGTAAACAAGGGGACCACTTTCACGATCAATCTCCCGATCCACCTGTCTCCGTCCCGGCAGGATGCGCCGGAAAACCGGTTCCCTGTGTCCAATGATAAAAAGACCATGATTGGATGAAAAAAGAACGGCAGGCCTTATGAGCGACACCAACCACATCCTTGTCATTGACGACGAAATCGGCATCTGCGAAGGCGTCAAGCGCGCTCTCATCCCCACCGGGTATCGAGTGGATGCCACCATTTCGAGCACGGAAGGGCTGGAACTGATCCGAAAAGGACACTACTCCCTGGTGCTGTTAGACGTGAAGATGCCCGAAGCCAGCGGCATAGACCTGATCGGCTCCATCCATGCCCACGACCCGGAAATCGTTTGCATCATCATCACCGGGTACGCCACGGTCGAAATGGCCGTGAGCGCCATCAAGCAAGGCGCCTACGACTTCCTGACCAAGCCTTTTTCGGTGGACGACTTGAATCTTGCCGTCAACCAGGGACTGGAACGCCGCCGCCTCTCCCTGGAAGCCAGGCGGACCACGGCCGCCGAAGCCGAGTCGCGGAAACTGGCAGAAGAAAAGTCGCGCCTCGAAGAACTCGACCGCGCCAAGAAGCAGTTCATCCGGCTGGTTACGCACGAACTCCAATCCCCGATTGACGCCATCCAAAGTTACCTGAACCTGATCCGGGATGGCTATGTCTCCCCGGACCAACTGCCGGAGATCATCGAGAAATGCGCGGCGCGCGCCGACGAGCAGCGCGCCCTGATCGCCGACCTGCTCGAACTGGGCCAGATGGAGACGTTGACCACACAGCGGACCGCCGCGCTCGTCCGCCTGGAAGCCGTTTTGCGGGAAGTATTGGACAGCATCCAGCCCCGGGCAGACAGCCGGAAGATCAAAATTATCCTTCAGGTCGAGCCGGGCATCCCGCCCGTCCTCGCCGACCCGGGCCAGTGCAGGAGCCTGTGGCTCAACCTGCTCGATAACGCCGTCAAATACACGCCCGAAAACGGTTCGGTGACCGTTCGCCTGCGCGCCAAGGCGGGCGTCATCGTCGGGCAGGTGACCGACACCGGCATCGGGATCCCGCCCGAGGAACGCGCCCGGCTGTTTACCGAGTTCTTCCGCGCCAGGAATGCGCGCGAGTCGGGCGTCCGGGGAACAGGCCTGGGACTGGTGATCGTCAAGCGCATCGTGGACGGGCTGGGCGGGCAGGTCGCGGTCAGGTCCGAGGTCGGGCGAGGTTCGACCTTCTCGTTCGAAATCCCGGCAGGGATGGATTCACTGGAAGAACGGAAATGAACATTCTCATCCTGACGTATGGATTGAACGCTGTGTTGATGATCGCCATGCCGGTCGGGCTGGCGGTCTTCCTCGCCCGCCGCTGGAAACTCGGCTGGTCCATCTGGTGGATCGGCGCGGCCACGTTCATCCTCTCGCAGGTGGGGCACATCCCGTTCAACTGGGCGATGAGCCTGTGGCTGAACGGGACCGGCATGGTCTATTGGCCGCCGCTGGCCCAACTGGCCTTCAACGCGGTTTTCCTGGGACTGAGCGCCGGGGTGTTCGAGGAAGGGACGCGCTGGCTCGTGCTGCGTTTCTGGATCAAGAAAGCCCGCTCCTGGCGGACCGGCATCCTGTTCGGCGCGGGGCACGGCGGAGTGGAGGCAATCCTCTTTGGCATCCTGGTCCTGGCTTCTTATGTCTCAATGCTCGTCCTGCGTTCGATGGATTTGTCCGCGCTCGTCCCGGCGGGTCAGCTCGAACTGGCGCAGCAGCAGGTGGCGGCGTACTGGTCCGCGCCGTGGTACGCGACCCTGCTGGGCGCGGTGGAGCGCCTGTTCGCCATCCCGTGCCACATTGCGCTGGCGGTGATGGTGATGCAGGTATTCACCCGCCGGAAGATCGGCTGGCTGTTCGCGGCCATCGGATTCCACGCCCTGCTGGACGCGGCGGCTGTTTTTGGGCAGCAATATCTGAGCATCTACGCGCTGGAAGGGGTGATCGGACTCTTTGCCGTCCTGAGCGTGTGCATCATCTTCCTCCTCCGCCAGCCCGAACCGCTCGCAAAACCGGACCCCGTTCCCCTCCCGTGAAAAAGGAATTGTACTTTTCCTCCGCCACCATCGCCGCTGCGTCGAAGGAAATGCTCGCTTCGGTCGCAGTCGTCCGCCGGAGGAGCGGGTTGCCGCGCTTCGAGCCTGACCGCGCCGCCCTGCTCGTGCTGGATATGCAGGCTTACTTTTTGGGGGAATCCTCGCACGCATATATCCCCAGCGCGGCGGCGATCATTCCCAACCTGCAAGCATTGATCCGGGCGTTTGCGGCGCGCGGGCGGCCGGTCATCTTCACCCGCCACACCAACACTCCCGCCGACGCCGGACGGATGGCGCGCTGGTGGAACGACCTGCTCGCGCCGGATTCACCTGCCAGCGCGATCATTCCCGAATTGGACACAACGCAAGGCATGGTGATCGAAAAGCGCCAGTACGATGCCTTTTACCAGACCGATCTCGAACAAATCCTGCGCGGCCGCGCGGTGGGGCAGGTGGTCGTGACCGGCGTGATGACCCACCTGTGCTGCGAGACCACCGCCCGTTCGGCCTTTATGAGCGGCTTCGACGTGTTCTTCGTGATTGACGGCACGGCCACGTATACCGAAGCGTTCCACCGCGCCTCGGCGCTCAACCTGGCGCACGGGTTTGCCGTCCCGGCACTGGCCGAAGAGATCCTGGCGGGGTTTGAAAATGAGCAATCCTGAAATCCTCATCGTAGGCGCGGGGCCGGCGGGCATTGCCGCCGCCATCCAGCTCAAACGTTATGGCCTTGCGCCCGTCCTGCTGGAGAAGGATTCCGTCGGCGGCCTGCTGCGGAACGCCAACCTGGTGGAAAATTATCCCGGCTTCCCGAACGGCATCCCCGGCCCGAAACTGGCTGCCCTGTTTGCCCGGCAGATGCGGCGCATCGGCGTCGAAGTGACGCGCGACGAAGTTCTCCATCTCGATTACGCAGACGGCTGGCTGGCCGAAACGTCGCGGACCGTGTACCGGCCGCGCGTGGTCGTGATCGCGACCGGCACACGGTCCCGCCCGCTGCCGGTCGAGGTGCCCGAACCGGCGCGCGGACGCGTGTTCAGCGAAATCTGGCCGCTGGCAGACGTGCGCGGCAGGCAAATCGTCATCGTCGGCGCGGGCGACGCGGCCTTTGACTACGCTCTCAATCTGGCCGGGCGCGGGAACACGGTCGCCATCCTCAACCGCGGCCGCGAGACTTCATGTCTTTCTCTGCTTTGGGAACGTGCCAAAGCGAATCCGAATATCTCATACCAGGAACAAACTTCTCTCCAACATATAGAATTCGATCCACAAACCAATCGCCTCCACCTGCTCACTAATCACTATTCACTATTCACTGACTACCTGCTCTTCGCCATCGGCCGCCAACCGGCGCTGGATTTCCTTTCAGAACGTGTCAAAAATCAGCAGGCAGCGCTGGCCGAAAGTGGTAAACTCCACCTCGTTGGAGATGTTCATGGCGGTTTATTCCGCCAGACTGCAATCGCCGCGGGCGAAGGCCTGCGGGCTGCCATGCAGATTTACGCCAATCGAGGAGTTTTGGAATGAAGGTCTTTGCTGTTGCCGGCACGTCTGATATCGCCACCGTTTACATGGCCGATATGGACGGCAAAATGATCGAGTTCGTCGAGGCGCTCCAGCCGCCGCACACGCGGGACGAACGCTGGATACTGATGGTTTCCACCCTCTTCGGCTGCCCGGTGCGCTGCCAGATCTGCGACGCGGGCGGCCAGTACCAGGGCAAGCCTTCGGCGGAGCAGATCCTGGCCCAGATTGATTACATGGTGACGCGCTGGTATCCCGACCGGCGCGTGCCCGCCGCGAAGTTCAAGATCCAGTTTGCCCGCATGGGCGAACCGGCGCTGAACATGGCCGTGCTGGACGCGCTCGAGCAACTGCCGCGCCGCTTCGACGCCCCCGGCCTGATGCCGTCCGTCTCGACCATCGCCCCGCACGGAACGGATGCCTTCTTCGAACGCCTGGCAGACGTGAAGGACCGGCTGTACGCGGGCGGGCGTTTCCAGTTCCAGTTCTCGCTCCACACTACCGACGCGGCGCTGCGCGGCAAACTCATCCCGGTGCGCACCTGGACCTTCGACCGGATGGCCGCCTACGGCGAGCGTTTCCTGCGCCCCGGCGACCGTAAGATCACGCTCAACTTCGCGCTGGCGGCCGGGTCGCCGGTCGAGCCGGAAGCGCTGCTGCGCTATTTCGATCCGCAGAAATTCCTCGTCAAGATCACGCCGGTCAACCCCACCTGCCGCGCCGTCCAGCACGGACTGGTCTCGTACATTGACCCGCACGCCCCCGAGAGCGGACGCGGCCTGGCCGAAAGGCTGCGCGCGGCCGGGTACGAGGTCATCGTCAGCATCGGCGAGGCAAAGGAGAACCAGATCGGGAGCAACTGCGGGCAGTACGTGTTGAAATATCTCGAAAGCCGGGAGGCGGTCAAGGACGGGTACACTTACGAGGTGGAAACGATTCCGGCGTGAGGCCGCGCGAGAGGGGTGGGGGAGGCGGGGGAAGGATGATGGATGAAAGATGAAAGCGAAAAGATGAAAGAGAAAGACAAAAAGCAAAGTAAAAAGAGCGAAGTACCAAGAGCAAAGTACAAAGAGCGAAGAACAGGAAAAGCGCCTCCCCCGGTTTTGTTCCGCCGGGGGAGTGTGATTTGCGAAGAGATTGCGTGTAGCCAAAAACATACAATTTTTCATTCCCCCGCCAGACCAGTAAAACAAACCTTAACGATGCAACCTCTGCGCGGCGATAAACGACAGGCCTTTCTCGGTCAGCGCGCGGGCGGTGTGGTTGCAGGCGTCCACCTTATCCATGAAATTGAGTTGCATGTTATCCCAGTCGCCAGACTCGATGACTTCTTTCTTATCGCGGAAATACTCCAGGATGTCGGAGGGGTGGGCGCGGGTCTGCTCGACCTCGACATCGCCGCCCTCGTGCTTGGCGGAGATGTTCGCCACGTGGCCGGCGATCTCGACCAGTTCGGCGCGCCGGTCGTAGGGCTGGATGACGATGCTCTTCCACGTCTCGACAATGTGATGCTCGAAGCGGACCACGTCTTCGAAGCCAAGCGCCTTGCGGAACTGGGCGGTCAGTTCCATGGTCTGGTTGTTGATCGAGTTCGACCAGTTGAAGCCGATCAGCGGGGTAGTGCCGTCGTCGCGGCTGAACAGTTTCGCCATGGTCATGATCCACAGGGCATGGTACGGGTTGTCCGAGCCGAAGTAGACCGAAATCTTGAAATTGATGTCCACGCCCAGGCGGTAGAGCAGGAAGGCCAGCAGGATCGTCCCGGCGTTGAAGTTCAGCACGTGCTGGACGCCGTAGTTGGTGTAGTAGTACAGGAACTCGTCCAGCCACATCAGGGCGTGGTCGTTTGGCTGGCCGATGCCGCCGAAGTAACCGGTGATGGTGGCGGGGCCGCCCAGGTGCGGATTGGAGCCGTCGGTGCCTTTCGTGTCGAGCGTCTCGACGAAGGAGCAGCCCATGATGTCCAGCGCGGCGACGATGGCGGGCAGGTCGCCGTCTTCTTCGGACTCCTTCATCTTGCGGACGGCGATGAAGCGGCCCGGGACAAGCGTCCCGTCCTTGATGGCGCGTTCGCACATCGGGCGGATCCAGGGGAAGTATTGCAGCGCCGAGGCCTCGATGGTGACAGCAAAATCGTCGGCGAAGGTCATGCCCTTGGCGCGGGCGCCCAGGACCCGGGTCCGGTAAGCCGCGACCGTGGTGAACGCCTCGCGGTCGCGCTGCTCCATCAGCCATTTCAGGTCCTTGACGTAGTCCGCATTTTTGGCTTCCACCTTTTTCAACAGGTTGTCCAGTTTGCGGGACTCGCGGTGCTTGCGGTTGATCTCTTCGGGCGTGCCGTATTTGGCGACCACGGCCAGGAAATCGTTCATCACGCGCGAGTCCGGGTCGAGCAGGACAGCATTGATGGCATCCAGGCGGTCGTGGGGAATTGCCAGTAGTTTGCGTAGATCGGTCATTTTTTCTCCTCGTGGGTAGGGCACGATATATCGTGCCCCTACGAATAGATTAATCCAACATCTTCTTGAGTTCGTCGAATTCTTCATCCGTCATGCCGAACCAGTTTTCCGGCTGCGGGAACTGCCTGCCGACGACTTCGTCGTGATAGTTTTTCAGGCCGTTGAGAATGACCTCGCCGGCGTTGCCGTAGATCTTGGCCATCTTCGGCTTGAACTTGGGATACAGGCCGAACATGTCGTGGTAGATGAGCAGTTGTCCGTGCGCGTCCGGGCCCGAGCCGAGCGACATGATGATGCAGCCTTCGGCGCGCTCAGTGATGAGTTTGCACAGCCGGTCGGGGACCATTTCGAGCAGGATGGCGAACGCCCCGGCTTTTTCGAGCGCTTTGGCGTCGTCAACGATCTTCTTGGCCAGCAGGGCGGACTTGCCCTGCACGCGGAAGCCGCCCAGCGCGCTGACGGATTGCGGCGTCAGCCCGAGGTGGCCGATGGCCGGGATGCCGGCGTCCACGATGCCCTTTATCCTATCCGCCATAGCCGCGCCGCCTTCCAGTTTGATGGCATCGCAACCGCATTCAGCCATGAAGCGACCGGCGTTGCGAATCGCCGTTTCGACCGAGGGCTGGTAGGTCATGTAGGGCATGTCGCCGATCACGAAGGCGGTCGGCGCGCCGCGCCGGACGGCCTGCGCGTGGCGCACCATGTCGTCCATCGTAACCGGCAGGGTGGAGTCGTAGCCGAGCATGGTCATGCCCAGGCTGTCGCCGACCAGGATCATCTCGATGCCGGCCTGCTCCTGCAAATAGGCGGTGGGATAGTCGTAGCAGGTCAGCCAGGTGATGGGTTCGCCGTCGGCGGCTTTCTTGAAGAGATAGGGGAGGGTGATTTTCTTGCGGGGTTGGGGTTGTTCGGGCATTTTCTACTCCTTTTTATTAGTGGTTGCAGGCAGTCTGATCTATTTACTCCTCACCAAAGAAATCTGCATCCCCCATACCAATCACGTAATCGAAATTGCCCTCGCCAGCCGTGCGCATCAAAGTATTGATGACTTGGTTTATCTTTCGCTCGTCATCGTAAGGCCCGGCGACAAAGATGGGCTTTCCTTTCTTGCCGAAATTGATATTGCCTTTTCGGGGATGAGCATCCGGCGCATCAAGGACGTGATCGGCCAGTTCTTTGGTGAAGTCGGGGGGTGGTTTGAAGCCGTATTTTTCTGCAAACTCCAGCGCTCCATAGACTAATTCATGTGCGAACTCGATGGTGCATTCCTTCGGAACGTCGTTGCACATGGCAGACAGAGAGCGTTCGAAAGCTTTCCGTGAAATATCGGTTTTCGTAAAAACATCCTTAATTCCCAGGCAGTACAAATCCACCAGGTAATTGGCAAAGAGGACTTTATCGGGGGCCTGTTCACGGGCGATGATAACCGGAGTGATGCCACTCTCCTTCCAGTCTGCCATGATCCAACAGCCGATGATGGGATATTCCTGGGCGCGTTCGAGGTGATAGCGCGGACCGGTGAACTTGATCGGGCGGACGCGCGCAAGGGGGATTTGTTGATTAACCTTTGGCAGGCGCGGCTTTTCTTTTTTCTTTGACATCGTTTTTACTCCAGCGGCCACTTTGGGATGGTTTTGTCAATCTCTTTCATCAAGCGGATGGTTTCTTTCAGCGCCACTACGACGCGCTGGTAGTGGGTGATATCTTCGCCGCTCAGCGTGCGCCCTTTGCGGTCTTTCAGCCATTTCTCGCAGACCTGGTAGCCGCCGACCTTGAATTCCCAGACCGCCTCCGGCACGCCGCCGAAGTATTGCGCCGCGTTGATCCAGACGCGGCCATGAGACCCTAAAGGTCTTTGAAGACCTTTAGGGTCTGAGGTAAATACAACCTTTTCAACCACGTTGTTTCCTGCCGCCGGGTAGGATGTGATGAAGTCGTCCATTTTCGGCGATTTGAGCAGGTGGAGCGAGACGAGTTCCGCGCCTTTGGCAACCAGTTTGGCGAAGAGTTTCTTATCGGACGTGAGCGGCAGGCGCGGGAAATCTATTTTCAGGAATTCGGCGTAACGGGAACGGTAGGTGGGACTGTGGAAGACGGCGTAGGCGTAATGGAAAACGTCTTCGGGGGTGAATGTGCGCGATGTGACAGTCACCTGC
The DNA here is from genome assembly GCA_009772985.1 of Anaerolineaceae bacterium. GTDB lineage: Bacteria > Chloroflexota > Anaerolineae > Anaerolineales > Villigracilaceae > UBA877. The sequence goes on from WOUS01000002.1 coordinate 239,559, forward strand.
GAGGTGACTGTCACATCGCTGCCTGCCTCAACAAATTTCATCCCCAACTTTTCTTCCATCGCTTTCACGAAGGCGGGTGCGAGATTGGCCTTGCGGGTGACTTCGCTCTGCGCAAACAGCGTACCCGCCGTCTCTTCCGGCGTGGTGTAGAGGTAGAGGGGAAAAAGTGAGTTAATGTCATAAGCAGCGTATGCTTTATGGCCGCAAATATTTTCAGTGACAAATGCCCCCCAAGCATCACGCGTTTGGCGGGTGGTGATTAAGCCTAGATTTTTCCCTGCTATCATATTTGGCATAACGTTAGAGCGGGTACGCCAAACGACAGATGGATGGTAGTAGATTTTTCTTTGGTCAAATGGGCGGTAGAGAAACTCTTTGATTTTGTATTGATGTGATGGCGACGCCGTCAATTCCTTTCTTAGTTGTTTTCGGGCATCACTGACACGCCAAGCGTAATTCTCTTGAAGTTCAAACCGTCTTTTTATATCCTCGTCAGTGAAAGATTCATCGACAAAAACCTTCATCCGCTCAATCAACGGTTGAGACTCAAAATCGAGAACAAATCCATCTCTTGCAGTGACAATGCCTGTTACATTAACCGGCATTATTTCTGTAATTTGCCATCCCTTTTCATATTCTTCCCGGTTAGCTTGGTTTTGCGGAATATAAAAATAATAAGGTTCTGATGGCTGTAGTTCTGTCCATGCAACCTGCGCCACGTCGCTGGCTTGGAGGAAGGCGTATTTTTCGGCGCGCAGGCCCCACAGGGAGGCGTGATGCACGGTTGCCGGTAGGGGCGACCCTTGTGGTCGCCCTGCCTGGGCGGGGACAAGCCCCGCCCCTACGGGATTTTTAATGGCGAGGAGTATCGCCACGCCCTGCTGGATGTCGAAGACGTTCTCGTCCTTGCCGCCCTCGGGGGTGCGTTCTTTCTTCTTGCTGTTGCCGTGCAAATCCAGCACGTAAATTTCATCGAAAGTCTGCATGAGGTGCTGTCTCATGCCGCGGAAGGTGGGGTTGTCGAGATAGCCGTGATTGGTGATGAAGGCCAGGATGCCATGCCCGGTCTTGTCAATGCGCCACTCGCCGAAGCGGATGAACTTGACATAATCATCTTGGAGCCAGAGCTTTTTTTCGCCTAGTGGCCTACCATCAACGAGATAGTATTCGTTCAAAAGACGCCCAATGAAATTTGGTTTACCGTCGACACCTACGCTGGAATTTGCAGAAAGCCCTGAATACGGCGGGTTGCCGAGCACCACCATGATGTCTTCCTGCTTTTTGACGTGCGCCGCCTGGCTGGCTTCCTCGGCGATGTAATAGCCCAGGCCTTCGATCGTCTCGGCGCGCGTCGTGCCTTCTTCGAGCGTGTTGGTCAGATAGACTTGCAGGCGCTCGTTCGGCGAAAGCGGTGCGCCCAGTCCCTGCATCAGCAGGCCGAGTTTCAGGTGCGAGACCACGTAGGGCGCCATCAGCAGTTCGAAGCCGAAGACGCGCCGCAGCAGTTCCTTGCTCTTTTCGGACCAGGTCCCGGCCTGGCCGCGGCGGGTCACTTCCTCGTGGATGGCCTGGATAACGTAATACAGGAAGGTGGCCGTGCCGGTGGCGGGGTCGAGAATCTTGACGTTTTGGTCGGCCAGGCCCCAGGTCCGCCCGAAGCGGTTTTTGAGTATCCAGTCCACCGAATGAACGATGAACTGCACCACCGGTTCGGGCGTGTAATACACGCCGCGGCTCGCGCGCAGTTTCGGGTCGTAGACCGAGAGGAAGGTCTCGTAGAAATGGACGACCGGGTCTTCGGAGCGGGTGCGCTTGAATAAATCCGTTTGAATTTGGGCCAGATCGGCGTGCGCCAGCAGGGCGGCAATGTCGTCGAGGAAGGGAGCGATGAGCGTGCCGTCCAGTTCCTCGCCCACGTCCAGGAACAGGCGGCGCAGGAACTTGTTGGCGGTCAAATATTGGTAAGCCGCTGCCCGATTGAAAGGGGCGTTCTCCGGGGCGGAGAGTTTGGCGGCGAAGAGGCCGTAAGCCATCGTCTGGGCGTACAGGTCGGCGAACTCCTCCGGCTTGAGGGCGGGCAGGAGATAATCGCAGAAGGTTTTGTACTGGCGGGCAAGCGGGGATTGCTCCCCTCTCCCGTTATTGGGAGAGGGGTCGGGGGTGAGGGATTTGATGATCAGGTCACGGATGAGGTGGGTCTGTTCAGCCATGCGTGAAGCCAGTTCTTTGGCCGACGTGACCGTGGGCGTCTCGGTCTGGAAGAATTGGGCGAACATCTGCCCGGCGAGGGCGATGCCTTGCTCATCCGGGCGGAGGCGCAGGTCTGGGCGGACACGCAGGTCCGCCCCTACGTGGGCGATGCGAGCCTTCAAGCGCAGTTCGCCGCGCACGTACCAGCGGAACTCCAGATAATCGGTCAGGATGAGGTTGTTGAGCGCCTTGAAATAGCGTTTCAGTTGGTCGGTTTTCTCGATTTTGTCGAGGTCGGCCCCCACGTCTTTTGTTTCCACGTAGCCGAGCGGGATTTTGCGCCGTTCCACCACAAAGTCCGGCGCGCCGCAGGCGATGTGGCGCGGGTCGTTGGAGGCGTCCACGCCGGGGGCCAGGGTTTCGATCAGCGTTTCGAGCGCCGAGCGGTAGGTGTGCTCGGTGGCAATGCCGCGGCGGTAATCGGCTTCGATTTTGGAGAGATATTCCTGGAAGGCGGAAGCGGTCATGGGAGTCCTTCGGAGATAACAGGCGGCGGGCAGGCGAATTATAGCATGACAAGCGATGACACGCGTCGGAACGAATGCTGCGAGAGTGGCTGCTTTGATGGGCTCAAATCTATCTAACCGCAGAGAGCACAAAGTTCGCGGAGAAAAATAAAGGAAATTCTCTGCGTTCGCCTGCCCCCGAACTTTGGGGGCTGCGGACTCCGCGGTTAAAAAATATGGACAGCCCGCGATATTCGCCACTCCGGGGTTCCATTGCAATTCCGTGCCGGGGTTGCCGTCCGCTGGAAATAGTTGTACAATGCAACTATTCACCCTGTCAACTAATAGACCCTAAAGGTCTCGGAGACCTTTAGGGTCTCTGGCCGGGAGGCCGCCATGACCAAACAAGAGCAGATCGAGCAGGCCGTTGAAAAATTCTGGGAAACGATCCCGCCCGCGTGGCACGCCACACGCGCCGTCGTGCGCGGCGCGGCGGCGGAGAAGTTCCATCTCACCGAGGAGCAGTTCCAGGTGCTGCGCCGCATCCGGAGGGGGAGCGCCTCGGTCAGTGCGCTGGCCGAAGCCAGCCAGACCAGCCGCTCGGCGGTCAGCAAGGCGGTGGAGGCGCTCGTCCGCCGCGGGCTGGTCAGCCGCAGCCAGAACCCCGACGACCGGCGCAACCTCCCGCTGGCGCTCACCGACGAAGGCCAGCGCGTGATGGCCGGCGTCTACGATGAGACCGAGCAATGGCTGTCCGCCCGATTCACCCGTCTCACCGCCGAAGAAACGGAGTCCCTCCTGCTGGGTATGGAGAGCCTCCGCAAAGCCTTTACCACTCCCTGATACCTATTCACTATTCTCTGCTCTCTACTCTCTTTTCTCCATGAAACATCTTCTCAAACTTCGCGCTTACCTTAAACCGTACCTCTGGCAGATCCTGCTCAACATGGTCATCCTGCTGACCATCACCGGCCTCGCGCTGGCGGTGCCGAAGGTCATCCAGGGCGTGATTGACGACGGGCTGAAAGCGGGGGCCTCGGCCTTCCTCGTCCGCTCGGCGCTCATCCTGCTCGGCATCGGCCTCGGCACCGCCGCCCTGAACCTGGGCCAGCGCTACCTGACCGAGTGGATCGGCGCGCACGTGGGCTACGACCTGCGCAACGCCATGTACGACCGCATCCAGTACCTGCCCTTCACCTATCACGACCACGCCCAGACCGGCCAACTCATCAGCCGCTGCATCGAAGACGTGCGCGCCGTGCAGAACTTCGCCGGAAGCAGCATCGTCGAAATGGTGCAGTTGGGACTGCTCTCGGTCGGCGTGGTTGCCGCGCTCGTGGCGGGCAATCCGCTGCTGGCGGTCATCGCCCTCCTGCCGCTCGTCCCGATGGTGATGATGACCACCGACTTCGGCGGACGCATCACCCGTCTCTTCTACGACGTGGATAACGCCCTCGGCGACCTCTCGTCCCAGTTGCAGGAGAACGTGACCGGGGTCCAGGTGGTGCGCGCCTTCGCCCGCGAGCCGCACGAGATCGGGCGCTTCGACCAGATCAACCGGTCCTATTTCAAGGCGCGCGTCCGGGTCATCGGCGAATGGTCGAAGGTCATGCCCACCACCAACCTGCTCATCACGATGGGCACCATCCTCATCCTGCTCGTCGGCGGCCCGCTGGTAATGCAGGGGAAAATGACGGTGGGCGAACTGGTGGCCTTCAACGCCTACCTGCTGATGCTTTCAGGCCCCGTCCAGCAACTGGCCTGGCTGGTCAACGCCATCGGCGAATCGGAAGCCGGGGCGCAGCGCGTGATGGAAATCCTGGACCACGAGCCGGAGATCCAGTCCCCGGCCGGGGCCGCGGCGTTCGGGACCTTGAGCGGGCGCGTGGAATTCCGCCGCGTTTCCCTGCGCTACCAGGATGAGCGCATCGCCGCTCTCGCGGACATTGACCTGGCCGTCGAGCCGAACCAACTCATCGCTCTCATCGGGCAGACCGGCTCCGGCAAGACCTCGCTGGTCAACCTCATCCCGCGCTTCTACGACGTGACCGGCGGCGCGCTGTTGGTGGACGGCGTGGACGTGCGCCAGGCGGAGCTCGTTTCCCTGCGGCGGCAGATTGGCATCGTGCTGCAATCCTCGCTCCTGTTCTCCGACACCATCCGCGAGAACATCCGCTATGGCCGCCCCGACGCGACGGACGATGAGATTTACGCCGCGGCCAGGGCCGCGCAGGCGCACGAGTTCATCACCAAATTCGAGAAGGGCTACGAGACGCTGGTGGGCGAACGCGGCGTGACCGTCAGCGGCGGGCAGCGACAACGAATCGCCATCGCCCGCGCCCTGCTGATGGACCCGCGTATCCTCATCCTGGACGACTCCACCTCCAGCGTGGACACGCAGACCGAGAAACTCATCCAGGAGGCGCTCGACCGGCTGATGGAGGGCCGCACCACGTTCGTCATCGCCCACCGCCTGGCCACGGTCCGCCGCGCCGACCTGATCCTGGTCATGGCCGGCGGGCGCATCGTCGAGCGCGGCAAACACGACGAACTGCTCGCCCGCGGCGGGCTGTACCGGGAGATCCACGACCTGCAACTCAGCCAGCAGGGCCAGTTCATCGAGGAGACCGAAGTGGACGAGGAACTCTTCGTCCGCGAGCAGGAACGCGATTCCATGAAAGGCCGCCGCACTTCGGACAGGTCGTTATCGTAAAGGATTCAACGCGACTGATGCCACTTCTGCTCCCGCCGGATTGTAAATCCGGCGGCCCGGCGGCTGGATTACAAATCCAGCCGGAGCATACAAAGAAGAAGTTATTCGCGTCATTCGCATATTCGCGAAATTCGCGTTAAAAAAAATGACAACCAACACAATCATTCCTCCATCGTACGTCACCCAGTCCGAGGAACTCTACGACAAGGGCGTCAACCCGCAGACCGCCAAACGGCTGACGGCGTTCATCCGTCCCTACACGTGGAAATTGATCCTCTCCGCCGTGCTGATGCTGCTCGCCTCCGCCGCCTCGGTGGCAGGGCCGTACTTCGTCAAGATCGCCATTGACAGCGGCCTCAACGCCGGGGATATGGCCGTCCTGCGTTACACCATCCTGGCCTACCTGGCCGTGTCCGTTATTCAATGGATTGCGATCTATTACCGGGTCAACATCATGGCCTGGGTCGGGCAGTCCATCATCTACGACCTGCGCAAGAAACTGTTCGCCCACCTGCAAGACCTCTCGCTGGGATTCTACAGCCGCTACTCGGTGGGACGCGTCATCACGCGCGCCATCAACGACGTGGAGACGCTGCGCGACTTCCTGACCTGGGCCGTGCTGGCCATCGCCCGCGACGTTTTCACCCTGGCGCTCATCATCATCGTCATGTTGGACATGGACTGGCGGCTGGCGCTGCTGACCTTCAGCATGATGCCGGTCATGGCGCTCATCACCGTTCTCTTCCGCCGCGCCTCGCGCGCCGCCTACCGCAAGGTGCGCGCGGCGGTCTCGTGGGTCAACTCGGTGCTGGCCGAGAACGTCAACGGGGTGCGCGTCGTGCAGGCCTTCTCGCGCCAGGAGCGGAACCACGCGCACTTCCGCGACTACGTCAACCGCTACCATCTCGAACGCGCGGTGGCGACCGCCCGCCTCTCGTCTGTCTTCGGCCCAAGCGTGGACGTGCTGGGCGCGATTGCCACCGGCCTGGTCGTTTGGCTGGGCGGGACGGCGGTGCTGGGCCAGACCATCACTGCCGGGGTGCTGGTGGCCTTCATCCTGTACATTGACCGCTTCTTCGAGCCGATCCGCGACCTCAGCCGCCGCTACGACTCGCTCCAGTCCGCGATGATCGGCTGGGAACGCATCCTCGGGCTTTTGGATACCCGGATCGAGGTCCAGGACGCGCCGGACGCCGGGGAATTGCCCGTCATCGCGGGTGAGGTGACGTTCGAGCGCGTCTCATTCCATTACTCGGACGACCCCGCTCTCATCCTGACCGACATTGACCTGCGCATCCGCCCTGGCGAGACCGTGGCCCTGGTCGGCGAGACCGGCGCGGGCAAGACCACCATGATCAAACTGCTGGCGCGCTTCCACGACCCGACCGGGGGCCGCGTGCTGGTGGACGGGCGCGACCTGCTCACGGTCACGCAGGCTTCGCTCCGGCGGCAGATGGGCATCGTCTTGCAGGACCCGTTCCTGTTCAATGGAACGGTGGCGGAGAACATCCGCTTCGGGCGGCTGGAGGCGACGGAGGCCGAGGTGGAGGCGGCGGCGCGGGCGGTGGGCGCGCACGAGTTCATCGTCAACCTGCGCAAGGGCTACGAGACTTCGGTGGAGGAGGGGGGCGTGATGCTCTCGGTGGGACAGCGGCAACTGCTTTCGTTTGCCCGCGCCCTGCTGGCGGACCCGCGCATCCTTGTCCTCGACGAGGCCACCTCGTCGGTGGACACGCAGACCGAGCAGGTCATCCAGCGGGCATTGCGGCGGCTGTTGAAGGAACGCACGTCCTTTGTCATCGCGCACCGCCTCTCGACCATCACCAGCGCCGACCGCATCGTGGTCGTCCACGACGGGCGCATCATCGAGCAGGGCACGCATGCCGAACTGCTGGCGAAACAGGGGATGTATTACGACCTTTACCGGACGGGGTTTCGGGAATAGGCAAAGATTAAACCGCGAAGACGCGACCCCCAAAGAGCGGGGGCAGGCGGCCGCGAAGAAAGCCGCTTTTACTTTGCGGTCTTCGCGGCCTTGGCGGTTAATTCCAAGCCGATCTGAGCAAAACTGATTGGCTCATGTATAGAAAGTGTGAAATATGGTGTCACTGCGAGGAGGGCGTACTTCCCTGCACCGAACGCAGGACGGTGTGCCCGACGAAGCAGTCCCCTCGTTGCCGAGGAGATTGCTTCGCTCGCTGGGGAACGCTCGCTCGCAATGACACGCACTCTTTTGATAGATGAGCCAACTGATTAGTTACGGACTGTAGATCTTGAAGGTCTGCTGCGCCGACAAACTGTTGGGACTGGTGACGATCAATTTGACCGTGTAATTCCCGCAGTCGCCCTTATCCGCGCCGGGGTCAATGGTCTTGGAAGCGGCTTTCGTAAAGACGATGGTTTCGTTGGCGGTCGAGTGGAACAGGCTGCCGTCCCGCCAGATCTCCCAGTGGAACACCACCGTCGCCGGGCCGTTCGTGCTGATCGTGCCGCGCGGCGAGAACGCGTTGGGCATGCCGCAGAAGCCGGCAATGTTGGACATCGCCTCGACCGCCACATCCACCACCAGGCCGAGCGGATTCGGGATCACCGGCAGGCCGGACAGGTCGCCGCTGGTCTGCGTCACCGCGCCGGAAACCCAGCAATACGTGCCAGGATCCTGCGGACTCTCGATCTGCCACCAGGTGTGGCTGCTGTTGGTTCCGCGAATGCGGACGCTGACCCCCACCAGCAGCGCGCCGACCGAACTGTAGTCCATGCTCGGCCCGTAGCGGCAGTTGACATCCTGGTTGATGGGCGTCACCATCGGCACGGAGGATGTGGCGGTGGCGGCAGTGGTGGCAGTGGCAGTCGCGGTTGCCGTCGCGCTGGGCAGCAGGGGCACAGGCGTCGGCGTGGCGGCGGGGATGGAGTCCGTCAACGGAGCCATGAACAGGCTGAGACCGGTCGGCAGGTCCGGGTTCGACGCGACCGGCACCGGGTAGGCCAGCGCCGGGTACGATCCGGAGAAGATCCAGCCGCCCTTCGACACCGCGATGTGGCAGGTGCCTTCCGGCAGGCCGGTGAAGTTGAACGTGCCGTCCGCGCCCGTCACCTGGGTCTGCGTCGAGCCGCAGTCGGCCAGCGTCACCTCCGCGCCGTCCAGCGGCCCCTCGCCGGGGTCTATGCCGCCGCTGCCGTTCATGTCGCCGTAGATGACGCCCTGCACGATCCCGCCGATGCGCGCCGCCGGGAGGCAGGACGCCAGGAGAACCGCCAAAATGACGAGCACGCCGCTGATACGGGCAGGGAAACTTTTTCTGAACATATGCGCTCCTTTCGTTATCGCCCCCATTCTACCCCGGCGGGGCCGAAAATCCAATCGTTCTTAAGGGTCGCCGCCCGTCTTCCATTTTCCCGCAACACCTCTTATACTAACGGCATGACCGACATCACCAGTCTGCAAAACGAACGCGTCAAGTACGTCGTCAAACTGCGCGGCGACAAACGCCAGCGCCAGCGGGACGGCGTGATGCTCGTCGAAGGCCGGTACGAACTGGAACTGGCCCTCGCCAGCGGACTGCGCCCGCGCGAAGTGTTCCTGTGCGAGGAACTGTCCGCCGGCCCTCCCGCGGCGCTACTCGACCCGTTACCTGCCACCGTTACCCGGGCTGTGTTCGAGAAAATGAGTTACCGCGACAACCCCGACGGCTGGCTGGCAATCGTCCCCGCGCCGCACCGCATCCTGGACTCGTTCCCGCTTTCCCCCGCGCCCCTGCTCATCCTGGCCGAATCGGTGGAGAAGCCCGGCAATTTGGGCGCCATCCTGCGGACGGCTGACGCGGCCGGCGTGGACGGGCTGCTCGTCTGCGACCCGCGCGTGGACCTGTCCAATCCCAACATCGTGCGCGCCAGCCGCGGGACGCTGTTCACCGTCCCGGCGGTGGAGACGACCTCCGGCGAGGCATTGGCCTGGCTGCGCGCCAACCGGATCCGGGTCCTGGCTGCCACGCCGCACACAGACATACTCTACACGGACGCGGACCTGCGCCAGCCGGTCTGCATCGCCGTCGGCACGGAAGACGAAGGTCTGACCGATTTCTGGCTGGATAACGCGGATTTGAAAGTCAAAATCCCGATGATGGGGAAAGTCAACTCGCTGAATGTGTCCACCTCGACCGCCATCATTTTGTACGAAGCCGTGCGGCAGCGCGCCGGCAAAGGAGAACTGAAATGACGCAACTTCTCTTCTGGCTCTACATCGTCAACCTGACCCTACTCATCCTGCACGAGATGGACTCGGCTTACTGGAAAGAGTGGAACCTGTTCCGCCTGCCGGGAGGGGTGGGGGGCTTCCTGCTTATCCACCTGCCGCTGTGGATCCTGGCCCTGTGGGGCGCGGCCCAGGTTTGGGAGGGGAGTCTGGCCGGCCTGATCCTCTCGCTGGTGGTGGCCGTGGCAGGGCTGGCGGCTTTCCTCATCCACGCCTATTTCCTGCGCAAGGGCCGCCCCGAGTTCAACACGCCCGTCTCGAAGGGCATCCTGTGGGCATTGCTGGCGCTGTCCGTGCCGCAGTTGATCCTGACGATATTGATGTTCTGATGTTGTATAATGACGATATGAGCGCGTTGGCGCCAATTACGCAATTCCGCCTGACCGGCCATGCAGTCTCTGAAATGAATCAACCGCGAAAAGGCAGCCATGAAAGTTGTCTTTGACCCCGAAACTGACACCCTGACCATCATCTTCAGCGACAAACCAGTTGCCGAGAGCGACGAAGATAAGCCCGGTGTTATTCTCGACTACGACGCCAGCGGCAATCTTGTGTCAATGGAGATTCTGGACGCATCAACGCGCGTGCCTGTGCCGACACGCATCGAGTATCAGGTTGCGCCCGCGCAGCCCGCATGATCAAATGACGGTCACTTTGGAAGTGACCGTCATTTATTAAGGAGTTCCCATGCCAAGCCTGCGAAGTCGTCTCGTAACCCTGTATTTCAGAATCAAGCGAGCGTTCACCCCTCCGTTCTCCGGCGAACTGGACGTTGCCAAAGAACGGGCAGATACCGAAGCCATGGCGAAGCAATTCGGCCATTTCAGCGGCGCGGACTGCACACCCGTCACGGCGGGCGGCGTGCCGGCCGAGTGGATCGTCCCGGAGGGCGTGACCACGCAACGCTGTATCCTCTGCCTGCATGGGGGGTCGTTCTTTGCGGGTTCCATCAGCACGCACCGCTCGCTGGCGGCGAATATCGCCGCGGCGGCCGGAGTGCGCGCCCTGCTGATTGACTACCGCCTCGCCCCCGAGCATCCCTTCCCGGCCGGCCCGCAGGATTCTCTCGCCGCGTACCTGTGGCTGTTGGAGCAGGGAATCTCGCCGGAGAGCATCGTGATTGTGGGCGACTCTGCCGGCGGCGCGCTGGTGGTCGGACTGCTCGTCACGCTCCGTGAACAGGGCCAGCCGATGCCCGCCGCGCTCGTCCTGCTCTCCCCGGCGCTCGACCTGACCCTCGATGGGGAGACTTGGAAGAAAAATGCCAAATCCGACGCTACGCTGGATTTCGCCAAAGAAAAGGCGGCGGTGGATCTCTATCTAAACGGCGCGGACCCGCGCCATCCGCTGGCCTCGCCGCTCTACGCGGACCTGCACGGCCTGCCGCCGACGCTCGTCCAGATTGGCTCGGCAGAAGTGCTCCTGTCCGATTGCACCCGTTTCGCCGAGAAAGCCAAATCCGCCGGCGTGGACGTGACCCTCGAAATCTGGGACGGGATGCAGCATGAGTGGCAGTTCGCGGTGGGCATCTTCCCCGAGGCGAAGAGGGCGGTGGAGAGGATCGGGGAGTTTATCCGCCAGCGCTTTGAATGAGCACGAAAATTTTCAAGAAAACTAAAGCGAAGGGCCCGTCATTCCTGACGAGCCCTTCTTCTTTTTCTAAACGCTAACTGCCAAGCGCTAACCGCTACTCGATCACCGGCACCGCGTTCGGCACCGCCACCCCATACGCCTGTTCCTTCTCGAACTTGAACTGCTGGGTGTACAGGCGGTAATAGTGTCCGCGCTGCTTGAGCAGTTCGGCGTGTGTGCCGCTCTCGGCGATACGTCCCTCTTCGATGACCACGATGCGGTCCGCCCGGCGGATGGTGCTCAGACGATGGGCGATGACGAAGGACGTGCGTCCCTGCATCAGGGCTTCCATGCCCCGTTGAATTAAGGCTTCGGTCAGCGTGTCTACGCTGGAGGTGGCCTCGTCCATGATGAAGATTTCGGGCTTCGCCAGCACAGCGCGCGCCAGGCTGATGAGTTGTTTCTGCCCGACCGAGAGCAGGTTGCCGCCCTCGCCGACTTCCTGGTCGTATTTCTTCTCGAAAGTCTCGATGAAATCGTGCGCGCCGGCAATTTTCGCCGCGGCTTCCACGTCTTCATCGGACGCGCCCAACCGCCCATAGCGGATGTTCTCGCGGATCGGACCGGAGAACAGGTGCGGGGTCTGGAGCACGATGCCCACCCGCGAGTGGATACTCTGCAGGGTGTAGTCGGTGTAATCCTTGCCGTTGATGCGGATGACGCCTTCCTTCGGCTCGAAGAAACGGCACAGCAGGTTGACGATGGTCGTCTTCCCGCCGCCGGTCGGTCCGACCAGGGCGATGGTCTCGCCCGGCTTGACCTTCAGCGAAAAGTCGGCCAGGATCGACTTGCGGTCCTCGTAATAGAAGTGGACGTGGTCGAACTCGATCGCGCCCTGCATCGTTTCGGCGGGGACTGCGTCCGGGCGGTTTTGGACCTCTGGCACGGTGTCAATCAACTTGAAGATTCTCTCCGCCGAGGCCACCGCGTGCTGCATGTCGGCGTAGACGCGCGCCAGGTCCTGGATCGGCCAGATCATGAAGGTCAGGTACGAGACAAAGGCGTGAATGTCGCCCACCGAAAACTTGCTGGTCAGGCTCTGCATCCCGCCGTACCAGACGATGGCGCCCAGCGCGAAAGCCGCGACCACCTGCACGGTCGGCAGGAAGAGCGCCGAGAGCCAGGCGGCGCGGTAGGAGGCCTTGAACATGTCATTCGTCAGGACGGAGAACTCTTTCAGGTTCTCATCCTCGCGGCCGAGCGCCTTGACCACGCGCACGCCCTGGATGTTCTGGTTGTACTCGCCGGTGATCTTCGAGTTGGCGCGGCGCGACTTGCGGAACTCCACCAAAATCTTCTTGCGGAAGTTGAAGGCGATGATGAGCAGGATGGGGATGATCGCGAAAACGATCAGCGCCAGCCGCCAGTTAATGAACATCATAAAGATCACCGAGACGATGACGCTGACGATGGCCCAGGTCACGTCGAGCAGGCCCCAGGTCATCAGGCTGGAAACGCGCCCCGAGTCCGAGGTCACGCGCGCCATCAGACGTCCCACCGCGTTCTGGCTGTAGTACGAGAGCGACAAATCCTGCAAGTGGTTGAAGACCGCCTTGCGGATGTCGTACTGGATGCGCTCGCCCAGGATGCCGACCAGGTAGATAAAGATGAACACCGAGACCGCCTGCGCCAATTGCAAGACGCCGTAGTACGAGGCGTACTTCAGCAGGGTGGGGAGGCTCTTTTGGGCGATGCCCTGGTCAATCATGCCCCGGTTGATGTAGGTGAACAGCGCGTCCAGGCTGGCGGTGAAGAGGATCGCCACCAGGAATCCAATCATCCAACGACGGTGAGGTTTCACCAGCCCCAGGATGCGCTTGAAGGTCGAGCCGGTCATCTGGCTGGTATGTTCTTCTTCTTCGAGTTCGATCAATTCGTCAGGCATTTTCAAATCTCCTGTAGGGGCAGGCCTATGTGCCTGCCCGGGGGCGGACACGCAGGTCCGCCTCTACAATTTACACAGAGGCAATTTCAGTTTCCAGTTCCTCGTCAATGCGAGTTTGGATTTCGTAGATCTTGCGATACATCCCGTCCTGGGCAACCAACTCTTTGTGCTTGCCCATCTGGACGATTTCACCTTTATCCATAACCAGGATCAGGTCGGCGTTCATCACGGACTGGATGCGGTGGGCGATGATGAACGTGGTGCGGTTCTCCATCAGCCCGTTCAGCGCGGACCGGATCTCTGCTTCCGTTTCCGTGTCCACGCTGGAGGTCGAGTCGTCCAATATTAGGATGCGCGGGTTCTTCAGCAGGGTGCGCGCCACGGCCACGCGCTGTTTCTGCCCGCCGGAGAGTGTCACGCCCTTTTCGCCGACCAGCGTGTTATAGCCGTCCGGGAAGGACAGCACCACGTCATGGATGGCGGCGGCGCGGGCAGCCTTCTCGATCTCTTCCTGCGGCACGTCGCGCCCGACCCCGTAAGTGATATTGTCGCGGATCGAGCGGCTGAACAGGAACGGTTCCTGCTCCACGATGCCAATCTGTTTGCGTAGGTACTCGCGCGGGTACTGGTTCAACTCCTCGCCGTCGAGCAGGATGTGCCCGTCGGTGTACTCGTGGAACCTCGGCAGCAGGTTGACCAGCGTCGTCTTGCCTGAGCCGGTCGAACCGAGCAGGGCCACCGACTGTCCCGGCTGGACGCGGAAACTGATGTCTTTCAGCACGTCAGCGTTGCCATCGCTGTACTGGAATGAGACTTTGTCGAACGAGATTTCGCCGCGTACCGGACCGTTCGTTTGTACTGCCCCGGTAGTCAGCGGTTCGCGCTCCTGCTTGACGATTTCCATCAGCCGCTCGTACGAGACCAGGCCGGTGGAGGTGTTGACGATGATGCGGCCCAGGTTGCGCATCGGCCAGATAAGCCAGACTACCAACCCGACGTACGCCGGGTACGTGCCGATGGTGATCTCGCCGTTGATGGCCAGCACGCCGGCATAGATGAACCCAGCCAGCATCTGGAACCCGCACAGCAGGTCCGACAGCGGCCAGAAGAGTGAGTGCATGGTGAGCAATTTGCGGCCGCGCTTGTACTTCTCCCAGTTGTCCTTCTCGAACTTATCCATCTCGTAGCCCTGGCGGGCGAAGGCCTTGACCACGCGCACGCCGGTCAGGTTTTCCTGCAACGTTGTGGAGAGTTTCGCTTCCTGCTCCTGGTACTTCTCGTAGGCCTTGGTTACCCGCTTGAAGAACCAGACGGACACGCCGATGATGACCGGGATGACCGCCACGGACGCCAGTGCCAGTTTCCACGAGAGCGACCAGATGGCGATGAAATTGATGATGAACAACAAAACGATGCGTCCCACGCCGATGGCCTGGTCATTGAAGAAGTTGCGCACCGAGTCCACGTCCGAGGTGACGCGCTCGATCAGGTCGCCGGTGGGGGTCTTGCTGTGGTAGGCGAATGTCAGCCGCTGGATGTGGTCAAACAGGAAGTTGCGCAGGCGGCGGGTGATGCTCTCGGCGGAGTAAGATGCCAGCCGGCTGGAAATATACGCGAACCCGCCCTCGAACAGGGACAGGCCGACGAACCCCAGCGCGATCAGGATCAAGGTCCGCGCGAGCGTACCGGCGAACGGCTCGGTGTTGCCGACGACCGTGTCGGCGAAATTCCGCAGCAGGAGGTAGGTCAGCGTTTTCGACAACGCCGAGACTGCCAGCGCCAGGTTGGCGGCCGCGTAAGCCGTCCGGTAGCCGGTCATCATGCGCAGCATCCCGGCCAGTTTCTTTTTGGTCAGGGCTTGGCGGAAGTCAAAGTAGGTTGAGGGTGCAGTGGTTGTTGCCATAGTTCATCGCTTCCCCCCTCTCCCATTCTTGGGAGAGGGGCAGGGGGTGAGGGGAGAATAAAAAAGCCACGGTGCAGAGCGCACCGTGGCAGGAGACCAGGGGGAAGTTGACGGTCAGTCAACAGGCGCACTCCGAGGAGGTAGAATCATACCCTTAGCAGCAGAAACACGATCAGACAGGGTATTGAATGGGGTGTTGTTCATGAAGTGCGCCTCCTTTCATTAGAATTTGCTTAACGCTTGCCGAGTTTATCATTGGGGCGAGGGAATTGTCAAGGAAATTTCCCGAATCACTTCTCGAAGATCTCGTGATAGCCCTTGTCCAGCTCGTCGTCCGACAGGTGGGCGTAGCGCTGCGTGACCTGGATGCTGGCGTGGCGCGCCAGTTCCTGCGCCAGTTTGAGATTGCCCGAGGCGCGCAGGACAGTGGTCACGAAGTAGTGGCGGAACGAGTGGGGCGTAATGCGACCGGTTGCCTGCTCGCCCAACGCCTGGCGGACGCGCGCGCTGACGATATTCCGCCCGGTGGTGGTCGTGATTGGCTTGATCTTCTTGCCCGCGCCCTTATCGTGGCGGGCGAAGAGGGGCAGGGAGGGGAGGGGGCGTCCGCTGGCACCGTCGAGGGCAGCGCGGGCGGATAAGTAATCTTTCAGCGCGCGCAAACTTCGGGTCGAGAAACGGACAACGGCCTGCTTGTCGCCCTTGCCGATGATGACGGCGCGGCCCTCGTTCCAGTCAATGTCGCCGCGTCGCAGATTGCAGGCCTCGTGGACGCGCAGGCCGGTATCCGCCAGGGTGAGCAGGAAGGCGCGGTCACGCAAATCGCGTAACCGAAGGGTTTCGCCCTGAGCGGAGCGAAGCGGAGACGAAGGGGAGTTGTCAGACAACTGGACGGCGAATTCGAGCACGCGCTCGATGTCGTCGCGGGGGAACTGGGGCAGGCGCTGGCCGGGCTTGCGGGCGCGGTTCTTGACGAACAGGTCGAGGCGGGGCAGGTTGATGTCGGCGATTTTCTCCGCGGCGAGGTAGACGTAGAATCCCTTGACAGCCTGCGTGTAGAGCCGCTCGGTGGAGGAGGAGAAAACTTTCAGGTAGGAGAGCATCCAGGCCAGGCCATCCTCTGTGAGTCCGGCAGCGGGCAACTCCGGCTCGATCCAATGCTCTTTCAATACGCGCATGAAAACGCCGAGCGCGTTGGAGTAAGCGCGGGCGGTATTTTCACTGCGGGCTTCCCGGACGGTCTTCAGGTAGCCCTGGACGGCTTCGGCGACGGTTGGAGCGGTTTGGGTAGGTTCCATGCGGGTATCCGTATGCTTATGATAATAATACTTATCGAAACCAACGTTATTTTACAGCCGAAGACTGCCGCTGTCAAGCCCCCCTCCCGCCAGTATTCAGTTTACAGTGTACTGTTTACAGTGTACAGTTTTTTGTGCCGCGCTGTTTGGCGCGGGGAGCTGAACACTGTTTACTGTTTACTGTTTACTGTTTACTGTACACTGCTTACTGACCTCCCCACCCCACTCACTTCTCTCCCCATTCCTTGAGTTTGTTACGCGCCCATTCCGCATTCGGCGATTCGATGGCTTCGAAGATTGCTAGCGCCTGCTTCACGAGTTTGATTCCTTGCTTCTTCTCACCCAAGCCGTAGAGCGCGTTCCCCAGGTTGCCGAGAATTGATCCTTCGGCGCGCTTGTCTCCAATTTCCTGCATAACCACGAGCGCTTTCTCGTGATACTCGATGGCTTTGCGGGCGTCGCCCAGGGCGGCGTAGGCGCTCCCCAGGTTGCCGAGGGCTGCACCTTCGCCGCGCCGGTCGCCAATCTCGCGGGCAATCATAAGATGCTGTTCGTAGAACTCGATGGCCTTGCGGGCGTCGCCCAGGGCGGCGTAGGCCAGACCCAGGTTGCCGAGGGCTGCACCTTCGCCGCGCCGGTCGCCAATTTCGCGGGCAATTACCAAATCCTGTTCGTAGAACTCGATGGCCTTGCGGGCGTCGCCCAGGGCAGCGTAGGCGCCTCCCAGATTGCCGAGATCCGCTCCTTCGCCGCGCCGGTCGCCAAATTCGCGGTCAATTACCAACGCCTGCTCGTAGAACTCGATGGCCTTGCGGGCGTCGCCCAGAGCGGCGTAGGCGTTCCCCAGGTTGCAGAGGCCCGCTCCTTCGCCGCGCCGGTCGCCAATTTCGCGATGTAGTGCCAGGCAGTTTTCGTAGAACTCGATGGCCTTGCAGGCATCGCCCAGACTGAAGTAGGCGTTCCCCAGGTTGCCGAGATGTGCTCCTTCGGCTTCGCGATTTTCTACTTTTTTTGCAGACTTTAACGCGTCTTCGAGCCAGTGAATCTGATCTTGCGGATGGAAACGGAGGTCGAGCAAAGATCCTTGGCAACCATACCAGTTGCAAATTTTGGCAGCATCCTTGTTGTTGTCAATATTTATTCGAGACCATGTTTGTCCGGCTTCGATATTTTGCCATTCCCTGTCAAAGAGACTCAAACCCAGGAAAATATTCTCTCCTCCCTTCAAATACAACTGATTAGCATCGCCCATTATTTTTGAATAATGCCCGGCGTGTCGCAGGGCGGCGGTTTGGCTTTCTTCCTCGTTCAGTCGGGCGAGGGCGAAGTCGCGCAGCAGGTCGTGGAGGGAGTAGCGGAACCCACCCCTCTCACCCTGCTCTTCGCGAAGCACCCCCGTGGGGCTCCCCCCCAGAGCAGGGGGAGAGGGTTCTACGTAATCAAGCAGACTGTAACGGCACAGGCGGGAGAGGATGTCGTGGGTGGCGGAATCGTCGAGGTCCCAGACGGCGGCGGCCGCCGGGCGGTCGAAGGATGCCGGGAAGACGGAAAGTGTCTGCCAGCGCAGGCGTTCGTCTTCGGTAAGCGTTTCGTAACTTTCGGCAAAGACAGCCTCGAGGTCACGTTCGGCGTCTTCGGCGGAGGCCAGGGTGGCGAGGCGGCGTTTTTGCAAGCGGTCGAGGTATTCGGGCAGGCTCCAGTCAGCGTTGACGGCGAGGAAACTCCCGGCGATGCGCAGGGCTAGCGGCAGGCATCCGCACAATTTCGCCAGGCCGCTGGCGTGCTTGCCGATGCGCGGGCAGAGTTCGAGCAGGAAGGCTTCGGCCTCGGCGTCCTTCATCACGCCCAGCCGCACGGATTTCAGTCCCGGCAGGGGGAACTGCCAGCGCGAGGTGATCAGCGCGGCGCAGGAGGGCGGCGGCAGGAGCGGCTTGACCTGCTCGGCGCTGCGGGCGTTGTCCCAGAAAAGCAGGACCTTTTTATCGGCGAGGAAATTGCAATACAGGGCCGACAGTTCAACGTCGCTCAGGGCGCACAAATCGGCGGCCGGCTCGAAGGAATGCAGCACGTACCGCATGGCGTCGGCGGGAGAGAGCGGCGCGTTCGACGTGCCTTTCAGGTCAAGGAAGATCTGCGCGTCGGGATAATCCTTTGCCAGTTCGTGAGCGACTACCAGCCCAAGCACGGTTTTGCCAATGCCGCCCATGCCGGTCAGCCCGGAGATGGCCGCGCGTTTCCCGTCACCGAACGCGAGGCGCAGTTCGTCCAGTTCTTTCGGGCGCGCGACGAAGTCCGCGGGCGGGGCCGGGACCTGGTACAGGTTGCGCAGGTCGGGGGCCGCGGCGGCGGGCGGCTTCTGCCCTGCCAGCAACTTCTCCACCCGGCGCAGGATTTCCACCATGCGCAGGTCGGAGAGTCCGCGCACGTTCTCGCGGAAGTCCGCGTCGGCCAGCGCCAGTTCCTCGGTCAGGACGGCGAGGTACTCCCCCACCCCGCGCTGGATCGTCTCCTCGGAAAACTCCTTGTGCTCGCGCAGGATCTTCGCCAGCACATTCGCGAAGGCTGTGTTTGTCGGATGCTGATAGAAGGAGTGAACTGCCTTTTTCAGAGCATCTTGGAGCGCCTTCTTCTCCGGCAGGTCGCCGAAGGCGGCGCGCCACAGGCGCTTGTCGTCCCATTGCTGCCAGAGCCGGTCGGCGGCGGCCTGCATCGCCCCCGCGATGGCGGTCTGCCGGTCCGTGCCGGCGCGCAATTCCGCGACGAATTTCTCGCCCAGTTTGCTCTCGACGAAATGTTCGAGGACGGCGATCCCCAGTTTCCCAAGTTTGCGGCCAGTCTCTGCCATGCGTGTCTCCCGTAGGACGGATTGTCTCCGCCCCCATTGTAGGGGAAATTGTCCTTCAAGGCAAGTCGCAGATGCGTAGGACAAGTCTATAGACTTGTCCCGCCATGGCCCGTCGCAAATGACGGCGTGGGTCAACGCGTGATGTGTCATTGCGAGCCGTGTACGTTGCGGCGAAGCAATCTCCTCGCCAATGCGGGGATTGCTTCGGCGGCATAGAGTGCCGCCTCGCAATGACACCAAATTCCTTGACAATTAGAACATTTGTCCTATAATCGGGGGCATGGACGATCCCATTGTCCGCCTGAAAGCCCTGACCGAACAGATGTCGCTCGAACCGGCAGAGGAACATTCTGTAGGGGCGACTCATGAGTCGCCCATGCAAGCCCCCTATCTCGACAAGACCGAATCCTGCCCGGATGCGGTCTTCGTCCACCCGGCCATCCTCCCCAACGGCCAGAAGATCAAACTGCTCAAGACGCTGCTCACCTCGGCCTGCGAGCGGGACTGCTACTACTGTCCCTTCCGCGCCGGGCGGGACATGCGCCGCGCCTCCTTCCAGCCGGAGGAGTTCGCCCGCCTGTTCATGATGCTGGCGACGAAAGGCATCGCCGAGGGCGTGTTCCTGAGTTCCGGCCTGACCGGCGGCGGCATCCGCACCGAAGACAAACTCATTGATACCGCCGATATCCTGCGCCACAAACTTGGCTTCCGCGGCTACATCCATCTCAAGGTCATGCCCGGCTCCGAGAAGGCCCAGGTGGAGCGCGCCATGCTGTTGGCGGACCGCGTCTCGGTCAATCTCGAAGCGCCCAACGATGCCCGCCTGGCGCGCCTGGCCCCGCACAAACAGTTCGTGGAGGAACTGCTCGCGCTGGCCCTCGTCCGTGACCCAGTTCGTGGCCGGCGGCGCGGGCGAGTCGGACCTCGAACTGCTGACGGCCACCGACTACCTTTATCGCCGCCTCGGCCTGAAACGCGCCTACTTCTCGCGCTTCAATCCCATTCCCGACACCCCGCTGGAGAACCAGCCGCCCACCCCGCCAGTCCGCGAACACCGGCTGTACCAGGCCTCGTTCCTGCTGCGCGACTACGGCTTCGAGGTGGAGGAACTGCCCTTCGAAGCGGATGGCAGGCTCCCGGTCCAGACCGACCCGAAACTGGCCTGGGCGCAGAAAAACCTGACCGGGCAGCCGGTGGAGGTCAACCGCGCCGAGCGTCAGCAGTTGCTGCGCATCCCCGGCATCGGCCCGAAGGGGGCAGACATCATCCTGCGGGCGCGGCGGCAGTCGCGCATCCGGGAGGTGTCGGCGCTGAAAAAGATGGGCATCCTGGCCGAGCGCGCCGCCCCGTTCCTGCTGCTGGACGGGAAACGCGCCGCCTTCCAGCCGGCCCTGTTCTGACATCCCCGCCGTTCTCCCGCATCTTTCCCATTGACCAACCCGCGCAACCTTGCTACACTCTCTCTACCGGACAAAGTTTTATCCGCGTTTTCCGCGTCCATCCGCGTCCCATTTCTCTTTTGTCCGGCAGCAAATACACTTCATGGTCAATGTTTGAAAGGAGAATGTTATGAAGAAATCCCTTGTTTTTTTTCTTGGCCTCCTGCTGGCGCTGTCGGCCTGCAACATACCGTTGGGCGCGGCAACCGACCCGCCGGGCATTGCCTACACCCGCGCCGCCCAGACCGTGGAGTATGAACTGACCCGGCTGGCGCCCATGCCGCTGCCCTCGGCCACGGCAACTCTCATTGGCAATGTCGCTGTGCCGACGGACACCTCCACCCCCACCAGCACAGCCACTTCCACGGCGACATCCATCCCGGCGCCGTGCAACCAGGCATCGTATAATCCGGCCACCATTGACGTGACCATCCCGGACTGGACCGTCATCTCGGCTGGCGCGGCTTTCACCAAGACCTGGCGGCTGACCAACAACGGCACCTGCACCTCCCGCCGGGCGGGAGCATTGACATCTCCGTCACCCTGACCGCCCCGGTTGCCTCCGGCACCTACAAAGGCTACTGGCGGCTGCGCGAACCGGGCGGGCAGTACTTTGGCATCGGCGACACCAACGGGGATTTCTACGTCGCCATCACCGTGGCTACTGCTTCCTTTGCAGTTACAAGCGTATCGCTCAGTGTCTCGGGCGGTTGCGGCGCCTTCCACATCACTGCAAATATTACAACGAATGGCGCCGGGACAGTCACGTATAAATGGGTGCGGAGCGACGGCGCGACTGACGGAGCCGTACATCCGCCACTGGTCTTCGCCTCGGCCGGGACACAGTCCGTAAGCACCGACTGGTTTGCGTCGGCGCTTGGCGCAAAATGGATGGATATTTACATCGACGCGCCAAACCATCAGCAATTTGGACGGGCAAATTTCAGTTGTCCGTAGTGTCCCGATAAAGATCCAGCCTCCCGGAGATTTCGTCTCTCCGGGAGGCTTTTTTGAGGAACTTCCTGCCTGCATCCTGCGTCATTCCCATTGACCATCATGCGCAGCCTTGCTACACTATTCATGGTCAATGTTTGAAAGGAGAATGTTATGAAGAAATCCATTGTTGTTTTTCTCGGTCTCCTGCTGGCGCTGTCGGCCTGCAACATGCCGGGGGGCGTGGCGACCGAACCGCCGGGCATTGCCTATACCCGCGCCGCCCAGACCGTGGAGTATGAACTGACCCGGCTGGCGCCCACGCCCCTGCCTCCGGCCACGAATACTCCCATCGTCCCGCCGACGAACACCTCCATTCCCACCAGCACGACCGCCCCCTCGGCGACGCCCATTCCCATCCCGTGCAACCGCGCCACGTACAACCCGGCCACCATTGACGTGACCATCCCGGACTGGACCGTCATCTCGGCTGGCGCGGCTTTCACCAAGACCTGGCGGCTGACCAACAACGGCACCTGCACCGCGCTGACGAGCGGGACCGTCCCGCCGGGCGGGACGGTTGACATTTCCGTCACCCTGACCGCTCCGCTCACCTCCGGAACCTTCAAAGGCTACTGGCGGCTGCGCGAACCGGGCGGGCAGTATTTCGGCATTGGCAACACCAACGGGGATTTCTACGTCGCCATTACCGTGGCCGGCGACACGCTGCTCACACTCAACCAGGTGGCCGGCGAGAGCGGGTCGGTGCTTTCAGACGGAACCGTCAAGCCGAACGTGCTGCACGTGGGCGACACGGCCGCCAACCTCGGCTCGCAGGTCTTCCTGAGTTTCGACATTTCCAGCATCCCGGTTGGCTCGACCATCAAGAGCGTCAGTTTCGACTACACGGTTGGCGGCACCACGGTCGGCGCGCCGCTCACCACGCTGGGATGCCTGTACTTCTACGCCCATAACTACGGAACGCTCGACGCCGCCGACTTCACCCTGGCACCGCCTCCGGGCGGGCTGACCAAACTTTGCTCCCTTGCCAGCCTGACCGTCCCCATCACCGGCGACGACGACTGGACGACCGCCGTCCAGGCACGGGTCGGCACCACCCGCTTCCAGATCCGCATGCAGTTCCCAACCGTGGTCTCGGACATGAACGCCACCGATGACCTGGTAAAACTGGGGACGATCACCCTGAAGATCACGTACAAGAAACCGTAAGGCGAAATTAATTTCGCCCTGCAATTTGACGAAAATCTCCGGCAGGCAACTGCCGGAGATTGCTCCCTGTTCGAGAAATTTTGCGAAGGCTTTGGAACCTTCGCAAGGTTGTTATTGGCCGCTGTTCAGCGCTTTCCATGCCCCCACCCAGGGCGTGCCCAGGCGGTGCCCGGGCGGGACCGTGATCCGGTTGAGGCGCTGGGCGGCTTGCGCGGCGGCCTGCGCCACGCTGGCCCAGTCTTCGGCCAGCACAGCCTGGCGCATTTTATCGGCGTATTGCCCGGCCCAGGCCCAGTCCATGCGGAAGCGGTCGGCCTTGACCCAGTAGCCGCGCTTCTCCCACGCCGCCACCGAAACGTCAATCGTCCCGGCAATGGCGGCCAGCGCCAGGGCGATGAACGCGGCCGGGTCGCGGGACTCGGCTCCGGGTCCGGTCTGGTGCGCCAGTTCACGCACAGCCAGGACCACGCATTTCGACAGGCGCGTCCGTTCCTTGCCGGCGCTGTCGGGATTGATGATGCGGCTCAATGCAATCTCCTTGTTCGCAGAATGCGCCGATTATAACCGCGTTGCGCAAATTGGCAATTTGCGCAACCCGTAAGCAAATCGTTAATGGCCGGGGATGGTTTATTGACGCAGGTATCCCTTGCGCTTATAATCTTGCAGGCTTCCGGGGAAGTGCTGGAACTGGCAGACAGGCATGACTTAGGATCATGTGCCGCAAGGCGTAGGGGTTCAAGTCCCCTCTTCCCCACTGCCAAGAGAATATTATCTGGAAGGAAAATAAATTGAAACTCGAAACCCAAACCCGTGATGACCATCAGGTCACCCTGATCGTCGAAATCGAACCCGAGCGGATGGAAGGCGCCCGGCGCCGCGCCGCGCGGAGACTCTCGGAACGGAAGTCTGTCCCCGGCTTCCGGCCCGGCAAAGCGCCCTACGATGTCATCGTCCGCACGTTCGGCGCGGAGACGATCCAGGAAGAGGCCATGGACCTGCTGCTGGACGAGGTATACCCCGAGGCGCTCAAAGAATCCAAAGTGGAGCCGGCCGGACCCGGGTCGCTGGAAAAACTGGACGACCTGGACAAGAACCCGAAGTTCACCTTCACCGTCCCGCTCGCGCCGGCCGTGGAACTGGGAAAATACCGCGCGGTGAGGCTGCCGTACGAATGGCAGGAGCCGGGCGAGGAAAAACTAGAGGCCGCGCTGGAAGACATGCGCCAGATGTACGCCAAGACCGAGACCGTCAGCCGCCCCATCGAAAAAGGCGATTTCGTGATGCTCGACCTGAAGGGCGTCAAGGCCAAAGCCGCCGAGGGCGAAGCCCCGGCCTTCGAGCGCGCCGGTTTCCCGGTCTTCGTCCGCAAGGACAAGACGGCCGACGAGTGGCCGTTCCCCGGGTTCTCGACGGAACTGCTCGGCCTGAACGCCGGCGATGACAAGTCGTTTTCCCACAAATTCCAGAAGGACCACGCCGACGAGTCGCTGCGGGGAGAAACGGTGCAGTTCGAGGCGACGGTCAAGATGGTGCGCGGCACCCTCCTGCCGGACCTGAATGACGAGTTTGCCAAAATGGTCGGCCCGTTTACGGACCTGAACGCCCTGCGGGAGGCGATGAAAGCCAACCTGGCCGCCCAGTCCAAAGCCGATTATGATGACGAGTATTACGCGCAACTCGTCGAAAAACTCAAGGAGGGCGCAACCATCAAGTACGCCCCCCAGACGCTCGACCACGAAGTGGAACACGTGATGGAAGACATCAAGTCGCGGCTGGCGGCGCAGAACATGGACCTGACCGCCTATCTCAAGACCCGCGACATGGACGAAGAGAAATTCGTCGCCGAGGAAGCCCGCCCGGCGGCGGTCAAACGCCTGGAGCGCTTGCTCCTGATGGACGAGATCGCGCTGCGCGAAAAACTCGAACTCGACAAGGAACTGCTGAACGAATCCTACAAACAGACCTGGCTCGAACTGCAGTCGGATGAGGCCTTCCGCAAGTCCATGCGCGGCAAAGCCCAGCCGACCCAGCAGATGATGAACGCCGTGGCGCGCGAGTCGGCCAGCCGCGCCTATGTCCGCCAGACGCTGGAGCGGATGAAGGCCATTGCCACCGGCCAGGCCCCGGAACTGCCGGGCGAAGAGAAGGCTAAAAAGCCCCCCAAAGAGCGGGGGCAGGCGGCAGCGAAAAAAGCATCCGGCACGAAAAAGCCGGCCGCGAAAAAGCCCTCCAGAGAACGGGGGCAGGCGGCAGCAAAGAAACCGGCTGCCGGTCAGAAAAAGGCTCCGGCAAGAAAACCAACCGCAAAGAAGTAATGGAGAAAAACATGTCAAATCCCGATTTCAAGATGCAATATGTCTACGAGTCTTCCGGGCGCGGCGAGCGCGGCTATGACATCTATTCATTGCTGCTCAAGGAACGTATCGTCTTCGTCGGACTGCCGATTGACGACCAGGTTGCCAACCTGATCGTGGCTCAATTGCTGTACTTGAATCACGAGGATGCTGAACGCGAGATCCAGATGTACATCAACTCACCGGGCGGGATAATCTACTCCGGGCTGGCAATTTACGACACCATGCAGATGATCGCCAACCCGATCAGCACGGTGGCCGTCGGCGTGACCGCCTCGTTCGGGACCGTGCTGCTGGCCGCCGGTATGAAGGGCCGCCGCTACGCCCTGCCCAATTCCACCATCCACTTGCACCAGCCGCTCGGCGGCGCGCAGGGACAGGTCAGCGACATCGAGATCCAGACCATGCAGATCATGCGCCTGAAAACTCTATTGAACAACATCCTGTCCAAACATACCGGCCAGCCGGTGGAGGTCATCAAGAAAGATACCGACCGCGACTTCTACCTGGACGCCAAACAGGCGGTGGAATACGGCATCGTGGACCAGGTGCTGGAAATGCCGGACAAGAAGTAATCAGTGTTCAGTATTCAGTAACCAGTGTCAGTAGACCCTGAAGGTCTCGAAGGCCTTTAGGGTCTGTTTTCAAAATATGATCCCACCAAACATCAAATCCCTGATCCTCGACATGGACGGCGTCCTGTGGCGCGGCGATGCGCCCATCGGCGACCTGCCGCGCATCTTCGCTCGGATCGCCTCCCGCGGGCTGGCAGTGGCCTTTGCCACCAACAACGGGACGCGCACGCCGGAGCAGTACGCGGCGCGGCTGGCCTCGTTCGGCGTGCAGGTCGAACCCTGGCAGGTGGTCACTTCGGCGCTGGCTGTTGCCGAACTTCTCGACCGCGCCATCCCCCCATTTCCGGTTTCAGAAATGGGGGGACCGAGGGGGGTGGCGAGACCGGTCTTCGCCATCGGCGAGGCGGGGGTGATGAACGCCCTGCGTGACAAAGGCTTCGAGCCGCTGCCGGTGGAACGCGCCGCCGAAGCGCAGGCGGTGGTGATGGGCATTGACCGGCAGATCAACTTCGAGAAGATGGCCGCCGCGGCCCTGCTCGTGCGCCGCGGACTGCCCTTCTTTGCCACCAATTCCGACAAGACCTTCCCCACCCCGCGCGGCGAGATCCCCGGCGCGGGAGCATGGGTTGCGGTGATCGTCACGGCGACGGGCGTCGAGCCAATTTACGCCGGGAAGCCCGCCCCGTACCTGCTCGAACTGGCGCGCCAACGCCTCGGCACGCCAAAAGAAGAAACGCTGGTGGTGGGCGACCGGCTGGAGACCGACATCGCCGGCGGCCAGGCGGCCGGGATGCCCGCGGCGCTGGTTTTATCGGGAGTCTCGACGCGGGAGCAGGGGGAGGCGTGGAGGCCGAGGATTGATGTGATGGCGGAGGATTTGGGGGAGTTGGTGGAATAGGTGGATGGTGAATAGCAGACTTCCGAGTTCTTGAAGAACTCGGAAGTCTTGGTTTACTTTTCGCAGGCGGCGATGAGACCATCAACTTGCTTGAGAACAGTTTGTTCTCCAACTTTTTCAAAGGCTTTTCGTGCCTTCAGCGCATATTCTTTGGCTTTCGCCTTGTGCCCCAGGTTGAGCAGAGCAACAGAAAAATTCCCGTAATCTGCCCCCTCGCTGTATAAATCTCCGATCACCCGCCGCATGGTAATGACTTGTTCCAATTGTTTTTCGGCGGCAGGAATATCCCCGGAATGCAGGGACAATCGGGTTAACGCCGCCAGCACGTTGGCTTCGCCCAAACGGTCTCCGACGGCGCGGAAGAGTTTCAGGGCTTCGCTGTAACTGGCGAGCGCGGCATCCCGGTCGGCGCGGAACTGCTGCACGTCGCCGATGGCTTGCAGCACGTTGGCTTCGCCCAAACGGTCTCCGACGGCGCGGAAGAGTTTCAGGGCTTCGCTGTAACTGGCGAGCGCGGCATCCATTTCTTTGCGGAACTGCTGCACGTCGCCGATGGCTTGCAGCACGTTGGCTTTTAGTTGTTTATCCTCTATGCCAAGTTGCAGGCAGGCTTCCAGCCAGGCGATCCAGTAAGACCAATCTTCCTTGAAAATATTGTAGAACCAGTTACGGGTTTGTGTAACCAGGCGGGCAAGCAGTTCACCATTTTTCTGCCCGCGCGCCCACTCGCAGGATTGGAGCAAGTTGGAGCGTTCATCCACTACATGCGGGACGCTCCCACTAACAGTGGGATTTTCCGAGAAGAGAGCAACAACCCACTCTGCCAGAGCATTCTTTTTCCCAATCTCTTCCACTTTGTCTTCGTGCAATTTCTTTCCGGCATACTCATCCAGCAAATCGTGCAGGCGGTAGCGTTCGCGCTCCCCCTCCACCACCTTGACCAGCGACAGGTTGATGAAGCGCGAAAGCGTCTGCCGGGCTTCGGGCAATTCCATTTCCCACAGGAAGGCCGCGGCTTCGGGGGCAAAGCCGGTCGGGTGGAAAGCAGAGAGCGCGCAGAACCGTTTCCGGTCCGTTTCGTTCAGGTCGAGAGTACTGATATCGTAAACTTTTTCCATGTCCCAGCGGGCGTCGCCGTCCATGACAAGTTCGGAGAAGCGCGCTTGCGCCAGTTCGAAATAGCGGGCGATGGGCTTTTTTATGCCCTGCAACTGGCGGGCGCGCCGGGCGGCAATTTCCAAAGCCAGCGGGTTGAAGGCGCAGCGCGCGGCCAGTTTTTCGGCTGCCTCCTTTTCGGCGGCAACAACCTCCGCGCCCAGCACGGCCTCGAGTAGTTCGTTCGCCTGCTCCGGCGTCATGTGGTCGAGTTCGAATATTCTATTCATCCCGCCGATCTGCTGGATGCGGCTGGTCAGCAGGACGGCGCAGGGTTTGGCCGGCAGGAAGTCGGTCAAGCCTGCCAGCGCCTTCTGGCGTACGTCGTCCAAAATGACCAGCAGGCGGCAGTCCTGCAGGCGGTGGCGCAGTTCGTTCTTCTGCTGGTCGTACGATGCGCCCGGAGGCAGTTGCACGCCGCATTTCAGGAGCATGTCGGCCACCACTTGCGGCGGGGTTTTCTCGCCCACGTCCACCCACAGGAGGCCGTCGAATTTTCCCTTCAATTCAGCCGCGGCATGTTTGGCGAGTTCGGTCTTGCCCAGCCCGCCGGGCGCGTGCAGTCCCACAATGGCCCCGGTCCCGTTGCCGGAACGCAGGAAGGCTTTCACGTCATCCTCGATTGTGCCGCGATGGACGTACGTCACGGCCTTGACGGGCGGAATGGAGCCGAGCGAGTCGTTCGCTTCGGGAGGCGGGAGCGGTTGATTGACCACCTGCCCGATATTGACCGTCTGTCCGGCAATATTGGTGGTTCCGGTCTGATTGATATTTAGTGCGGGAGTCTGTGACGCACCCGACTTGAACACCCCCAATTTTTCCAGCAAGGCTGCCAGCCCGCCCACGAACGCCAGCGCTCCGGCGGCGGCAATGCCGAGCAGTTCCCACAACCCGCCCTGCCGGGTTTGCCAGTCGGGGAAGGCAAACCAACTGACAGCAATCGCAACCGCCGTCAGGATCAACCAACCGAGAACGAACGCCCACCAGAATCGCTTCATGCTCTCCCTCGCTGTGACCGGAATGATGCCCCCATTATCCGCCATTTCCGCGCGATGTGCAAGTGGCGCGTGATAGAATCGGGGCGTGAATACCCTGCAAACTTGGAAACCTGCCAACGTGTCAACGCTGATCTACGATCTTTCCCTCCCCGACATCACCTCGCTCCTCCAAACTTGGAACGAACCAGCCTATCGTGCTAAACAGATCTGGCAGGGGCTGTATCGCAATTTCTGGAACGCGCCCGGCCAATTCACCAGCCTGCCCGCGGCCCTGCGCGCCAAACTCGGCGAAGCCTTGCAATTCAACGCGCTCACGCCCACCACCACGCTCCAGTCTGCGGACGGGGAAACGGTCAAGACGCTGTTCCAACTCCACGACGGGCGCGCCATCGAAGCCGTCCTCATGCGCTACGAGAAGCGGAACACGCTCTGCATCTCCACGCAGGCCGGCTGCGCGATGGGATGCGTCTTCTGCGCCACCGGGCAGATGGGCTTCAAGCGTCACCTCTCCAGCGGCGAGATCGTCGCCCAGGTGATGTACTACGCCCGCGCCTTGCAGACCTCCGAGTTCTCCAAGAACTCGGAGGTCTCTAACGTCACCAACGTGGTGGTGATGGGCATGGGCGAACCGTTCCACAATTATGAAAACACGATGGCCGCCATTGACCGGCTGAACGACCCGGACGGATACAACTTCGGTGCGCGCCGCTTCACCATCTCGACCGTCGGCCTGGTCCCGGCCATCCGGCGGTTTGCGGCCGAAAAGCGGCAGGTGAATCTGGCCGTCTCCCTCCACGCCGCGGACGACGCGCTGCGCACTTCGATGCTGCCGGTCAACAAATCCTACCCGGTGGACGAACTCCTGCAAGCCTGCCGCGACTACGCTGCCGCCACCGGCCGCCGCGTCACGTTCGAGTGGGCGCTCGTGGACGGGGTCAACGACACGCCCGAACAGGCGCTCCTGCTGGCAGGCAAACTCAAAGGGATGCTGTGCCACGTCAACGCCATCCCCCTCAACCCCACCGAAGGCTACGCCGGTAAGGGGACGACGCGCGAGCGGGCGGTAAAATTCCGGGACGTGCTCACCCGGAACGGGGTCCCGTGCACGATCCGCCTGCGGCGCGGGATGGACATCCAGGCTGGGTGCGGTCAACTGGCAAGCCGTGTTTAGTTTTTATGTGCTTGTTTTGGGAGTAAAATATTGTATGTTATTGGCTACACGCAGTTTTGCTTTCGTCGCCGCTTGCAAGAACGTCCGCTTTGCAGTATAGTCAGTCCGCCATCCAATCCAAAAAACGGGAAAACTACATGAGCGAAGACCGCAAAAAACTCTCCTGGCTCGAACGCCCCCTTTCCGCCTCGATCCCCTGGCTCACAAATGAACTTGTCCTTTTCGGACTGATCGTCCTGCTGGCAATCGTCAGCCGCCTCTACAACCTCGGCGCGCGCGTGATGAGCCACGACGAAAGCCTGCACACGTATTTTTCGTGGCTGCTCTACCAGGGCGGCGGCTATCAGCATAACCCGATGATGCACGGGCCGCTCCAGTTCCACCTGCTGGCGTTGACCTATTTCCTGTTCGGCGCGACCGACTTCACCGCCCGCCTGCCCCACGCCATCGCCAGCATCCTGACCGTCGTCATGCTCTGGAAATGGCGGCGCTACCTGGGCCGCCCGGGGACGATCATCGCGGCCGCGCTGGTGCTCATCTCGCCCTACCTGCTCTACTACGGGCGCTACGCCCGCAACGAGGCGTTCGTTGGCCTGTTCGGCGTGCTGACGCTCTATGCCATCCTGCGCTACCTGGAAACGGGCAAGGCGAAATACCTGTACCTGCTCACGCTGGCGACCGTCCTGCATTTCACCTCGAAGGAAACGGCGTTCATCTACACGGCGCAGGCCCTGCTGTTCCTGGTAATCTACTTCATCGGCCGCGTCACCCGCAAGCCCTGGGACAACACGGGGCTGTTCGCTGCGTTCATCATCGTTCTCTCGGTCAGCCTCCTGCTGCTCGGCGCGGCGGGCGGACTGGCCCTGCTCGGCCGCGAAAGCGAGGCGCTCAACGCCGCGCAGACCGCCGCGCCGCCGATCCCCGGCCAGGCCGTTTCGCCGTTCGCGCCGGTCCAGACCGGCCCATCCCTGCCGGTCCTGCTCGCCGCAGGCGCCGCGCTGGCGCTGGCAGCGGCAGGCATCCTGTTGATCATTGGCTACGGCTGGAAGGCCCTCCGCTCCGAGCGTTCGTTCGACATGCTGATGCTGCTCGGCACCTTCGTCCTGCCGCAACTGGTGGCGTTCCCCATCAAGGCGCTCGGCTGGAATCCGCTCGACTACACTTTCCAAACCACCATCCCGCTGTGGACCGCCATCAAAACGGGCCTGTTCAAGGAATACTTTGCCGAGTTCATCCAGCAAGGCATGGCGCGCACCGGGATCGTCCTGGCGCTGGTATTGATCCTCTCCGCGGCCCTCGGCCTGTGGTGGAATAAAAAACAATGGCTGCTCAACGCCGCCATCTGGTACGTGCTCTTCACGCTCTTCTACACCACCTTCTTCACCAACGGGGACGGATTCTTCACCGGCATGGTCGGCTCGCTGGGCTACTGGCTCGAACAGCAGGGCGTCAACCGCGGCAGCCAGCCCTGGTACTACTACCTGCTGATCCAGGTGCCGATCTACGAATTCCTGCCCGCCCTGGGACTCTGGCTGGCGTTGACCTTCGGCCTGCGGCGCAAATCCCCGGCTCCCCTGCCCGCCCCGGCTGACGGTCCCGCCCCCGGCCCGGACCCGCAGCCGGCCGCGCCGGAAAGCGAGGGCAACCACACCTTCATCCTGCTGTTCTGGTGGACGCTCAGCAGCGCCCTCGCGTTTACCATCGCGGGTGAGAAGATGCCCTGGCTGACCTATCACATCACCCTGCCAATGCTGCTTATCACCGGCTGGGCGCTCGGGCAACTCGTCAAGCGCATGGACTGGGAGGAGTTCCGGCAGAAACGCGGGGCGCTGCTCACGGGACTGGTGGTCATCTTCCTGACCGGCCTGGGCGCGCTGTTATACAACCTGCTCGGTTCCAATCCGCCCTTCCAGGGCAAGGAACTGGCGCACCTGTCTGCAACGACTTCCTTCTTGTTCTCGGTGCTGGCAGTGGCAGGCAGCCTGGCAGGCATCACGTTCATTTTCCTCGACCGGCAGTGGCATTGGAAGAATGTCCTGCGCCTCGCCACGCTGGGACTGTTCGCGCTCCTGGCCGTGCTGACCGCCCGCGCCGCCATCCGCGCCGCGTACATCCATGCCGACGACGGGACGGAGTATCTCGTCTACGCCCACGGGGCGCGCGGCATCAAGGATGTCATGACGCAGGTCGAGGAGATCTCGCGCCGCACGGCGGGCGAGACGAACATCATCGTTGCCTACGACGTCAGCGCGCCGGACACGGGCGTTTCCTGGCCGTTCACCTGGTACCTGCGCGGCTATCCCAACACGCGCCCCTTCGACCAGCCAACCAGGTCCCTGCGCGAGGCGTCCATCATCATCGTGGACCAGAAGAACTTCGACAAGATCCTGCCGGTGGTGGGCGATGCCTACTACCGCTTCGACTACCTCCGCATGGTCTGGCCCAACCAGGATTACTTCAGCCTGTCCTACAGCCGCGACCCGGAGATACCCTTCGCTGATACCTATCCCTGCACCGGGATAATGGGCATCTTCCGGCTTGGGAAGAGTACTGACTTTTCGCCTCTGTGCCAGGCTGTCACCAATCGTGAACTTCGCGCCGGCATCTTCGACATCTGGCTGAACCGCGACTTTACCCGGTATGCGCAAGCCAAGCAGGTGCAGTCGAACAACGCCTTCTTCAACACGGAGGCTTACACGCTCGCCGGCTGGGAACCCTCCGACAAGATGCGGCTCTACATCCGCAAGGATGTGGCCGCCCAAATCTGGAACTACGGCGTCGGTCCATCCTCGGCGGTGCAGGCGGATCCCTACGAACAGGGCATGACCACCCTGGAAGCCGACCTGGTCTTCGGGGCGTTCGGGCAGGCGGACGGTCAACTGAGCGACCCGCACGGCATCGCCATTGCCCCCGACGGAAGCATCTACGTCGCCGACACGAACAACAGCCGCATCGTCCACTTTTCCGCCGACGGCGCGTTCCTGAACGCCTGGGGTACGTTCGCCGACGCCACTCTCGGCCCGGTTTCGCTGACCTCGCTCAACCAGCCGTGGGGTGTGGCTGTCTCGCCCGACGGCCAGTGGGTGTACGTCACCGACACGTGGAACCACCGCGTCATCAAGTACACCTCCGGCGGCGCGCCGTCCAGGACGTGGGGCTTCTCCCAGTACGGCGGGCAGGACCCGTTCGGGCTGTGGGGGCCGCGCGCCATCGCGGTCGACGCGTCCGGCAACGTGTTCGTGGCAGACACCGGCAACAAGCGCATCGTTGCCTATGACCCGGACGGCAACTACCTCGGCCAGATCGGCAGCGAAGGCATGGAACCCGGCCAGTTTTCCGAGCCGGTCGGCCTGGCCTTCGACGGGCAGGGCAACCTGTTTGTGGCCGACACCTGGAACCAGCGCATCCAGTCCTTCGTCCTTTTCGCCAACCCGGACGGGACGCTGACCTTCGCGAGTCTGGCCCAGTGGGACATCACCGGCTGGTACGGGCAGTCGCTGGAGAGCAAGCCCTACCTGGCCGTGGACAGCCTAGGGCACGTCTTCGTCACGGACCCGGAACTGGGGCGCGTGCTCGAGTTCACCTCCACCGGCGGCTTCGTCCGCGGCTGGGGCGGGACCGGGTTCGGGTCCGGCCAGATCGGGCTGGCCTCCGGCATCGCCGTGGACAGCCAGGGGCGGGTCTGGGTCTGCGACGCGCTCAACGCCAGGCTGATGCGGTTCACTCTGCCCTAGTCCCCTCCCCTCCCCCGCTCACGACAAGGTGACAGTCACTTCGGAAGTGACTGTCACCTTGATTTGTACTTTTCTTCACACACTATGGGTGCAGAATGGCACATGGATTAAAAAAGCGCGGTGGTATAATGCCTGCGCTTGATACCCAAACCGGAGAGTGACATGAAACTCCACGAATACCAATCCAAACAGATTTTTGCAAAGTACGGCGTCCCGACCCCGAAGGGACGCGTGGCGGCTACCGCAGCCGAGGCGCGACAGATCGCCGAGGAACTGGGCGGCCGCGTGGTCGTTAAATCCCAGGTGCTGGTCGGCGGACGCGGCAAGGCGGGCGGCATCCGCCTGGCCAAATCGCCGAAAGAAGCCGAGGAGGCCGCCACGGCCATCCTGGGCATGGAAATCAAGGGACTGCCGGTCCGCAAGGTGCTGGTGGACCCGGCGGCAGACATCGAACAGGAAATCTACCTCGGCATCACCAACGACCGCGCCGCGCGGCGTCCGGTCTTCATGGCCTCCGCCGCCGGCGGCGTGGACATCGAAGAAGTGGCCCGCACCAGCCCGGAGAAGATCATCAAGGTCCACGTTGACCCGCTGCTCGGACTGCGCGACTACCAGGCGCGCGACATCGCCATCGGCATTGACCTCCCGAAGGAATATTGGAAACAGTTCGGCGAGATCTGCCGCGGCCTGTTCCGCGCCTATATGGACTGCGACGCCACCCTGGCAGAGATCAATCCGCTGGTCATCCTGAAGGAAAAGACCCTGATGGCGCTGGATGGCAAGATGCTGCTGGACGACAACGCCCTCTTCCGCCACCCGGACCTGGCCGAGATGCGCGACGTGGACGAGGAAGCCCCCGCCGAGACCGAGGCGCGCAAGTACGGACTCTCGTTCATCAAACTGGACGGCTCCATCGGCTGCATGGTCAACGGCGCAGGACTGGCGATGACCACCATGGATATCGTCAAATTATTTGGCGGTGAACCGGCCAACTTCCTCGACATCGGCGGCGGCGCCAGCGCGGACAAGGTGGCGGCTGCCATGCGCATCATCCTGTCGGACAAGAATGTCAAAGCCATCCTGTTCAATGTCTTCGGCGGGATCACCCGCTGCGACGAGGTGGCCAAGGGCATCCTGACCGCCCTGGCTGAAGTCAAGCCCACCATTCCCATGGTTGTGCGCCTGGTCGGCACGAATGCCGAGGAAGGGCGCAAACTGCTGGCGGATGCCAAAATGATCACCGCGGATACCCTGGCCGACGCGGCCAGGAAAGCCGTCGCGGCGGCGAAAGCATAGGAGGCCGAAATGAGCATCTTAGTTGACAAGAAAACCCGCCTGCTGGTACAGGGCATCACAGGCAACGAAGGCCTCTTCCACACCCAGCAAATGCTGACCTACGGCACCAAGGTTGTCGCGGGGACGCGTCCCGGCAAAGGCGGCGAGTGGGTGCTGGACGGCAAGGTGCCGGTGTTCGACTCCTGCCACGCGGCAGTCGAAGCGACCGGCGCGAACGCGTCCATCATTTTCGTCGCCGCGCCCTTCGCGCCCGACGCCATCTTCGAGGCCGCCGACGCCGGCATCCCGTTCGTCGTCTGCATCACCGAAGGCGTGCCGGTGCAGGACATGATGCGGGTGCGCGAATATCTCGACCAAAAGGGAACCCGGCTGCTCGGTCCGAACTGCCCCGGCCTGCTGACGCCGGGCGAGGCCAACGTCGGCATCATCCCCGGCGACATCGCCATCCCCGGCAACGTGGGCTGCGTCTCGCGCTCCGGCACGCTGACGTACGAGGTCCTGTACGCGCTCAAACAGGTCGGCATGGGCGCCACCACCTGCGTCGGCATCGGCGGCGATCCCATCAACGGCACCAATTTCATTGACTGCCTGCGCATGTTCGAGGACGACCCGAAGACCGAAAAGGTGGTCATGATCGGCGAGATCGGCGGCACGGACGAGGAAAAGGCCGCCCAGTTCATCGCCAAGAATATGACCAAGCCGGTGGTTTCGTTCATCGCCGGGCAGACCGCCCCTCCCGGCAAGCGCATGGGGCATGCCGGCGCCATCATCGAGGGCGGCGCAGGCACGGCCGCCGAGAAGGTCAAGGCGCTCGAAGCCGCGGGCGTCAAGGTTGCCAAGCACCCCGAGGAAATTCCCTCGCTCCTGAAATAACAAATTCTCCCGGGGCCGCAAAGACTCCGGGAGAAAAATTAACGAACAAGAGCCGCCCATTTCGGGCGGCTCAACTGTTTTAGGGAAATGCTGCTATTTGGCTTTCTTGCCGAGGAAGTTGACCGCGTCGCCGACGGTCTTGATCTTCTGCGCGTCCTCGTCCGAGATCTCGCCGCCGAACTTTTCCTCGAACGCCATCACCAGTTCGACCAGGTCGAGCGAATCGGCCTCGAGGTCCTCGCGGAAGCGGGCCTCCATCGTGATCTTCTTTTCGTCCACGCCGAGCAGGTCCACAATGATCGCCTTTACCTGCGTAAGGATTTCTTCGTTAGCCATGGAAAGATCCTCCTTTGAGAATTCGTGATTTCGAGTTCGGGCCAATTGTAATCGTTAAACCAGTATAATTCAATATCAGGAACACGACCCCATGAAAAGAGTTGCGCCAATAGACCAGCGCAAGGCCGACCACATCCGCATCAACCTGGAGGAGGACGTCCGCTCCGGGCTGACGACCGGACTGGAGCACTATGCCTTCGTCCACGAGGCGCTGCCGGAACTAGACCTCGAAGCGGTAGACCTGACCGTCAGCCTGTTCGGCAAAAAACTGGCCGCGCCCATCCTCGTCTCCTCGATGACCGGCGGGACCGCGGAAGGCGGCGAGATCAACCGGCGGCTGGCCGAGGCCGCCCAGGAATGCGGCGTGGCGATGGGGGTTGGCAGTCAGCGCGCCGCGCTCGAAGACCCGGCGCAGGTCCCGACCTTCAGCATCGCCCGCAAAGTTGCGCCGGACATCCTGCTCTTCGCCAACCTGGGCGCGGTCCAGTTGAACTATGGCTACACCATTAACCACTGCCGCCGCGCCGTGGACATGCTCCAGGCTGACGCGCTGATCCTGCACCTGAACCCCTTACAAGAGGCGGTGCAGGCGGGCGGGAATACGAACTTTGCGGGATTGGCGAAAAAGATAGAAGGGATAAGTAAGAAGTTAGAAGTGCCGGTCATCGCGAAAGAGGTTGGTTGGGGGATTTCAGAACGAACCGCGAAAATCCTCGCCGAGTGCGGCGTGGCAGCCATTGACGTGGCCGGCGCAGGCGGGACGAGTTGGTCGCAGGTCGAGATGCACCGCGCTCCGGACGAGTTCACCCGTCAACTCGCCGCGACGTTTGTCGGTTGGGGAATCCCGACGGCGGACTCGATTTTGAATGTCAAGAAAGCCGCGCCCGACATGACGATCTTCGCCAGCGGAGGGCTGAAAGATGGACTCGACATCGCCAAATGTATCGCCCTGGGTGCGACGCTGGGAGGAATGGCGGGACAGTTCCTGAAGGCCGCAGCGGTTTCGACGGAGAAAGCCGTCGAGATGATGAAGTTGACGAAGAAACAGATCGAAGTCGCGATGTTTGCCGCGGAAGTTGGAACGTTGGAGGGGCTTGCCCTGCGACTGCAAGGAGTGTCGAAGTGTTAGAATAATGAAACAGTAAGGTTGTATAATTGAGCCGAAGAGAAAGGAGCATCTTATGGTTACCCGCGAACTGGTAAAAGAGGAAATCGAACGATTGAACCGGGAAGAACTTTCGGAAGTGTACGAGTTCATCAAGCAAAAGATGGTTCAACCCAAAGCCAGGACAAAAAAGAAAAGTTTGATGGCGAGTTTGAAGTCCATCAAAATCAACGCGCCTGAGGACTTCGCCATAAACCACGATCTGTACGTGACAGGAGAAAAGCGTGCCTGAGCGGATTTTCATAGATACGGGTTTCGTGATCGCGCTGATCAACGAGCGCGACCGTTATCACGAACAGGCGCGCGCATTAGCTGACCAGTACGATGGTCAACCAATGCTGATTACGGACGCTGTTTTTCTCGAAATCGGAAATGCCCTCGCTCGTGGATTCAAAACGGAAGCGAGTGAGATCATTGCCAATTTCCTTGCTTCAGACGAAGTAAAAGTTGTAAGACTTTCGCCGAAGTTATTCGATGAAGCCTTTGCCCTATATAAAAAGTATCATGACAAAGAATGGGGTTTGGTAGATTGTGTCTCGTTTATCGTCATGCGACAGGAGAAAATTTCACAAGCATTGGCATTTGACCAACATTTTGCCCAGGCAGGATTTGAGGCGTTGATGAAGGCGTAAAACCGAGTATGGCAATTGAGCAATACTGTTCTTAACACCTTCCCCGACAGAAACTATAGTATTACCGCTGGACATTTGCGCGTTCCGCGAGAATTTTTTGTATCGTGTCGCTGCGAGCCGTTCTTTGGCGAAGCAGTCTCCCGGCCTGCGAGGGGATTGCTTCGTCGCAAAGAACGCTCCTCGCAACGACACCCAATTTGGCTGCGGCTGGAAGCCGCCCTGTGAGATAGAAAAATGAAATTCCATTACTATCCTGAAGCCGATTCGCTTTATATTGACCTCTCCAACAAAACCAGCGTCGACTCGCGCGAAGTCGCTCCTGGCGTCGTTGTGGACTTCGACGAACAGGGCAAAATCGTCGGCATTGATATTGATCATGCCAGTATGATCATTGATCTTTCGAGGCTGGAGACAAACTCCCTCCCGTTGGCAGATTTGCATATCGCCGGAGCAAGGGCCTAAATTAAATTTGGAGATGCCCGCAGGCGGCAGGCGGTAAAAGTAAGCGGGATAACACTCTGTTTATGAACAACCTGATTCAATCCTTCCTCCCCTCCATCGAAACCGAACTCCAGCGCGTTGTGGCGATGCTGGACACGCCGCGCACGCGTCCCTTCCACGAGATGCTGACGTACCACATGGGCTGGACCGGCGAGGGGGCCGGGCCGGAGGCGCAGGGGAAACGCATCCGCCCGCTGCTGGTGCTGTTGACCACATCCGCATGTGGCGCAAATTGGCAACTTGCGCTACCCGCCGCGGCGGCGGTGGAGTTGATCCACAATTTCTCGCTGGCGCACGACGACATCCAGGACCAGTCCGACCTGCGACGCGGCAGGCCGACAGTCTGGAAGAAGTGGGGCGCGGCGCACGCGATCAATGTTGGAGACGCGCTCTTCATCCTGGCGCATCTGGCCTTGCTGGAACTGCGCGAGCGCGTCCCGCCAGAGACGGCGCTGAAGGCCGGGCAGATCGTCAACGATGCCTGCCTCGCGCTGACCAGCGGCCAGTTCATGGATATGTCCTACGAGAACCGGGCGACCCTGTCCATCGAGGAGTACTGGCCAATGGTCGCCGGGAAGACGGCTGCCCTGCTCTCGGCCTGCACGCACGCCGGCGCGGCGCTCGGCGGTGCGGACGAGGCGGCCTGCGAAGCGTACCGAGATTTCGGACACTATCTCGGCCTGGCCTTCCAGGTGCAGGATGACTATCTCGGCATCTGGGGCGATTCGGCGCTGACCGGGAAATCGTCCGAGTCGGACCTGGTAACGGGCAAGAAGTCGTTGCCGGTGCTGTACGGGCTGGCGAAAAAAGGCCCGTTCGCGCGGCGGCAGGCTCACGGTCCGGTGCGCCCCGAGGAGGTTCCCGCGTTGGCAGAACAACTGTCAAAGGAAGGGGCAAAACTCTTCACGCAGGAAACCGCCGACCGGATGACGGACCTGGCGCTGCAATCCCTGCGGGCGGCCGATCCGCAGGGCGAGGCGGGCGAGGCTTTGTTCGAGTTGGCCGGGAAACTGCTCAACAGGCAAAATTGACATCGGGCGGATGTGTGTGTATAATCCGCCTGCTTGCGGGCGTAGTTCAGTGGTAGAACGCATGCTTCCCAAGCATGATATCGTGGGTTCGAATCCCATCGCCCGCTCTGGAGCCCAGCCTTTTTGGCCGGGCTTTCTGTTTTGTAAGGATAGTGATATGACAAAACGAGTCCCTCATGCTAGAATCATTTATCGGAGGCACATCTCGAGATGTCGAAAGCGACCGTTCTTTACGTTGAAGATAACGCCGACAACCGCACCCTGGTCCGGCGCGTTTTGGTAGCTGAGGGCTATGAAGTCATCGAGGCCAGTGATGCAACTGGCGCGCTGGAAACCATCCAGAAACAGCGTCCCGACCTGATCCTGATGGATATCAACATGCCC
Organism: Anaerolineaceae bacterium; assembly: GCA_009772985.1. Lineage (GTDB taxonomy): Bacteria > Chloroflexota > Anaerolineae > Anaerolineales > Villigracilaceae > UBA877. The sequence goes on from WOUS01000002.1 coordinate 279,488, forward strand.
GACATGGATGGATACACGCTGACCATGCGGATCAAGACCATGCCGGGGATGCAATCCGTGCCGATCATTGCGCTGACGGCGAACGTGATGCGGGGGGACCGCGAAAAATCGCTCGAAGCCGGCTGCGACGGTTACATCCAAAAACCGATTGACATTGACACCATCTCTCAATATATCGAACGCTATTTAAGGAAGAGATAATATGGCCGAACCTCGCGAACCCATTCAGGACCTGTCCAACGACACCCAGCCCCAGCACAAACCGTCCATCCCGCGGGACGCCACCGTGCTGGTCGTCGAGGACAACGTCTCGAATTTTGTCCTGATTGCCCGCATGTTGGGCTATCTGGGCATTCACTGCGAATGGAAAACGTCCGGCTACGAAGTGGTCGAGTACGCGGATACGCTGCCGCGGCTCGACCTGATCCTGATGGACATCCGCCTCCCCTACGAGGATGGCTATGGCGCGTTGAAGAAGATCCGCGCCGCCGAACGGCTCAAAGACATCCCCATCGTGGCCGTCACCGCAGAGGCCAGCGTGGAGCAGATGGAAAAAGCGCGCGCCTCCGGTTTCGACGGGTTCCTGGGCAAACCGCTCGACCCGGACCGCTTCCCGGAGCAGATCCGCCGCATCCTGGTCGGGGAACAAGTCTGGGAAATGAGCTAGCCACTGCACTCCGGACCTAAAGATGAAAAATAACATGCCATCAAAATTATCCTCCTCCGAACGACCATCTCGCGGGTCGCTTACCCTCCGCACCAAATTGATCCTGGGGAATATATTAATCACTTTCATAGCAATTACGGGGACTGGATACTACGCTTATCTCCGCGCACAACAAGCGAATACTTACCTGATTACTCAGATAGACGCAATTGTCCGGCAGCAAGCAGAAGATCAGCTGACTTCCACGATCGCCAAACAAGCGATTGTGCTCAATAATTTTTTTACCACGGCAAGTGAGAATATTACAATAATTAATGCAACCGCCCAAAATCTGCTTTCTCAAGAGCTGATCCTCAATAATGGGATTTACTGGGATGCCACAGAATCATTGTCCCGCCTGCCAAACGGGAGTTGGGATAATTCAAACACAGATCTGGCATCTGTTTTTATTCCCGCCAAAACCGACCTTACAGACACGCTGACATCTGAATTAAACACGCTCAAACAATTGGATTTTGTCGTGCCCACATTCCTCGCGGCAAACCCAGACACGGTTGCTATTTATTTTGGCGGCACCTCCGGCGAAACTCTCTATTATCCCAACATTGACCTGGCGTCCATTGTGCCTCCAGATTTTGATGTGACCGGAAGGCCGTGGTTCGTAAAGGCCGCACCGGCACAAAATCCGGGACGTACCGCCGTGTGGTCAGATCCCTACCTCGATGCGGCTCTTCACGGGCTTGTGGTAACCAGCAGCGTTCCCGTTTACGATTCCAGCGGGAATTTCCGCGGCGTTGTTGCGATGGATATTCAGCTTAACAGAATTACAGATCTGGTAGCTAATATCCACGTCGGCGAAACTGGCTACGCTTTCCTGGTTGATAAAAACGGACGATTGATCGCGATGCCGGATGCCGGATATAACGATCTCGGTATCACCCCAGCCACAGTCCCGCTTGGTGAAGCGTTAGATCAGACGAAACTTGCCAATGTTCCTCCGGAATTTTTCGATTTGCTTGTTGATGTTGCCTCGGGAAATACCGGTTTGCAGACAATAACGCTTGGCGGTACTGAACGCTTTGTTGCCTATCACCCAATATCGGAAGCGGGCTATGGGTTGGTAATCATTGTTCCTTCCAAAGAGCTGCTCGCAGAATCTCTTCTGGCGAAAGAGCAGATCGCCCTGGCGACCAGAAATACGCTGACGCAAAGTATATTCCTGGCTGTGGGGACTATCTTGATCCTCACCCTGCTCGCCACGCTGGGGATCAGCAATGGATTAACATTGCCACTCAGAATCTTGACCAAAACAGCCCAGGAGATCACAGACGGAAATCTTGCCGCGGAAATCAAGGTGCGCAGCCGAGACGAAATCGGAACTCTTGCCAAAACCCTGAACACGATGACATCAACGCTAAGAGAGAACATTCAATCTCTCGAACAGCGTGTTGATGAACGCACACGCCAGGTTCGAACCGCCGCCGAAATCGCCCAGGATATCTCCACCTCTTTCGTTCTCGACGATTTGCTCAAGAAAACCGTCAGTTTGATGGTCGAGCGATTCGGGTACTACCATGCCGGCATCTTCCTGCTCGACGAGACCGGCCGGTACGCGGTCTTGAGCGCCGCGCAGGGCCCCAGCGCCGCCCAGATGATGGCGCAGGCGCACCGTCTCGCGGTCGGCTCGCCGTCCATCATCGGCTGGGTAACGGCCAACAAGGAACCGCGCCTGGCATCCAACGTGGCCGAAGATCCCATCCACCTGAAGAATGAACTCCTGCCGGAAACACAGGCGGAGGTGGGCGTCCCCATTATGGCCGGGGGCCAGGTACTGGGGGCGCTGGACGTGCAGAGCACGAGCGTGAATGCCTTCGACAACGACACCATCCTGATGCTCCAGGCGCTGGCGGGCCAGATTGCTGCCGCCATCAATAATGTGCGCACGCTGGAAGCCGCCCAGGTGAACCTCCAGGATGCCAGCGAGGTGTATCGCGTCAGTTACCAGATCACGCAAGCGCAGAACGAGGAAGACGTGTTCGAGGCAACGCGCCGGGTGTTCGAGCGGACGCCATACACCGCCCTGTTCCTGATCGCAGAGAGCGGCGGAATGCGCGTGGCGGCCGCGCCGCAACTGTCTGCCTACAAAGGGCAGCCCGAATTGCCCGAGTGGTTGAGCGTCACACCTGCCAACCTGGCAACCCACCTCGCCTCCGGGATCCTGGTCGGCGAAGTGGGCGCCCTTGCCACCCTGCCGGCTTCGCTCCTGCAAATGTTCGAGCACTTGAAACTCGCCAGCGTTGGGTTGATCCCGGTGATGCGCGGCGCCCGCCTGGAAGCCGTTCTCATCCTGGGCAGCCGGGAGAAGGAAATACTCCTGCCGATCACGGTGCGGCCCTTTGCAAGCATCGCCGAACTGATCGCTTCGACCGCCGAACGGATGCGGGCTGAAAAGAACATCGAACAGCGGCTGGGCGAACTGGAGGCGATCACGGTCACCAGCCAGGCAATCTCGACCGCCAACAGCCTCGAGTCGCTGTACAAGATCCTGCACGAGCACACCCGCCAGAAAATGGGCGACATCAACTTCCTGATCGCCCTGTATGAACCGGCCACGGACTCGATCAGCGTCCCGTACCTGTATGAAAAAGGGGAAGACCTTACCAGCCTCGATGCGTTCCCGCTGGGCGAAGGCCTGACCTCGATCCTGATACGCACAAAACAGCCGCTCATGATCGTGGAGGACACCGAGCGCCGCGCCATCGCCCTCGGCGCAAAGGTGGTCGGCCAGCCGGCCAAATCCTGGCTGGGTACGCCCATGATCGTCTCAGGCAACGTACTGGGGGCGCTCATCGTGCAAGACCCCGAACACGAACTGGCATTCGATGAGAGCGATCTGCGTTTCATGACCACGCTCTCGGCCCAGGTGGCCGGAGCGGTCTACAACACCCGCCTCCTGGAGGAGACGCGCAAGCGCGCCCTGCAACTGCAGACCGCGGCAGAGATTGCCCGCGATATTTCCGGCTCCCTGGAATTGAGCGAACTGCTGGCCGAAGCCGTGACGCTGATCCGCGAGCGGTTCAATTTCTATCACGCGGCCGTCTTCCTGGTGGATGCAGGCGGGAAGAATGTCGTTGTCCGCGAAGCGACCGGGGAGGCGGGCGCGCAGATGAAACGCGCCGGCCACAAACTGAAGGTCGGCTCGAAATCCATCGTCGGCTACGTGACAGGCAGCGGCGAACCGCTGGTCGTCAACGACACGACCCGGGATGCCACCTACTACGCCAATCCGCTCCTGCCGGATACGCGCTCGGAAATCGCCATCCCGCTCAAAGTCGGCGCGCGCATCCTCGGCGCGCTGGACGTGCAAAGCGAAAGCCCCTATTCGTTCGCCGAAGAGGATGTCAACGTTTTGCGCATCCTGGCCGACCAGCTGGCCATCGCCGTCATCAACTCGGAACTGTTCGCCGAAACGCAGGAACACTTGTCCCAGCACAGGCTGCTGCACCACGTCACCACCGCGGCCGCCTCGGGGGCCACGCTGGAGGAAGCGCTGAACAGCGCCGCGCAGGGGCTGCAGGTCACGCTGGGCGGGGACCGGGTGGCGATCCTGCTGGCGAACCGGGAAAAAAACGTCCTCGAGATCCGGGCCGTGGCGGGCTATTCCGAAGAGGTCAAACAGATCGAGGTGCCGTTCGGCGAGGGGATCACCGGCTGGGTGGCCGTCCACCAGCAACCGCAGCGCATTGACGATGTCTTGAACGATCCGCGTTACATCCAGGCGGGCGCCAATGTCCGCTCGGAACTGGCAATCCCGATGATCTATCGCGGGGAAATTCTCGGCATTCTTAATGTGGAAAGCGACCAGCCTGCCGCCTACAGCGAAAACGACGAAGAACTTCTCGGCACGCTGGGAGGCAGTCTCGCCGCCATCATCGCCAATGCCCGCCTGCTCGAACAAATCCGCCGCCAGGTGGACCGCGAGCGGCTGCTTTATGAAGTGACGAGCAAAATCCGCCGCTCCTCCGATGTGCAGACCATCATGGCAACCACCGCAAACGAACTGAGCAAGGCGCTCGGCGCCCGGCGCGCGCAGATCAGCATTGACGTAGGCGCCAAACAGAAGGATACTCCCGCTCAATCGGGGAAGGAAACCGGATGAACAAGCCACCCTCCAGCGCATCTCTCGCCGATCGCCTGCTTGCCAGGACAGGCGGCTTTTATATCCTGCTCGTGATCCTCCTGGGACAACTGGCAACCAGCCCATTGGGAATTGTGGTTGCGAGCCAGTTAGTGGCAATGAATGCCGGATTGACGGCAGCACAATTGAACAAGACGGCGCTGGCCGCGGGCATACTCCTGCTGGTCCGCAACATGTTGCTGCTCGTCTATGCGTATTTCGCCAACCATGCGGCTTTCTCCCGCCTGGGCAAGTGGGCCAGGAGGATTCCCCTCGAGGGCGGGACGGATGAGGAATACCGGGCCTGGCGCCAGATCACATCCGTCCCCTGGCGATACGTCGGCATTTCGCTGGCTTCCCTGATGCTCTTCGTAATGCCGCCGACGCTGGCTTATCTCTTCTACGTCCTGGGCGGCAGCGTTGACCAACTCATCTACACACTCATCGCGATGTTTGTCGCCAGTTTGAGTATCGCCCTTCTCGAAGTGCTCCTCATCGAGGGCTTGATGAGAAACGCCCGCCGGGCGTTGTTGCCGCAGGGATTCGAGGCGCAGGTGGCCGGCGTGACCGGCATCCGCATGTTGACAAAGTTCCAGGTTGCCTTCTTTGCCCTCATCCTGGTCTCGATCCTGCTGGTGGCGCCCATCGGATATCACCAGACGACCACGGTGCTGTACGAGGAGATCGGTTCGCAAAAAGTCCTGTTCGACCTGCAGTCCCAATCCTTCATGGTGAGCGCATTTTCGCTCCTGCTCGGGTTTGGCCTTTCCTTCGCGCTGACACGCGCCATCTCGCAGCCGATCCGTCAGATGATCAGCACGTTCGGCAAAGTGGAACAGGGCGACCTGAAACAACGGCTCGTCGTCACAGCGACAGACGAAGTGGGCGAATTGTCCGTCTACTTCAATCGGATGATCTCCCGCCTCGATCAATTCCAATCCGAACTCGAGGCGCAGGTGACAGACCGGACCGCGCAACTGCACGCCACCATTGAGGTCGGGCGCGTTGCCAGCAGCATCCTCCAACCCGACGAATTGATCACCCGCGTGGTCAACCTGATCACCGACCGCTTTGGTTATTACTATGCCGCCTTTTTCCTGCTCGATACAACCGGCCGCTGGGCGGAACTGAAAGACGCCACCGGCGAAGCCGGCAGGACGCTGAAATCGCAGGGACACCGTCTCGAGGTGGGCGGAAAGAGCATGGTCGGAGCAGCCATCTCCACCCGGCTGGCGCGCATCGCGCTGGATGTTGGCGCCGAGCCGGTACGCTTCGAAAATCCCCTGCTGCCCGAGACGCGCTCCGAGATCGCCCTGCCGCTGCTCGTAGGCGACCGGGTGCTTGGCGCATTGGACGTGCAATCCAGGCAGGAAACCGCGTTCCGCTCGGAAGATATCGAGACCTTGCAGGGCATGGCGAACCAGGTTGCCATCGCCCTCGAAAACGCCCGCCTCTTCCAGGAAACCCAGCAAAGCCTGGACGAATTGCGCGCCGCGCATCGCCTGTACGTGACAGACGCCTGGGCCGAAACGGGGCGCGCAGGCGGCAAGTACGAGTATGTCGCCGGCAACCTGCCGCTGGCTCAGGGCCAGGACAGCAAGGCCATCAGCGTCCCGTTGACGCTCCGGGAACAAATCATCGGCCAGCTGGATCTGGAGGGCAGCCAGGAGTGGACACAGGAAGAGCGCACACTGATCGAGGCGGTTGCCACGCAAGCCGCCCTGGCGCTCGAAAATGCCCGCCTGCTCGAGGAAAGCCAGCAACTGGCGCTGCGTGAGCGTCTCGCCGCCGAGATCATCGGCAAGATCTGGTCCTCCCCCAACGTGGATATCATCCTGCAAACCTCCGTCAAAGAACTCGGACGCGCCCTGCGCGCCGATGAAGCCACCATCGAGCTCAAGCCGGAATAAGCCGCGCATTCAGGAGTTCTCCTGTGAATATTGCAGATACAAACCGCACACGAAACGAGCGCAGACTGGCGCGCTGGGGAGGAAGTTACATCCTGCGCATGCAGTCATTGACCCAATTGATCTCCTTCGGCGCGGCCGTGGTCGGGATCGTGTATATCCTCGCGGCCGCCAACCTGAACGCGAACCAGACCCTGTTATTGTTTGTGAGCGTCTTTTTCTTCGTCGGCCTCGTCAACGCACTCCTCCCGGCTTTTACCGCAATGGCGAGCGTCCACGCCCGCCGGCGGCTCGACGCAATCTTCAAGAACAAGCCGCTGCCCCCTGAAATGGACGAGACGGAACTCCAGGTGCGCGCATGGCAGGAGGTCATCGGGCTGCCCGGGAATTATGCCATTGCGGAACTTTTCACCGCCTATATTCTGGTTGTGATCCCGGCGGTGCTTGCCATGCGCTGGGCAGGCGGCGTGACGGTCAACCAGGCCATCCACATCGCGATTGGCGGCCTGCTATCCGGAACCGGCGTGGTGGTGCGGAACACCCTGTTCCTCGACCACATGCTCAGCCCGGTCCGCAGCGCCCTCCTGCCCGCGGACCCCCGGCAGCAAATGATCGAAACCAGGTTCCGGGCGGCCCCGCGCATGATGATCGTGATCGGGTCGCTCATCGTCACAACCATCGTGATGCTTGGCCTGCTCGGATACCAGAAATTGCTCAACGCCGCCCAGCCGGGAGCAGACATCGCACAACTAACGGCCCGGTTTGGGAACGAAGCGATTCTCATCGGGCTGTTGACCTTGATCGGAGGAATGGCGCTGGCGCGGCAGTTATCCCAGGCGGTTTCCAGGCCGGTGGACGAATTGACCCGCACGATGGACGCATTCCAGGGCGGGGACCACTCGCTCCGGGCTGCCATCCTCTCGTCAGACGAAACGGCGCAATTGACGATCCGCCTGAACCAGATGCTCGACGAACTCCAGAAAGCAAGGACCGGCCTGGAACGTCAGGTGGAGGACCGAACCGCCGAGTTGACCCATCGAACCCTCCAACTCCAGGCATCCACCCAGGTGGCACGCGAGGCCGCCGCTTTCCAGGACGTCAATACGCTGCTCGCGCGGACCGTTGACCTGGTCGCGCAACGGTTCAACTTTTACCACGCCGGCATTTTCCTGCTGGACGAAAACGGCGATTACGTGACCCTGCATGCCGCCTCCTCGGAGGGCGGAAAAAAGATGCTCAAGCACGGCCACAGACTCACGGTCGGGCAGCAGGGCATCGTTGGCGCCGTCGCCTACGAGAACCGCGTCCGCGTGGCAACCGACGTAAATGCCGACCCTTCCTTCTTCAAGAACCCGGACCTGCCGCTCACCCTCTCCGAGGCGGCATTCCCGCTCACGATCCGCGGGGAAGTGATTGGCGTGCTGGACATCCAATCTTCTTCGCCTGGTCCATTCTCGCAAAGCGACATCGAACTGCTCCAATCCCTGGCCGACCAGATTGCGCTGGCGATCCAGAATGCCCGCCTGATCGCCGAAGCCCGCGACGCCCTTCACCGGCTGGAAACCGTCAGCGCGGAAGGCGTGCGCCGCGCCTGGGGCGAACGAGGAAGCCAGCGAAAACAGGGGTATCGCTACACCCCAACAGGCCTCGGCCCCCTCGCCCAACCTGCCGAAGCAGCCCCGACCGACAGCCACAACCGGATCAACATTCCCATTTCGCTGCGCGGCCAGAGGATCGGCAGCATCGCCCTCAACCGCAAGGACGACACAATCTGGAACGAGGCGGACCGCTCCCTGGCCATCGAAGTCGCCAACCAGATCGGGCTGGCGCTCGAAAACGCCCGCCTGCTGGACGATGCCCAGCGCCGCGCCGCGCAGGAGCAAACCATCAGCGAACTCGCCTCCAGCCTCAGCCGCACGCTCGACCCCGACGCGCTCCTCCAGACCGCCGTGAAAGAACTGCACCGCCTGCCCAACGTGGAGGAAGTGTCGGTTTTCATCGGCCCACCGGAATCGCCTTCTTCGGAAGAACCTGCGCCAGACAAAGGATAGCCGCGTGGAAACACATCCCACCACCCCGCTGGAAAGACGACGACTGGCTTTTCTGCAAGCCCTAGCCACGGTTGTTCCATTCTTCGGCATCGTATCGGCAGCCGGCTACGCAGCCTTGTACTGGGTCGCTCCTGCCTGGCAATTGCTGGCGGTTGCGGCAGTTTCCCTTGCCAGTTCGCTCATCTGGGGAACGGCCTATCTCTTCTTCAAGAGAGGGAAGGTCCGGGCCGCGGTCGTTATCATGGCTGTCGTTATCGCGGCAGTTTTCCCCTGCTTTGCACTCTTCTGGTCAGGGACCCCCATTGCGGCGCTGCTGGTTATCGGAGTTTGGACGGTTACAGGAATATTCGTGTTCTACGGGACACTGCCCGGCGGCAAACGACTCCTGGCCGCGATCGGCTGCGCCCTGGCAACGGCAGCGATTATCTGGATCGAGACCAACCAGCCCTTTGCCCGCCTGAACGTGACCGACCTCGCGCTGTTGCGCTGGCTGATCCCGCTGATCACGACACTGGGAGGCAGCCTGCTCCTTGTGCTGGTCACGCGCGCCCGCCTGGGCGGGCGGATTTTCTCCCGCACGCTGGCTTCCTTCATGCTGGTGGTCTTCATTCCCGTGGTTGCCATCAGCGCGACGACCACCATCAGCAGCCTCGAGACCGACCGCCGGTATACCATCACCACGCTGGAGAGCATCTCCACACAGAAGAGCAATGCCATCAACCTGTGGATCGCCGAAACACAGATTGACGTGTTCAGCATTCCGCACGAGGAAAAGACCGACCAGAACATCCAGACGCTGCTGCTGGCCGTCGCCAGCAACCAGGAACCGGGTCCGGAAAAAGATGCGCTCGCTGAGCGCTTCGGACAGATCCTGGCCCAAACCGGCCGCTTGCAGGAAATCTTCCTGATGGATCCCCGCGGGGTTGTGGTTGCCGCCAGCGATCCGGAGCGCATCAACCGGCGATACGACGACCAGGAGTTCTTCCTGCAAGGGAAATCGTCACTGTTCGTCAGCCAGCCCTTCTACTTCCAGGATGCCGGTGAAATGTCCATTTTCGTGACGCGTCCCATTCTCAACAACAAGGGACAGACGGTCGGGGTGCTGGCCGGGCATGCAAACATGAGACATCTTACGCAGATCGTCTCTGCGCGCACGGGCCTTGGGAACACGGGGAAATCCCTGCTCATCTCCAGCAACCACGATCTTCTCAATGGCGTCATTGCAGGAACGCCCACCGTGCAGATCTATACAACCGCCGCCTCCGAGGCAATCGCCTCCCAGGGGAGCGCTTCCCTGCTATACAACGACCAGGACAATATACCGGTTGTGGGTGTGTATGCCTGGATCCCCGATTTACAGGTGGCCGTGATCACAGAGATGGACCAGTCGGAAGCCTTTGGCCAGGTGCAATACATCATCCTCGTCAATGCGGCCATCGCCATCCTGGCGGCCGCGCTGGCTTTCATGGGCGCAGTCGTTACCGTCCGGACCATCAGTTCGCCTGTGAACGCCCTGGTGGAGACCGCCAACCAGGTGGCTGCCGGAAACCTGAACGCGAGGACTTCCATTGAGCAGGATGATGAACTCGGGCTGCTGGGACAGACCATCAACAACATGACCGCCCAGATGGGAGAATTGGTTGCCAATCTCGAAAACCGCGTCGCCGACCGGACCCGCGACCTGGAACGCCGCAACACCGAAATCCGCACCGCCGCCCAGGTGGCGCGCGACGCCTCCACGGCGCGAAACGTGGACGATCTCCTCAACCGGTCGGCGCGCCTGATCCGCGAGAGGTTCGGCTTCTATCATGTCGGCATCTTTATTATTGATGAAAGGAACGAATATGCCGTGTTGAGCGCGGCCGGCGGCGAGGCGGGCCAACTCATGCTGGCCAACGAACACAAATTGAGGGTCGGCGAGGTGGGCATCGTCGGCTACGTCGCCCAGACGGGACAACCGCGCGTGGCGCTCGATACCGGCGAGGACGCGGTCTATTTCCGCAACCCGCTGCTGCCTTACACACACTCGGAAATGGCCCTGCCGTTGAAAATCGGCAGCCGCGTCATCGGCGTGCTGGACGTGCAGAGCGACAAAGTCAATGCATTTGACCAGGAGGATATTGAGACCCTGCAGATCATGGCCGACCAGATCGCGGTCGCCATCGAAAGGACGCGCCTCTTGCAGGAACTGGAACAGGCGGTTGCCACTACGAAAATCGCCTCGCAGGAGCACACCGGCCGCGCCTGGCGTGAATTCCTGCAACACACGCGGGAACACCGGGGCTACCGTTATCAAGGCGTGAAGGCTGAACCGATCACCAAGCCCCCGTCCGGCAGCGAAGAGGCAATCCGCACAGGCGCAACCATCATCCAGAAGGGCGACCGGAAAGACGCAAACATCCTGGCCATCCCGATACAACTGCGCGGCCAGACGCTCGGAACTCTGAACCTCCGCTTCCAGGGCGGCGATATCCCCGCCCAGACCATCAAGGTGGCGGAAGAGGCGGCTTACCGCCTGGCGCTGGCGCTCGAAAATGCCCGCCTCATCCAAGATGCGCAGCGGCTGGCGGCGCGCGAAAAACAAGTGAACATCATCACCGCCCAGGTTCAGCGCTCCACCAATATGGAAACCGTTCTGCAAAATGCCATCCGCGAACTCGGCAATACCCTGGGCGTGCCGCGCTCATTCATTCAAATCGGCTTAATTCCGGCTGAATCAGACAAGCAAGGGAAAGATTAGCGCCATGATGGATAATCCTGCTCCAGAATCAAACACTGAGACGCCCCCCCTGTCGCCCTTCTCTTACGAACAATGGCGCGAGACTCTCATCAGGGCGCTTCTGCGAGGCACTCTGGTCTTTGCTCTGCCAATCCTAATCCCGGAGATTATTGACGCCACACCGGTAATTGCCTCAATCTATATTGCGGCCTACCTCATCATAGCGGCGGTCGCATTCGCGCCTCTGCCTTATTGGCTGCGCGCCGGAACATTCCTGGCAATCGCCTACGGGCTTGGCCTTAGCAATTTGCTCGAAGAGGGTTTGTACGGAGGCTCAAGGCTTTTCTTTCTGGAATTTGCCGTTATAGCCGCCATACTATTTACCCAGCGTGCAGCGAGAAATGCGATCATTGCCAGCGTGCTGACCATCGCGCTGGTTGGCGGGTTGGTACTCACCGGGAGGCTGGCGCTGGTCAATGAACAAATACCGCCCGGCAGCCTGGCGATCTGGGTAAGTTTCACACTGACCTTCATCCTTCTGACCGCCGTAATCGTTATTGGCCTGGGTATGTTCCGCAGAGAGTTTGACCTTTCCCGGCAGCGAACCCAGGAATCCATTGAATTGCTAAGACTTGAGCGTTCACGCCTGGAAGAGCGCGTATCTGACCGAACTCGCGCCTTGGAACGCCGCAACGTTAACCTTCAGGCAACCACTAGATTATCCCAGCTCATCAGCCAAACCCGCGACGAAAACGTCATCCTTGATCAGGTCGTTCAGTTGATCACGGAACAGCTCGGCCATGAACACGCCGGGATATTCCTGCTCGACGAGATGGGCGAATATGCCATTCTGCGAGTAACTAACACGGAGGCAGGCAAGGCTCTGGCCAAAGAGCGCTATCAATTGAGAGCCATCCGTGGTGAATTTACGTTTGAATTGTCAGAAGAAGAACCGCTCAAGTATCGCGCCGGCAACGAAACCTATCAGTTTTCCCCGCCAACGTTGCTGGAAAGTATGCACATCAATATAACCTTGCCAATCATGGCCGGTAATCAATTGCTCGGCTTGCTGAACACACAGTCTGCCGCCCTTGCCATCGAAACGGAGGAGCAATCCGTTCTCCAGACTATTGCAGATCAACTTGCAATTTCTTTGGAAAATGCGCGGCTATTCAGCCAGCTCCAAACCCAACTTCGCGAAATCGAACAACTGGCCGGACAATCTGTACAGGAGGCATGGAAAAAAGTTGGGACAGGAACTCCAATTGGATATCAATATGACCGGATTCAGGTCATGCCCAGCGGCGAAAAGTTTCCGGCCGAAATTACAAATGAGTTGCTCGAGGGCAAGCCCGTCACGTATGTCACTTCGGACGAGACAAGGGTTTCGCGGTTGGTCGCCCCGATTATGCTGCGCGGCCATGTGCTTGGCATAATTGGATACGAAGAAAACGACCCTGGCCACGTCTGGGAAAGCGATAGTATCGCGCTTCTGGAAACAATCGCTTCCCAGGTTGGCCTGACTCTGGAAAACACGCGACTGATCGCCGAAGCGCAACAGCGCGCCCAACAAGAGCAGTTGATCGGCGAAGTCACTTCCAGCATGCGCGAGACGCTCGACATGGACACCGTCCTTCAAACAGCCATCCGGGAAATGCGGCGTTCCTTCGGCCTGAAAGAAGCCGAGATCCGTCTGCACACGAACAAACCGGCATCCGAAATCGTTCAAGAGTGAACAACAAAAATCCACGATCCCTGAACAATAAAGAAGACAGGTTATGAACAAACGGCCATCAAAAAAACTTTTCGGCGGGAAACTCTCCCAGACACGCAGCCTTCGCACCAGGCTGATGCTCGGGAACATGGTTATCACCATCCTTGCTATTACAGGAATGGGCTATTACGTTTACTACCGCGCCCAACAAGCCAACACCTTCCTGACAACCCAACTGGATCAAAACGTTCAGCAGCAAGCCCGGGAAAAATTGACCGCCGCCAGCAGCGAACAATCTATCTACCTCGACAATTTTTTCCTTTCCATCAGAAGAGATATTACAACTTTAGGCGCTGCTCTGGGCAAGATGCTCTCTCAAACAACCGAAACAGGTTATTGGGACGCGGCCCAATCGCTCAGCCTTCTGCCTTCCGGGAGTTTGGACAATTCCAATAACGAACCCGCATCGGTCTTTATTCCGCAGAATACGCCGCTGACAGATTCGCTGGCTCTTGAACTGAACACTGCCAGGCAAATTGACTTTATCGTTCCTCCGCTTTTGGAAGCAAATCCAGATGTTGTTGCAATTTACTTCGGCGGTACAAGCGGCGAAACCATCTACTATCCCAACATTGATCTGGCGAACATCGTGCCCCCCGACTTCGATGTGACTAAAAGACCCTGGTTTGTCAAAGCAACACCGGCCCAGAACCCGGAGCGCAAAGCCGTCTGGTCGGACCCATATCTCGATGCCGCGCTCCATGGTCTCGTAATCACAAGCAGTACACCCATCTATGATGATCGAGGAAATTTTCGGGGTGTAACCGCAATGGATATTCAGCTTAACCGGATTACAGAGATTGTTGCTGATATTCAAGTGGGCGAAACGGGTTATGCCTTCTTAATAGATAAGAACATGCGTTTGATAGCCATGCCGCTTAACGGCTATCAGGATCTGGGCATACTCCCCGAAGCCCTGCCTCTTGGTGAAACATTGGACCAGACAAAAGTTACCGCCCAGGTTTCTCCGGAATTTTGGGGGCTGATGGCCGATATGGCCGATGGGAAAAGCGGATTGGCGACCATATCCATCGGAGGTTCAGAGCGCTTTATCGTATACCAGCCCATCCCGGAAGTAGGCTATAGTCTGGCAATTATCGTCCCCACACAGGAATTGCTGGCAGATGCCATTGCTGCCAACGAGCAGATCGCCCAGGGCACAAGGAGAACCGTCGTCGTAAGCATCTTTTTGAGCATCGCGATACTGGCGGCGGCTCTACTTGCCACGCTTGGGATCGGCAACCGCCTGACGCGCCCGCTGGTCGCGCTGACCCAAACCGCAGAAGAAATCAGCGGGGGAAACATCAACGTAGAAGCCAAAGTAGGAGAACGCGGCGAAATAGGGACGCTGGCCCAGGCATTCAACGCCATGACCGCACGCCTGCGCGACATGATCGAAAACCTGGAAACGCGCGTGGCCGAACGAACCAGCAACATCGAGCGCCGCGCCATCCTGCTGCAGACCGCCGCGGAGGTTGGACACAGCGTTGCCAGCACCCGCGACATCAACGCGCTGTTGACCCAGACCACGCATTTGATCAGCCAGCGGTTCGGTTTTTACCACGTAGGCATCTTCCTGCTGGACGAACGCGGAGAGTTCGCCGTTTTGCAGGCCGCGAACAGCGAAGGCGGCCGGCGCATGTTGGAACGCGGCCACAAACTGCGGGTCGGCCAGACCGGTATCGTGGGCTACGTCACCGCCCAGGGACAGGCGCGCATCGCCCTCGACGTGGGCGACGACGCGGTCTTCTTCGACAACCCCGACCTGCCGCAAACACGCTCAGAAATGGCCCTGCCACTGATCGCGAGCGGCGCCACGCTGGGCGCCATTGACGTGCAAAGCGAAAAATCAGGCGCCTTTGGCGAGGAAGACATCGCCACCCTGCAAGTGATGGCCGACCAGATCGCCATCGCCATCGAAAATGCCCGCCTGTTTACCGAAGGGCAGGCAGCCCTTGAGTCCGCGCGCCGGGCGTACGGCGAGGTCAGCCGCAAAGGCTGGCGGCAGTGGCTGGATGAAAAAGCAGAGATCGGCTATTTCATCTCGTCCGCCGACAAGGTCACTCCCGCCTCCCCCGCAACCGACGACCCGGGATTCGCCCAGGCCGTCCAATCGGGGCAGGCAGTGCGCGCCGAAGACGGCGCGACCGTCTTCGTCCCCCTGCGCGTCCGCGGAGAGGCCATTGGAGCGCTTCGCCTGGCAAAACCACCGGAAGAGAAGTGGTCGGACGAAGAACTCGCCCTCACGAACACACTCGCCGGGCAACTGGGCGCTGCGCTCGAAAGCGCACGCCTCTACGAAGAAACCGCCAGCCGCGCGGAACGCGAGCGGACAGTGACCGAGATCACCACCAAGATCCGCGGCGCCACCGACCCGCAGACCATGCTCGAAACCGCCATGGAAGAACTCAGGCAGATCCTGGGCGTCGAAGACATCCGCATCCGCTCCCTTGTCCCGCAAAAGGACAAAGAGACCGGAGAAGACCGCGTCGATCAAACCGTGTAACGCACGCCGGAAAACCGTCCCGATACAACAGTTCCCGAAATGGAAAAAACGGCCATGTCCTATGTGATCGCAATCTCAAATGAAAAAGGCGGGGTTGCCAAGACAACCACCGCCCTTTCGCTCGGCGCGGCGCTGGCGGAACTTGGCCGGAAGATCCTGCTCGTGGATCTGGACCCGCAGGCCAACCTGACGCTGGCGCTGGGCTTCCAGCCGGGCAGCCTGGAACACACCGCCCTCGACATCCTGCTGGATTCAGCTCCGCTTCTCGACCCCTGCCGCGAGACGAACGTCGCCGGAGTGGACCTGATCCCGGCCAACTCCGGCATCGAAAATGCCGAACAGGTCCTGCCGGTTTACATCAATTACACCACCCGCCTGCAGACGGCCATCCAGGCCGTGGACCCGCTGCCCTACGACCTGATCCTGATGGACTGCCCGCCGTCGCTCGGCGCGGTCACGATCAACGCTCTCACCGCCTCCGACCTGCTCATCATCCCCACCCAGGCCGAATACTTTTCGGCCTACGCCCTGCGCGACATGATGAGCATCGTCCGCCAGGTGCGCTCCGAAGACAACCCCAACCTGGCGTACCGCATCCTGATCACCATGCTCGACCAGCGCAACCGCACCCACCGCAACATCCACGAACAACTCGACCGCACCTTCGGCGATGGACTGTTCAAAACCCTCATCGAGATTGACACCAAACTACGAGAAAGCCCCATACTCGGCCTGCCGATCACCCAGTACAAACCCAACAGCCGCGGCGCCCTGCAATATCGCAGCCTGGCTGAGGAGTTGATGCAGTATGTCGAACAAAAGAATTCAGAAGCGGCTTGAAGAGATCTTTGACGAGATCAAACAGCCCGAAGGCGCCGCGCCGGTAGAAAAGGCGACAGAGAAAAAGCGCGCGCACCCGCCCCGGACCGGCGAAACAAAACCCGGACCGAGGTCCAGCCGCGCCGCCCCAGACCGGGTCCCGGTCCGCACCGGCCAGCTCCATCCCGTCCCGCCGCCGTTCGTCGAACCCGCCGGCGCTGCCACCCTCGCCCTGCCCTTCCGCATGGACGCCGACAATTGGGCCGCGCTCGAAGTCTCTGCCCCCGAGGACAGGAAAGGCTGGAGCCAGAACGAACAACTGCTCGTCAAGCAGGTCGTTGACCAACTCTCGCTGGCGCTCGAAAACGCCCGGCTGTTCCAGCAGACCCAGCAGCAGGCGTCGGAATTGCAAGTTCTGAACGAGATGGGCCGCGAACTATCCTCGCAACTGGACATCACCGGCGTGGTGGAGACCGTTTACCGGTTCACGGGGCAGCTGATGGACACGGCGAACTTCTTCGTCGCCATCTACGCTCCCGAAACACAGCGCATTGATTTCCCCATCGCCGTCAACAATGACAAGCGAATCATCGCGCCGGAGCGGCTCCTGGGCAGCGGACTGACGGATTACATCATCCGCTCCCACAAGCCGCTGCTCATCCCGGAGGATATCCCCGGGCAGATGGAAGCCCTGGGGATAACGTTCGTACCGCTGGGGGACGACGAAAGGCCGGCCCAATGCTGGATGGGCGCGCCGATCCTGCTGGGCGAGAACCTGCTGGGCGTGATCGCCCTCCAGAGCCTCGAAACGGCGCGCCTGTACAATAACCACCACCTCGAACTGTTGACCGCCATCGCCAACCAGACGGCCATTGCCCTCCAGAACGCGCGCCTGTTCCAGCAAACACAGTTGCGCGCCGAGGAACTGGCAGTGCTCAACGAAATGGGCCGCCACCTCGCCAGTTCCCTCGACCTTGAAACGATCATTCAAGCCATCTACCAATACACCTCCCGTCTCATTGACACGGGTAGTTTTTACATCGCCCTGTACGACGAGGCCAGCGATTTCGTGAGTTTCCCCGTCGCCTTCGAGCAGGGGCAGGCCGCTCAGATCGCAACCCGGAAAGCCGGCAACGGTCTTTCGGAGTACGTCCTGCGCAGAGGCGAACCGCTGGTCATCGAAGACATCTCCGCCGAAAAAATCCAAGCGCTCGGCATCGCCGTCGTTGGCGGGCTGTCGCGCTGCTGGATGGGCATCCCGATGATGATCGGCAGCAAGCCGGTCGGCATGATCGGGATCGAGAATTACGAGAACCCCTATGCGTTTGACCTGCATGCCCGCAACCTGATGACCTCCGTCGCCAGCCAGGCGGCCATTGCCATCCAGAATGCCCGCCTGTTCAACGAAACGCAGAAGCGCAATGCCGAACTCTCGACAATCAACGAAGTAATCAGTTCAGCCAGCCAGTCGCTCGAGCTGGAGGCCATCCTGAATATCGTTCTCAAGCAGACGATGAAAGTCGTCGGCTTCGACGGCGGCCTCATCACAATTTTCAACGACCAGCGTGGCAAACTCGAATGCGTGGTCCGCTCCGGTTTGCCGGGCGAAATCCCCGACGATCCCGCCGAAGGCCTGGAGGATTCGCTGTGCGCGGTCGTTTTTAGAGCAAAAGACGTCGTTGTTGTCGAGGATTTAAGCGTCGGCGCGCCGGTTGACGTAAGCAGTGAGGTGAATGCCGGGTTCTTCTCCTATGCCGGCGTCCCACTCGAGTCGAGAGGCCGCATCCTCGGTACCCTGTGCGGGTTCCGAAAAACGGCCGGACCGTTCGGCGAGGCTACCGTCGCCCTGCTGCGGACTGTTGGACGCCAGGTGGGGTTCGCCATCGAAAATGCGAGCCTGTTCCGGCAAACCCAGCAGCAGGCCAGCGAACTGCAAGTCCTGAACGAAATGGGACGCGCCCTCTCCGCATCGCTGGACGTCAACGCCATCGTCGAGAGCATCTACAAATACGCGTCGCAATTACTGGATACAACCAACTTCTATGTCGCCATCTACGACGCTCCCAGCGACGAGATCTCCTTCCCGCTGGCTGTCGAAAAAGAGCAGCGCGCCAACTGGAAGCCGCGGCAGGCCGGCAAGGGTCTGACCGAACACGTCATCCGGACTGCCGAACCGCTCAACATCGGCGACCGCCTTCCCGAACAAGTGAAGGAACTCGGCGTGAACCTGATTGGCAGCACGGCGCAATCCTGGCTGGGCGTCCCGCTCCTGATGGGCGCTCAAACCCTGGGGGTCATCGCGATCCAGGATTACATTCGCGCGAACGCGTACACCGAACGCGAGCAATTCCTGCTGACGGCCATTGCAAACCAGGCGGCCATCGCCATCCAGAACGCCCGTCTGTTCCAGCAGGCGCAACTCCGCGCCGAAGAACTGGCCGCCCTGAACGACCTGGGACGAACGCTTGCTTCCAGCCTGAGCCTGGAACAGATCCTCGATGAAGTGTATCGCGGCGTTTCACGTCTCATAGATACGACCAACTTTTATGTTGCACTCCACGACCCCGAGAAAAACGAAAACATCTTCCCGCTCAACGTGACCGAATCGGGGGTGGACAAGCAGATCGCCCGCATGCCCGCCGGCCAGGGAATTACCGGCTACATCATCCGCACCCGCGAGACCGTGCTGGTCAAGGACGGCGTCGGCGACTGGCTGGAAAGCATGGGGCTGGAATCGGTCGGGGAACCGGCGCGCTCCTGGCTGGGCGTCCCGCTCCTGCTCGGCGACCAGATCCTCGGCGCCCTGGCTGTGCAGAACTACCACGAGCCGAACGCCTACGACGAGCACGACCGCTTCATGCTCTCCGCCATCGCCAACCAGACCTCCATCGCCATCCAAAATGCCCGCCTGTTCGACCAGATCCGCTCCTCCGAAGGGCGCTTCCGCGACGTGGCTAACATCAGCGGCGACTACATCTGGGAAACAGACCTGGAGTGGAGATACACGTACGTTTCGGCGCGCGCAAAAGACATCCTCGGCTACGCGCCCGAAGAACTGGTCGGCACGATTGATGAGCCGATGTACACTCCCGAGGAAGCGGAACGGCTCGCCGAGCGGATGTCCGCAGGGATCGCAAAAGAGGGACGCGCAACCGACATCGAGAACGAAGTAATCTTCAAGGACGGCCACCGCGGCACCGTTCTCACCAGCGTTGTCCCCATCCTGGATACCAGCGGCAACCGCATCGGCTACCGCGGCGTGGATAAGGACATCACCGAAAAGAAAAAAGCAGACAAGACCCAGGATGTCATCCGGCAGATCGCAGAAGCGACCCTCGGCGCCCCCGACATCACCTCCCTGTTCCGGGCCATCCACACCTCGGTCGGAACCATCGTCCCGGCCAGGAACTTATACGTGGCGCTCTACGATGCCAAAGCCGACCTGATGTCATTTCCCTACTACGTTGACGAACGCGACAAGGAGGGCATGCCGTCGCAAAAACTCGGCATCGGTCTTACCAGTTACGTCCTGCGCAACGGACAGCCGCTGCTGGTCACGCCCGATATCCTCGACGGACTCGAGGCCTCCGGCCAGGTGAAGAGCGGCGGAAGCCGTGGTATGGACTGGCTGGGGGTCCCGCTCCGCAGCGGCGATAAAACCATCGGCGTGATCGCCGTGCAAACCTACCAGGAAAACCAACGCCTCACCGCACAGGACCGGGACACGCTCGCGTACGTCGCCAACCAGGTCGCGGTGGCCATCGAGCGCAAGCAATCCGAACTCGAACTGCGCGCCCTGTTCGCGTCCATGACCGACGTGATCATCGTCTACGACAAGGAAGGACGCTACCTGCGGATTGCCCCGACCAACCCATCGCGCCTCTTCCGCCCGCCCGATGAACTGCTCGGCAAAACCATCCGCGAGGCGCTGCCCGAGGAAACCCACAAGCCGTTCATGCGGGCGATCCAGACGGCCCTCAAGACCGGCCAGCCGACGCCCATCGAATACCCTCTCAAGATCGGCGACCAGACCTTTACCTTCGATGCCATGGTCTCCAAACTGACCGAGGACCAGGTCTTCTGGGTGGCGCGCGACATCACGGAACGCAAGAAGGCGGAGGAGACGCTGCGGCGCAACAACGAATACCTGGCCGCTTCGGCTGAAATCGGACGCCTCGTCACCTCGACCCTCGAACTGCACACACTCTTCGACCGGACCGTCAACCTGATCCGCGAACGCTTCGGCTTCTACTACGCCTCCATCTTCACCATCGAGGAGACCGGCTTCAACGCCCTCTTGCAGGCGGCAACCGGGAAGGCGGGCGAGGAGATGAAAAAGCGCGGCCACTCGCTGGCGGTCGGCTCCCGCTCCATCGTCGGCACGGCCACCTCGACCGGCCAGCCGATGGTCGTCAACGACACGGCCAGCGACCCGATCCACCGCCCCAACCCGCTGCTCCCCGACACGCGCGCCGAGGCCGCCATCCCCCTGCGGATCGGGAAACGCGTCATCGGCACGATTGACATTCAGTCCACCCAGGTGAATGCGTTTTCCGAAGACGACATCCGCGTCCTGCAAACCCTGGCCGACCAGGTGGCCGTTGCCATTGACAACGCCCGCTCGTACGTGAGCCACGAGTTGCGCACCCCGCTCAACTCCATCATCGGCTTCTCGCGCGTCATCCTGAAAGGAATTGACGGTCCGGTCAGCGACCTCCAGGAGCAGGACCTGGGCGCCATCTACAATTCCGGGCAGCACCTGCTGCGGCTGATCAACGACATCCTCGACCTGTCCAAGATCGAGGCCGGCAAAATGGAACTGGCCTTCGACGAGGTCAACATCGAAGAGACGATCAACAGCATCGTTCCGACCATGACCGGCCTCATCAAAGACAAGCCCATCAAACTGGAAAAGGATATTGCCCAAGGCCTGCCCATCGTCCGCGCCGACTCGATGCGCCTGCGCCAGGTGCTCATCAACCTGCTGTCCAATGCCGCCAAGTTCACCGACGAAGGCACGATCACAGTGGGAGCAGCCTTCCAGTCCGGCCCGCAGGGGCAGGAGGAGATTGTCGTGCGGGTCACCGACACCGGTTCGGGCATCGCCGAGAGAGACCTGGATAAACTCTTCCAGCCCTTCTCGCAGGTGGACTCCTCGGCCACCCGCAAGACAGGCGGGACCGGCCTCGGCCTGTCCATCTCCCGCCACCTGGTGGAAATGCACGGCGGCCGGCTGGATGTGGTCAGCGAGGTCGGAAAAGGCAGCACCTTCTTCTTCACCCTGCCGACCCCAAAGATCAAGGAAATGGCCGCCCCGTCCACGGAGGGAGGGCATGGCGGGAAGGTCATCCTGGCGATTGACGACGATGTGCAGGTCATCAGCCTCTACGAACGCTACCTCCAGCCGCAGGGCTACCAGGTCATCGGCCTGACAGACCCCACCCAGGCCAAAGACCGCGTGCGCCAGCTGAAACCCTACGCCGTCACGCTCGACATCATGATGCCCGGGCGCGACGGCTGGACCGTGTTGAACGAGTTGAAGACCGATCCGGAAACGCGCGACGTGCCGGTCATCATTTGCAGCATCCTCGAGGAAGATGAAAAAGGCTTCAGCCTGGGCGCGACGGATTATCTCGTCAAGCCCATCCTCGAAGACGACCTGCTCAACGCCCTCAACCGCCTGAACAACGACGGCGCCATCAAGGAAGTCCTCGTCATAGACGACGATGCCGACGACCTGCGCCTGATCGGGAAAATCCTGAACGAGCACAGCCGCTACAAGGCCATCCTCGCCGAAGGCGGGAAACAGGGCTGGCAGGCGCTGTCGTCCAAACCGCCCCACGCCGTCATCCTCGACCTGTTCATGCCGGGCATGGATGGATTCACCATCCTCGAGAAACTGCGCACGTCCCCGCTCCTGAACGACATCCCGGTCATCGTCGTCAGCGGCGCGGACCTGAACCCTGAGCAGCAAAAACAACTGTCCGATTTCGGCCAGAAACTCATCCACAAGGGCGCTTTCACCGAGCAGGAACTGCTCGGCATCCTCGACCGGGCGCTCAAGCGCCTGTCGCCGCCTGAGAAAGGGAACTAACCTCGCCATGTCGTTCGTTGTTAAATGCCTGGACTGCGGCCACACCACGCCCTATTACCCGGCTTCCGTCAACTGTCCGCGCTGCAACAGCCAGTGGCGCGACGTGGAATATGATTACGAGGCCATCGCCAAAACGATGCCCGCGCAGATCGCCGGGCGTCCCTTCGACATGTGGCGCTACCGCGAACTGCTCCCCGTCCGCAGCCCGAACCCCGTCCTAAGCCTGGGCGAGGGCGGGACGCCGCTCATCCAGGCCGTCAACCTGGGCATGATGCTGGGATGCCCGAACATCTACATCAAGGACGAACGCCAGGGCCCGACCGGGTCGTTCAAGGACCGGCAGGCCGCGGTCACCATCGCCGCGCTGAAAGAAGCCGGCATCACGGAAATGGTGGCAGCCTCGACAGGCAATGTCGCCATCTCATATTCCGCCTACGCGGCGCGCGCCAGCATCAAACTCTGGGCCTTCGTCACCAGCCTGGTGCCGGCGGTGAAAATGCG
This sequence comes from Anaerolineaceae bacterium, assembly GCA_009772985.1. Taxonomy (GTDB): domain Bacteria; phylum Chloroflexota; class Anaerolineae; order Anaerolineales; family Villigracilaceae; genus UBA877. The sequence continues at coordinate 302,703 of WOUS01000002.1, forward strand.
CGAGATCGCGCTGTACGGCAGCCAGGTCGTTAAAGTGACCGGCTCGTACGACCAGGCCAAGCAGGTGGCCGCCGAGTTCGCCCGCCAGCGGAACCTGTACCAGGATATGGGCGCCCGCACCCTGACCTCTGTCGAGGCGATGAAAACGATCGGGTACGAGATCGCCGAACAACTGACCGCCCTGATCGGCCTCAACAACAACCATGCCGGCAAACCCCGCCCAATCTGGAGAATGCCGGACTGGTACATCCAATCCGTCAGCGGCGGGATGGGGCCGCTGGGGGTCGCCAAATCCTTTCACGAAATGAAGCAGATGGGGCTGATTGATAAACTGCCCGCCATCGCCGTCATCCAGGCGGAAGGCTGCGCCCCGATGGTGCAGGCCTGGAGCCTGGGCAAGGACAAGGCCGAACCAGTCACCTCGCCGCGCACGCACATCGAAACGCTCGCCACCGGCGACCCCGGCCGGACCTACACGCTGCTCTACAAGCAGGTCAAAGAGTCCGGGGGGACGTTCGAAAGCGTCAGCGACGAGGAAGCCTTCCGGGCAATGCACGTGCTTGCGAAAATGGAGGGCATCTCCTCCGAACCGGCCGCGGCCGTGGGCTTCGCCGGGCTGTTCAAACTGGTACGGGCGGGCGTCATCAAATCCACGGACGTGGTGGTGGTCAATTGCACCGGCCACACCATGCCGGCGGAACCGTTCGTGCTGGGCGACAACTGGGCGCGCAACGTCGTCCTGCCTTCCCAGGCGCGCAAGGATGAGACGCCCCAGGATGGCCTGCTTTCGGCCCTCAGCAACATCGCCCCCGACCGGTTCCCGCGCGTGGCAATCGTGGACGACAGCCCGGAGACGCGGCGCCTCATCCGCCGCATCCTGCAATCGCAGGGCAATTTCACCATCTACGAGGCCAGCGGAGGCAAGGAGGGTTTGAAGATCATCAACCAGGAAAGGCCCGACCTGGTGATCCTGGACTTGATGATGCCGGAGATGGATGGCTTTTCCGTTCTGGATGCCTTGAAAGCCAAACCCGAGACCGCCAGCATCCCGGTCATTGTTGCCACCGCCAAGGAATTGACCGCTGAAGAGAAAGGACGCCTGAAAGGACAGATCCAGACATTGATGCAAAAGGGCGATTTCCTGAGCGACGAATTCCTGGAAGAGGTGCGCACACTGCTCGGTTGACCGGGCGCAGGCACGGGGTCGAGAGAGCATGACAAGAAAAAGGGTCGGCCACGCAGCAGGTATCGGATCCGCCCTTGCATCGGCCCTGTTCCTAGGCCTGACCCCGGTCTTTGGCAAGCAGGCCATTGCGCTTGGTTTCTCCCCGCTGGCCGTTGTCGCATTGCGGACAAGTATGGCAGCGGGATTATTGTTGCTGCTCGCAGCCATCTTCCGCCGCTCCTACCTGTTCATCTATCCGGCCGGTTTGCTGGGCTGCGGCCTGGCCGGGGCGATCAACGGGATCGGCTCCATCCTGTACTACCTGGCGCTTCAACGGCTGTCGGCCAGCGTGGGCCAGCTCCTGTACTCGCTCTACCCGGTGTTCGTGGCCGGCTGGCTGATTCTGGACCGCCAGCCGCTCAGCCGCCTGACCTGGGTGCGGACAGGCATCGCCCTGGCGGGAATCGTCCTGCTGACCGCGCTCGTCCCCGGCGGCGCCGACTGGGTTGGCGTTGCGCTCATGCTGGGCGCTTCGCTCCTGTACGCCCTCCACCTGCCCATCAACCAGCGCGTGCTCTACGACATCCCCGCCCCCACCGTGACCCTGTACACGCTCCTCGCCATGAGCGCGGTGGTGGCGCCGGCCTATCTCCTCTTCGACCAGCAGATGCCTTCCCCTGGAACATCCTGGCAGCCCCTGCTGGCCCTGACATTGGTCACCTTCCTTTCCCGACTGACACTGTTCGCCGGCCTCAAGCGCCTGGGAGGGATGCAGACCTCATTGCTCGGCCTGAGCGAACTCTTCGTCACCCTCGCCATCGGCCATCTCTGGCTTGGCGATCGCCTCCAGATGATCCAGTGGCTGGGGGCGCTCCTGCTCGGCGTCAGCCTGGTGCTGGTCGGATTCGAGAAAATTTCCCCGGAAAGGCGGCGGGCGCGCGGCGGGTGGCTGTCGTGGATCCGCGCCTCCGAGGTGCCGCCCAACATCCCCTGGGGACCGCACGATTGAAAATGCCCGGCGCAAGTATGGCCGGGCATTCGTGTTGGCTCTTCTGCCTTCGGAAACCAAACTTTATCCGCAGATTACGCAGACATCGTACCCGAAGGGTATTTCACAGATTGTTCCTTACCAATCTGCGTAATCCGTGAAATCTGTGGATGGACAATTCTGTCATTTCCTGCGCTTGAGCAGTTCGAACACGTAGCCGGTGCCGCGCACACTTGCGATCCGGTCCCGCACCGCCGGCAGGGTCTCCAGTTTCTGGCGCAGGCGGCTGACGAGCGGACGCAGGATCTCCGGCGACTCCTGCTGGGAGGCGGAATACCCCTGCACCAGCAGCACCAGTTCACGGTGGGAAAATACCTTGCCTATGTTGTCCACGAACACCCGCAGCAAACGCCCCTCCGCGGGGGTCAGGGTAACGGTCCCGCCCCGCCCCTGGATGGCGCGCCGCCCGAAGTCCACAACCGTCCCGTCCTCCAGGTTGACGATGGCATATTCGTCATTAATGACCTCCAGGTCGGCGGGCTGGTGCGCCTGCAGGCGGGCGTTCCGCCTGGCCAGCCCGCGCCGGACCGTGTCCAAGATCTGCGCCGGCGCGGCCGGTTTCAGGAGATAGTCGTGGACCCGGCTGCGCAGCGCCTCGATGGCCGACTCCATCGAGCCGTGGGCGGTCAACAGGATGATCTCCATATCCGGCAGGATGCGCCCCACCACCTTGGCCACGTCCAGCCCGCTCATGCCAGGCATGCGCAGGTCGAGCACCATCAGGTCCACCGGATTCTGGCGGACGAAATCCACCGCCGCCTCGCCGTTCGCCACCGAAGAGACGTGATACCCTTCCAACTTCAGGATGTCGGTCAGCGTCTGCCGCTCGACCGGTTCGTCGTCCACCACCAGGATGTGCGCTTTGGTTGTCATTTTTCACCTTTGACTGGAAGCAGGACGCGGAAACACGCCCCCGGGCCGCGGTCGGGGAGCAGGTCGAGACTCCCGCCGTGCGCGGCGACGATCCCGTAACTGACGGATAACCCCAGCCCGGTGCCGCCCTCCTTGGTGCTGACGAACGGCTCGAAGACGATATTCCGCTTCTCCGGCGGCACGCCCGGACCGGTATCCTGGAACACGATCTCGACCATCTCCTTCACTGGGCGGGCGCTGATGCGCAGTTCCCCGCCATCGGTCATGGCGTCGTGGGCGTTGAGCACCAGGTTGATGAACACCTGCTGCAACTGGCTGCTGACCGCCAGGATCTTCGGCAGGCGCGAGGAAAAGCCGGTCGTGATCCGCACGCCGCGCTCCTCCAGCTGCGTCGAGAGCAGGCTGATGACGCGCTGGAGCAGTTCGGCCACGTCCAGCCGCTGGGGGTCCACGCCGCCGGGGCGGTAGAAATCCAGCATGCGCTGGACGGTGGTCATCAGGCGGGCAAGTTCCGTGTCGGCCAGGCTGATGTATTCCTGCCGCTTCTCGGCGGGGAATTCCTCACGCCCGGCCAGGTGGATGCAGTTCTGCACCGCCTGGAGCGGGTTGTTGATCTCGTGGGCAATCGAGGCCGTGAGCCGGCCGGCCGTGGCCATCTTCTCGGCCTGGATAAGCGCCTAGGAGCAGGAACATCTCCCACTCCACTTCGCGGAACGGCTGCTCTTCAGGCCCGCGGCCTGCGTACAAGACCGCGCGCAGGTTCAGCCGGGAGACCGGCACAACGAACGCCGAGGAGAGTTCCAGCCGGCCCAGTTTCTTCTGCAGGTCCGCTTCGCCGGGACCGGCGGCGTTGACCCACAACGGGGTCCCCAGCCCGTCTGCCCGGCCGAGCAGGCCGCCGTCCTTGCGGCTCTTTTCCTCCGGCAGGGTTTTACCCTTCCCGGCCAGGAGATGCAGGAGGCGGTCTTCGGCGGAGAACTGGTACACGCCGGCGTGTTCGCAGCGCAGATGCCCGCAAATGGCGCTCAGGATCAGGTCCAGCAGGCGCTCCGGCCGCGTTTCGGCCAGCAGGGATTCCATGATGTCGAACAGCGGACGCAGCGCCTGGATGCGCGCCACGTCGCGCCGCCGCTGGTTGTCGGCCAGCGCCTGCCGGACAGCGTTCACCAGTTCGCTGCCGTCCGTAAAAGGCTTGAGGATCAGCCCATCCACCCCCTGGCGGAGCGCCTGGATGGCCGTTTCGACAGTGCCGAAGCCGGTCATCACCAGCACGGCCACGTCGGGCTGTTCCTGGCGGGCGCGGGCGATGACGTCGAACCCGCTGACCTGCGGCATGCGGATGTCCACCAGGAGCAGGTCCACTTTTTCCTGCTGGATGTAGTCCAGGGCGCCGGCAGGGTCCACGAACGAGGCCACGGAGAAATCCGCTTTTTTCAGCAGGCGCTCGCAAAGCCGGGTAATGCCGGGTTCGTCGTCAACAACCAGGATGTGTGCAGCAGGCATCAATCCACCTCGACCGGCAACCAGACGGTAAATTCCGAGCCTTTGCGGATCTCGCTCGTCACTTCGATAAATCCGCCGTGATCGGTGACAATTCCGTACGAGACCGACAGCCCCAGCCCGGTCCCGCCATCCTTCGAGCGGGTGGTGAAGAACGGCTCGAAGATGCGGCTGAGATTCTCCTTTGAAATCCCCAGACCGGTATCGCGGATGCTGACCGTGACCCAGCCGCGTCCCTCCCGCTGGCGCATGAATGTCTTTATGGATAACTTCCCGCCATCTGGCATGGCGTGGAGAGCGTTATGCACCAGGTTCAGAAAGACCTGCTTGATCTGGCTGCGGTCCACCGAGATCCAGGCCGGGCTGTTGGCGAATTCGGTCTGCATGGAAACGCCGCTGGTGTGCAGCAGGTGGCTGACCAGGGTCAGGATGTCGGAAAGGATCTCGTTCACGTCTGCCCGCACGCGCACGCTTTCGCCCTGGCGGGCAAAATCGAGCAGGCGCAGCACCACGCTGCGCGCCCGGCTGGCTTCGCGCAGCACCAGTTCGAGGTCCGCGCGCGCGGCGGAATCCTTGGGCAGGTCGTCCAGCACCAGTTCGGTGAACCCGGCCACCGTGGTGAGCGGATTGTTCAACTCGTGGGCGATGCCGGCCGCCATCTCGCCGACCGCGGCCAGTTTTGCCGCCTGGACGAGGCGGCTCTCGGCCACGCGCTGGGCAGCGACGCGTTGCTGCAGTTCCTCGCGCGCGGTCTGCAACTCCTGCACGGTGGCCTGTAGTTCCTGGTATTGCCCGACATTCGAGATAACGCTGGCCAGGATGCCCGCCAGCGATTCGAGCAGCAGCAGGTCGCTCTGCGTGAAGGCGTTCTTCTTCTGGCTTTCCACGTCCAGCACGCCCAGGATGCGCTCCCCGTCCCGCAGGGGGACGCACATCTCGGAGCCAACCTCCCAGTTGGGGATGGGCCGGTAGAACGGGTCCTGGCTGACGTCGTCGATAAGCATGCTCTGCCCGGTGGCGGCGACACGGCTGACGATGCCGGTCTGGTTGGGAGACGCCATGTACTGCAACCCGCTCCGGACGATATCCGCCGCGCTGCCCCCGATCCCTTCCACCACCAACGCCCGGTTGTTCCCCCTGACGAGCAGCACCGCGGCCAGTTCGTAGGCAAAGTTGCGGGCCATCAACTGGGCGGCGGTCTGCGCCACCTGGCGGACATCGGTTTGCCCGATGATCTGTTCCACCACCTCGTGGATGAGACTCAGGTTGCGGGCGCGCGCCTCGGCTTCCTGGCGCAGGCGCCCATTCTCGATCAAGCCTGCCAGGTGGCTGGCGATGACCGTCAACAAGTGCTCATCGTAGACCGAGAAGGCCGCAGCGGCGGCGCTCTCCAATCCCAGCGAACCGATCACCTGGCGGCGGAATTTCATCGGCACCGCCAGGGCGGAATGGACGTCCGGGTACACCGTCACGTAATCCGGCCGGATGCGCACATCGTCCAGGCGGAAGACCTCGCCGCGGTGGACGGGCTGCAGGACCGGGAATTCCTGCACCGGGCGGGTGTTCAGGATGACGGTCCCGCCCGAATCGTAGTAATGATAGAGCAGTTCCCCGTCCGGCGAAAGCAGGATCAAATTGATGTATTCCACGCCAAAGGCGCGGCGCAGGAGGGCGAAGACGCGCTGGGCCACCTGCTCCAGGTCGAGGGCGGAGGAAACGGTGATGGCGAAATCGTTCAGCAAAGCCAGGCGTCGGAGATGGTCGGTCAGGTTGGAGAAGGTGACGCTCTCGTCCACCAGCGCGGCGGCGCGGACGGCCAGGCGTTTGAGCAGTTCCTGCTCTTCCTCCCGGAAGGGCTGGCCGCGCCAGAGCGCCGCCAGGCCGATGAAGCGCTGCCCGATGACGAGCGGCAGCCCCGCCCACGCGCCGGCCGAAGCGCCCGGGCCTGCGTCTGGCAGCATCTTCCATTCCAACTGGTCGCGGCGGATGAACTGCACCGCCCGCGTCTGGTTCGCCTTGCGCAGGAGCGGATTCTCGTCCAGGGGGAGGCGTTCCTTTGCGCATTCCGGGCAATTGGACTGCGCCTTGATCTCGAGCGTGTCGCCGGAGCGCACCGCCAGCCACCCACCCTGGCAGCCGACGGAATGCACGAGCGAATCGAGCAGCCTGCCCAGCGCCTGGGGCAGGTCGTAGGAGACGCCGCCCAGGTCGGGGATGGCGACCGCCGGCAGGACCGACTCGGGGGCCGCCGCCCCCGCCGGGAGTCCCGGATGGCCGGAGGCCAGCGCCCGCCACAGCCGCGTCGCGGCGGCGGGGAACTCGTCCGCGCCGGCCAGGATCGCATACCGTTTCGATGGATCGGGGAATACGCCCAGTTTCTTGCACTGCAGTTTCGCCGCCGCGGGGACGGCGCGCACACGGCCGCGCTGCGCGGCCAGGGCGCCGTTGAGCCACGCCATGACCGGCGGCTGCCGCAGGGCAGCCAGCAATGCGGACCGCAATGCCGAGGTCAGGTGACAGGCCGCACGCACTTCCCACTCGTCCGACAGCCGTTCCAGCCAGACGGCCCATGCCGCCCCGCTCGCCTGACTGATTTCACGCAGTTGGTAATCCAATGCACCCTTCGACATGTTCTTGCCCAACTTGATTATATAACAACTTCCCAAAATCCTGATGGTAAAATACTCCTGCTTATGCACCCCTCTCCCGAACTGACTGTCGTCGGCGGCGGACTGGCCGGATCGGAAGCCGCCTGGCAGGCCGCCCAACGCGGACTGCGCGTCCGCCTGCTTGAGATGCGCCCCGCCGTCCCAACCGGTGCGCACCGGACCGGGAACCTGGCCGAACTGGTCTGCTCGAACTCGCTCGGCTCCAGCCTGCCCGACCGCGCCTCGGGCGTGCTCCAGAACGAGATGCGCCGCCTCGGTTCGCTCCTGCTGGAATGCGCCGCCTCCGCTGCGCTGCCTGCCGGGAGCGCCCTGGCCGTGGACCGGGAGGCCTTCGCCCGCGCCGTCACCGGGCGCGTCGAGGCGCACCCGAACGTCGAACTTGTCCGCGCCGAAGTGACCGAGATCCCCGGCGGGCCGACGATCATCGCCTCCGGGCCGCTGACCTCGGAACCGCTTTCCCGCAACATCGCCGCGTTGACCGGCGAACAGAACCTGCATTTCTACGACGCCGTTGCCCCCATCGTGGCCGCCGACTCGGTCAACATGGCGATTGCCTTCCGCGCCTCGCGCTACGGCAAGGGCGAGCAGGAGGAGGGCGATTACATCAACTGCCCCTTCACGCAGGAGCAATACGAAGCCTTCGTGGACGCGCTGCTCTCCGCCGAACGCATCCCCCTGCGCGACTTCGAGACCGGGATCGAGCAGGGCGTGGACGCCGGCGCGCAGCGATTCTTCGAGGGCTGCCTGCCGGTGGAGATCATCGCCCGCCGGGGAAGGCAGGCGCTGGCCTTCGGGCCGATGCGGCCGGTCGGGCTGACCGATCCGCACACCGGCCAACACCCGCGCGCCGTCGTCCAGTTGCGGCAGGACAACCTGGCCGGGAGCCTCTACAACCTGGTCGGCTTCCAGACCAACCTGACCTGGCCGGAGCAGGAACGCGTCTTCCGCATGATCCCCGGGCTGGAAGAGGCGGAATTCGTCCGCTACGGGCAGATGCACCGCAACACCTTCCTGGCCGCGCCGAAACTGCTGCTCCCCACCCTGCAATTCCGCGGCATCCCGGACCTGTTCTTTGCGGGCCAGATCACGGGCGTGGAGGGCTACCTCGGCAACATCGCCACCGGCCTGCTGGCCGGGCAGAACGCGGCGCGCCTCCTGCGCGGGGAGCCGCTGCTCACCCTCCCGCCGACCACCATGCTGGGCGCGCTGTGCCGCTACATCACCGAGGCAGACCTGAAGGATTTCCAGCCGATGAAAGCCAACTTCGGCATCCTGCCGCCGCTGGAGGACACGCGCCGCATGGGCCGCCGCGAACGCTCCTACCTGTTCGCCGAACGCGCCGCGGCGGATTTCGAGCAATACCTGGAAAAGATGATGGTCGAGCGAGAATAGCGCCTGCTCCCCTTGCAATGGTCTTGCTGTAAATACTCGATGTCATTGCGAGACGCTGTGCTTTTCCAGCGGCGAAGCAATCCCCCGGAAATGGCCTGATTTTGTATCAACAGAGGACTGCTTCGTCGCACACCGTCCCGGCGTCTTTCCGGGAAAGAGCGCTCCTCGCAGTGAAACTGGTTATCACAAATTATATCCAATGTTGGTTTGGAGAGATTACAGTGGCTATACGCAGTCGTAAAATTTATCTCATGGCCGCCGCTGGGCTGGCGCTGGTCGCCGCCGCCATCGTTCTGGCGCTTGGACGGGGCGCGCGTCCGCCGGAGGAGTTCGACGGCCAGCGCGCCTACCAGGACGTGCTGACCCAGATGGAGTTCGGGCCGCGCACGCCGGGCAGCGCGGCCCACGCGCAGGCGCTGGCCTGGATGCAAGCCGAACTCGAAGCCGCCGGCTGGCAGGTCGAGATCCAGGAGGCGGTCGCACTGGGGCATCCCATCCAGAACCTGGTCGCCCGCCGGGGAGACGCCGCGCCGCAGGTCATCCTGGGGGCGCACTACGACAGCCGCATCCGCGCGGACCGGGACGACGGTCCGGGACGGGACGGGCCGGTGCCGGGCGCCAACGACGGGGCCTCGGGCGTGGCCGTCCTGCTGGAACTGGCGCGTACCCTCCCCCGCGACACCGTCCCGGTCTGGCTGGTATTCTTCGACGCCGAAGACAACGGCGGCCTGCCCGGCTGGGACTGGATCCTGGGGTCGCGGGCGTTCGCCGCCTCCCTGACCGAAACGCCGCGGGCGGTCGTCATCGTGGACATGATCGGCGACGCCGACCTGAACATTTACCGGGAACTGAACTCCACCCCGGCGCTGGTGGACGAGATCTGGGCGCAGGCGGCCGCGCTGGGGTACGGGCAATTCTTCCTCCCCGAAGGAAAGCACTCCATGACCGACGACCACACTCCGTTCCTGGAGGCGGGCATCCCGGCGGTGGACATCATTGATTTCGACTATCCCTACTGGCACACCGCCGCCGACACCGCCGACAAGGTCTCGCCGCACAGCCTGGAGGCGGTCGGGCGCACGCTGTGGGCGTGGATAGTCAACCAGAAATAGTCGGGGCTCTTCAAAAACCGAACGATCCGCAGATTACACAGATTTTCGCAGATATTTCTTGAATCTGCGTAATCTGCGGAAGAATGTGTTCTTGTTCTCTGGGAATCGCCGTGATGTAGGGGCAGACCTGGGTGTCTGCCCGGGCGAACACGCAGGTTCGCCCCTACATGTGGGGGTATATCACGGCAACTCCAGGCAACCTGGCTTAAACTTACACCGTATGAACGTTTCTGAGATTCTGGTCGAAATCCGTCCCGCATGGATCCGCCGCGTGGCCAACAGCCTGGCACGCGGCGCGGGGGTGCGCGAGAATTTCCAGGAGCAACTGGAGCGCTTTTACGATCTGCTCGTCCAGGCCGTCCAGACCGGCGACCCGGCCTGGGTGGATTCGGTCCTGTACGACTGGTCGTCCGCGCCCACGCAGAGCGACCTGCGCGAGGGGCAGAAGAACATCTCGGCGGTGCTCAACCGCATGGTAATGATGACCTACGAACTGGCGCGCGAGGACCTGACCGAGCAGGAGGCGCTGGAACTGCTCGGGACGCTGCTGCCCATCTTCACTTACGCCCTCGACAAGGCCGCCCATTACGAGACGGAGACGCGCGTCGCCTTCGTTTCCAACGAACTGGCCGACATGCAGGGAAAATTGGAGCGCCTGGACCGCAGCAAGTCGAGTTTCATTTCGGTGGCGGCGCACGAACTCAAGACCCCGCTGACGCTCATTGAAGGCTATACCGCCATGATGCGCGACATCGCCAAAAGCGACCAGAGCAGCCAGATGGACACGCTGATAGACGGCGTCAACAACGGCATCCGCCGCCTGCGCGCCATCGTGGACGATATGATTGACGTTTCGCTGATTGACAACAACCTGCTTTCGTTGAACTTCCAACCCGTTTGGCTGAACCATATCTTCCAATTGCTGCGCACCGAGATGATCGGCTCTACCGCCCACCGGAAACAGACCTTTGACCTGCGCCCCTTCCCTGGCAGCGACCAGATGCTCTTCGCCGACGGGGAGCGCCTCTACCAGGCTTTCCGCAACATCCTGAGCAACGCCATCAAGTACACGCCCGATGGCGGCAAAATCATCGTGGATGGACGCCTCCTGCCCGGTTTCATCGAAGTTACCATTGAAGATACGGGCATCGGCATCTCCACGCAGGATCAGGAAGTGATCTTTGCCAAGTTCGGCCAGTTGGGCAACGCATCCCTGCATTCGAGCGGCAAGACCAAGTTCAAGGGCGGCGGCCCCGGGCTGGGACTGCCCATCTCGCGCGGCATCGTCGAGGCGCACGGCGGCGCCATCTGGGCGGAATCGGAAGGGCATGACGAAACACAATGCCCAGGTTCCATCTTCCACGTTCTTCTGCCCTTGCGCACCGAACCGCCGGACCCAAAACTTGCCAGGTTATTTGGCGTCACCAAAGAGAAAGAAGCAACAACGGAATGAAAAAGAAAGTCCCTCAGCCGACCGTCCCGCCGCGCGAGCGCGCCTTCCTGGTCGGCGTTGAAATTTACGGAAAACGCGGCCTGCTCACCCTGGAGGATTCGCTCGCCGAACTGTCCCTGCTGTGCGACACGGCCGGGCTGGAAGTGGTCGGCGAACTGACCCAGAAACTGGACCGCCCGCATGCGGACACATTGATCGGGTCCGGGAAGGTGGCGGAACTCAAGGCGCTGGCCGAGGATACGCTGGCGCAGGTGGTCGTATTCGACGACGAACTCAACCCGCGCCACCAGCGCGAACTGGAAGAGGCTCTCGCGCCGAACGTGCGCGTGCTCGACCGGACCGCGCTGATCCTGGATATTTTCGCCCAGCACGCCCATACCAGCGACGGCCAGTTGCAGGTCAAACTGGCGCAGTATGAGTATTACCTGCCGCGCCTGACCGGCCAGTGGACGCACCTGGCCCGCCAGGCCGGCGGAGGCGGCGGGAGGTCCGGCTCGGTCGGCGGGGTCGGGCTACGCGGCCCCGGCGAAACGCAGCTGGAAGTGGACCGGCGCTCCGTCCGCCGCGAGATCTCCCATCTCAAGGAAGACATCGAAAAAATCCGCACCCACCGCATGAGTCGCCGCGCCCAGCGCAAGCGCACCCGCATCCCGACCGTGGCGCTGGTGGGCTACACCAACGCCGGCAAGTCCACCCTGCTGAACCGGCTGGCGCGCTCCGACATTTATGTAGCCGACCAGTTGTTCGCCACGCTCGATCCCACCACCCGGCGCGTCCACCTGCCCGGCAGGCACGAGGTGCTGTTCACCGACACGGTCGGCTTCATCCAGAAACTGCCCACCGCGCTGGTGGCCGCCTTCCACGCCACGCTGGAGGAGATCGCCGAAGCGGACCTCCTGCTGCACGTGGTGGACGTCTCCCATCCCAATGCCATCAACCAGGCGGAAGCCGTCCACGAGACGCTGGAGGAGATCGAAGCCGATCACATCCCGGTGCTGACCGCCCTGAACAAGATAGACCGCTTATCGGACCCGGCGTCTGCCCGCCGCGCGGTGGAGCAGTTCCCGCAGTCCGTGGCGATCTCGGCCCGCACCGGCGAGGGGCTGGACGACCTGCTCGAACTGGTGAGCGCCGCGCTGTACGAGACGCTGACGCCCATCCACGTGCGCCTGCCCTACCAGCAGGGACAGTTGATCTCGCTGTTCCACGAACTCGGACAGGTGGAGCGGCTGGAGCACGGGCGCAAGGGCGTGCTGATGCAGGGACGCGTCCCCGGGCGGCTGGCAGCGCAGTTCCAACCCTGGCAGGTGAAGCCGGGCGAAAAAGAACACGAGGAGGAAGGAAATGTCCCAGTGGATGAGTAAAACGCTCGACAAACTGTCCGAAAGCCTGTCCCGCCGCAAAGGGCTGCTGCCGCTGCTCGGCATCCTGCTGATCGTGGCAAATTTCATCGTGCAGTTCTTTGTCCCCGGCTGGTTCGGCGCAAGCAACCTGCTGCTTCACCTGGGGCTGGTGATCGCCATTTTCGGCCTGCTGCTGGCGTGGGCGTTGTAACGAAATGAGAACTCCGAGTTCTGACAGAACTCGGAGTTCTTCAGTCCACGCCTTCCGAGGGGAATTCTCCAGAATACAAAACGAGGCCGTTCACGCGGCCTCGTTTTTTCGTTCAATGGAATTCTCGCATAAATTTGCAGGCGGGTTTGTAACTTTGTAGGGCGGGTTTGTAACCCGCCAGGCCCGACCTGCTTCTACTTGCCGTAGGTAACGCGGGCGGCAAGCCAGTCCAGGTAGAAGTCGCGGGAGGTGGAACTGGACACGTCCACCAGGCGGATGATGAAGCTGCCGTTCGCCAGTTCGGCCGGGGTCCAGGCGTGACCCCAGAGGTCGGCGCTGTTGCCCAGGAAATACGCCGCCTCCGTCCTGGCCAGGGTGGGCGTGGTACGGACGACGGTCCAGTTGAGGCCGCCGTTCCAGGAGACCAGGATGCAGATCTTGGGCGCGCCGACGGCGCTGTCAGCGCGGGCCTGCAGTTGGAGTTCCAGGCCCTGAACGGCCGCGTTGGCCGGCAGGTTGAACCCGAAGTTGTAGAAGCGGTGGCGGTCCTTGCCGGTGTCGGTGCAGGAAGTGCTGGTGGTGGTGCCGCTGTTCAGGTCCACGGCGAAGAGGGCGTTGTCGCTGAAGGCGTTGATGGGATTGCTCTCGTAGCCGTTGTTGTCGCCGCCGGTCTCGGCCGCCTGCGCGGTGGGACCCGTCCAGGAGGTGATGACGGTGCAGACCTGGTAGAGCGGATCACAGCCGCCGTTGGGGGGCGGGACGGTGACGGCGCTCGTATCGAGCGGGTCCACCTCGGCAAAATAGCCGTCGCCGTCCAGGTCGGTGCGGACCGGTTCGGTGGCCGTGTAGACGGTCCCGTTGACCGTGTACGTGACGCCGTCAGTCGTGCGGACAACGATATTGCCCGCCACAACCGCGTCGCCGATGTTGACCGTCACGTCGCCGCGCTCGGTCAGGTAGACGTCGCTGGTGGCAAGCAGAAGGTCCATCACGGTCTGGCGCGGATGGCCGTAGGTGTTGTCGTCGCCGACGGAAATGATGGACACTTCGGGGTCGAGTTGGTTGACGAAGGTGGCGTTGTTGGAGTGGTCGCTGCCGTGATGGTTGACGCGGTACACGTCCACGTCGCCCACTTCGGGAGCCACGCTGACTTCGATGTCGTGGTAGGTGTAGCCGAACTCGCTGAGGTAGAACTGCCCGTCGAGGTCGCCGCCGATCCACTCATCGAACGCGCCGTAACTGATGACCGCGCCGATGCTGTAGTCGTTCTCGGAGGGCGGGGTGGGATCGGCGCTGAAATTGCCGGGGATGATGGCCCCGTTCCCGTCGAGGGTAACGATATCGAAGACCACGCCGCCGCCCAGGTCCACCTGGCCCGTCCCTTCCACGGCCAGCGCCGGGTGCAGGGTCGTCTGCCCGTCCCCGGCCAGATAAACGGCCCAGTTCTCGTACGTGCCGCTGGTGGTGCCCATGTACGTGCCGGTGTCGCGCAGGAGCGTCTGGCCGACGGTGAAGCCCTGCACCTCCACCAGGTTCCACAGGCCGCCGTAGCCGACGTAGCCAATGTGATCCACGTGGAAGTGGGAGATGACGACGTAATCGAGTTCCTTGCACCCCAGCACGCTCTCGATGTACGGACCGACGACCTGCGCGTCGGCGCTGCTGTTCCAGTAGGATTCGCCCGCGTCGAAGAGCAGGGATACACCGGTCGGCCCGACGATGAGGGTCGAGTCGCCCTGGCCGATGTTGATGTGGTGGATCTCGAGCGCGCCGGGCGTCCAGGACCCGGTGCCGCACACGCCGACCGTGCCGTTGGTCGTGCCCTTGGTGGGCGTGGAGGTGGGCGTGCCCGACCACGCGCCGCCGTCCGGCAGGCGGTACCACGACACGTCGTAAGCCGTGGAGGGATAAGTGTAGGCGTCGAGGATGGTGACCTGGTCGTCCAGCAGCAGGCGGACATCGTCGCCGGTATTGTTGAAGTAACTGACGCGGTCCATCGTCCAGAAGCCGTAGGCCGGGATGGTCGTTCCGGCGGCGATCTGGATGGGCGCGCCGCCGCCCCCGGCGAGATCGTCAATGTAGCAGTAACTGATGTCGAGCGCGGCGCCGGTGGTGTTGTACAACTCCACCCAGTCCACGCCGCTGGTTGCGGCGGGCAGGATCTCGTTGATGAGCACCTGACCGGCGGTCAGGGCGCAGGTTCCCAGCGCACGCACCGACGCGGTGGGGTTGAAGGCCGCAGTCCAGACCATGACCAGCGCCAGGACCAGGCCAGCGATACGGGAATTCTGTTTCATTGGGTCTCCTTTTGAGAATTGGGTTTGAAGGTTGCACAATCAGTCTACAACAAAATCCGGGAGGATGCAACAGGTTGGGGGCTTAAAAAATGACAACGAATGGAAAACGAATAAACAATTGGGTTCCGCGCGGGTCTCATTCGTTTATTCGCTCCTTATTCGTTGTCGGTTCTTTCCGGCAGCCCAGACCTCCGAGTTCTGGCAGAACTCGGAGGTCTGCGGGTCTTGCGCGGATGGGGGGATTGTTGTATGCTTACTTCGAGATGATTTGCGATATAAAAAAACAGTGAGCATTTAAAACAACCGGGAATCCCATGTCCATTCAACTCATCCAACAATATTACGCAAACGTGGAAAAGATGATCCGCTACGGCGGGACGCGCAACGAGAGTACGCTGCGCAAGCCGTTCCAGGATTTGCTGGAGCAATATGCCCGCTCAAAGAACCTGGTGCTCGTGCCAGAGGTGGAATACATCACAAAGACAGGCCGCAGGGTTGTCCCGGATGGCACCATGAAAGATGCCCTGCGCCAGGATTGGGGGTTTTGGGAAAGCAAGGATGAGAAGGATACGCTGGCAGACGAAATCGCCGCCAAACTCGCCAAAGGCTACCCGGCATTCAACATCCTGTTCGAGGACACGCATACCGCCGTACTTTACCAGGGCGGCGAGGAAGTGTTACGCGCCGACTTCGCCGACGCGACCGCCCTCGACGCACTCCTGACGCTGTTCGTCGGCTACGAAAGCCCGGAGGTGCGGGCGTTCCACAAGGCCATCGAGCAGTTCAGCGCCGACGTTCCGCAACTGGCCGCGACCCTGCGGGCGGTCATTGACGAGCAGGTGAAGGCCAATGCCGGCTTCCAATCTGCATTGGATGAATTCCTGGAGTTGTGCAAAAAGGCCATTAATCCAAAAATCGAAATGGCCGACGTGCGAGAAATGGTCATCCAGCACGTGCTGACCGAAGACATCTTCATGCGGGTGTTCGACGAGGCCGAGTTCCACCGGGAGAACGTCATCGCCCGCAAGTTGCAGGAAGTGGCCGGGACGTTCTATCACGGGGAGACCAAGCACCTCATCCACGCCCGGATCGCGCCGTATTATGAGACCATCAACGCGCGGGCGTCGCAAATCTCGGACCACCACGAGAAGCAGAAGTTCCTCAAGGCGCTCTACGAGAATTTCTACAAGGCTTACAACCCAAAGGCCGCCGACCGGCTGGGCGTCATTTACACGCCGGACGAGATCGTGCGCTTCATGGTCGAGAGTGCGGACACGCTGACGTTCAAGCATTTCGGCAAGACGCTGGGCGACCGGGGCGTGGAGATCCTGGACCCGGCCACGGGGACGGGCACGTTCATCACCGAGTTGATCGAGTACCTGCCGCCCGCCCAACTGGAGTACAAGTACGAGCACGAAATCCACTGCAACGAGGTGGCGATCCTGCCCTATTACATCGCCAACCTGAACATCGAGTACACCTACAAGCAGAAGACCGGCCTGTATAAGGAGTTCGAGAACATCTGCTTCGTGGACACGCTCGATAACACGGGATTTACAAAAGAACATACACATCAAATAGCAATGTTTGGATTAGTGGATAAAAACGCTCTCCGTATTGATCGCCAAAACGCTCGGACAATTTCGGTAGTAATTGGCAACCCACCATATAATGCTAATCAGTTGAACGAAAATGAAAACAATAAAAATCGTGAATATCCTAATATTGACAAGCGTATAAAAGAAACTTATATCGAAAACAGCACTGCACAAAAAACAAAACTGTACGATATGTATGCTCGTTTCCTCCGTTGGGCCAGCGACCGGCTGGATAAGAACGGCGTGATTGCTTTTGTCTCAAACAATTCGTTCCTCAACGCTCGCAGTTATGACGGCTTTCGTAAAGTTGTTGCTTCCGAATTCAATGAGATTTACATCATTGACCTGAAAGGCGATGCTCGCACCAGCGGCGACCAGCGGCAAAAAGAGGGAGGCAATATATTCAGCGACCAAATCCGAGTCGGAGTCGCAGTGTATTTCTTTGTGCGCAAACAGGGCTTAAAAGGCTGTCATATCCGCTACACCGCCATTGCCGATTATGCGACTGCCGCGGAAAAGCAGGCTTATTTACGGGATAATAAGTTTACCGATTTGAAGTTCCAACCTGTCCATCCTGATAAAAACCATAACTGGCTCAACCTGTCCGAAAGCGATTGGAGCGACTTAATTCCGATTGCGGCGAAAGAATCAAAAGGCGATAAGACAGCAACAGGAGCACAATCAAAGACGATATTCAAACTATTTTCACTAGGTGTTGTAACAAATCGTGACGACTGGGTTCACGATGAAACTGATGAAAATCTCGCACAAAAAGTCAAATTCTTTGTGGATATTTACAATGGCGAGGTTGATAAGTTTGCTGGAAAGATAGGGCGTCAAAACATTGAAAAAGTTCTTGATAACTCAATCAAATGGACACGCGCCGTAAAGAATGATTTGGTAAAAGGCAAGCGATATACCTTTGACGAAAATAATATTGTTGACGCGCTTTACAGACCATTTGTAAAGAAAAAATTGTATTTCGCCAAAGAACTGAATGAGATGCAATACCAACTCCCTAGAATATTCCCTGGGAAAAATGTTGTTATTGCTTTATCGGGCACAAGTGCATCCAAACCATTTTCGGCGCTGGCAACAGACGAAATATTTAGCCTTGATTTGATAGAAAAGACTCAGTGCTTGCCGCTCTATCGCTACAGCGAGGGCGAACGCGTCGAAAACATCACCGATTGGGCGCTGGTGCAATTCCAGAAACATTACAAAGACAAGACCATCACCAAAGAGAATATTTTCCACTACGTTTACGCGGTGCTGCACCACTCGGCGTACCGGTCCAAGTATGAGCAAAACCTGAAGCGCGAGTTCCCGCGCATCCCATTCTACGAGAATTTCTGGAAATGGGCGGAGTGGGGCGAGCGGCTGATGGAGTTGCACTTGAATTATGAAACGGTGGAGGCGTATCCGCTCGAGAGAGTCGAAAGTCAAACGTCGAAAGTCGAGCGGCCCACGCCCCCCGTCACCCGCTTGATGGCCCGCAAGGATACCGGCATCATCGAGGTGGACACGGTCACGTCCCTGCGCGGCGTCCCGTCCGCGGCGTGGGAGTACCGGCTGGGAACCTATTCCGCGCTGGAATGGGTGCTGGAGCGCTACAAGGAAAAGAAACCGAAAGACCCGACGATTGCGGAGAAGTTCAACATATATAAGTTCGCCGATTACAAGGAGTCGGTCATCGAGTTGCTGGGGCGCGTGTGCGCGGTAAGCGTGAAGACGATGGAGATTGTCAAAGAGATGCCGGAGTAAGGGAGGGATGAGTCCATGGCGAATGAAGAACAACATAAAAGATTGCTGGATGGGATAGATGGGTGGAATCAGTGGAGAGAGGAGAATCCAGAAATTGCGATTGATCTTGAAGAAGCAGATCTCAAGACAGCCTATCTGAATGGGGCAGATCTTCATGGGGCCAATCTCTTTAGAGCCAAACTCACCGAGGCCGATCTCGATGATGCTGAATTAACCGCAGCCAATCTAGGTGAAGCTAATCTCGTTCGTGCTTACCTTTCAAATGCCAGTCTAATTGACGCTGATCTTACTGATGCAAACCTCACAAGTGCTGTTCTCGAAAATGCCAAACTTGCGAGAGCCAAATTTACGGGAGCCATTCTCGCAGAAGTCAGTTTCGAGGGAGCCGATCTCTGGGTAGCTGACCTCACGCAAGCAGTTCTTGTGCGATCTAATTTCAAGCGAGCCGATCTTGTACAAGCCGATCTCACGCGGGCCGATCTCTATGAAGCCAATTTTTGGGGGACTGATTTGAGTAGAGCCAATCTAAGTGAAACTAATCTTAAAATAGCCAGACTCGAATATGCAATTCTCGATGAAACTAATCTTGAGAGAACCAAACTTGAGAAGGCCCGGTTTGGATTTACAAAACTGGCAAACCTAGATTTTAGTAATGTAGACGGTTTAGAAAAAGCAATTCATTACTACCCTTCATCAATAAGCACCGATTCTATACAGCATTCGAGGGGGAAAATTCCGGAGGTTTTCCTACGCGGGTGTGGATTGAGCGATTGGGAGATCGAATCGGCGAAGCTCTACCAACCCGGTTTATCCGCAAAAGAAATCGATGATATCCTGTACCGAGTGCATGATCTCCGAGCAGGGCAAGCGCTGCAAATCAACCCGCTGTTCATCTCGTACAGCCACAAAGACAGCGCCTTCGTGGATGAGGATGGAGAAGCACCTGGACAAGAAGGGTATCCGCTTCTGGCGCGACATCCACGATGCCACGGCGGGACGGCTGGAAAAAGTGATTGACACGGCAATTCGGCAAAATCCCACCGTGCTGCTGGTACTCTCGAAGGACTCGGTCCAAAGCGATTGGGTCGAGCATGAGGCGCGCTCTGCACGCGAACTCGAGAAGGAACTCAAGCGGGATATGCTGTGCCCGGTCGCACTCGATGGGGCGTGGAAGGACTGTGATTGGGAGGCAAGGCTGCGCGAGCAGATCATGAAATACAACATCCTCGATTTCTCGAACTGGAAGGATGAGGCTGAGTTCACGAGGAAGTTCGCCAAGCTGGTCGAGGGGTTGGATTTGTTTTATAAGGAGTGACGGTGGACCGTGGACAATGGACGGTGGCTGGTCTGAGGAGAATAGGCGATGGCAGATGCACGTCAACTTGAGATTTTGAAGAGCGGTGTCCAAGCGTGGAATGAGTGGCGGGAGGAGAATCCACGCGTGAAGATTGATCTCTATGGAGCCGATCTTAGTAGAGCACATCTCATGGGTGCCGATTTCAGAAGAGCCATTCTATGGGGAGCCCATCTCAGGGGAGCCGATCTCAAGGGAGCCGATTTCAGAGAAGCCAATCTCAATGAGGCCTATCTCGGTGAGGCCGATCTCACGGGAGCTAATCTCAGTTATGCCGCCCTCAGTCTAACCAATTTCGATGTAGCCCATCTCGAGGAAGCCAATCTTGAGGGGGCCAATCTCTGGGGATCCTATCTCGATAGAGCCAGGCTTGTTGGGACAAAATTTGCGAAAGCAATCCTTGTAAACACACATATGGCGGATCTCGATCTGAGCCAGGCGGAGGGATTGGAAGAAGTTGTTCATCAGGCTCCTTCTGCTATCAGCACCAATACTCTTCAATTTTCGAAGGGGAAAATCCCGGAGAAGTTCCTGCGGGGGTGCGGGTTGAGTGATTGGGAGGTCGAGTCGGCAAAGTTGTATCGGGATGGGCTATCGGCGAAGGAAGTGGATGATATTTTATATCGAGTGCGTAATCTGAGGGTGGGGCAGGCAGTGCAGATTAATCCGTTGTTCATTTCTTACAGCCATGCGGATGGGGCCTTCGTGGATGCAATGGAGGAGAAGCTGAACGAGAAGGGTATCCGCTTCTGGCGCGACATCCACGACGCCTCAGCGGGGCGGCTCGAAAAAGTTATTGACCGCGCTATGCGCCAGAATCCTACCGTGCTGCTGGTGCTCTCGAAGGATTCCGTCCAAAGCGATTGGGTCGAGCACGAGGCGCGATCGGCAAGAGAACTCGAAAAGGAACTCAAGCGGGATGTGCTGTGCTTCGCGAAACTGGTCGAGGGGTTGGATTTGTTTTATAAAGAATGACCATAGACCGTGGACGGTGGACGATTTGAGGAGATAGGATATGGCAGATGCACGTCAACTTGAGATTTTGAAAAAAAGCGTTTTTGCCTGGAATGAATGGCGGGGGGAGAATCCCAAAGTTCCGATTGACTTAAGTAGCACCGATCTTCGCAGTTACCATTTCTGGGGCGCTCATCTTGCATTTGCCGATCTCAGAAATACTGATCTCAGGACAGTCAATTTCAGGGAAACCAATCTTGAGGGAGCCAAGCTTGGAGGAGCGATGATTGGCGGCGCAGTTTTTGTGGATACCGATCTGAGCAAAACCGAGGGTCTTGAAGAAGTTGCCCATATTAGCGCATCTCATATCAGTACAAGTACAATCCATCTCTCGAAAGGCAAAATCCCTGCAAAGTTCCTCCGCGGTTGTGGGCTGAGGGATTGGGAGATTGAATCGGCAAAGTTATATCAGCCAGGGCTCTCAACACAGGAAATTGATAACATTTTATACCGCGTTCATGATCTGCGGGCAGGCCAAGCGGTACAATTCAATAATCTGTTCATCTCCTACAACCACAAGGATAGCGCCTTCGTGGATGCGATGGAGAAGCACCTTGATAAGCAAGGTATCCGTTTCTGGCGCGACATCCACGATGCCACGTCCGGGCGGCTGGAAAAGGTGGTGGACCGGGCCATGCGCCAGAATCCCACCGTGCTACTGGTGCTCTCGAAGGATTCCGTCCAAAGCGATTGGGTCGAGCACGAGGCGCGATCGGCAAGAGAACTCGAAAAGGAACTCAAGCGGGATGTGCTGTGCGATTGGCCTGCACGCTTACGCGAGCAGATCATGGAATACAACATCCTTGATTTCTCGAACTGGAAGGATGAGTCCGAGTTCACAAGGAAGTTCGCCAAGCTGGTCGAGGGGTTGGATTTGTTTTATAAGGAGTGACGGTGAGGCCTCCGAGTTCTGGCAGAACTCGGAGGCCTGTAATAAAGGCTTCCGAAACCATCCCGGCTTCGGAAGCCTTTCCTAATTCACTATTCACCATTCACTATTCACTATTCACTGCTCCCTTTATCTTCGGCCCTCCCGCGATGACTTCCTTCAGTGAAGGGGTATAATCAAATTATGAGCGTCTTGTCTTCCGATACCCACCCCAAAATGGAAGCCCTGCAAATTCAGTTCATTCGGCGCATGTCCGCGTGGAAAAAAATCTCCATTGTGGACGACCTGAACGAAACGGTTAAAACACTGGCAGTCAGCGGCATTAAACAGCGGCATCCCGAAGCAATGCCCGAACAAATCCACCGCATGTTGGCGGACTTAATGCTTGGCGCAGAACTGGCGCGAAAGGTATATGACCATGCAAGGTGAATCCACTCGAATCACATTGCTCGTCGCGCAAACGCTGGAGCAAATCGGAATCCCCTATGCGGTGGGCGGCTCGCTCGCCAGTTCCATGCACGGCGTCATGCGCTCCACGCTGGATGTGGATATTGTGGCAGACATGAGACTGGAACACATCCAACCGCTGGTTGCCGCGCTCTCGAAGGAATTCTATGCCGACGACGAAATGATGAGGGACGCCATCGAACATCACAGCAGTTTCAACCTCATCCACTATGAAACCGCCTTCAAGGTGGATATTTTCATCCAAAAATTGCGCGCCTTCGATCAAATGCAATTGGAACGGCGTCAACTGTCGGTGATTGCAACCGACCCCGAACAAAGCGTGTATGTTGTCAGTCCCGAAGATATTATCCTTGCCAAACTGGAATGGTATCGCATGGGCGGCGAAGTCTCCGACCGCCAATGGCGCGACATCCTCGGCGTGTTGAAAACCCGCGCGGGCGAGCTTGACCTGGTTTATTTGCGAACATGGGCAAAGGAACTCAAAGTCACAGACCTGCTCGAGCGCGCCTTGAAGGAATCTGAATAGCCCACCCTTTGGCATAGGATCAAAAAACAAGGCTTCCGAAACCATCCCGGCTTCGGAAGCCTTTCACTATTCCCTATTCCCTATTCCCCATTCCCCATTCACTGCTCTACTTGATTTTCGGCCCCGCCTCCACCACTTCCTTCGGCGTGTCGGCCTCGAACTTCTTCATGTTGTCAATGAAGCGCGAAGCCAACTGCTTGTAGCGCTTCCAGTACTCGGTCTCCTTCTGCCAGGAGCGGGCCGGGTACATCACGTCCTCCGGCACATCCGGGCAGGTCTTGGGGACTTCGAAGCCGAAGACCGGGTCGGTGTAATATTCCACGCCCTCCAGTTTGCCGTCCAGCACGGCGCTGAGCAGGCCGCGGGTGTGTTTGATGCTGATGCGCTTGCCCACGCCGTACGGTCCGCCCACCCAACCGGTGTTGACCAGCCAGCACTTCACGCCGTAGCGCTCGATCTTGCGCCGCAGCAGGTCCGCGTAGAAGGCCGGACGATGCACCATGAACGGGCCGCCAAAGCAGGCCGAGAAGGTGATCTCCGGCTCGTCGCGCAGGCCGAGTTCGGTCCCGGCGATCTTGGAGGTGTAGCCGGAGATGAAATGGTACATGGCCTGTTCCACGGTCAGGCGCGCAATCGGCGGCATCACGCCGGAGGCGTCGCAGGTCAGGAAGATGATGTTCTTCGGATGTCCGCCGCGCTTCTCGGCGATGGCGTTCTCGATGTAATCCAGCGGATACGAGGCGCGCGTGTTCTCGGTGATGGAGGCGTCGTCCAGGTCAATGGCGCGCGTCACCGGGTCGAAGACCACGTTCTCCAGGATCGTCCCGAAGCGCCGCGTGCAGGCGTAGATCTGCGGCTCGGCAGACTCGGACAGTTCGATCACCTTGG
Organism: Anaerolineaceae bacterium; assembly: GCA_009772985.1. GTDB lineage: Bacteria > Chloroflexota > Anaerolineae > Anaerolineales > Villigracilaceae > UBA877. The sequence continues at coordinate 326,267 of WOUS01000002.1, forward strand.
CGTAACAGCCGTCCTCGAAGTTGAACACGCCGTTGTCGGACCAGCCGTGCTCATCGTCGCCGATCAGGCCGCGCGCCGGGTCCGCGGACAGGGTCGTCTTCCCGGTCCCGGACAGGCCGAAGAAGAGCGCCACGTCGCCGGACTTGCCGACATTGGCCGAGCAGTGCATGGTCATCACGCCGTCGTTCAGAGGCAGCAGGTAGTTCAGCAGGGTGAAGACCGATTTCTTGATCTCGCCGCCGTAGCCGGTGTTGCCGATGATGCACAACTTCTGGGCAAAGTTGAGCACGATGAAGGTCTCGGTGGGCGTCTGGTCAATCTGCGGGAAAGCCTTGAAGCCGGGGGCGGCGATGACGGTGAACTCCGGCGAGAAGCGGCGGTATTCTTCCGACGCCTGCGGCTTGATGAACATGTTGCGGGCGAACAGGCTGTGCCAGGCCAGTTCCGTCACCACCCGGACCGGGAGCCTGTACTGCGGGTCCGCGCCGCCGTAGCAGTCCTGGACGAACAGGTCGCGGCCCTGCAGGTAGCCTTGCAGGCGGGCGAACAGTTCGTCGAACTTCTCCGGCGCGAACGGACGGTTGTACTGTCCCCACCAGATATCCCCTTCTGTGCCCGGCTCGCGGACGACGAACTTGTCGTTGGCGGCGCGGGCGGTGTGCTTGCCGGTGTTGACAACCACCGGCCCGAGGCGGGAAAGACTCGCCTCGCCGCGAAAGATAATTTCCTCGTACAGCGCTTCGGTCGGCAGGTTCCAGTAGACCTTGCGCAAGTTGGACAACCCGAGATAATCCAGGCCGTAGTCGGCGCGCACCGCCGCGGCCTGTCCTTCGGTGGGAGTTTTGATGTTGAGAATATTGTTCATAGCCTCATCCACTGATCACTGAAAACTGTTTACTGTATACTGTTCACTGGACACTGGCTCTCAAAGCCAATCCCTCAGCAGTTTGCGGTCGCCGATGTAGATCTCGGACGGCGCGTTCGGGTCGAGCGCCCACTTCATGCGCTCCACGCCCTCGGTCAGTTCCTTGACCGTCCCGGCGAAACTCAGGCGCAGGTGGCCCTCCATGCCGAATTCCTTGCCCGGCACCGTCACCACCAGCGCCTTCTTGAGCAGGAAATTCGACAGTTCCACCGAGTTCTTCGCCACGCTGTTGCGGCAGTAGGCTTTGAAATCGGGCAGGGCGTAGAACGTGCCCTCCGGCTTGACGCAATGCACGTCGGCGAAGGTGCGCAGTTCCTGCATCAGCACGTCGCGGTTGTTCTGGATGGTCAGCCGCAGCGACTCGACCACCGACTGCATCCCGGTCAACGCGCCTTCGGCGGCGGCCTGCATGACCGGCGAGACGCAGGTGGTCGTCTGCGACTGGACGTTGGTCATGATCTCCACCAGTTTCTTCGGCGCCACCACCCAGCCGACGCGGAAGCCGGTCATGCCGTAGAGTTTCGCCACGCCGTTGACCAGGATGAGTTTGGAATTTTCCACATCTTTAGACGTGTACGCACAAGACGGCTTCGCCACTTTCCCATCGAAAACCAGTTTGTGATAGATGTCGTCGCAAATCATGTAGATGCCCTTGCTCTCGCAAAGTTCCACGATCTTCGCGACCAGTTCCTCGGGATAGACCATGCCGGAGGGATTGTTCGGGCTGTTGACGATGATGGCTTTGGTGTACGAGCCGACCACGCGCTCGATCTCGTCGAAGCGCGGGATGAAGGTCCCGTCTTCGGGCGTGACGATGACCGGCGTCCCGCCGACCATGCGGATCATCTCCGGGTAACTGACCCAGTACGGAGCCAGCACCACCACCTCGTCCTGCGGGTTGCACAGCGTGAAGAGGATGTTGAACAACGACTGCTTGGCCCCGTCCGAGACGATGATATTCTGCGGCGCGACCACGCGGTTGTAATTCTCCTCCGTGTACCGGACGATGGCCTTTTTCAACGAAGGCGTGCCGTCGGTGGGGACGTATTTCACGTCGCCGCTGCTCAGTTTGGCCGCCGAACTCAGGATGGCCGTGATGGGCGTCTTGTTCTTCGGCTCGCCAATGCCCAGGTGGATGACCGGCTCGCCTTTTTCGCGCAGCAGCCGGGCTGCCTCGTTCAGGGCAATGGTGGGCGAAGCGGGAATCGAACTTGCGACTTGACTCAGACTCATGCTGCTTCTCCTGTAGATTTGTGAAAAATTCCGGCCGGGCATCCGGCCAGAGAGTGACCCCATGTCTGCATTGCCTGCGGTCTCACAAGCCAATTATAACAAATCCCCTTATCCTCAAGAGTGCAAATTCATGGTAATCCCTCCCCTCCCTGCGAGTCTCCCCCATTTTCGCTTGCGCGGGCGAAAATACTCTGTTGCAAACACAATTGGTGTGTCGCTGCGAGGAGGCCTGAAAGGCCGACGAAGCAGTCTCCCGGCCCGCAAGGGGAAAGTCCCCGAAGGAAATCGCTTCGTCGGGTCTCGATACGGCCTTCGGCCTACTCGACCCTCCTCGCAACGACACGGGGCGAAAATAAAAGTGACGACGCAGGGCGTCGTCACCGGGAACGATGAGCGCAAGAGGCCGCACGCGCGAGGCGCGGCTACTTCTTCTTCTCTTCCTTCTTGATCTCGATCACTTCGCGGCCCTTGTAGAAACCGCAGTTCGGGCAGACGATGTGCTGCAGGATCATGGTTCCGCAGTTCGAGCAGGCAACCAGGCTGGCGGGTTCCAGCGCGTCGTGGGCGCGGCGGCGGTCGCGACGGCCTTTCGAGAGTTTTCTCTTTGGATGAGGGGGCATTCCTTACTCCTTTTTTCTTCATGCTCTTTCGGGGGCCGAGCCCCCGAAAGAGCAAAATTGCTAAGATAGTTTCTGGCAAAGCGGGCTGATTATAGTAGTGAAGCGCAGGAGCGTCAAGTACAAATCCTGAAATTCGGACAGATGATCTGGTAGACATTTTTTTTGCAGCGGATTTACGCGGATTACGCGGATTGTGTTCTTCCTCCTCCGCGAGAATCTGCGTAATCCGCTGCCGATCTTTCGTGGAAGGCGCTACGATCCCTTCCGCAGATACGCCTCCATGAACGCGTCCAGGTCGCCGTCCAGCACGGCCTGGGTGTTGCCGGTTTCGTGCTCGGTGCGGTGGTCCTTCACCATCTGGTACGGATGCAGCACGTACGAGCGGATCTGACTGCCCCACTCGGCCTTGGTGTATTCGCCGCGCAGCACGGCAATCTCTTCATCCTTCTCGGCCTTCTTGATTTCCAGAAGGCGCGAGCGCAGGATGCGCATGGCGAACTCGCGGTTCTGCGTCTGCGAACGCTCATTCTGGCAGGTGACCACCAGCCCGGTCGGCAGGTGCGTGATGCGGATGGCGGTGGCGTTCTTCTGGACATTCTGCCCGCCCGCGCCAGACGATTTAAAAACGTCTATTTTCAAATCCGCCGGGGCAATCTGGACCTCGGGACTGTCGAACGCGACCTGGGGCAGGATCTCCACCAGGGCGAACGAGGTATGCCGCCGGTGCGCAGCGTCGAACGGCGAGAGGCGCACCAAGCGGTGGACGCCCTTCTCTGAGCGTAAATACCCGAAGGCATACTTTCCGACAACAGAGATGGTCACCGACTTGATGCCTGCCTCCTCGCCTGCGGTCGTGTCGAGGATCTCGGTCTTGAAGCCGCGCTTCTCGGCCCAGCGCAGGAACGTGCGCATCAGCATCGCAGCCCAGTCCTGCGAATCGGTCCCGCCCGCGCCGGCATGGATGGCGAGAAAGGCATCCTCGGCATCGTAGGGACCGGAGAGCATCGCCGTGAAGGAACGCTGCCCCAGTTCCGTCTCGATGGACGCGATCTCAGCCTCCAGGTCCGGGCGGAGGGATTCGTCGTCCAGCCCGGCCAGTTCGGCCGCGTCGTGCAGGCGGCGCTCGAAGCCGCGCCAGTCGTCTGCGTCCGAGCGCAGGGCGGCGGCGGTCTTGCTCACCTGCTGGGCATGGGATGGGTTGTCCCAGAAGCCCGCGGCGTTGATCTCTTTTTCGAGTTCAGCAAGTTGGGATTCTTTGGCGGCTAAGTCAAAGACGCTCCATTAACTGGCGGAGTACGTCCCCTGATGTTTTCAGTCGTGCCAAAAGGTCTTGCATGGTTCCTCCGAAACAATGTAGGGGCGAGGCTTGTCCTCGCCCAGGGCGACCATCCCCTTTCGGGGACGATGCAAAGGTCGCCCCTACGAATTCATAATCCCTTTCACAAACGCCTCCGGGTCGAAAGGTGTCAAGTCTTCGGGCTTCTCGCCCAACCCGGCGAATAAAATCGGCAGGCCGAGTTCACGCTGGATGGCAAAGGCCATGCCGCCGCGCGCCGAGGTGTCGAGTTTTGCCAGGATGATGCCGGTCACGCTGACGGCCTGCTTGAACGCCCGCGCCTGCGCCAGCGCATTCTGCCCGGTGGTGGCGTCCAGCACCAGCCAGACGGCGTGCGGCGCGCCCGCCAGCGCCTTGCCAGCCACACGCTGGACTTTCTTGAGTTCCTCCATCAGGTTGTAACGCGTGTGCAGGCGTCCGGCGGTGTCCACCAGCGCCAGGTCGTACCCTTTCGTGACCGCAGACTGGATGCCGTCGTAGACGACCGCGCCGGGGTCGGACCCCATCTGCCCGGCGATGATGGGCAGGTTCAGCCGCCCGGCCCAGACCTGCAACTGGTCCACGGCCGCGGCGCGGAAGGTGTCGGCGGCGACGAGCAGGACGCGCTTGCCGTCGTCTGCAAAGCGGCGGCCCAGTTTGGCGATGGTGGTCGTCTTGCCGGAGCCGTTGACGCCGACCAGCAGGATGACCGCCGGTTTGGCCGGGAATTCCAGCGCGGGAGGCGGGTCGAGACGGGCGAGCAGTTCCGCCTCGAGCAGGGACTGGAGTTCGGAAGCGCGCGTCAGGCCCCCGGTCCGCACGCCGCCCCGCAGCGCTTCGATGACCGAGGCAGTCGTCTCCAGCCCCAGGTCCGCCTGGATGAGCAGCGCTTCCAGTTCGTCCCAGGTGTCGGGCTTGATCTCGGTCGCGCCGAAAAGACCGGCGAGGCGGCCAAAGGTCGCCTTGCTGCTGCGGGCGAGTCCTTCCTTCCAGCGCGAGAACAGTTCGGGCATGGGCGTGATTATACCGGATGTGCAACCTTTTTGCGCCTGGCGCATCGAAAGAGGGCGCCAAAATTTTTATGATATACTCGCCCCCGACACGGAGGAACCATGAACGAAGGCTGGACCGAAATCACTGCTGATTGGAAAGGGGAATTGACTTTCATTGGAGAGAACGGCGCCGGCGGATCCGTGCAGATGGGCGCGCTGAACGACAAGCCCGGCACGGGACCGATGCAACTGCTGCTCGTGGCGCTGGCCGGATGCACCGGAATGGACATCGTGTCCATCCTGCGGAAGAAGAGGATCAAACTGACGGATATGAAGGTCAACGTCCGGGGCCGCCGGGCCGACGACCACCCCATGGTCTGGAAAGAGATCGAAGTGACCTACCTGATCTGGGGCGCTGACCTCAAACCGAAAGACGTGGAACAGGCCATCCAATTGTCCGAGGAAAAGTACTGCTCGGTCGGAATCATGCTCGGCAAGGATGCAAAGATCAAGTCGTCCTATCGGATATTCAAGCCCGGCGAAAAAGCCGGATAACCTCATCCATCTTTCATCATTCAGGAGAACTTATGAACGACGAACCGATCCATGTCACTGACGCCGCGTTCGAGAAAACCGTGCTTCAGAACCCCCTGCCCGTTATCGTGGACTTCTGGGCGCCCTGGTGCGGCCCGTGCAAGATGATTGGCCCGATGCTGGAAAAGATCGGCAAGGAAAATGGCGGCAAACTGATTGTCGCCAAGGTCAATACAGACGAGAACCCGGAATGGGCTGGCAAGTACGGCGTGCAGGGCATTCCCACCCTGCTGTTCATCTTCGGCGGCAAGATCGTCCACCGCCAGGTGGGCGCGCTGCCTGAGCGGATGCTGCGCGAGGCCGTGGCGCAGTTCCTGGAAGCGACCGCCCAACCCAAACAATGAGCAGCAAGCCATGAAACGCCTGCTCCTTCTCGCTGCCACCCTGACCGTGGTGCTGAGCGCGTGCGCCCCAGCCGCCACCCCCGCCCCCACGCCCGAACCGCCGGACATTGACGCCACAGTCGGCGCGCTGGCCGAGACGATGGTCGCCGGGACCCTGACGGCCATCCCGACCGCGACGCTGCTCCCGACCGATACGCCTTTCCCCACGCCAACGCTGACGCCGGCCGCCACGCCCACGATCACGCCGACTATCGCGCCAACTACCGCGCCGCGTCCATTTGCCTGCAACCCCGACGGGCGCGTCCTGGCACAAATGGAGTTTCGGAACAACTCCAGCCAGCAGGTGCTGGCCGTGCTCTCCTCCCCGATCTGCTATCGGGAATTTTCCATCACCCCGGGCGCATCCGTCACCCAGACCGTGCCGGTGGACACGTACTCCTACTATGGGTACATCGGCAGCGACGCGGGTTTCAGCGGGTCGGTCTGGCTGAGCGACAACATCCACGCCTGGGTGCTGCACATCTCGGATACCGGCGCGATTCTGGAAACGCCGTAATCATCCGCAGATTGCGCAGATGCCGCAGATAAAATCATCTGCTGATTAAACGGTTCTCTGGGAATCGCCGTGATGTAGGGGCAGACCTGGGTGTCCGCCCGGGCGAACACGCAGGTTCGCCTCTACGTGTGGGGGTATATCACGGCAACTCCCAATGAGCCGATTAAACAACGCCTCCCGGAGACTGTCAGCCTCCGGGAGGTTTGCATTGGAAATCAGTTGGCGTTAAACAGGGTAAGGCGAAATTAATTTCGCCCTACTGTTCGCGCTCGCGGACGATGCTGGCGCCGAGCGAGCGGAACTTCGCGTCCACGTTCTCGTAGCCGCGGTCAATCTGCCCCACGTTGCGGATGGTGGAGGTCCCCTTGGCGGCCAGCGCCGCCAGCAGGAGCGACATGCCGGCGCGGATGTCGGGGCTTTCCACCTTCTCGCCGTAGAGCCGCGCCGGGCCGGTGACGATGACGCGGTGCGGGTCGCACAGCACGATCTGCGCGCCCATCGAAACCAGTTTGTCGGTGAAGAACATCCGGCTGGGGTACATCCAATCGTGGAACAGCACACTGCCGCGCGCCTGCGTGGCCACCGTGATGGCGATGCTGTTCAGGTCCGTGGGGAAGCCCGGCCAGACGTTGGTCTTGATCTCCGGGATGGCGTCGCCCAGGTCGGGTTCGATGCGCAGGCGCTGGTGCGCCGGCACAACGATATCCTCCCCGTCCACGGCCCAGTCCACGCCCAGGCGGTTGAAAACGATGCGCACCATGTGGAGGTACTCCGGCCCGGCCCGGCGGATGCGCACCTCGCCGCGCGTGACCACCGCCGCGCCGATGAAACTGACCACCTCCAGGTAATCCGGCCCGATGGTGAACTCGCCGCCGTGCAGCCCGTCCACGCCTTCAATCGTCAGCGTGTTGGACCCGATGCCGGTGATGCCCGCCCCGAGCGTGTTCAGCATCCGGCAGAGTTCCTGCACGTGCGGCTCGGAAGCGGCGTTGCGCAGGATGGTCGTCCCTTTTGCCGTGACAGCCGCCATGATGGCATTCTCGGTGCCGGTCACGGACGCCTCATCGAGCAGGATGTCGGCCCCCCGCAAGCGGCGGGCCGAGAACTCGAACGAGCGCTCGTAGCGGACTTTCGCGCCAAGAGCCTTCAGCGCCAGGATGTGCGTATCCACGCGGCGGCGGCCGATCACGTCCCCGCCGGGGGGCGGGAGACGCAGGATGCCGGCGCGGGCGGTCATCGGTCCGGCCAGCAGGATGGAGGCGCGGATGCGGCGGCAGAGGTCCGGGTCGAGGTCGGCAGGCCGCACGGTGCGGGCCCGGATGCGCCAGGAATTGTTCCCCAGGTCCTTTATTTCGACGCCCAGGCTGGCGATCAGTTTGCGCATGTCGGCCACGTCGCGGATGTTCGGCAGGTTGTGCAAAACCACCGGCTCGTCGGTCAGGAGCGCGGCCGCCAGGATCGGCAGGGCGGCGTTCTTGTTGCCGGCCGGGGTGATCTCCCCTTTCAGGGGGATGCCCCCCTCGATGATGAATTTCTCCATACGGTCTCCTTCTTGCTGCCCGGATTGTATGCTACTTTTACGATTCCGCCAAGCGAGGGCGGTTCCGGGTCAGATACGGCGGTTACGCGCAGCCCAACTTTGCAATTCCATTAAGATGATGCGAGGGGGCAATTCAGATATAATGATCGTGTGAATCTCACCCTTGCCATCCCGCTGCTGGCCGGACTGGCGGCCTGGATCGTGACCAACCTCCTGGCCGACACGCTCCCATTCACGCCGGCCAAAGCCCCGCACTGCGGGAACGCGGCCTGCCGCGCCCCCCTCCCCTGGCAGGACTACCTGCTCCTGCGGCGCTGCCCGAAATGCGGCCAGCCGCGCCGCGCCCGGACCTGGGTCCTGCTGGCGCTCCTGCTGGCGGCCTCCTTCTACATCTGGCTGTCGCCGCCGAGAGACATCGGCTACGCCGGCGGATTGGTCGTCTTTGTGTACCTGACCAGTGTGGCGGTCATTGACCTGGAACACCGCCTGATCCTGCAGCCGCTCAGCATTGCCGGGCTTTTCATCGGCGCGGGGACCGGATTCCTGATGGTGGAGGACTGGTGGAATGTGCCGCTTGGCGCGGTTGCCGGCTTTGCCATCCTGGGTATTTTCTACCTGTTCGGGAAGTTGTTCGTCCGGTTGAACGCCCGCCGGCTGGGCACAAATGCAGGCGGCGAGGAAGCGCTCGGCCGCGGCGACATCACACTGGCGATCATCCTCGGGCTGATGCTCGGCTGGCCGCTCATCTGGTTCGGCATCCTGCTCGGGGTGCTGCTGGCCGGGGCGGTGAGCCTGGTCATCATCCTCTGGCTGGTGATCACCCGGCGCTACAAGGAACAGGCTTTCGGCATCTTTATCCCGCTTGGGCCGGGATTCATCCTGGCCGCGATGGTGATCCTGTACTTCCCGCTTTATCTCGCCGTCATAGTCCCACGGTAGGATTGCAATCAAGACAATGAGGCCTAAACTTGGCGGCAAACGAACCGTTTTTGCGGAGTAGGATATGTTCCTGAGACGATTGCACCCGAAACAACGAACGCGCGCCCAGAGCATGGTGGAATTTGCCCTGGTGCTCCCGATTCTCCTGCTGGTCATTTATGGAATGCTGGAGGTCGGGCGGCTGATCTTTATTTACAGCATCGTAGCCACTGCCAGCCGCGAGGCGGCGCGCTACGGCTCAGCCACCGGCCTGAACGTGCCGGGCGGGATACCCCGCTACCGGGATTGCGCGGGCATCCGCGCCGCGGCGCAGAACGCGGATTTCCTGGACGCCATTGACGACGCGAACATCACCATCCAGTACGACCACGGCCCCGGCACGGCGGTGTTTTCCAGCTGCCCGCCGGCGTCCGTGGTCAACGGCGACAGGATCACGGTCCGAGTGACCGCCGAGTTCGTTCCCCTGGCGGCCATCGTCCCGCTGGACCCGATGACCGTCCGCTCGTTCAATGCGCGCACCATCCTGGTCAACATCACGGTGGCCGGCTCGGCCCTCCCGCCGCCGACCGTCGCGCCGCCTCCGCCCACCAACACGTTTACGCCAACCACCGAATATACGCCCACCAATACCATCGAACCGACGGCCACGCTCACGCCCACAGAGACCTTCACGCCGACAGCGACCAATGATTACACACCAACGCCGACATTCTCGCCGACGCTGACATTCACACCGACGCTGACCTTCACGCCAACGGATACGGCCACGCCAACCGGCATAAGCACCGATACGCCTGTCCCGACCGCCACGGCAACGGCGGTGAACTGCTACATGGTGATGCACGGCGCAATCACCACGCAGGACAACACCATGCTCATGCCCATCCAGAACAATACCGGGGCGGCGCTGACCGTGACGCAGATCTTCGTGCAATGGAACCACGATCGTGGCAACCAGCCCCCTGGCGACTGGGACGTGCGCCTGCGGAGCATCACACTGGCTGGAGATGTCATCTGGACGGGCGATGCGCCCGGTCCGACCCTGACGCTGGCGTTCGTTCCCGGTGCGGGTATCACCCTGCCGACCGGCCTGAACAATATTATCTTTACTTTCCATCAAAGTTACGACAATTTGGACGGTACCGAGCGCGTCACCATGCAGTTCGCGAACAACGGCTGCGCCAATTACACGCTCGATTCATGGGTCGTTACACCGGTACCGTAAACCAGAGGAACCAGCAGATGAAAAAAAACGCCAAGAAAAAACCTGCACAAAGCGGCCAGAGCCTGGTCGAATTTGCCCTGGCTCTTACGCTGATGCTTACGCTGGTGGCCGGGGCGGTTGACCTGGGCAGCGCATTCTTCGCCTACATCGCCCTCCGCGACGCCGCGCAGGAGGGAGCGCTGTACGGCTCCATCGCGGCGGTTGTGGAAGATCCGAATGGGACAATGGGAGTATACGATGCAGGCGAACCGCTCAATACTGCCGCCATCATCAACCGCGTCCGCCAATCCTCCGACCAGCCGGTGGATTTGACGGATGTAACCAATGTCACCGTCGCCGTTTCCGCGACCAATCCGCCCTGCGCAGGCGGCGGGATCACGGTCACGGTCGCCTACAATTACCAGATAACCATGCCATTTATCGGCGCCATCATCGGTTCGCAAACCATCCCTGTCCGCGCGTCGGTCACGAATACCATTCTCAAGCCGGCCTGTCCATGACCGGCGAGAGTTCTGTCCTGGAGGAGGCACACATGAAACACCACTCACACCATCAAAGGGGGCAGGCGCTGGTACTGATCGTCTTGGCCATCGTCGGACTGATTGGCTTGACGGCCCTGGCAGTGGATGGCGGCAACGCCTTCACCGACCGCCGCCACGCCCAGGGCGCGGCCGATGCCGCGGCGCTGGCAGCCGCGCTGGCAAAAGTCCATGATCAAAACTGGTCACAGGCTGGTTTGGCCCGGGCAGCCGACAACGAGTACACCAACGATGGCGTGCGCAGCACCGTAACCGTCTCCAATCCGCCGGGGCCGGACTGCGATGGCGCCATCCCCAATCCGGTGAACCTGGTAGCCGACCCGAACGACAAGATCGAGTATTACATCCAGGTGATCATCCGCTCCAACGTGGATACCTACTTCGCCCCGGTTGTCGGGGTGGACCAGGTGCATAACTGCGTGGAAGCCATCGCCCGCGCCAGGCCGGCGGTCACGACGCCGATCGCATACGGAAATGCCATGGTCAGTCTGCACCAGAGCGAATGCGCATCCTTCTGGGTACAGGGTACGGCGGAGACGATTGTCACCGGATCGGGCGTCTTCGTCAATTCCAACTGCGCCTCGGGCAATTTCCAGGCCTTCACCCAGATCGGCGACGGCACGCTGAGCGCCGACAGTGTCTGCGTGGTTGGCGGGGCAACCTATGAGGCAGGCGAAGTGACCCCGCCGCCCCAAACGAGTTGCGGCACCCAGCTCCCCTATCCGCCCGAATACATCTGGCCGCAGCCCACCTGCTCCGTGGACGGCACCCGGAGCGACGGCATCCTCACCCCCGGCAACATCCCCGGCTCCTGGCTCGGCGCCGATGTGACCCTGCAACCCGGGATCTACTGCATCAGCGGCGACGCCACCATCAACGCGAACGATGTCGTCACGGGGGTCGGCGTTTTGCTGTACTTCATGGACGGCGGCCTGCATATCAACGGTGGGGCAGAAATAAACCTCTCCGCCCCAACCACCGGCGACTACGCCGGGCTGCTGATCTACCTGCCGCTCACAAATGACAGCCTCGTGCTCCTGAACGGGAATGCGAACTCGACTTTCACCGGCACCATCCTCGCCCCCGCTTCCGAGATCCAGATCAACGGGACCGGATCATCCTATGGATACCACTGCCAGATTATTGGCCTCACCATTGAGCTGATTGGTACGGCAGATACCAGCATCTTCTACGACGACAGCGCAAACTACGATATTACCCTGCCACCCACCATCGAGGTGGTCAGGTAGCACCCCGGAAACCGTTGTTTACAGAATTAACAGGCTGGCATATGCCAGCCTGTTATGATTTATAATGGTTGCAGTTACTTGCTTTCCCTTTTATTTTCAAGGAGTTTTCCCATGTTCATCAAGCGTTTTGAAACCGGACAGGCGCTGATCCTGATCGTCCTGGCCATCGTCGGCCTGATCGGGCTGACAGCCCTGGCAGTGGATGGCGGCAACGCCTTCACCGACCGCCGCCACGCCCAGAGCGCGGCCGACGCCGCGGCGCTGGCGGCCGCGCTGGCAAAAGTCCACGAACAAAACTGGACCTCCGCCGGGATGGCCCGGGCAGCCGACAACGAGTACACCAATGATGGCGTGCGCAGCATCGTGACCATCAATAATCCGCCGGGGGCAGGCTGCGACGGCTCCGTCCCGAACCCGTTGAACCTGGCAGCCGACCCGAACGACAGGGTCGAGTATTACATCCAGGTGATCATCCGCTCCAACGTGGACACCTACTTCGCGCCGGTCGTCGGCGTTGAACAGGTGCATAATTGCGTGGAAGCCATCGCCCGCGCCAGGCCAGCGGTCACAGGGCAGATTGCCTTCGGCAACGCGATGGTCAGCCTCAACCTGCACGACTGCCGCTCCTTCTGGGTGCATGGCACGGCCGATACAGACGTGACCGGTTCGGGAGTATTCGTCAATTCTGATTGCTCTTCGGGCGCTTTCCAGGCCTTCGACCAGAGCGGGAACGCCACCCTGTCTGCACCGAATATTTGCGTGGTGGGCGGGGCCACGTACGGCGCAGGCGATGTGATTCCGCCCCCACAGACAGGCTGCGGCACCCAACTCCCCTATCCGCCCGAATACATCTGGCCGCAGCCCACCTGCTCCGTGGACGGCACCAGGAATAACGGCATCCTCACCCCCGGCAACATCCCCGGCTCCTGGCTCGGCGCCGACGTGACCCTGCAGCCGGGAACATACTGCATCAGCGGCAACGCCACCATCAACGCGAACGATGTTGTCACCGGGGTCGGCGTTTTGCTGTACTTTATTGACGGACGGCTCCACATCAACGGCGGCGCAGAACTGAATCTCTCCGCCCAGACCACCGGCGATTACGCCGGCCTGCTGATCTACCTGCCGCTCACGAACGACAACACCGTGATCCTGAACGGGAATGCCAATTCTACCTTCACTGGTACCATCCTCGCCCCCGCTTCCGAGATCCAGATCAACGGAACCGGATCTTCTTATGGCTTTCACAGCCAGGTCATCGGGTACACGATTGACCTGATCGGAACGGCGGATACCAGCATCTTCTACAACGACAACGAGAACTACGATATCACCCTGCCGCCCACCATCGAGATAGTCCAATAAGGCTGGCCTTCCATAGCACAGGCTGGCAAATTGCCAGCCTGTTTTGATTCGAGTATAATTCCCGCCACATTTCAGAAAACACGGAGGCGTGATCGGCACATTTCAAGGGAAAGACAGCGCATGAACTGTCGAGTCCGACAAGTCTAAATGTCTAACAAGTCTCACAGGTCCGACCTGTAGACTTGCAGACCTGTCAGACTTGGAAGACTTGACCGTTGACGAGGCTGAGGGTTCTCCGTCGCGAGGCGGAGCCAATCCCGGCGAAGTTCGCCGGGAGAAAATCGAAAGTTCAGCGGAAGCCCTCCGGGGAGACCACCTCCCCGCTCCTTTCCCTCCAATTCTAACTTCGCCACAAGGCTGGCCGGGAACGGCGCAGACAAAAAGGCGAGGGGTGGCATAAGCAATCGTTGGAACGTTGAAACGTTAGAACGTTCAAACGTGTCAACGTGCTAACATGTAAACGTGCAAACGGAGGGATCCCCATGTGTGGAATCGTCGGTTACATCGGCCCGCGCGACGCGACGCCGATCATCCTGAACGGCCTGAAACGGCTGGAGTATCGCGGCTACGACTCGGCCGGCCTGGCCGTGCTGCAAAATGGCAAGATCGAAGTGAGGCGGGAAGCGGGAAAGTTATCCCAACTCAATGGACTGGTGAACGAATCGCCCATCAGCGGCGCGCCCGGCATCGGGCACACGCGCTGGGCCACGCACGGCGCGCCGTCGGCGCGCAACGCCCACCCGCACCTCGGCGCGACCGGGCGCGTGGTCGTCGTTCATAACGGCATCGTCGAGAATTTCCTCGAACTGCGCGACGAACTGACCGCCGAGGGCGTGGAATTCAACTCCGACACCGACACCGAAGTCATCGTCCATCTCGTGGAACACCACCTCGCCGCCGGGACCGACCTGACCGAAGCCGCCCGGCGCACGTTCAAGCAGATCCGGGGCGCGCACGGCATCGTCCTGATGTCTGCCGACGAGCCGGACAAAATGGTCTGCGCCCGCATCGGCAACGCCGGGGGCGTCGTCCTCGGCCTGGGTGAGGGCGAGAACTTCATCGCCAGCGACATCCCGGCCATCCTCGAACACACCCGGCGTGTCATCTTTCTGGAGTCACGCCAGATGGCAGTGATCACGCGCGACGCCGTCCGGGTGGAAACGCTCGACGGCGCGGCGGTCCGGCCCGAGGTCCATAGCGTGGCGTGGGATTCCGTCGCCGCCGAAAAAGGCGAGTACCGCCACTTCATGCAGAAGGAAATCCACGAACAGGTGCGCTCGCTGACCGACACCCTGGCCGGGCGCGTGGACTTTCAGTCGGGCCGCGTGCGCCTGCCCGAACTTAACCTGACCCCCGAACTGGCGCGCAGAATCGAGCGCATCGTCATCACCGCCTGCGGCACCGCCGCCTACGCCGGGATGGTCGGCAAGTACCTGATCGAGCGCATCGCCCGCATCCCCACCGAAGTGGTCATCGGCTCGGAACTGCGCTACAGCGACCCCATCCTGGACGAGAACACGGTGGTGCTGGCGATCTCGCAGTCCGGCGAAACGGCGGACACGCTGGCCGCCATGGAGGAGGGACGGCGCAAGGGCGCGGTGTTATGGAGCATCGTCAACGCGATTGGGTCGCAGGCCATGCGCATCGCGGACGGCTCCATTTCGATGCAAACCGGACCTGAAATCGGCGTGGCTTCGACGAAAGCCTTCACCGCCCCGCTGGTGGACCAGTACCTGCTGGCCGTCCTGCTGGCCGACCTGCGCGGCGTGCTGGACGAGAAGACCCGCCGCGGACTGGTGTCCGACCTGCGTCTCATCCCCGACATTGTGGGCCGGGCGCTGGAGCATGAGCCGGAAGTGGAAAAGGTGGCGCACGCGCTCAAGGATGTGCGCGACTGCCTGTATTTGGGACGCGGCATCAACATGCCGATTGCCTACGAAGGGGCGCTGAAACTGAAAGAGATTTCCTACATCCACGCCGAGGGCTACCCGGCGGGCGAGATGAAGCACGGACCGATCGCCCTGATTGACGAGAACATGCCGGTGGTGGCCATCGCCCCGCGCGACCCGTGGTACGAGAAAATGGTCAGCCAGATCCAGCAGGCCAAAGCGCGCGGCGGGACTGTCATCGCCGTGGCGACGGAAGGCGACGAACTGGCCGCCTCGCAGGCCGACCACGTGTTGTGGGTGCCGGAAACGCCCTGGATGCTTTCCCCTGTAGTCACGGTCATCCCGCTGCAACTGCTGGCCTATCACATCGCCACGATCCGGGGGCTGGATGTGGACCAGCCACGGAACTTAGCAAAGAGCGTGACCGTAGAGTAAAAAAAAATCTCCCGGAGTTTCAGATACTCCGGGAGATTGCATTTCCCTGACTACTTCACGAGAAACACGCACTGCGGCAGGCCCTGCCCTCCCTGCTCCAGTTTGGCGGACTGCTCCACCGGCTGCCCGACGCAGCCCTCCAGCAGGAAGGCGTCCACGCGGCAGAGTTCCGGGTGTTCTTCGATGATGGCCGAAAACGGGCAATGACCGAGGATGACGCGCGGCCCGGCCGCGCCGGCCTCCCAGCGCGCCTGGTAATGGCCCTGGTTCAGATAACGGACGGCATCCGTCAGCCGCTTCGGGAGCGGACCGGCGCGCTCGCCGGCAAACCCCGCGCCCATCCGCCCGGCCAGGGACCGCAGGCCGGCCTCCCGCTCCCGCTCCGGGAGGCCGGCCTGCCACTCCCCCAGCAGCGCGGCGGACAGTTCGTCCAGCCCGTCGCCCAAAGCGTGGCGCGACAGGCCGTAGACCATGCGCGGGCGGCCGCGTCCCTCCCGCCGCTGGGATACCATCTCGATCAAGTCGTTGCTCTCCAGAACGGCCAGGTGGTGGCGGATATTGGCGCCGGTCATCCCCAGCGAGCGGCTCAGTTCCCGCACCGAGGCGGTCTGGTGGCGGCGGATGTGGTCGAGGATGCGCAAACGCGTGGTGGGTTTCATCCGTCCCATTATACCAATTATGCAAACATATATTTGCATAAATAAATTGACGCACCCGCCCCTCCCGGCTATAATCCACCCGCTTGCCATCCTTCCCGTGGAGAGAGTCATGGACGTAAAAGATCTGAACTCGCCCGGTTACGAGATCCCGCCGGAAATGCAGGGACTTGTCGCCATCACCACGCTCGACAAAGTGTACAACTGGGGGCGCAGCGCCTCGGTCTGGCCGCTGATGTTCGGTCTGGCCTGCTGCGCCATCGAAATGATCTGCGCCGCCGCCAGCCGCTACGACACCGCCCGCTTCGGCATGGAGATCATGCGCCCCAGCCCGCGCCAGAGCGACCTGATGATCGTCTCCGGCACGGTAACGAAGAAAATGATCCCCATCATCGTGCGCCTGTACAACCAGATGCCCGAGCCGAAATACGTGCTGGCGATGGGCGCCTGCGCTTCCGGCGGCGGCCCGTTCAAGGAGGGCTACAACGTCGTCTCCGGCGTGGACAAGTTCATCCCGGTGGATGTTTACGTCCCCGGCTGCCCGCCCACCCCGCAGGCCCTGCTCAACGGCCTGATGAAGGTCCAGGAAAAGATCAAGGGCGAACACTGGAAGAATTCCCGCTGGTACCAAAAAGGCCCCGATACGGTCGAAATCCCCGTCCCGCTGCTCGGGCCGGACCTGATTGATCCGCGCAAGATCGGACTGGCCCAGACCGGAGCGAAAGGACAGGAGGCGTAACATGGCAACTCCCGCTCCCGTTGCCGCGCTCAACCTGTCCGCCCGTTTCCCCGGCTCCGTCACCGCCGACGCCCGCCCCGGCTATTCCGGCTGGATCGTTGAAAAAGGTAAACTGCTCGAAGTCACGCAGGCGCTGCGCGACGAGTTCGGCTGCGATTACCTCTCCTCCGTCACCGGCGTGGACTATCTCCCCGAAGGCAAGATGGAGGTCGTCTACCAGGTCTACAAGACCACCGGCGGCCCGGGGCTGCTGGTCAAGGTGCAGGTCCCGCGCGCAGACCCGGTGGAGGTCCCATCCGTCGTCTCCATCTATCCCGGCGCGGAACTCCAGGAACGCGAAATCTGGGACCTGTTCGGCATCCAGTTCAGCGGCCACCCCGACCTGCGCCGCATCCTGATGTGGGAAGGTTTCGCCGGTCACCCGATGCGCAAGGACTGGAAGGAAGCCTACTACGAGGAAGACGGAAAGCCGTTCAAGACGCGCTGGCCGGAGGGGAAGCACGCGCTGGCCGAGAGCAAGAATCCGTTTGGCGATAACATCTCCTACCCGGCCGGGTTCGACCCGGAAAAGTGGATCCCCGAAGACGCGGAGAAAGCGCTGTACGGCGCGCTGGCCCGGTACGAGGTCCGGGACGAGGCGGGGCTGGGGACCGACCACGTCATCGTCAACATGGGGCCGCAGCACCCGTCCACGCACGGCGTATTCCGCATCGCGGTCATGCTCGACGGCGAGACCGTCGTCAGCCTGAAACCGGTGATGGGCTACCTGCACCGCAACCACGAGAAGATCGGCGAGCGCAACACCTTCCTGATGAACATGCCCTACACCGACCGGCTGGACTATCTCTCGTCCATGAGCAACAACTTCGGCTACGCGCTGGCGGTGGAGAAACTGATGAACGTCCGGCCGCCGGAGCGCGCCGAGTACCTGCGCGTGATGATGGCCGAGATGACGCGTATCTCCAACCACCTGATGGCCATCGGCGCGCTGACCAACGACCTGGGCGCGTATTTCACCCCGATGCTCTACGCGCTGGAAGAGCGCGAACTCATCCTGGATATCTTCGAGGCCGTCTCCGGCGCGCGCATGATGTGCAACTACTTCCGCTTCGGCGGCGTGGCACGCGACCTGCCGGAAGGCACGCTCCAGAAGATCAAGGATTTGTTCTTCGAGCGCCTGCCGCGCCGCATTGACGAGATTGACCGCTTCCTGACCGAGAACGAGATCATCCGGGCGCGCGGCATCGGGCAGGGCGTGCTGACCGCCGAGGATGCCATCAAGTACTCCGCCGCCGGGCCGCTGCTGCGCGCCTCCGGCATCCCCTACGACGTGCGCCGCGCCGAACCGTACTCGATCTACGACCGCTTCGATTTCGAGGTCTGCGTGCGCCAGAACGGCGATATCTACGACCGGCTGATGATCCGCTTCGACGAGATCCGCCAGAGCCTCCGCATCATCCAGCAGGCGGTCAAACAACTGCCGGAAGGCCCGGTGGCGGCGGTCAAGCCGGCCTACCAGGTGCGCGTCCCGGCCGGCGAAGCGTACGGACGGGTCGAGGGTCCGAAAGGCGAACTCGGCTTCTACGTCATCTCGAACGGCAAGCCCAGCCCGTGGCGCTACCACGTGCGCGCCCCATCCTTCATCAACCTGACCGCCTTCGGCCCGATGTGCACCGGCCAGAAAATCGCCGACGTTGTGGCCGTGCTAGGCTCGATTGACATTGTTCTCGGCGAAGTGGACCGGTAGCACCCTACGGGTACAAGGAGGACGAGATGAATGACATGTATGGAAAAGGCATCCTGAAAGGCCTCAGCGTTTCGCTGAAACGCTTCATTGAAACCTACGCGGACGACCTGAAGTGGATCGGCAAACGTTACCGCACCGAAGAAGGCATCGCCCACCGCTCCAGCAAAGACGGGCGCGGCATCTTCACGATCCAGTACCCCGAAGAAAAACTCCCCGTCCCGGAAGAATTTCGCTTCGTGCCGCTGCTGGTCTACGATGAAGGCCCCGACGGTGAAAAGATCATGCGCTGCACCTCGTGCGGAATCTGCTCGCGCGTCTGCCCGCCGCAGTGCATCTGGATCGTCCGCTCCGTGGACCCGGCCACCGGACGCCCCTTCCCCGACCCGGCCGAGTTCTACGTGGACGCCGACGTGTGCATGAACTGCGGCCTGTGCGCCGAGTACTGCCCGTTCGACGCCATCAAGATGGACCACGATTACGAACTGGCCTCCTTCGGGCGCAGCCTGTTCGACAAGGCCAGGCTGGCCAAACCGGCCTCCTATTACGAAACCATCCGGCCGGTGAACTCCGGCCGCGAGAATGCCGCCCGCGCCGCCAAGGAAGCCGCCCGCTCTGCGGCTCAGGCGGAGTGATGTACGCCACCGGCGCGGAACTGCTCTTCCCGCCGCGCGTCATCCCGGCGCTTGCAGAGGCGCGCGGTCCGCTCTGGCGGGACCTGGTAACCGCCGCCGCCAAATGGGCCGACGCCTCCCTCGAACAGACCGCGCTGACCCTGATGATGGCGCGCCTGAACAACTGCGCCGCCTGCACCGCCGATTCGTACCGCGCCATCCGCGGCTGCGAGGCCTGCTCGAAACAAACGCTCAGGCGCTTCCGCGGCCCGGACGAGGAACTCCTGCGGCTGTACGACGCCGCCCGCATCGAGGTAACCCGGTTCCTGCAAAAGAAACCCTTAGCCGCACCATGACCACCGCTTGAAAATCTGCGCAATCTGCGGATTGCCGCCTAATTGGAGAAAAAAAATGCCCAAACCAATCACCCCCGAATCCGTCCTGGCCGCCCTCGGCAAGGTCATGGAGCCTGAACTGCACAAGGACCTGGTCACGCTCAACATGATCCGCGACCTGGAGATCAAAGGCGATACCGTTTCGTTCGCCATCCTGCTGACCACGCCCGCCTGCCCGCTCAAGGGCAGCATCGAAAAGTCCGCCCGCGACGCTGCGCTGACCGTCCCCGGCGTGAAGACCGTCAACATCAAGATGGACGCCAGCGTGCCAAACGATGGCCGGACGCGCGGACTGATGCAACTGCCCGTGCGCAACGCCATCGCGGTGGCCTCCGGCAAGGGCGGCGTGGGCAAGAGTACCGTCAGCGCCAACCTGGCCGTGGCGCTCGCCCAAACCGGGGCGCGCGTCGGCCTGATGGACGCCGACATCTACGGCCCGAACATCCCGACCATGATGGGCGTCCACGAACTCCCGGGAACGAATGAAAGCAAACTCATCCCGGCCGAAGCCTACGGCGTGAAACTGATGTCCATGGGCTTCCTGGTCAAACCCGGCCAGCCGCTCATCTGGCGCGGACCGATGCTCAATTCCGCCATCCGCCAGTTCCTGGCCGATGTGGAGTGGGGCGAACTGGATTATCTTATCATTGACCTTCCGCCCGGCACCGGCGACGCCGCCCTCTCGCTGGCGCAGACCCTGCCGCTTTCCGGCGTGGTCATCGTGACCCTGCCGCAGGCTGTTTCGCTGGAAGACGCCAGCCGCGGCCTGGAGATGTTCCGCACGCTGGAAGTCCCCATCCTGGGCGTGGTCGAGAACATGCGCGGTGAGTTCTTCGGCTCGGGCGGCGGCGAGGACCTGGCGCGCATCGCCAAAGTCCCGTTCCTGGGGGCGGTGCCGATGGAACAGTCGGTGCGCGTCGGCGGGGATACCGGCGAACCGGTCGTAGTCTCCCGCCCGGAGTCGGAAGCGGCGCGGGCGCTCAAGTCTGTGGCCGAACAAGTGGCGGCACGCGTCAGCGTCGAGGCGCTGGCCGGAGAAAAGAAGCCCACCATCAACATTGTCTGATGCAAGCCTTCCCAGGGCGGCGCAATGCGCCGCCCTGTTGTTTCCAAGGGAATAAAATCTATTGACTTCCCTCCCGAAATCTGCTATATGAAGAGTGGAAATCGTCTGCCCTTCTTCATCACTGGAGGAGTTTATGAAAAAAGCCCACCTGCGCATCCTTGGATTGTTCCTCTTGACAGCCCTTTGCGCCGCGAGTATCGCCATCCCGCTCAGCGCCCGGGCTGATTCTGTCGGACCGACGGTCAGTTTTAGCGGTTTCATCCCCAACGGTGCCAACGGCTGGTACGTTTCCGGATCAGCGGTTGGGTCCGTCGACGCGCACGACGCGGACAACGTCGCGACACTCGACTGCACCGACAGCCTAGGCGGTAGCTGGACATTTTCCGGTGGAGCGACTCCAGACGCATCTCTCGCTTTAACAATTACCGGCGACGGCGTCCACGTAATCACATGCAACGCCACGGACGGCAACGACCCGGTCAACACCACCAGCGGCGTTACCACGACAATCAAAATAGACTCGACCGCCCCGACCATTACGTATACCAGCCGCACGCCCGACACCGAGTGGACCAATACAGATGTTGTCGTAACCTGGACCTGCGAAGACGCAACCCCATCTTCGGGCGCTACCACCTGGACTGTTATCGCTACAGTCACTGGCGAAGGCAACAATCTATCCGCTACCCAAACCTGCACCGACGCAGCTGGAAATTCCTCGCCCTCAGATACGCAATCACCCATCAAGATTGACAGGACGCCTCCCACCGCCACCAGTATCACGCCGAACCCAGTCGGCTGGTACAGAACTCCAATTACGTTCACTGTCACTGGCAACGACGGAACCGGCTCCGGGATCGCCGCCTGCCCGAACGTAACCTATTCCGGCCCGGACGGCACCGGCCTGACGGTCAACGGCACTTGCACCGATCTGGCGGGTAATACCAGCGCCCCAATCACATCGGCCAGTTTCGATTACGATGCCACCCCTCCCACCATCTCGCTCGCCAGCCGCACCCTTGCCAATCCTTACGGCTGGAACAACACCAACGTGACGCTGGTTTGGAATTGCGAAGATGCAATGTCCGGGCCGGTAGCGGACAGCGTCAGCCAGACAGTTTCCACCGAGGGCGACGGTCTGACCAGCACCGGCACTTGCCAGGACAACGCCGGCAACACTGCCCAGAACACGCAGACGGGTATCAACATTGACAGAATCAAGCCCACCGTGACCGGCAGCACTGCGCGGGGGTATGACTCAGGCACCTGGTACAACCATTCCGTGACGTTCACGTTCTCAGGGGCAGACGAAACCGGCTCCGGGATTGATACTTGCACAGCACCCACGTACAGCGGCCCGGACGGATCGGGGAAAACCGTCTCCGGCACATGTACCGATAAGGCCGGGAACCAGTCCGTCCCTGCAAATTCCGCCGCTTTCA